>JAYOKZ010000047.1:0-21131 GCA_038120095.1 Gemmatimonadales bacterium
GCCCTCTATGCACGGGAAATGGCCGCTGCCGCTGATTTATTGCCATTCGGGGATCCGAACCGTCCCGTCGTTCAGTACCACGCAGCCCGGGCCGCAGCGCTGTCTCGGCGGGGATCGGAGTCGGTCGAGTGGCTTCGGGCGTTGTGGGACGAGGACATCGCGCCGCTCATGGTCTCGTTTGCCGAAGAGGACGGGGCGTTCGACGGAGTCCGAGACTCTGCGGGGTTCCGCGAACTCATGCGGCAGGTGGCGGCGCTCACCTTGTCGGCACGACGACTCGGCGGTGACGTCTTCCTGATTACCGGTGCCGGTGCAAACATCGTCGCGCGGGTGGCTTCCGACGGAGTGGTGCTCGTCGATACGGGATACGGTCCCACGCTCCCGGCCCTTCGGCGAACGATTTCCCAACTGGGTGGCGATGAAGTCGATGTGGTCATTGTCACTCACCCCCATGAGGACCACATGGGCTCGGCCGCGACGCTCGGTGCACAGGCGCACGTATATGCTCACGCCGCGACGGCGACCGCCATGTCCGAGCCGTACGTGTTCATGGAGGGTGTATCAATTCCACCCAAACCACCTGCTGCGCTTCCGGACACACGCGTTGAGTCACCGATGTCGATCCAATTCGGTAGCGAGCAAATTCGGCTCCAACCGACCGAGGCTCACTCGGCTGGCGACATTTCGGTCTACTTCACCGACGCACGGGTCGCTCATCTGGGTGACGCCTTCCTGGCCAGCAATCCGATGATGTATCCGGGCACGGTGGACCCGGATGCCTTTCTGGACCGACTCGAAGGCTTCCTCGACGAGATGCACCCCGAGTCGGTCGTCGTGGGAGGACACGAGGGCGTGACGGATCTCCCGGCCGTGCGTCGCCAGATTGCAGTCACTCGTGAAGCCATGCGCTTCGTTCGTGCGGCAATCGAGAATGGTCGATCGGTCGAGGAGACCGCGGAGGCGGGTCGGGATCGCTTTCCGCCTGCCTGGACTGCCTTCTTCTACCAGCTCTTTACCCAACTCGGGGTGTGAGGGCCGCGGCGCAAAGGGGCTGTCGGACGGTGGTCACCACCGCCTCACCGCTCAGGCATCCTCGAACGCCTGCACCAGGAGCCAGGTGCTCACGGAGATCGCGATGAAGATCCAGAGCGCTCCCCACATGGTTGCGTTCCCGATCCCAGTCGACTCGGCGAGCATCCACGCGTCTGACTGGATGTGAGGTCGATCGAGGATGTCGTCTTTGATGTCGAGGATCGCGTACAGGGAGCTGGTCAGACCGAGGGTGAGGAGCAGCCGTCGGTTCCATCGCTTCCCGATTCGGCGTGACGCAGTCACCAACGCGGCTCCGAACACGATGCCGAAGAGGACGCCGAAGCCGCTTCGCACGAAGAAAATCGTGAGCAGGATGACGGTGACACCGATCGCCATGTTCACCCAGTCCGTCCGAACCCGGGGCTGATTGGCCGCGCGAAACATCAGAGCACCCCAGAACAGGCTACCGAGATAGCCGGCGTTCATCGCGACGATCGAATTGCCACCAGTGAAGTAGGTCGCGCCGCCCTGGTACGGATCGAGCGTGATCCGATCGACGGTGCCGCCTGTCGCCCACACCGCGATGGCGTGGCTGACCTCGTGGAGCAGAACGACGAAGATTTTCAGGGGATAGACGACCGGCGTCTCCCAAAGGAACCACAGTCCGGCGAAGAACAGACCGAAGCCGAGGATGAAGCGCAGCTTCCCGGTCATCCCGCGTGTCATGGCTACTCGGTCCCCGGCGTTTCGGACGAATGGATCGCGTAACTCTGATCGATCAGTGGTCGATAGCTGGAGAGTTCCGATCGTGCGAGGCTCACGTTCTGCGCCGGGTTCGACAGCGCGGCCAGGGCCCCCGACGCGATCTGGTCGGCGGTCCATCCAAAGCGGAATCCGAAGGTGGTCGAGAGTCGGTAGGCGAGGTCGTCCCACGCACGGGTCAACTCCACGACCTCCCCGTCCGGAACCTTGAGGCCCCGGCGCCGTGCCTCACCGAGCGCGTTGGAGCGGCGTGCCTGCTGATCCGAATCCCCTTGGGTGTCCAACCACGTCGAGAGGACATCCGGAGGGCTCCCGATCTGCTCCGCGATCGCTCGAGCGATCACGCTTCGGGCCTCGAGAAATGGTACGATTTGGCGATCCTCGAGGCGCAGGATGTGATACCCGTACTGTGTCTCGGTCACCGGGCTGACTTCACCTGGCTCGAGCGCCAGCGCTGCAGCCCAGAACTCCGGGACCCACGACCCTTCTCGTCCGGGTGTCAGCAGGCCCTCGCGCCCCTCGGCCCCGGGCTCCTCGGAGAGAGCTGCCGCCGTTGTGGCAAAGTCGGCACCGGCTCGCAGGGACTCCATGGCACGGGCCGCCTTCGCCTCGGCCTCGGCTCGATGGTTCGCGGACTGCCATCGTTCACTGAAGAAAAGGATATGCCGGACGACAAGTTCCCACTCCGGGTTCGTCAGGTAGCGCGCCTCCAGTATGTCATCTCCGACGTCCGCGCCTTCCAGAGTCAACTCGGCTGCGAGGATCTCGATCAGCCGATCCTGGGTCCACTCGGCAACGAGAGGCGCTCCGAGGGATGAGGCCGACGAGTCGGCCACGGCGAGGGCGAAGGCCGTGAGCTCGGCGAGGGATTGCCGGCGACTCTCGGACAGCCCCAGGAGCTGGTCCTCGGAATACGAGACCGGACCCACCGTCAGTGCCGGCGCTGACGGCTCTCCGCAGCCCTCGATGCCGAGCGTGATCAAGACGGTCCAGAGGATCGGAACGGTCCTGCGGACCGAGCGTAGGCGCGGTGCGGAATTCATCGGGAGAAAGTGGCGCCGAAGCGAAGCGGCGTCACCCCGTATCCCGGGTTGGACCAGTGGGAACCGAACGCCCTACCTTGTGGTGCCGGGAGGTCATCCGGCCTCTCGAACCCGAGCCGAAACGGAATGGTCCTCTCACTCATGCAGATCGAGCCAGCCGGTGGGCTGGCTGACGCGCTTTCGACCAGTCCACTGGTTGCGCTCGGCGCCATGTTCGGCGCGGGTGTCCTGACCAGCCTGACGCCCTGCGTCTATCCGATGATCCCCATCACCAGTGCCGTGATCGCCGGGACCGCGCGCGAGAATCAGCCCAGGTCCCGCACCGTAGGACTGACACTTACCTATGCGGTCGGCCTCGCCACGCTCTATGCGACCCTGGGAGCGATCGCCGGCCTCACCGGTCAGCTGTTCGGAACGGTCAGCGCCAACCCTTGGGCTCTCTTCACGATCGGGAACCTGCTCGTCGTATTCGCCCTGGCCATGCTGGACGTGCTACCCGTCCCGGTACCGCGGAGGCTGCTCGAACGCGCGTCGCGCAGTGATGGGGGGTCGTACGGTGCGGTCTTTGTCATGGGAGCCATGTCCGGGGTCGTCGCGGCTCCGTGCGGTGCACCAGCGTTTGCCGTCGTGCTGACGTGGGTGGCGGCCACGCAAGCCGGTCTCATGGGCTTCGTCTATCTCTTCGTTTTCTCACTCGGCATGACCGCGATCCTCATCGCGGTCGGTCTGTTCTCGGGTTCGGTGACCGCTCTGCCCCGATCCGGACAGTGGATGATCTGGGTCAAGCGGGTCGCGGCGGTGATCATGTTGGCCATGGCGGAGTACTATTTCGTGACGGCAGGGTACAACCTCTGAGAAACCTGATGATGAACATGTCGGGACACGGGATCATCCGGCGCTGTGAAGCGATCCTTCTCGCACTTCTTCTGGTCGCGCCCGTCGGTTTGGACGCTCAGAACGGCGGCGTTTCCCTCGCGCTCGGCACACCGGGGCCGACGGCCGAGCTGGAGGATCTGGACGGAAACACGGTGTCGCTGCTGGACTTCGTGGAGGAAGGAAAGCCGGCCGTTCTCGAATTCTGGGCGACGTGGTGTGAGCAGTGCGAGGCGCTTCAGCCCCAATTCGATGAACTGCAGGAGCGATACGGCGGTGAGGTCAGTGTCGTGGCCGTCGCTGTGGGGGTATCTCAGAGCGTGCGGCGGGTGAAGCGGCACCTCGCCGACCACGATCCCGGCTACCCGTTTCTGTTCGATCGGCGGGGCGCCGCCGTGCGGGCCTACAATGCGACGACGACGTCCATCGTGGTCATCCTGGATTCCGAGGGTCGAGTCGCCTACACGGGTGTGGGCACCGAGCAGGATCTGCTGGGCGTCGTTCGCGAGCTGCTCGGGACCTGATGCCGGCCCTTTTCGGTCGGGCCCGTCGCTGACGGCAGTGTGCCCGTGGAGATGAGGCGGGACTGGGCCGCCGCGATCGCCTGCGTGATGGTTTTGAGTGCGTGCGGTGTCCACAGTTCCGGCCGTGACTTCGGCACCCCGTCCGTGCATGAGTTCGCTCGCCTTCAGGCCAGTGGCCAGCTCGACGCTGGGCGGGTCGATTGCGTGATGGCGATGATCCCCTGGGCCGCACGCACGTTACCGCTCCAACTCGAGGAGCTTCGGCAGGCGCGGGCGGCCATGCAGGCACGGGCAATGGGGGACCATGCGCGATCCGTTCAGCAGGGCATGCTTGCCGCCGACGTGTCGAGCGCTGCGGCGTACATGACTGCGTCACTCACGCGACAGGCGGCGTCCCTCGAGTCCGCCGGGTATCGCGAGCAGGCAGCGACGGTCCGATCATGGTCTGCTGATGTTGCCGCTCGGGCGGTCGAACTCGCGCTCGACGTCGTTCGAGGCCCGAACGACCGCAGGCTTTGGACGGACGAGGAGGTGGAGCTTCTGATCGAGTACGCGGATCTGATGGAACCCTCGGCGAATCTGCCGGCTGCCTCCGAAGCGACCCTGGAGGAACGCTCCGCGAGAGTCGGCTCGATTCAGGCGACGCATCCTCACGTGATGGATCGCTACGCGCGCATGTTGCTCGCGTTCTACCGAGCCCCGGACGTCGACTGCATGGAGACGCGCTGACGCCATCTCACCCGGGTCCAACCCGGGTCGAACGCGGGGACGCTGTCATGAGGATCGGGCCCGGCGAGCAGAGCTGCTCACCGGGCCCGGTTCATTCGATCGAAGGATCGGCACGGATGTCTGGAGACACGTGCGCGTCAGCCCTCGTCGGGCTCGGGTGTCACGCGATCGACCGCGGCCGCCAGCTCCTCGTACGCCATCGGATCGTTCTGGTTGAACGAGGGCATGACATGCGCGATGCGGCCGTCCGGCCCGACCACGATAACGGCCCGGCTGTCGACCATGTTGTTGTCACGCAGACCTCCGCCGAACGCGGCATACGTCGCCCCGTCGTTTTCGGCATCACTCAGAAAGAGATAGGGGAAGTCCTCGTCCCTGAGCCAGGAGGCCCCCTCGGACGGGGCGTCGTTGGAGATGCCCATCACGACCACGTTCCTTCCTTCGTTGAACAGACTTGCGTACTGATCACGGTACGCTCTCATCTGAACTGTTCAGCCACGCGTTCGAACGCGGAAGAAGAACGCGAGGACGACCGTTTCACCGCGATAGTCGCTCAGGCTGACGGGGTCCTGCAGGACTCCATGACGAGTCGCGCCGGGAAGCGCGAAGTCGGGAGCCATCTCGCCCACGGCCAGAAGACCGTTTTCCTGAGCACCGGCGTCGACCGGGCCGCCCATCACGAACGCCCCCGCGAGAAGCGCGACACATAGTGCTGCACGCATCGGATGCCTTCTCCTGAGAATTCGGTAGGGTTCATGAAGCAATATCGGGCGGTGCTCGACTGCGTGCCAGATGGGGTCTGCGGGGGCCGACACGGCGGTCTCGGCTTGCTTGATCGGCTGCGCCTGCCGCCCGATCATTGTGACGAACCATATGGACTTCGATCCCGGCCCATGCCCCCCAAAGCATCGACAGTCAAAGCCGCGATGCGCGCGGGAGCGATCGCATGCTCTCTTGGTCTGGTCGGCTTCTCTGCAGCACGTGCTCCGGCGATCACGAAGGCTGCGGGCTCTCGGCACGGGGTATCGGCCGTCGAAGCCACCGGGTCGATGTCCGTCTATCGAGAGGACACGAAGCGCGCGCTGATCATCGCCATCGGCGAGTACGGCACGCCGCCCCCCCATCCGGACACGGGTGAGCCGCTTCGACCGTACCGCCCTCTCAACGCGGGGAATGATGTTCCTCTCATCCGCGGAGCGCTGGTACGCCAGGGCTTCCGGCCTGAAGACATTCGGGTGCTGCGGGATGCCGATGCGGACTCCGAAGGCATTCGCAGCGCGCTGCGACAGCTCGTGCGCGATACACGGCGGGGCGACGTCGTCGTCCTCCACTATTCCGGCCACGGTCACCGGATCACGAATGACGATCCGGAACGGGATGAGGAAATCGACGGTTACGACGAGGTTCTGGTTCCGTACGGTGCTCCGGACGACTTCTATGAGGGTTATCAGGGCGAACTCCACATCCGCGACGACGAGATCGGAGAGGTCGTCGCTCAACTGCGCGCCCGCGCTGGCCGAACCGGCAATGTGACGGTGTTTCTCGATGCGTGTTATTCCGGGACGGCGACGAGAGCGGGTGTGCCCGAATTCGCTGCCCGCGGCTCCGATACGCCGCTCGGCCCTCCTGCCGCTCGGGCAGGTGTCGGAGGAGGACCAGCCTCGGCTGACCCGTGGGGCTCCGCGACGGAGATGGGGACCGGGTTCGAGACGGTGGAGGCATCGGGTACCCGCAGTGGGAGCGACCGGGACCTCGCCCCGTTCGCGGTGTTCAGCGCCGCCAGCCAGCGGCAGGTCGCGTACGAGACCCTGGACGTCGACGGGGAGACCCGGGTCGGATCGCTCTCCTATGCGCTCGCAAGAACACTGCCGGACGCCGCGCCGGGAACCACGAACCGCGTCCTGTTTGCCCGAATCACCGAGGCCCTCAGCGGCAAGGTGACGCAGACGCCACAGATGGAGGGTGCCGCGGATGCGCAACTGTTCTCCGACCGGCTGATCCAGCAGTTCCCCTATCTCGAGGTCGTTCAGGTTCGCGACTCGATTCTCGAACTCGACGGGGGTACGCTGCTGGGACTCAACCTCGGCACCCGTCTGGAAGTGCATCCGGTCGGAACTGCGCGTGCCGGTGAGCAGCCTGCGATGGCGTCCGTGGTGGTGGTCGAAGCGACGCCGACCGTGGCGCGTGCGTCGATCACCGAGGGAGAGGTGAGCGAGTCGCTTGTGGGTTCCTGGGCCTTCGTGACCTCGAGGAGCTACGGTGATCTGGCCCTGCGCGTTCGGCTGGATGATGCTCTGTCCCAACATGACCGTGACGGAATGACGGACAGGTTGTCCGAATCGGGGATCGTAGATCTGGTCGATGCCGGTGCCGACGTCGTCGTGGAGGATCGCGATGGCATACCGCGAGCACGGACGTCCGAGGATCAGCTGATCCTCGCCTTGGGTGCGGCGAACGTCGTTCAGGCTGTTCAGCAGTTCGCGCGCAACCAGTACCTGCGTCGTCTGTCGTTCTCCACGAGCGGGCTGCAGGTCGACCTGGATTTCGCGCCGGTCGAGATCGAGTTCGACCGGCTCGGGCGGGCGACTGGATGCGATGTGGCAGAGTGGGAAGCTGGAGCGCACCCCGATCGAAGCCTCGGAGGGGACCAGTGGAGAATGGCTCCCGGCGATGCCTACCGGCTCCGGGCCCGCAATACCGGTGATCGCCGCGCGTTCGTTGCGGTACTGGATCTCAAGCCGCTTGGCACGATCAGCGTGCTGAGACCTCGTGCGGACGAGGCGCCTTCGTCGTATGAACTCGAGGCCGGTGCCGTGATGGATCTCGGGTGCTATCAGGTCGAGGACGAGGAGGGTGTCGAGCTTCTGAAGCTATTCGCCACCTTCGAACCTCAGGACTTTCGAGCGATGTTCGCGACGGCGGGACGACGTTCGGGCGGCGGACTGTCCTTGCTCGAGGCGGCCCTCGCTGCGTCGTACTCGTCCACTCGCTCGTCGGATCTGCAGCAACCCGAGGGGCAGGCGACGACGCGAGCTATTTCGGTCCGAGTCGGGTCGATGCGATGATTCTTGCTCATACATGATCCGGGTAGACCTGCACAATCTTCCAGGAGTATCGACGCATGAACGCTTTGGCGAATCCGCACATCCTTCGTCTCGGCCTGGTCGCGATGGGTGCATTGCTGGCCACCGGGTGTGGTGAGGGCACGAAAGAGGCTGCAAGCAAACCCGTCGTCCTGGCGGCTGCGGACTCGAAGGGCGGGGTCAGCGATGTGGTTCGGGCGAGCATGCTCACGACGGCGGTCTATGGCGGAGAGTCCCAGAAATCGACGTCGTCGATCGGGCCCGGCCAAACGCTCTCGGGACAGCTTACCGCGTCGGACGGGACGGACGAGGATGGACGGTATTTCGACAACTGGGTCTTCGTGCTGGGTGAGTCGGCACGGGTGAGAATCACGCAGCGCTCGGGAGAAATTGACTCGTTCCTTCAACTTCTGGACGGAGCCGTACCTCAGGCCACGGCGGTGCTCGCGAGCAACGATGACTGGGAGGGCCTGGATTCTCGCATAGAAGCAGGGCTGAAGGCGGGCAGCTATACGATCGTGAGCACCACGTTCGATGGGGGCACGGGATCGTACGACATCGGGCTGGAGATCCTTGGATCGGGTGCGGACGGCGGCTCGCGGGCACTCAGCTCCGGGAGTTCCGTCGAGAGTTCGCTGACGCCGTCGGACGATACACTCGGTGACGGGTCCCACTTCCAGGATTGGAGCTATACCGGCTCGGTCGGGGAGCGCATCACCGTCTCCATGACGTCGAGCGAGTTCGACACGTACCTCATCGTGGCGAGCGGCGAGGAGCATCTGGTTGAAAACGACGACTTCGACGGAACGGACAGCAGGGTCTCGTTCACGCTCCCTGCGTCTGGCACCTACACGATCCGGGCCAACTCGTACGGGGGCGGGGAGACCGGATCCTACACGTTGCGTCTCGACTCGGAAGGCATCGATGCCGGCTTCGACGGGTTCGGCTCCGGCGGCGATCCGAACGGTCGGTATGCTCTGCTCGTCGGGATTGACGACTACCCGGGTATGGGTAGTGACCTGCGAGGGCCGGTCGAGGACGCCCGAATCATGGAGCGCATTCTGATCGACCGCTTCGGTTTTGACCCCGCGAATGTGGTCACCTTGAACGACTCGGACGCCACGCGGTCGAACATCGCACAAGGGATCGTTCAGCACCTGGGGCAGGCTGGCCCTGACGGCGTCGCCGTCTTCTTCTACTCGGGACACGGAACCCAGATCGGGGAGAACATCGGACTGACGGGACCTCTCGACCCGGAACCGCGCGGGGACGGGGACGAAGGTATTTACATCTACGGCCATACGAGCGAGTCGTCGGTGATTCTCGACGAGGAACTCGGCTTTCTGATCGAGTCGCTGAACGCCAACCGGGCGCTCGTTGTCGTGGACGCCTGCTTCTCCGGCGAGATCACGAGGGCCTCGGGCGACGCACCACAGTCGAAAGTAGTCGACCTCAATGACGCCGAGATTGCGGACAACCTTCGCTTGCCGACGAGCTTTATCACCAACGAACTGAAAGCACTGGATCTCCTCGACATGTCGCTCGGTTTCGGTGACCTGGATCAGATCGAGGCGGTGTTCCGAAATCCTCAGCGGCACCTGGCCTGGGGTTCCTCGACGGAAGATCAGGTCTCGTGGACGAGCAATCTCGGCAACGGCGCGAGCCTCTTCACCTACTACGTGGGTGAGCGCATGATGGAGGCACCGGGGTCGATGACGTTCGGTGAGCTGCAGGAGCTCGTTCATGACGATGCAGTCCAGTACATCGAGCGTGATGGCAACATGACGATGCAGAACGCCTCGATGCGTGGTCCGATCATGAACATGACACTCGACGACTTCTTCCGTCAGCGGTGATGCCGTGGGGTCCGGCGCGGCCCTCGCTGGGCGCCGGACCCCCTCCTCGAAGCGAGGTATGGGCCGATTGATGGATCGACGAACTGCGCTGCGCACACTCGCCTCCGCGGCGATCGGTACGTCGTCCGTGCTCGGAGCGCCCGCATTCCTGAAGCGGCGGTATTGGCTCACTGCGCAGACGGCGGGACATCGATCGGCCCTGTCGGTTCAGCAGTATTCTGCCCGGGCGATCCGCCTCGTCACCGAATCAACGGTAGCGGATCTGCTGTGCCAGTTTCGCTTCGCGGACCTGAATGCCGAGCCACCCCGCCCGCCGGACTCGTGGCTCTCGGACCCGACTGCGTTCAGAGAGGAGGACTTTGCCGTGTTCCGGGAGTCCGGCGTGGATGTCATCGCCCTTGGACGGGGTGCGCCGGATCGGGAGGCTGCAATGCGGTTCATGGCGCAGTGGAATGGCTTCATCGCGTCGCATGGCGACTGGCTGTACCGGGTCGATGACCCGCGGGATTTTCGGACCGTGGCTGATACCGGAAAAGTCGGGATCATGGTCACGTTCCAGAACTCGGACCATTTCGATTCCGTGGACGACGTGGATCTGTTCCACGGTCTTGGCCAGCGCATCTCTCAGCTGACCTACAATTTCCAGAATCGGCTCGGCAGCGGCTTTCTGGAGCATCGTGATGGCGGGCTTTCGGTGTATGGCCATCAGATTCTCGAGCGGATGCAGGCCGTCGGCATGGCGGTCGACCTTTCTCACTGCGCCGATCGTACCACGATGGATGGCCTCGATGCCGCAACGCGACCCGTCCTCTTCACCCATGCATCCTGCCGAGCGCTTCTGCCCGGTTACATGCGTTGCAAAACGGACGAGGCGATCGAGCGACTCGCCGCGACAGGGGGCGTGATGGGCATCCCGTTCATCCGTTTCATGGTGAAGCAGGCGCCGCCGGTGTCTGTCGACGACGTCGTGGACCACTTCGAGCATGTCGTGCGCCTGGTGGGGGTCGACCACGTAGGCATCGGGTCGGACCTCGACATCGAAGGGTTTGGGAGTCCGCGTGTGCCTCCGGGCCAACCCGTCGGCCCGTCGAGCCAGCCGAATTTCGAGCGCTACCACGCCTACTTCTCGGACGAAGGCTACGTCCACATCGAGGGTCTGAACCATCCGAAGCGGGTATTCGACCTCACCGAGGGCCTGATTCGGAGAGGGTTCGACGATGAGGAGATCCGCCTCATGCTGGGCGGAAACGTTCAGCGCGTACTCTCGGAACTCTGGAGCTGACGCAGCCCGCTTTCGAGAGCCCCTGCAGCGGCCTCCGAGGAGCTACCCGGCAGTTCGTATGACCCGGAGGCGGAACGTCCCCACGTCGGACGAGAAGGCACTGACAACGATCCTGAAGCGACCGCTTTCTGCTGCCGTGTACTCGATACGGGAGTTCGTCCCCATTCCCATTCCGTCGTCGTCCGTCAGTGGCGCGTAGAGACCCGGTCCGTCGAGGTACAGAACGGTATCGAAGTCGTCGGAGATCACCTCGACGACCACCGCGTCACCTGCGGTCAGTTCCACGCTCCACGTCTGGGCCGGCTGGCCGTCGGGAAGAGTCTCCCCGTCGGTACCCAACCTCCCGAGCACCTCGGTCCCGAGCTGAATGGCCCGCTCTTCACCCGATGTCAGTGAGGCCGTGACGCCCGCGCTCACTTCTACGCCACCGGAGTAATCTGGACCGGAGTCATCACAGCCTCCCTCCTCCATCGGCCCCGGGTCCCTGGACGCTCGGACCCGGAAGCGGCCGCTCGCCGATTCGTAGTAGGAACCGAGAAGAAGGGTGATCTCTCCGGACACGTCCGGCCCGATCTCCAGTCTGCTGTGGCACCCTGCTGCGCCCCCGAAGTCATCGTTGTACAGCTCGCCCGGGATTGCTCCACCCACCGCGTAGATGTACGCGTCGAAATCGTCGGAGACGAGGTCGATGAAGACGCGCTCCCCCGGAGCGTCGAACGACCATGCCTGAATTGGACGCCCGCTCTCGGGATGACGTTCCTCGCTGGTCGAGAGTTCCCCCTCCCGTTCCTCACCGGCGGCGATTCGGCGTCCATTGGTCGGCAGAGCGGCAAGCTGCGCCGCCTGAAGCGCCGGAGACTGCTCGAATGACTCGCACATGGTCTCTCCGCCGTCCGCCCAGGTGGCGGTGAGCGTGTAGCGGTCTCCCGCCCCGTTGCCGGAGAGTGGTCCGGCCAAGACCCGATAGAACCCCGACTCGGGTAGCTCGACACAGATCAGGGAGTTCAGACCTTCCGCACCATCGTCGTTGCGAAGGGGCTCCGAAAAGCCCGGGCCACTGAAGTAGAGGTAGCTGTCGAAGTCCGCGGAACGGAGCTCGATGGCAACACGATCTCCGGCTTGTCCCTCGAGCGACCAGCCCTGAAGGCTTCGGCCCTCGTACTGGGCTTCTTCACCGTTCATGGCCCCCTGCATGCTGCGACCCGAGCTCAGCACCCCGACGTCCGAGATCTCGGACAGTGACGCGGCCTCTTCCACCGTGTACGAGCCATCGTCGGGTGTCCCGGGTGCACACCCCTCGGGATCGACGGCACCCGGAGCCTCGGCCGCGATGAGGCGAAAGGCGCCGGTCGAGGCTCCGAGGCTCGACGCGACCACGCGGTAGGTGCCCGTCTGCGGGAAGGTGAAGCTCAGACGCGAGTTGCATCGTCCGGCCCCGTCGTCGTCCTGCAACCATTCGTCGAAGCCGGGGCCCTCCACCATCAGGTAGGCGTCGAACTCGTCGCTGACCATGTCGACCGAGAAGGACGCGCCGCCCACCCCATCTACCGCCCATGCCTGAGCGGGAGCACCGAAGACCCGCGCATCGTCGTTCCCGAGTCGACCCTGGGCATCGTCCCCGACCCTGAGGCGCCGCCCCTCCGTGGCGAGATCGGCGAGGTCGGAAATCTCCTCGGCGGCGCGTGCCTCAGGGCACTCACCGTTGACGCCGCCGGACACTTCGGTGACGTCGAGCGTGAACGAACCTGTGCCACCTCCGAGCGACGAGGCCACGATGCGGTACTCGCCCGCCTGATCGAGCGAGACGCACAGTCGGGAGTTGAGGCCGTCGCCCCCGTCGTCGTCCCGCAGCCCTTCGCCCAGACCCGGACCCACGACATAGAGGAACGCATCGAAGTCGGCGGAGCGAAGATCGACCTGGACACCCTCTCCGGGCTGGGCGCTGAGAGACCACACCTGCACCCGGCGGCCTCCTGCCGAGATCACATCGTCCGGTCCCAGCATGCCATCCGTGGAGGTCGCCGGCATCACAGTGCGGCCCTGAGTGTCCAGCACGGAGAAGATGGAGCGATCGTCCTGTGCGGTGCCCGGGGTCGGTCTGGAGATCACGGCTCCGATCACCAGGAGGGTCACCAGCCCGAGGCGCTGCAGGTGGCAAAGCTCCATCAGTTGCCTGCCACGTCACATCCGACTTTCACGCAGGCACGGGTTGCCTTCGCAAGTTCGACCCTCAGCAGGCTCCTCGGCATCGGAAGTGTCTGGCCCTGGTCGGCAAAACTGGTCAGTTCCTCCAGGACCTCGACGAACCGCGCCTGGCGCTCGCGTTCGTCACCGTGCTCCATGAACTCGTCGAACTGGACTTCCACGTAGCGCAGGTACGCTGACCGGGGTCCCTCGGGGGTGATCGCGAGTGCTTCCTCGAGCGCGGACTCGAACACGTCGTGCTTCAGTTCGTCGAACGCCGTCACGGCCGCATTATAGGCAGCATCGTAGGGGTCGACTTCGAGGGCGAGCACCAGCTCGCCTCGGTTGTCGAACTTGAAGGCACCGAAGTCCGGTGTCTGGCGTGATTCCGATGCGGCACCCACGCGTCCGCTCACGAAAGAAAAGAGCTCCGTCACGGTAATGAGGCCGTTGTCGTCAGCGTCCGGACTCGGTCGTCCGTCCTCGTCCGAGTTCGCGGCTGCCCTGCGGAGTCCTTCGGTGAGCCAGCCGGTAAACAGCGAGTTGTCGGGGAAACTGGCTCCCCCATCGGCCGCAAGCTGGTCTGCCTGCGCCGATGTGAGAACCCGCCTGGACCGACGACTCATGAGATCGACCGCCTGCTGGGTCATGCCGTCGCCACGGCTCTTGAACTCGCTCTGGAGCGCCATGCCGGAGTAGCATGAGTCGAGGATCACGAGCACGTGCCGCGCCGGCAGTTTCGCGATGTCCTCGAGAAGCGACTTGATTTCGATGTACTGGCTTTCGGCCGACTCGAGGGAGTCCTTCACACCTACGGGAACCAGGTACCCGGACCGACCGACGACCTCCCCGTCGAACTCGATCGGCAGCTCCGCCCCGTGACCCGCATAGAAGAACACCAGATTGTCGTCGGGCTGGAGATTACGGCCCAGGTCATCCACCAGCGCCTCGATGGAAACCCGGGTCGCCTGTTCATCCGTCAGGACCCAGTCGTCCGGAGAATCGAAGCCGAATTCCTCCGTGAGCGTGGACCGGATCGAATCGACGTCGTTCACGGCGTTGTCGAGGTGCTTCCAGAGATCCTCGTTCTCGTAATGGTCGATCCCGATCCCCGCGAAGACGTACCGACCCAGGGTGACGTCGGCGCTCTTGTCGGCTGGGCGACCAATCTCGGTGGATCGGAACTCCTGCCCCTGCGCATCGACGGTGATCGCGGCGGCAGTGCACACGACAACGGCGAAGAGGCGGGGTTTCCAGAGACTCATGACCGGATGATACGAGCAGAGGCTGGCAATCAAAAGACGGTGACCGGCATCGTCATCAGCTGCGCGTAAAGGTCGATGGCATACCAGAGGTTCGCAATTCGGAGGTTCTCATCCGGGGCGTGCTGATTGTTGTCATGGTTTGCCACCGGAACAACGATAGCCGGCTTTCCTGCGACATCCGTGAAGAGGCTCAGGGGGAGGGTCCCCCCCATTCCAGGTGCGACAACGAGGGACCCCGGCCCGAAGGCCCGGTCGGCCGCCGCGGTGGCCGCAGCCTGAATGCTTTGGGCGAAGGGATCCGCCATCGACGTACGGGCGGCGATCGAACCGGTCAGACCACCCGTCACTTTGGCAATGCGTGGGTAGCGTAACCGCGTGTCCATGTCGGGATCGTCTTCGACGACGTGGAATCCCTGTCGCTCAATGTGGTCGACGATGAGCTGCCGCAGCTGCGGGGCGGTATTCCCTTTCACCATTCGGATCCCGAGGGAGGCCACCGCCGTGTTGGGAATCACGTTCCGCGCGAGAGATCCCGTGTTTCCACTGGTGATCCCTCGCACGTTGAGTGCCGGGACCAGGAGTCGCTCGGGGAGTGACTGTGGCTCCCCTTCCGTCCGTACGAGGCCGAGTTCCTGCTTGAGCTGGTCGTCCCAGTCGGGCATGGCCTCCAGTGCGGCCTGCTCTTCCTCGCCGATGGGATCGAATGTCTCGTACCACCCCTCGATCAGGACGTTGCCGTCCTCGTCCTTCATGGATGCGAGAAGGTGCGCGAGCACGTTGCCCGTGTCCGGGGCCCAGTTCCCGTAGTGACCCGAGTGGAGGTTCCGGAGTGCTCCGTAGACGGTGACTTCCATCCCGGCCGCGCCCCGGACGCCATACGTGATCTGGGGCCGCCCGCTCGCGTGCGCGGGGCCATCGAAAAAGAGCCAGATGTCGATTTCATCGAGGAGCTCTCGCTCCATCTCCATGTACTGGGGGAGGTTACGTGAGCCGGCCTCCTCCTCTCCGTCGAACATGAAGATCAGGTTCGACGTCGGCGTGACTCCGGACTCGGAAAACGAGCGAAGCACTGGCAGGATGGCGGCAATCGGGGCTTTGTCGTCTCCCGCCGACCGGGCGTAGAGGCGCCATTCGGGGTCGACAGTCTCCCCGTCTTCCGGCATCGCAATCGGCTCGCCGCCTGCATCCATGGACCGGGAGTACAGGGTCGGATCGAAGGGGTCGTGGGTCCAGTTGCCCGGATCTACCGGTTGCCCATCGTAGTGCACGTAAATGCCGAGGGTGCGCGACGCACCCGGGACCCGGAGCTCTCCGAGGACCAGAGGGGAGGCGCCATCGATCTCCACCAGTCTCGTGTCGACGCCGACCGCGCGCATCTCATCGCGGATGTAGAGTGCCGCCTCCCGGATCTCCGGGGTGAACGCCCGGTTCGGGTAGCTGAGCAATTCTGCGAAGTCTCTCACCAACTCGGGCTCGTGTGCCTGCCGATAGGCGCGGGCAACATCAGGGCCCGACTGCGCAGCGATTGGCCCAACCGGGATGGTCATGAAGAGAGCGATTGCGGCTGCGACCATTCTGAGAGATGTCGGAGTCATCGGAGAGGGTGTCTCGGGTGAGCGGTGAATTCCGTAGCGAGCCAGAGCCCGGAGATCGATCGGTTCCGTCCTTGGCCGCCGAACGCCTAGTCTACTGCCGCTCCTAGCCGCCGACGATCCCCAGCAGCCACGCGCAGACGAGTGCCCCGTAGATTCCCAGGATGTAGCCGGCCACGGCCATGAGCAGGCCGACAGGTGCCATGGCCGGGTGATACACGCCTGCGACAACCGGGGCGGATGCGGCCCCGCCCACATTGGCCATGCTGCCGGTGGCGACGAAGAAGAGGGGCGCACGGACGATCCGTGCCGCAATCAGAAGGACCGCGACATGGATCGCGATCCAGACCGTTCCGGCCGCGAGGTACAGCGGAGCCTGCAGCACGGCTCTGAGGTCTGCCTGCGCTCCGATGCCGGCAAGAAGCAGGTACAGGGCGGTGTACCCCAAACCGGACGCACCCACTTTTTCGTAGTCGCGCAGCGGTGTGAACGACAGCAGGAGTCCACCCGTTACAACGAGGAGAATGGCCCAGGTCGTCTTGCTGATGATTGTCGGATCACCGAGAGCAGGGAACAGATCGGTCTGAGCGAGGGCGTGGGCCCCGACCGACGCGGCCATGCCCATGCCGATCATGACAGCCGCATCCCGCAACGTGGTGGGATGACGTTCGCGGTCGAGCTCGGCCAGACGCGTATTGGTTGCCTCGATGGCTGACGTGTCGGCGTTGATCCACCGATCAAAGCGCTTCTGCGAGCCAGCGAAGACGAGGAGGACCCCCATCCATCCGTACCCGACGACGGTGTCGACGACAATGATGGGCCCGAAGGCGGACTCCGGTGTCCCCACGCTCTCGGCGATGGCGACCATGTTTGCCGTACCGCCGATCCAGCTTCCCGACAGTGCCGCGAAACCCGTCCATGCGTCGGCGGGAAGAAAACCCTTGAACAGGAACAGCGAGATCGGGCCCCCGATCACGATGCCGACCGTGCCCGCCACGACCATGAAGAGTGCGACGGGGCCGAGCTTCGTCACGCTGCGCAGATCGATCGAGATCATCAAGAGAAGGAGGGCGAAGAGCAGCAGGTAACGCGTCATCCAGTCGTACACGGGAGACGACGCAGGTGTGATACCGGCCGTTGTTGCGAGCATCGGCAGGAAATAGATGTAGATGACCGGTGGGATGATCTCGAACGTTGCCTTGAATCGGGGGCGCTCCGAGATCCAGAAGACGACGGCGACGACGGCCGCGAGGAAGGCGAACACCGCCATCGGGTCGGTGAGAAGGCTCATGGACTCCACTCCCTGAAGGAGCCGTGAATGGACGTGTGGCGCGTGGCCTCCGCAAACTTCATCTTAAGCTTGTACCAGTTCG
This sequence comes from Gemmatimonadales bacterium, assembly GCA_038120095.1. Classification (GTDB taxonomy): domain Bacteria; phylum Gemmatimonadota; class Gemmatimonadetes; order Longimicrobiales; family Gaopeijiaceae; genus UBA2589. The sequence goes on from JAYOKZ010000047.1 coordinate 17,599, forward strand.
GCGCTCCGGATTCGTCCATGAGCCTCTCGGGAACGGTTCACCCATCGATTCGTTCAAGAACGATCCCACGCTGCTCGTCATCGAGGACGCTCAGGACCAGGCGTTGCTCATCCGTGTGGCGGCCCGTCGAAGCCTCCCGGGGCTCGATGTCCGTGTCGCGGGGGACGGCCGTGAGGGCCTCGCTTACATGGCGGGTACCCCACCGTTTCAGGACCGGCGATCACATCCGCTGCCCGACCTGATCCTGCTCGATCTCATGATGCCGGATATCGATGGCTTCGCGGTTCTGGAGTGGATCCGTGATCAGGGTGGGGCGATTCGGTGTCCCGTCGTCGTGCTCACGTCCTCCGAACACGCCGAGCATGCGCAGAGATGCATGGACCTCGGCGCTTCGGCGTTCCACAGAAAGCCGACGGAGGTGGAGACGCTGGGCGCCATGGTCCGTGAGATTGTCGAGACGTGGATGGGGTCCGGAGCTATCGCGGGGCTTCGACCGGTCGGGTGAGTTCGTCCGGGACGAAGTCCCGCATGTTGACGTAGACCACCACGGCCCACACGGCCAACGCCAGTGCGATGACGACGAGGCCGGTCTTCGCGTTGACCCGTGCGCCGCGAATCCACTCGAGCATCGGTCAGGTCCTCACTGGGTTGCGGCCCGCGGGTCGTCTCTGAGCAAGGCGTTGAACAGCAGCTTGAAGGTTCCGTGGGTCTGCCCTCGGTGCTGCACTCGAAAGCCGTACATAAGGATGCGACCGGATCCGTATTCGACATCCAGAATCGCGCCCTTCCCCGCGAGGTGTTCGGCACCGTGCAGCATGCCGCTCATCAACACGCGATCGGGGTCCTCCGCCCAGCGTCCGACGGCCCGGATGTCGCCGGCCTCACCCCCGAACCCCGTCGGTTCGTAGGCGCGGCCGCCAGCCCATTTGCCCGCAACCTCCGTGGGGCTCCCCATCGTGAGGGGGTGGTCGGTATCAAGCTCGATCCTCAGGAGGGAAGCCGGGATGAACAGGTCATCGGTTCCGATTCCCCGGAGGGCATCTCGAACCGGGACGTCGAAGCGCTGGAGGACCAGTTCGTCGGCGCGATCGAGCGTCACGAGCGTTCCTCCCGCGCGAACGAAGGTCTTCAGATTCTCGACGCCCTCGTCACCGATCCCGCCGCGGAACTCCGGCGGCGTGCCGTCATCCGTCGCTCCGTCGATCAGTCGGTTCAGGGGAATTTCCGAAGGGATGATGATGACGTCGAAGCGGTCCCGCAGGCCACCGTCGCGCACATCCGCATTCATCAGTGTCTCGTACGCGTACTCGAATTCCTCGAGAACGAGTCGGGTCCAGCCCTCGTCCATGGAGGATGCCCAGCCCTGATAGACACCGATCCGCGACGCAAGCTGCGCTCGCACGTTTCGGACTCCGGCAGGATCGGAGGTCACGGTGACGCCGAGATCCCGGGTCGCCTCGAGGGCCGCCGATCGGGCGGACTCCGAAGCGGAGACGAGGAATTTCGGCCCCTCGTCCGTGTCCGCCCGGGAAACGTCGTACCCGGCGTCGAGCAGCCGGCTGGCGACCTGCCACGCTCGCGTCACTCGAGCGTCGATCGCGAGCCACTGGCGAGCCTCGGGCACGGGCGGGGCCACGATCCGGGCTCCGGTCGCGGCTTCAACGGAACCCACAGCGTCTGCCGAGACACGGAACACCTCGACACCCATCTGCAGGGGCATGGTATAGGCCGCACCATCGTACGACCGCACCCACGGGCCGCCGGGCCACTCTCGCTGGAGCCGCCGGTTCTGAATTTCGAGGAGATCGAGGACCGCGGCCCGACCCGGCTGGGAGCCGAACACGATCCATGAGCCTGCAGGGAAGGTGCGGACGTCGCCGTCAGGATCGGCAGCCACCGCCGCACCTTCGTCCTCTGTGTCGCCTGCGTCCGGGACGGTCATCGTGCCGTCGTCGGGCTGATACCAGAGTTCCGAATCGGGGATGGCCGAGAAAGCCTCCGTCGCTCTGTGGACCTCGACCCCCTGAAGAATCAGGCGGTCGGCCATCTCGGCCGCCGTCACCGCATCGACCTGGTCGGCCGGGATCACGTATGCGCCCGGCCCGTCGGTTCGACCGCGCTCGATGGTCTCCGACGCCATCTGCCAGCGGCCCATCACGTAGTGGTCGCGGAACCGCGCGGACTGCTCGAGGAAGGACATGGCAGAGATCATCTGGTAATCGACGATGTCGCCCAGGGTCCATTCTCCCCCCATCCAGGGGTCGACGAACGCCATCTGGAAGCCGTATTCGCTCAGGCCCCGTCCCGGTGCAGCTCCCCGCTCGAGAGCCGAAAGGGCAACCGTATCCGGGCTCGCGATCCGGGCACTGGCCGTTTCCGTGAGGAGGGCGACGATGTTGTGGTACCGGCCGGTCAGGGCGCCTTCCTGTCCCCAGATTCGATACATCGAGCCCGTAACGACACCCTGTTTGCCAGCCGCCTGGAGGTCGGCGACCATGCCACCCCCGATGAAACGGAGCTGCTGCCACTGCAGCGGGTGCACGTCTGGATTCATCGGGTCAGGGTAGGGCGGCACGAAGATGCGCGGCCCGCTCCCGCCCATCTGATGCTGGTCGAGGTAGAGCTGGGGGTAGGTCTCGTGGTACATCGCTTCCATCCAGTACCGAGTCTCGATGAGGTTGGCCTGGAAGAAGTCGCGGTTGTTGTCGTGTCCGGCATAGTGGTGGTACAGCCACGGCATCCGGGCGCGCTCGTACTCCGTACCGACGTTTCGGCGGTACCAGTCGGTCACGAGAATCTGACCGTCCGGGTTCGCGGACGGGATCAGTTCGACGACCACATTGTCGAGAATCGTCCGGGTCACGTCATCGCGCGCACTCGCGAGCTCGTAGACCAGCTGCACGCTGGTCTGTGACGACCCGATCTCCGTCGAGTGGATGTTGTGGTTGATGAAGGCCGTCGCCGGTATCCGACTGGCGATCGCCTCGGCTTCCGCCCGGGAAATGCGCCCGTCCGCGATCTGCTTTGACGCGGCCCTGATCTCGTCGATGCGGGCGAGGTTCTCGGGCGCCGACATGGTGATGCGGATGAACGGGACACCGTTGGTGGTGGCACCGGCCGTGTCCACGACGACGCGGTCCGAGGCGTTCGCCACGCGCGTGAAGTAGTCGAGGATCCCATCCCATCGGGCGAGCTCCTTGTCCGTCCCCATGGCGAATCCGAAGTGCTCCTCGGGTGTCGGGATCGCCTGCGCGATCAGGGATGACGGCATGGTCAACAGCACCGCCATGAGGATGGTCCTGGCTGCAGCCAGGACGCGGGTGAGGAGCGTCGGTCGCACGGGATCTCCGGGGCGAGAGGATGGGTCGGCCTGACGAGGTCGGATGACCCCAAAGGTACCGGCCGCCTGACGGTGCTGCGAGCGGGCCGCGGGCCGGGCTTTCACCCGGCCCGCGGTGACGGCTAGAGCTTGATGACCAGAGATATGGTCAGAAAGCCGTCCCTTCCGCTGCTGGGGATCAGTGTGTTTGCAC
>JAYOKZ010000047.1:21141-23070 GCA_038120095.1 Gemmatimonadales bacterium
GACCAGAGCAGGGTCGTTGTCGAACAAGAGTCGATAGGACGTACTGAACGCCAGCCCCTCGCTCAGAGCGACGGAGAGGGACGAGGTCCAATCGATGCGAAGGTCCGCCGTGTTCGACAGGTTTTCGTCGGCAACCATCGTAGATGTCAGTTCGGTCGTCTCGTTCAGAGCTCGGCGCATCTCGATCGTCGCCCGCAGACCGCCGAACCCATCGGAGGCATCCGGGGACGGTGCCACATCGTTCTGAATCGTGTACGTCCCACCGATGTCGGCTTTGAGCAGGGTTCGCTCGTTCTCGACCCACGCGTCACCGATTCCCGCTACAAATGAGAATCGATCGTTGAATCCGGCGAACGTATTCCGCTCCCAGCCGGCCCCGCCGAATGCGAAGAAGCTGTTCTCTCCGAGGTTGCGGTCGAACCGGGAGCGCGCGAAGTAATTCTCGGCCGATCGCTCGGTGCGCGTGACCTCGGTGATATTGAAGCCCCCGCTGCCGTTCGCGACGGCCGACCGGTCCGTGAAGTTGGACTCGGCCCGGATGCCACCGAGTTCGAGCTTGAAGGCGCTCACCTCGCCCTTGCCATTCAGCGTCGACTTGAGCCCGAGTGTATTGGACGACGCATTGCCGGACGTCGTTACGAAGGAAAACTCCGTCGCGTTGTCCCACGCGAAGGCGGCGTCCTGGGCTGCACTGTCTGACGGGACCACGAGTAGCAGCAAGAGCACCACGGCTCCGAGCGAGGCCCGGTGCACTCTTGCCGGGACTGACTCGGGGGCTTCGGGGTCGGCAGACATCATCATCAAGGTTTCTCCGGTTTGACGGTTGGCAGAAGCGCGCGATTTCGACACGGGGGGGCGAGACCGTTCCGTACGCCGGTGAACCGAGGAGGATCCCCTTTCTGAGCGATCGCGTCGGGGTCCATTGCTCGCTTGCCGAGGCGCTCAATTCACAGTTCTATGGCGGTGTCGATTGCGCGAGTCATGGGAGGGGGCTTGATCAGGACGTCGCGAAACGTGCGACTGCTGGGAATTGGTCTTGCGCTTGCGGTCACGGGTTGCTGCTCGAGGCCAGATCAGTACGTCGTGACATACTCGGTCTGGTACACGCTGAACTTCGATGCCCAGTTCGACGATCCGTACCGGCCGGATGATGGTCGTCGGGTCCATTATGAGGTGAGCTTTTACGATGCTGCCTGTGATTGCGAGCGCACGGAGGTCGTCTATCAATCCGGATGGTCAACAACGGTGATCCTCAATCCCGGTGACCAGGCAGAGTTGACCGTAGAAACCCGATGTGATGGAGTCACATGGACTGAGCTTGGGGGTTGTTGGAATTGGGACACGATCCGACGAATGGAAATCCTTCACGACGGCGAGGTCATGAGTGCCCACGAAAAACGTTATGACCCCGACAATGGCGACTCGCTGGGGCGCCTCATCTATGGGTTGGGAAAAGAATACTGGCGGGTGCCGGAAGCCTGCGGGGTCACTTGACCGGGAGGGAGTGAGAGAACGGTCTCCGCAACCGGGTGCAGGCGGGCAGCCGCTCAGAGGATCCCGAGACGCCTCCGTTCTTCCCTGACCGAGGGGAAGACTGATTCTCTGTTTCACGATGGAGAGTACCGAAGGCGAACCGGGGAATCGATCCGCGATCCACCATGGCTTCGGAATGTCTCAGGACCGCTCATTCGGGGCCGAAGACGACCGATGAATGTGATCGTGGTCAGGAGGTGAACCGACGTAGGAGGACAGAGAGCGATCCGGGCTGTCCGGGATCGACCCCCTCCAATCCGGGGGGAACAGTTGTAAGTTTCACAGGCGGTTCGGGCTGCTCGACGTGGACATGAGTTGCCACGACTGCAGCAGCGGTGACGTACGGGGGGTTGAGCGCAGTTGCCGACGACACGCTGACCAAGGGGCCATAGCTCA
>JAYOKZ010000048.1:0-3128 GCA_038120095.1 Gemmatimonadales bacterium
GCAGCGGACCGGGCGGCCGGCCTCGGGGACCGCCCGTGCCGCTCCCACCAGGCCGGTCACTGCACCCGCTCGAGGGGGTCGGGCCGGCCTCACGGAGAGGTCTCCCTCATTGACCCGACGCCCCTCCGCTCCACGTGCCGGTTCCGCACCGCCCTCCCGGTCCAGGGCGGTCAGCCAGGGGGCCGCCCGAACCCGGGCAGCCACCCCTCGCGCAGCTCCGGCTCGCCCTTCCCAGACCCGGGTGACCCCGACGCGTGCCGCGTCGGGTCGCGCAGCTCCGGTTCGTGCCCCGCAAACCCGCCCAGTCTCCACGCCTCGGGGGCGCCCCGCGCCTCCCCGTCGCGGAGGGAACCGACGCCCGGGCGGCTGACCCGACACGGACGCGGGCCCACGCTCCGGTCGGCGAGGTCATGATCCCGCTGGGCTACCGAAGTCTTCGGCCTGCCGCGAAGACTGCCTCGGCTGGTTCCCCGCCCATCCAGTAGCTCAATTCTGCAGGGTGCTCCATCCGCCAACAGGCGAGATCTGCCCGGAGACCGACCTCGACTGCGCCGCGATCCGAAAACCCGAGCACCCGCGCGGCCTCTCTCGTCATGCCCGCGAGAGCCTCCTCCGGGCTCAGCCCAAAGAGCACGCATGCCTGATTGAGGGCGACCCGCGGCTGCGTAGCAGGCGACGAGCCAGGGTTCGCGTCCGTCGCCACGACGAGGGAGACTCCATGATTCCTGAAGGCCTCGACCGGGGGTTTTTTCCTCTCGTTGAGGAAATAGAAGGCGCCGGGCAGGAGAACCGCGGCGCACCCGGCTTCACCCATGGCGCGAGCACCTGAGTCTTCGGTGTATTCCAGATGATCCGCCGAGCGGGCTCCCGACGCGGATGCAAGTGCGGCACCGCCGAGGTCCGAAAGCTGATCAGCGTGAAGACGGCCGGACAGACCATGCTCAGAGCCGACGCTGAGAACCCGCTCACACTCGGCCGGCGTAAAGGCGATCCCTTCACAAAACGCATCCACGGAGTCCGCGAGGCCCGCTGTCGCCACTCTCGGGATGATCTCATCGCAAACCAGATCCAGGTAACCTCCCCGGTTCCCCGCGAACTCAGGCGGGAGGGCGTGGGCGGCCAGCAGCGTCGTCGACACGGTGACCCCGGCAGCGGCAAGGGCTCGCCCCACCTCCAGCATCTTCACTTCCGTCTGCAGATCGAGGCCGTAGCCAGACTTGACCTCGATGGAGGTCGTTCCAAAGTCGATCATGCACTCGAGCCGCTTACGGGCGCTGTCGAGCAAATCCTCGGCGGTCGACTCCCGGGTAGCTCGAACGGTCGAGAGGATTCCCCCTCCCGCACGTGCGATCTCCTCGTAGGTGGCCCCTTGAAGGCGTTGCTCCCACTCTTCGGCACGCGTTCCACCGTACACCAGGTGCGTGTGACAGTCGATCAGTCCGGGTGTGATCCAGGCTCCGTCCATATCCAGAGACTCACCGGCCGCCGTCAGCGCTCCCTCGGGGGCCTGTGTCGCCTCTCCAACCCAGACGATGAGCCCGTCACGCACCAGAACGAGGGCATCGCGAACGATGCCGTACGGGCCACCTCGAGCCTCCGACATGGTCGCAACGTGTGCGTTATACAACGCCAGATCCGCCTTACTCAGAGCTTCTCCTCGATTGACGTTTCGATGAAAGCCAATCTACACTCGTCAGCCATGTCCCACCTGTTCTTTGATTCCGCTCTGCTCCCGGGAGGTTGGGCCGACGATGTCCGCATCGGCGTCGATCCCGGTGGCTGGATCTCCTCCGTCGAGAGCGGTGCGGATGCCCATGGTGCGCGGCATGTGCCCGGTGTCGCGGTTCCGGGTGTACCGAACGTCCACTCCCATTCGTTTCAACGGGCGATGGCCGGGCTGACCGAACGCGGCTCGCCCGGCGGTGACACGTTCTGGTCTTGGCGTCGCCGCATGTACGAGTTCCTCGACGCGATCGGACCTCAGGCCGTCGAAGCGATTTCTGCGCAACTCTTTGTCGAACTCCTCCGCCGCGGATTCACCTCCGTCGCGGAATTTCACTATCTGAGAAACCGTCGGGACGGTTCCGCGTTTGCCGATCCGGTTGAAATGGCGCGCCGGGTCCTTCGGGCAGCCGACGACACCGGCATGGGTGTGACCATCCTGCCGACACTTTACGCAGCCTCCGATTTCGGGGGAGCCCCACTCGAGGCCGGTCAGCGTCGGTTCTCATCCTCCGTCGACACCCTCATCGGAGATATCGCCATTCTCGGGGCGGGCGCCCCGGCCGGCACCGTCCGCGTGGGACTGGCGCTGCACTCTCTTCGCGCTGTGCCTCCCGATGCTCTGGCTTTCGTCGTGGAATCCGCGCGCAGTATGGACCCTTCACTGCCGATTCACATCCACGTTGCGGAGCAGCAGCGCGAAGTCGACGGTTGTGTCGCGTGGAGCGGCCTGCGTCCGGTGGCCTGGCTCCTGGAACATGCGCCGGTCGATCGACACTGGTGCCTCATCCATGCGACGCACATGGACGATGTCGAGGTGGAGGGCGTGGCCAGCTCCGGGGCAGTGGTCGGACTCTGCCCAACGACCGAAGCGAACCTGGGGGATGGCATTTTTCCCTTCCAGGCGTTCCAGCACCACGCCGGCAGATGGGCGATCGGAACGGATTCGCATGTGGGGCGCGGCCCGGCCGGTGAACTCCGGATGCTGGAGTACAGCCAGCGCCTCCAGTCGAAAACGCGGAATGTGGCAGCAGGCCTTCACCATCGTTCCACCGGGCGTACTCTCCTCCAGGAAGCGCTGCGTGGAGGAGCAGCCGCGTCCGGCCGGCGCATCGGTGTCCTCGAGCCCGGAGCTCGGGCCGACGTCGTCGTGTTGGACCCCGAGCATGACGCCCTGCTCGGTCGGGCCGGGGACGATCTGCTGGACTCGTGGATCTTCTCTGGCGACGACACGCCCGTACGACACGTGTTCACTGGAGGCCGCCACGTGATTCAGGATGGTCGCCATCCGGCTCAGGAGCGCATCCGCGAACGCTTCAGCTCCTGCATTCGAGAACTGGCTGCCACGGTATTTGACGGCGAAACGGAGCTCGGTCCGCTGCCGTAGCTACGACATCGGCAGATTC
>JAYOKZ010000048.1:3138-20003 GCA_038120095.1 Gemmatimonadales bacterium
CGTCCGCGTGGCGGGCGACTCCGATCCCGGGATCATTCGTGAGAACCCTCTCGAGCCGTGCTGCCATCTCCGGCGTTCCGTCAGCCACGATGACCTGGCCGGCGTGCAGAGAATTCCCGATGCCCACGCCGCCACCGTGATGGAACGACACCCAACTCGATCCCGAGGCGGTATTCAGAAGCGCGTTCAGGATGGGCCAGTCCCCGACCGCGTCCGTTCCATCGAGCATCGCCTCTGTTTCCCGATTGGGGGAGGCCACGGACCCGGTGTCGAGGTGGTCACGTCCGATCACGATGGGCGCCCTCACTTCGCCGGCGGCGACAAGTTGGTTCAGGGCGAGTCCGAACCGGGCCCGGGCGCCCTGTCCAAGCCAGCAGATACGGGACGGCAGCCCCTGAAACGCGACCTTTTCGTGCGCCATGCGGATCCATCGACAGAGGTGCTCGTCCTCCGGGAACATCTCGAGAACCAGTTGATCCGTCCGATGGATGTCCGCCGGGTCTCCGGAGAGCGCTGCCCAACGGAAGGGACCCTTGCCCTCACAGAAGAGGTCCCGAATGTAGGCCGGGACGAAGCCCGGATAGTCGAATGCCTGCGAGAAGCCGGCGTCTTCGGCATAGCCCCGCAGGTTGTTCCCGTAATCCACAGCGATCGAACCCGCCCTCTGCAGTGCGACGATGGCTTCGCAGTGAACCCGCATGGACTCCATGGATCTGCGCACGTACTCCTCTGGATCGTCCCTTCGAAGTGCGGCGGCGGCGGCGAGGTCGAGACCGGCAGGCACGTACCCGTGAAGGGGATCGTGTGCGGACGTCTGATCCGTCACGATGTCGGGGACCACCCCTCGCCGCACCAGTTCCGGAAGGACCTCCGCACAGTTACCGACCAGCCCGACCGAGACCGGCGTGCCGCTCTCGACGGCCTCGTCCATCATGCGGAGGGCCTCGTCGAGGTCGTGGGTCATGCGGTCACAGTAGCGGGTCTCCAGGCGCCTCTGAATGCGTGTCGGGTCGATCTCGACGCACAGCATCGAACCTTCGTTCATTGTCGCCGCGAGCGGCTGGGCACCTCCCATGCCTCCCATGCCACCCGTCAGGACCCAACGGCCCTTCAATGAACCTCCGAAGTGTCGGGCCGCCATCGCCCCAAAGGTCTCGTACGTGCCCTGAAGGATCCCCTGCGTTCCGATGTAGATCCAGGAGCCGGCCGTCATCTGCCCGTACATCATGAGCCCTTGTCTCTCCAACTCGCGGAAATGCTCCCACGTCGCCCACCGGCCGACGAGGTTCGAGTTCGCGATGAGGACTCGCGGCGCATGCTCGTGCGTTCTGAATACCCCCACAGGTTTGCCGGACTGAACGAGTAACGTCTCGTCGTTTTCCAGGGACCTCAGGCACGAGACGATCGCATCGAATGCTTCCCAGCTTCGAGCGGCCCGACCGGTACCCCCATAAACGACGAGGCGCTCGGGATGCTCGGCGACCTCAGGGTCGAGGTTGTTCATGAGCATGCGTAGCGCAGCCTCCTGCGCCCAGCCCTTGCAGGAGAGTTCAGGTCCACGAGGCGCCCGTATCACGCGGGGCCCGGTCAGCCGTTCGATTTCGGTCTCGGTCATCGCCACGACGTTCCTCTCTTCACGAATCATTCGTCGGTTCGTACTGCGCTACGATGTCGGCTACGACGCCGGACGTCACGAGTTCCGTCAGTGAGTCGAGGTCCGGCCCCAGCATCCGGTCACCGGTCAGTCGTCGCACACGTCCCCGAACCGCGCTGTGCACCTCTTCCACTCCCGCCCCGGCGCGAAGCGGCCGACGATACTCGATCCCCTCCGCCGCACACATCAGTTCCGTTGCGAGCACCCGCTCCAGGCACACGACAGACCGGATGGCCTTTCGGGCTGCCGCCAGCCCCATGGACACGTGGTCCTCCTGGTTCGCACTGGTGGTTACCGAGTCGATCGAGGCCGGGCCGGCCAAGAGGCGCAATTCGGCGAGAAGGTCCACCGCCGTCACCTGAGCGATCATGAAGCCGCTCTCGAGCCCGGGACTGGCGGCTAGAAAGGCCGGCAAACCCATGGAGAGGTCGGGATTCAGAAGCCGTTCGATCCGTCGCTCGGAGATCGCCGCCAGGTCCACCAGTGCAATGGCGACCAGGTCCAGCGCCTGAGAAACGATCTGCGCATGAAAGTTACCACCGCTCGCGATCACGCCCGCTTCCGCGAAGACGAGCGGGTTGTCTGTTGCGCTGTTTGCCTCGACCTCGAGGATTCCACGGGCGTAGTCCAGCGCCTGCCGGGCTGCGCCGTGGACCTGCGGGACGCACCGAAGAGAGTACGCATCCTGAACCCGCGGGTCGTTCTCCCGGTGCGACTCACGGATCTCGGACCCATCAAGGAGCGACAGCAGGATGCGCGCGGTGTGCTTCTGACCAACGTGGGGCCTCGCCGCGTGAATCTCCTCACGGTACGCCACCGGGGTACCGAGCAACGCCTCGTGCGACATCGCCGCCGCCGCCTCTGCACTGTCCATCGCCCGTTCCGCCCGCCGCAGCGCGAGGATTCCCAAACCGGTGGTTGCCTGCGTTCCATTGATCAGAGCAAGACCTTCTTTCGAGTCCAGCGTCAGGCTCGTGATGCCGTGAGCCCGCAGGAACTCGGAGGCAGGCCCGACCCGCCCACCGCACTCGGCGTCACCCTCTCCGAGAAGGCCGAGGGCGACATGGGCCAGCGGCGCCAGATCCCCGCTGGCCCCGACGGAGCCAAACTCCGGAACGACCGGGTGGATCCCGGCGTTCAAGAGCGCAAGCAGGGTGTCGATGACGACGTCTCGGCAACCGGAGACACCCCGCGCCAGCGCGTTGGCGCGCAGGAGCATGATCGACCTGACGGTTTCTCTGGGTAACGGTGCGCCCATGCCTGACGCGTGAGATCGTACAAGGTTGTGCTGAAGTGCCGTTCGCTCATCCGGCGCGATCGCAACATCCGCCAGCCGCCCGAATCCGGTCGTAACGCCGTACACCCGCTCCCCGGCCCGGACCTTTGACTCGATGACCTCCCTGGAGGCTCGGACCCGCTCGCGGGCCTCATCGGACAGGACGACTCGAATCGCCGTCTCGCGCGCGACGGCTTCGATCTCCTCGAGGGTAAGCCCGTGACCGTCTAACGAGACAAGTCGTGTCACGGGTGCCTCTCCTCGAACTCATCGCGGGATATGATCATGTCTTCTGGTGTCCAGAAAGACTCGAGCTCGACGCCAAGGCCGTCGGCGAGTCGATTGGCGTAGTTGTAGTACGACACGATCTGGCAGATATCCAGAACTGCGCTGTCATTGAAGCCCTGATCGCGAAGACGACGCACCGATTCCTCGTTCACGGAGGGGGGACTCACCGTGAGGAGGCGAGCATACCTCAGCATCTCCGAATCCCTCGGCGAGAGATCGTCGGGGTTCCTTCCGCGAGCCAGGGAATACGCCGGCTCGTCGGAACCCGTCAACGTACGGAGGCCCGCTCCGTGATGGACGATTCAGTAGAAGCATCGGTTTTCCGCCGATACCGCCACGGCGATCATCTCCCGCTGCACTCGAGTGAGCACGGAAGGGCCTCGCATGAGGTGACTGTAGAGTTCCATATGATCGCGCATGGAACGGGGATTCAGGGAGTGGATGCGCAGGATATTGTCGACCCTGCCCGCGGCATCCGCATAGGCATCGTAGAGGGCCGCCAGACGCTCGTCTGCCTCTTTGCGAGGTCGATATGGTATCCAGGCCACAGTCCCGCCTCCGGTGTCGAAAGAGCAGCCAAACTGAGTCCGGAAACGTCGGCACGGCAAGAGTTTGCGCGCTTGCGCCCGTCGGGGTCCGCGGACAACATACGAACGCTGGTTCTCATTCCCCGCCCTCACCCCCCTCCCCCGCGCCGTGGACTATTACGAGCCCCTAGCCCATCAGTGGCGAAGCGACATTCGGGATCTGCAGCGGCGCATGATCGGAGCCCTAGCGTTCATTCTCCTGGTGACCCTCGTGGGTATCGTGGGTTTCTCCATCATCGATCCGGACGCGGGCTTCATACGGGCCTTCTTCATGACGGCGATCACCCTGACGACCGTCGGATATGGCGAGGAAATCGCTGTCGACACGGACGGCGCGCGCGTGTTCACCGCAGTCCTGATACTCGTCGGGATGGGGGCCACACTGTACTTCGTCTCGACTGGCACCGCCTTCCTGCTCGAGGGCGAGCTTGGCCACGTATTTCGGAGAAAAAAAATGGAGCGTCAGCTCGCCCGACTCGAAGGCCACATGATCGTCTGCGGTGCAGGCCCCACAGCGATCTACGCCGCAACGGAGCTGCATGAGGTCAAACGCCCCGTCGTACTGGTCTGCCCGACAAAACTCGATGCCGAGGCGGCCTCCCTTCGAATACCGGGCATTCCGGTCATTCTCGGTGACCCCACCGACGACGACATCCTCAAGGCTGCGGGGATCGAGCGCGCGTTCGGCCTCATCGCCTGCTCCGAACAGGACAATGAAAACGTCGTGATCACTCTGTCCGGCCGTCAGCTGAACCCCGGCCTCCGAATCGTTTCGCGTCTGTCTGACGTCGACACGGCATCGAAGATTCGCAAAGTGGGGGCGAATGCGGTGGTGTCGCCCCAACACATCGGGGGGCTCCGGCTCGCCTCAGAGCTCGTGCGACCGACGGTGGTCACCTTCCTCGACAAGATGCTCCTGGACAAGGACCGAAGCCTGCGGATCGATGAAGTGACGATCACGGCGGACTCCGCCGTGGTAGGCAAGCCGATCCGGGAACTGGGGCTGGAGCACGTTCCGGGCATGTTGCTCCTGGCCATTCGCGGGAGCGACGGGGACTGGGAGTACAACCCGCTTCGAAGCACCCCAGTGGTGTCGGGCACGGCGCTGATCTTTCTCGGGTCGCCCGATGATTCCGCTGCCCTCCGGGAACGGCTGGGTGTCTCTGTGACGGCTCCTCCGATGGTCTAGGCTCGAGAGGAAGCTGGACAGGTGGGCCAACGCCTGAGACGTTGACTTCGGCCACACGTTCGTCCTTTCTCTCTGACCCCATGGTTTCACAACGCACGACGACCCGCCGCTCACCAGGAGACCGCCGGTCGGCGTTTCCGGAGCATTCCGGCTGCCGGCGCAGGGCGGCGCGGCGAGCGGCCTCTCGACCTGGTGCTGGCTTTGGTCGGCGTACCGCGGAGCGGAGGCATGGACCGGGAACTCCGGGGGTTTGGCACGATCGAAGGGTCGCGGATCGTCGCGTAACGGCGGATCGGCGAGGTACGACCGCGGTGGGGATCTAGAGGAAGACGCTCAGAATCCTTCGGGCGACCTCAGACAAGGTCCACACAAGAACCGAGCCCAGCGCAGTTGCTGCGGCGATCATGGTGACCGGCTGGGCACGAAAGAGGCCGCGGACGAGGGTCGTGTCCTCGGAAAAGAGCCTCCGCAGGTGGTCGATGGCGAAATAGCCCACCACAGGAGCGGGAAGCAGGATCCACAGGAGGGATGGACCGATCATCGGTCGGGTGCCGGTACGGTGGACATCGGGCGCCAGCTACGCCCGGGCCCACGCTCTCCCCACCACGGGCGTCGGGGCACCATGCAGTCAGGCCCCACCACACGGGTTACGCGGATGGGGCCTGACGACCTGAAAGTCTCCAGGTCCACCTGCTATTGGCAGGTGAGACAATTGTTGCTGTTTGCCGAGCCAAGCGATTCCAGGAGCGCCACGGTCTCAGGGATCGGTGACACGCGCGACACCGGGCCGTTCGCCATATCGGCGGTGGTTTGCCCTCGCCGGCTGATGGCGGTCACATCCCCACCCTGCTCCACCAGATACAGGATCAACTCATTGTCCCCACGAGCGGCCGCATGGTGGATCGCGGTGTAACCGTTGTGATCCCGCATGTTGACGTCCATTCCGACTTCCTCGACGAGGAACCGGACGGACGGAAGCCACCCGTTTTCGGCATGCCGGTGAGCGTTTCCGGCAAAGCCCTCTCCATACCCGACGCCCGAGGCGGCGTGCAGGGCGAATACGGCCGGGCCACCCTGGGGCACGGGAGGGAGCCCCGACGGATCCGGTCGCTGCGCGTTCACGGAGTCCTGACGAAGCGCGTGTTCGAGGACGATCTGCCTGAACTCCGAGGGTGTCGTGCGGATCTGGTCCTCAGGCAGGCCGATCTTTACGGAGTCGGGGAGGTCCCCCCAAATCGTCACGACGGCTGTCGCCTGGGCAGAGTCGCTCAGTTCCTCGAATTCTTCGACGTTATCCAACGCTTCAACCTGCGACTCACGAATCCGCTCCTGCGTGGTGCGGCGATTGCGTCGGGCCGGCGCCTCGGTCGCGAGAAAGGGGTCGGCTCCCCAGCGTTGGAGCAACCTCATCGCGTCGACATCCGTCGCATAGGCGGCCCTCAGGAAGGCTGTGGCGCCTTTCATGTCGATGAGGCCGCACTGTGCGTTTCCGCATCCGGTGTACTCCATGTACCACGGGTGCAGCGTCATGCGCTCATCCGGATCAGCGCCCGCGGCCAGGAGAGCCTCCATCAGGTCGAGGTACCCGAAACGCTGCCCCTCCCGCTCCTGCGGTTGCGGGTAGCGGGTCCGTGGCTGCCATTCCGAGTTGACCGCCGCGTAGAGCGGAGTGGCTCCGTTCAGTGATGATGCGACGTTCGGGTCCGCACCCCGATCGAGAAGACGCATGGCGGCGTCGAACTGCCCATTGATGGCCGCGATCAAGAGAGGAGATGTACCGTCGCCACCCCCGATCTGGTCGACATCTGCGCCGTGGTCGAGGAGGGCGTCGATCGTCTCAATGTGTCCCTGCCGGGCTGCGTGAAGTAGCGGGGTAAGCCCTCCCTTCGCGGTGATACGGACCTCCCGCTGAAAACGATCCGAACCCCGGCGCTCCGATATCTCTGCGCCAGGCTCGTAGGCACCTCGTCCGGCCAATACAGCGGCCTGGACCTGTCCGGACGTCGGGGCCCACTCGCCATCATTCGTGAACGCCTTCAGGACTTCGTCCTGACGACGTTGAGCCTCCGCGTCGAGACGCCCCTGCTGCACCAGGTCCATGGACTCGGATGAGAGATCCGGGTCAGCGCCCTCCTCGAGGAGCGCGACCACAGCGTCGACCCGGTTCCACGACGCTGCAAAGATCAGGGGAGTCTGCTGCCACTCGGACTCGCGGGCGTCGACCTCCGCCCCTGCGGCCACGAGCGCACGAACCACCTCACCGCTGCCGGAGAGAGCCGCCAGATGGAGCGCCGTCGACCCGCTGGGATCCGTGGCCGCCATAACATCGGCCCCCGCATCAACCAGGCGATTCACCGCCTCGAGATTTCCGTTCCGGGATGCGATATGGAGGGGGCGGTAGCGCCCGATCCGGGTGGCCGACTCCAATTCGGCGCCCGCATAAAGCAGGACATCCATCAGATCGACGTTCCCAAGTTCCGCGGCCCAATGCAGCGCACTCATGCCATCACCCTGCGCCGCGTTGACATCCGCGCCGTCACGCAGCAGCGCCCGCACTGCGTCGATGTCGCCGATGCGTGCGGCGTCGGCCACGGGCGCTTCCACCGGGCCGGCCGCCATCAGAACCGTCGCGAACAGGGCGACGAGTCCAGTGCCATGCATTCGCCTCATGGGGCTACCTGAGCTCCTGAGCGGTCGTCCGGCCCGCCGATCGGAGCATGAAGCCGCCGGTGCTGTCACCGAAGTTCTCCATATCCGTATGCCCAAGTTCCTGCATCATCGTCAGCATCACGTTCGCCATCGGCGTTCCGTCAGCCGCCTTGAGATGCAGGTTTCCTTCAAGGATCCCGTTGCCCTTGCCCAGGAACACGAGCGGACACCGCCGGTGGTTGTGGATGTTGGCGTCGGCCATGGGGGACCCGAACATGACCACCGACTTGTCCAGGAGATTGGTCCCTCCGTCGACGGTATTCTTCAGCTTGTCGAGCAGATAGGGCAGCATGCCCACCCGATACTGGCAGATCTTGTTGAACTCGAGGATCGCTTCCTCACGCCCGCCGTGATGCGATGCCGGGTGGAAGGGTCGATCCGAACCTGACTCGGGAAACACCCGGTTCTCGGAGTCACGACCCGTCTTGAAGGTGATGACCCGCGTCATATCGGTCTGAATGGCCAGCACCTGAAGATCGAACATGATCTCCATGTGTTCCCGGTATGAGTCTGGGACGCCGGCCGGTGCTTCCGGAATGGCCCGCTCCTCACCCGTCAGGTTATGTGCCTCCACCATCTGAATTCGACGCTCGATCTCGCGAACGTTCGTGAGATACTGATCCATCCGCGCGCGGTCCTCAGAGCCGAGCTGGCGGTTGATCGCGGTCACCTCACCGGTGATCCAGTCCAGGATGCTGGACCGCATGGCTCGACGCTCCGCACGCTCTTCCGGCGTACCCCCCGCTCCGAAGAGCATGTCGAAGGCCACCCGAGGATCCCGGATCATCGGAAGGGGCTCGCTCGGCGACGCCCAGCTTATGGAGTCCGTGTAGGCGCACGAGTAGTTATAGGTACAGCCACCTGCCTGGTCGATGTTGGGGATCGTGAACTGCATCGACGGAAGCGGTGTGTCCTGTCCGAAGCGTCGCGCATGGATCTGGTCCAGGGACGTTCCCACGAAGAGATCCGACCCCTGGGTCTGCTTCGGGTGTGACTGAGTCAGGAACACGGCACTGGATCGGAAGTGGTCACCACCGATCTCCGGCGCGGTGAACGCTTCGGCCATCCTGACGTCCGTGTTCGAGACGACCGTGAGATATTCCTGATAAGGCTCCAATGGGATGAGTGCGCTGTTGGGCACCATCTCGAAGTCCTTGCCGATGATCTCCGGAGCATACAGGTACTGGGTCGCGGCCCAGTCGTTGCAGCCCGCCAGGCCGTGGACTTCCTCGATCGCGATCAGAGGAGTCTTCGCCGCCTCCGCGCGGGCCACGGCGCCGCTCATGCGTCCCGCCGGCACCATCGCATCGAGATACGGAAGCCCGACGACTGCACCCATTCCCCGCAGGAACGTCCGGCGGTCCAAGTGCCTACCCGTAATGAACTCCATCGTCGCGATCTCCTAAAATTGGGGTCCTGCTACTGATCGAATTGGTCGGTGGCGACATCGGCCGCCCTCTTCATCCGGAACGCATCGCTGGTGACCACACCGACGATCAGCGACTGCATCCGGTACTGTCCATCTTCCTCGGCATCCGCCACGATCTCGCGGATCGTCGGCATATCGAAGTACTCGACCCGACGCGCGATCGCGAACGCCATCATGTTTTCCGTCAGGTTCCGCATGAGAGGCACGGGCCGGCTCAGGATGGCGTCCGCGACTTCCTTCGGAGTCGTGATCGGCGTGCCGTCGTAATACTCGCCACGAGTGTCCAGTCCCATCCCGTTCTCTCGCAGGCGCCACTGGCCGGTCACATCGAAGTTGTCGAGCGCGAGCCCGATGGGGTCCATGAACCGATGGCAGGCGTTGCACGTGGGGTTCTGACGGTGCAACTCCATCCGCTCGCGCGTTGTCAGACGCTTGCCATCCTGCGTGCCCTCGGTGTCTTCAAGATCCGGGACACCCGGGGGTGGAGGAGGTGGGGGCGTCCCCATCAGAACCTCCATCACCCACTTGCCGCGAAGCACGGGCGACGTGCGATTGGCGAGGGAAGTCAGAACCAGAACGCTCCCGTGTCCCAGAAGCCCACTCCTGACTCCGTCGTCGTACTCAACCCGACGGAACTGGCTCCCCGCCACACCGCTCATTCCGTAATGATTTGCGAGGCGCTCATTGACGAATGTGTAATTCGCATTGAAGAGCTCCAGCGCGTCGCGGTCCTCCTGAACCAGGTGGTTGAAGAACAGCGACGTCTCCTCGGTCATCGCATCCGCAAGCGTCTCATCGAAATTCGGGAAGAAGTTGGGATCCGGGCGAACCTTGTAAATGTCCTGCAGACGCAGCCACTGGTATGCGAAACGGTCACCGAGGGCTGCCGCTCGTGGATCCTGTAACATGCGACGTGTCTGCCGCTCGATCTCACGCTCGTCGTTGAGATCTCCTGAGGCGGCCACACGTAAAAGCTCCTCGTCCGGTGGGGTACCCCACAGGAAGAAGGAGAGACGCGAGGCCAATTCGGGGCCCTCGATTCGATAGGCTTCACCGGCCTCCACCCCGTCGGGCTCGCGCTCCAGCCGGAGCACGAAGAACGGACTCGCCAGGATCGCTTCCAGAGCATCGCGCACGCCCCGTTCGAACCCGGCCCGAGCCTGGCCGGACTGATAGAACGTCATCAGGCCGGCGACCTCGTCATCCGAGACGGACCTCCGGTACGCACGGGATGCGAGGTTTTGGACGATGTCCCGTGCGCACACTTCCTCTTCCGCAGGCGCTGTCGGGCGGCAAATGAAGATGCTGTTGCGGCTGGGCGTGTCCGACACCCCCGTCACACCGTCCGGTCCCCCCACCATCAACTCCTGCAGGTGAGGGAGGGTGGTAATGCCCGCCCCACCGGAGCCGCCGCCCGCCATGGACCAGTCGTGCGGGCGGATCAGATCCTCGTACGGACCGTCCATCCGTTTCACGAACGCAGCAGACACTCCCCGCTGGCCGGCCCGGACGAATACAGGTTCCGACCACAGGGCACCTCCACCCCGGCCATCCGCAGCTTCGCCTGACCGCGTGTATGCCATGAGCGACACGCGCTCGCCGTCAATCGAAATATCGATGTCCTCGAACGGCTCGTTCCGCCCGCTCGCGAAGGTCATTCCGAAACGGTACATCCCATCCGCCGGAAAGACGTGACGTACCACCATCCCGCCCCGGGTGCCGTACGGTGCTCCCTCCACCTGGTCCCACGGATGCTGAGACTGGTACTGAGAATTCCGATACGTCACGTTGATCGACGGCGCGTTCCGGTCACCTACGGCCATACGACTGATGTCCGCAGCCGCGTTCAGGTAGGCCTCGAGGAGGGTGGGTGAGAGCGCCTGCACATCAGCGATGTTGTCGAAATTCGCGCTCATCTGATCCAACGGAAGCCAATTGTCGGCCCGGATGTCGAGATCGAGCAAATCCCTGATCGCCTGCTCGAATTCCGGTCGATTCAGTCGCTGGAAGGTCCTGCGGCCAGGGTTCGGATTCCGCTCCGCATTCTCGTCCATGATGTCCTCGAGGACGCTCGCGAATTGCGCCAGCGTGTCTCCCTCCGGCGCGCGGGTGCCGGGCGGAGGCATCATGCCCGCCCGCACCTTGCGAATCATTCGCTCAATGGTCTCACCGTTTTCGCCCGCCTGCGAGATGTCGAAATCCTGCAGGGAGAGATTTCCCCGGAGGCGCGAGTCAGAGTGGCAGCGGACGCAGGTGCGCGAGACGATCTCGTTGGGGTCGACGTCGAAGGCGGCGGGGTGACCGGAGACACCCGGGTCGACCGGCTTCGAATCCGGAACCGCAATTTCGCCGACAAGCATCAGCGACATGCCGAGAATGGCGGAGGATACGACGACAGGTTTCATCCGGTCGGACTCCCAAGAGGACCTTTGAGGGAAATTACATCTCTAGATGAGTACGCAGCAAGGACAACCAAGTGCCCCTGAGCGTTGATCATCCGAGCGGCCCCTGAATGCGAGACCTCGCACTCAGCCGATTTGTCGTCTCGTCCAGAACGCGAGTACCCCGCAGTCGTTGATCGATCCGAATTCGATGGGAATCGCGGACACACCCCTGTGTAACTCAATCGCATGGACGGTCTCAAGCGGCACCATCTCGTCAAGGCCGACGGCCAAGCGCCCCCATTCCGTCCTCACGCCGTCGACAAACAGAGTCGGCACGCAGTATCCGCTTGCTCCCCGGAGCATGACACGCTCCAGGCCGTTGGAGTCAACGATCATGCGAACTCCGGCCAGACCCTGGATCAGCTCGGCAGCCCGCAGCGCCGTCGTTCGCTCAATGTCCTTCGGCTGGATGAACGTCCCCACCCCTCCCTGCATACGGCGGTAGAAGCCGGTTCGAACAAGTTCAGCATCCCGAACAAGGCTCTCGACCATGATCCCGTCGACTTCGAGCGGACGAGGCCACAGGCGAAACTCCACGGAGATCTCTCCCTCGTGACCGAGTTCAAACAGCCCGGCACGCGCATCCTGATACCCGAGTGCCGACCCTTGAAGAAGGAACGTCCCTGCGGCTTGGGCGGAAACCTCGAACGAGCCGTCGGGAGAGGTCAGGACAGAGGCTGCGGGGTCTCCGAACTCATTGACGAGTACGATCAGCCCAAACTCGATCGGGGCGTCCGAACCGAACTCCAGCAGATGACCACGTACCGTCTGGGTCGTTGCGGTCTGCGGTGTCGTGCTCAGGAGCACAAGCCCGATCAACAGTGGCCGGTTCATGCCAGCACCGCAGGCGGCAGGTCCCTGCCCCTGGTCCAGAACAGAACCACGCCGCAATCCCCCGACCCCTGGTACTCGGTCGGTACATAGAACGGCCATTGGTACATTTCCACTGCCAGCAGCTCGGAGACTGGGACGGCGTCGGCTACCGACTCACCCGGATTGAGCTCGCGCACCCAGACCCCGTCAATGTATAGGGCAGGAGTACACCAGACCCCTTGGCCGTCCAGATCGCGGAGCAGGATCTCGTCGTGCCACGGTCCCGGTCGATCATGCTGTGTCTGTCGCACGGCAGCCGTCCGACTCCCGTAAAACAGGGCCTGAACGTATCGGGCGTCGCTTCCCACGATCTGACCCGGCCAGATCACTTCACCCCTCCCTTCGGAAGCCCGCTGGTAGAACCCTGTTCCAGCGAGCCCCGGCCGCTCCGGCTCTTCGTAGTCCGTCGAGATCGTGAAGCCGGGCAGAGGGATCGGACGAACCCGCATCGTCAATTCCACGATGAGGACCGCCGAGGTCTCGACTTCGAGAAGGTCCGATTGGATCGCCCTGTATCCCACAGCCGAAGCGATCAGGTGAAATCGACCCGCCTCCGGGGCGTGGAACTGGAAGAACCCTGCTTCGTCCGCAAGAGTCTGCGCGACGGTGTCCCCTTCTTCGGTCACCAGTGTGAGGAGCCCAAGGGGCACCGGAGTGTACGCCCCCTCGTCAGAGATTACCCCGCGCACAACCTGCCCCTGAGCGCTCGTTGGCGCTGACGTTGAACAACACGCCACGACGAGCACCCAGACCCGAGTCCCGGGCGCCCGACACAACCTCACGACGCACTCCTGGTCCAGAGCAGGATCGCGCCGCAGGCGTCGAGGCTGTCGTCACCGATATATCGCGCGGGCGCACCGAAGCCAGGCCGGTGCACCTCGATCCCTTCCACGAGTTCCTTTGGGGCGAGATCATCGAGGCTTTCGCCCGGCATGAGGGAGGTTCGGACGTCATCTACCCAGATCGCCGGCTCGCACAGCCCGGCTCCGAGCTCACCGCCTGCGCCAACCAGCCGGCTCCCCGTGTCCCGCTTGAAAACCACTCTGTCATTCCACGGCCCAGCTCCACGACCTCGATCCGGGACCAACTGAACACTCCGAAGCTCTCTGAACAGCTCCGGTGTGTAGACTCCGGTGTGGGCTCGAATCTCCTCCGGTGTCAGGAATTCTCCCCAGCCGGACCGAAGTCGCTGATAGAACCCCCGGTTCCTGAGCTCGGGCACCTCGACGATCTCGGGGGCCGGAGCGGTGACATCGATGCCCGGGACGCGGACCGGGCGCAGTGACAGCAGGAGCTGCACAACACGAACCTCTTCATTCGCAAGGGCAAGTCGCTCGGACCGGGCGGTCCGGTAGCCGAGCGCAGACGCCACCAGAAAGAATCCGCCCGCGTCCCGAGCATCGACGGAAAAGAAGCCCTGATCGTCTGTAAGAGCGGCGTCGACCGAATCTCCTTCGAGGGTGACGAGGACAACCCTGCTCAGGGCAATCGGGACCTCCGTGACCTGCTCGAGGACGAGGCCGCGGAGCGTCTGTGCACCCGCCGGGGTCGCCACCAGCAGCGCGATGATGATCGCGCACCAAGGGAGGCACCCGAACAGCGGCCTGCGGCTCGGTCCTGCGGACCTGCCCCGAGCTAGCGCTACCCGGTCGTGGATACGCCCACTCCGTATCGGCCTGTGAGGCTTCGAATCGCGTCAGGCTCACCCAGGATCGTCACCCGGTCGCCGAGTTCGAGGACCGTATGGCCACTTGGAATGATGACCCGACCGTCGCGAGCTACCATCGCGACGAGGGTACCCTGCGGGAGGTCGACCGACCTGAGTTCACTTCCCACGAGCCCTTCATGGGGACCGCCCGAAGCAAGCGTCAGCACCAGGAGGCGCTCATTGCGGAACAGTGCCTCCTTGAGCTCGGCCGCCCCGCTGGCAGCCAGCCACTCGGGCATGAACGCATCCTGATCCACACGCCGCGCCAGGGCAGCGAGGATCCGGAGATGCCGACCGGGATCGTCGACCGGGCCGGCCAGAAAAAAGACACCCCGTACAGGATTGGTCGTGGCGTGCTCATGGGCCTCCGTCCCCTGTTCGAACTGGACCCCGCCACGTACGCGAGCGAGCACGAGATGAGGCTCCCGAATGGAGTTCAGCCGGACATGGGGCAAGGCAACGCCGTGGGAGACCGGGGTTGCTCCGATCCGGGTGCCCGCCAGGAATCCATCCGCAAGCTCACCGTCGCTTCCGTCCAGCTGGGCAGCCAGCATGTCTCCTGCCCGCCGCGTGAGCTCTCCGAACGAGACGGAGTCGTCCACGTCGATCACCTGGGCCCGGGTGAATAGCTCATCGAACGGATCCGCCTCACGTGGCCCCCGCTCTTTCATGATTTCACGGAGCTCCACGTCGAGCCGGTCGTCCCGCTGGCGCCCGAGCCGCTCGAACACATGGAAGATCGCACCCTCGCGGTCGACGCGCTCCTTCGCGTAGTACGTGAACCACATCGCCCCACCCAGTATGAGTGCTGCCGTGAACAGAGTGGGAAGCAGACCCATCTCGAAAATCAGCCAGGCCGGGGCGAGAATCCCGAGGATCTGCATGCCGGGATAGAGCGGTGATCGGTACCCGGGGTCGTACGACGGTATTCCGCTCTCGCGCATCACGATGACCGCGATGCACCCCAGCCCGAACATGACGAGCTTGAAGGCACTCGCCAATTTGGCGATCCCCGTAGGATCGAAAGCGGTCACGCACAGCACGATCACCCCGACGGTGACCACGATGCCGAGCGTCGGAGTACCTCTCGCTCCTACCCTTCCCAGCACATCCGGCAGGATCCGATCACGGCCCATGGCAAGAGGATACCGCGAAGCGCTGAGGATGCCGGCGTTCGCACCCGACAGGACCGCGAGGAGGGCGGCGACCGTCATCACGACCGCGCCGGCCGTCCCCGCCATGTCGCGGGCCACCGTGGCGACCGGCGTCAGATCCCCATGACCGCTGTCGGCCGCAGCCAGAACTTCCGCACCAGTCACCCCGATCATCACCATCGTCCCGACCACGTAGACCAGTACGGCAGTCCCGAACGCGAGGAAGGTGCCCAACGGAATGTTTCGCTCAGGATTCTGAACCTCTTCGGCCACACTCGCGACCTTGGTCAGGCCCATGTAGCTGACCACAACCAGCCCGGCGGTCGCTACCAGCCCCGCTGACTCCGGTCGAAATACGGGTCCAAGCTGCCCGAATTCCATCTCCAGCAGCCCAAAGCCACAAAACCACAACAGGAGGGCAAAGAGACCGATCAGAAGGAACACCTGCGCGGATCCTGTCTTCTTGGCTCCGAGCCAGTTCACCAGGCCCAACAACACGGCCAGACCGGCTGCAACGGGCCCGAAGGCCAGCGTAGGGAAAAACAGCTGCAGGTAGGCCCCGACCCCGATCAGGGCAAAGGCTGCCTTCAGAATCAGAGCAATCCATGAGCCGAAGCCCCCGATCGTCCCGATCAGCGGACCCATGCTCCGATCGAGGAAATAGTAGATGCCCCCCGCCCTCGGCATGGCGGTCGTGAGCTCCACGCTGCTCAACAGCCCCGGGAGCACAATCAACGCCGCGAGCAGATACGAGAGCGGCATGGACGCTCCTGCGCCGGCTGCAGCCAGCCCGGGCAGAAGGAAAAAACCCGAGCTCAGGGTCGCGCCCGTGGCCAGCGCGTACACATCCCAGAGTCCGAGCTCTCGCTGGAGCTTCGGAACTGCGTCTGGTGCTGTGGGTGTCGTCACGTCGGTATGCCTGCGAATCGGTGAGGGACGGGCAATCGCGGCGCGGCGAAGAGGTCACACTGGGGCGAGGACCGGGGGCTGGCAAGCCTCAGGGCGCGAGAACCGCTTCCATACGAGTCGTTCGGGGGTCGCCGTGGGGCCCATATCGGTGAGGCGTATTTCACCCCGATGTCGCCATTTGACACGCGCGCCCTGCTCAATCTGGCGCATCAGGGCGAACGAGCCGGTGGGGTATGCGGGGGAACCCGCCTCACCTCCAAGCCTTGCCCCTGGAGGGGGCGTCGAAGGTCGGGATCTTCGGAGCGCTGGACGGCCCCGGAGCATCGGGATACGCTCGATAGTACGTTGGGAGGCACCCACCCTACCCACGTCGCACGATCTTCCTCCCACCGAAGTCTCCTGCCCATGCGCCGTCTACGAGAATCACTGCTCCTCGCCGTTCTGATCGGTTTCATGGGTACTTCGTTCGGACTGGAAGCCCAGTCTCAGGAGTTCTCGTGGACCTCGTTCGAGTCCTTCGAGATCCCAGACGTTCCCGCTGGGTCCTTCCAGTTACTAGACATAGACCCTCTAGGTAAAAGGTGGGGTCCATCACCAACGACCGAGCAGAACAATCCAGCCCATCCGGACGAAGCCAGTAGTTGT
>JAYOKZ010000049.1:0-19177 GCA_038120095.1 Gemmatimonadales bacterium
CGTGAGGGTGGCCGCACCGTCGGCGCCGGCGTCGTTACCGAAATCATCGAGTAGGACCTTCAGTGGTGATCCAGGTGGCGAGAGCCTCCCGGATCACTGCGACACGTGAGAAGACGAATGTCAGACAGAATCAGAATTCGGCTCAAGGCATTCGACCACTGGGTGGTCGATCAGACGGCGGCGGACATCGTGCGTACGGCGCAGAAGACGGGCGCATCGGTTCGAGGACCGATTCCCCTTCCGACGCGTCGTCAGCGGTGGACCGTCCTCCGATCGCCACATATCGACAAGAAGAGCCGTGAGCAGTTCGAACTGCGCACGCACAAGAGGCTCATCGACATCGTGGACAGCCGCCCGCAGACGATCGACGCGTTGACGAAGCTGGACCTGCCAGCGGGTGTCGACGTCGAGATCAAAGTCGACTGACGGAGGAACTCCGGATATGCCCGGATTGATCGGAAAGAAGATCGGGATGACACGCATCTTCAATGACGAGGGGGTTCAGGTCCCCGTGACCGTCATTGAAGCGGGTCCGTGTCCCGTCGTGAGCGTTCGTTCTCAGGAGCAGGACGGTTATCAGGCCGTCCAGCTCGGCTTCGGCGCGAAAAAGGTCAAGCGCACCTCGAAGGCGGAGTTGGGCCACGTTGCGAAGGCGGGGCTGGAGGCCGCGCCGCGGCTCATGCGTGAGTTCCACACTGAGAACGGTGAGGAGTACGAGGTGGGCCAGCAGCTCACCGTGGACCTGTTCGAGGCCGGTGACCGGGTGAAGGTCACCGGGCGCGCCAAGGGCCGGGGCTTTCAAGGTGTCGTGAAGCGCCATGGCTTCAGTGGCCGGCCCGCCTCGCATGGTCACCCCATGTCCCGCAACCCGGGGTCACTCGGGCCGGGAACAGATCCCTCCCGTGTGATCAAGGGCAAGAAGCTCCCGGGTCGCATGGGTGGTGATCGCCAGACCATCCGGAACCTGCAGGTGGTGCGCGTAGATGGTGAGCGCAACCTGCTCTTCGTGAAGGGCGGTGTTCCGGGCGCCCGTGACGGTTACGTCCTGATTTCGAAGTAAAGGCCATGTTCAAGGCACGCTACTACAAAGCAGACGGCAAGAAGGGGAAGGCTCGGGCCCTGCCCGAGACCATCTTCGACGGTGTCGTCAACGAGGGCGCCATGCACCAGGTGGTGAAGGCGTATCTCTCCAACCAGAGGCAGGGCACCGCATCGGCGAAAACGCGCTCCGATGTCCGGGGCGGAAGCCGCAAGCCCTGGAGACAAAAGGGGACAGGTCGGGCCCGTCAGGGGACGACTCGGGCGGTCCAGTGGGAGGGTGGTGGTGTAGCCTTTCCTCCGATCCCGCACTCCTGGCGCAAGCGGGTTCCCAAAAAGGTACGGTCTCTCGCCCGCCGGTCGGCTCTGAACGACCGGGCCGAGCATGATCGCGTAGTGCTTGCCGAACTTCCGTCGATGGAGGTCCCAAGGACGCGCGACCTCCTGGGATTCCTCGGGGCACTCGGGCTCGACGGGAAGACGCTGATTCTGACCGACGGCAACAACACGAACGTGTACCGCTCGGCGCGCAACCTGAAGGAAGTGAAGGTTCTCCCCTTCGGTTCCGAATCGGTGTACGACGTCCTTTGGGCACACACGGTTGTCATCGAACTCGATGCTTTGGCGGCCGGGAAGGCAGCGCAGGCCGAGACCGAGGAGCCGAACGTTGTGGCTGCGTCTGTTTCGGAGCCTGACGATTCCGATACGTCGGCCGCGGAAGAGGAGGAATAGCCCCATGCGTGAGCCTTATGAGATCATCATCGCGCCGGTTGTGACCGAGAAATCCGCCGGGCAGATGGAGGGCAGCACCTACAGCTTCGTGGTCGCGAAGGACGCGAACAAAATCGAGATCGGACACGCGGTCGAAAAGTTGTGGGATGTGACGGTCAAGGACGTGCGCACGATGCGATATGCCGGAAAGGCGAAGCGGGCCTTCATGGGTCGTATGTCGCGGGGAGCGGGGTTGGGTCGTCGCCCGTCATGGAAGAAGGCGGTCGTCCAGCTGGCAGAGGGCGATTTCATCGAGCTTTACGAGGCCGGCTGATGGGCATCAAGAAATTCCGACCGATGACCCCGGGAACGCGGACGCGGTCGATTCTGGACAACGACATTCTGACGCGGAAAGGTCCGGAGAAATCACTCACCGAGGCGCTCAGCAGCTCCGGGGGGCGTAACCACCACGGGCGCATCACGACCCGTCGCCGGGGTGGAGGGCACAAGCGTCGGTACCGGATCATCGACTTCAAGCGAAACAAGTTCGATGTTCCCGGCACCGTCGCTCACATCGAGTACGATCCGAATCGTTCAGCGAACATCGCACTCATCCATTACGCCGATGGTGAGAAGCGCTACATCATTCACCCGAAGGGACTGAATGTCGGCGACACCGTCTCGTCCGGGCCCAATGCTGACGTACGCGTAGGATCGGCCCTGCCGATGGAGCTGATTCCGCTCGGCACGACGATCCACTGCATCGAGCTCAAGCCGGAAAAAGGTGCGCAGATGGCCAGGTCCGCAGGGACCAGCTGCCAGCTCGTCGCCAAGGAAGGCGATTACGTGACGCTGCGCCTCCCCTCGACCGAGATGCGGCGGGTTCACAAGCGCTGCATGGCAACCATCGGTGAGGTCGGAAATTCGGACCACGAGTTGACCGTGGTGGGCAAGGCCGGCGCGAATCGTTGGCGGGGCAAGCGCCCGAAGGTTCGTGGTGTGGCAATGAACCCCGTCGATCACCCGCTCGGTGGTGGTGAGGGACGCTCCTCCGGTGGTCGTCCGCCGGTGTCCCCCTGGGGTAAGCGCGAGGGCAAAAAGACGCGCGACAAGAAGAAGCAATCGAACAAGTACATCGTGCGCGGCCGCAAGCGCGGCAAAGCCACGCAGTCGTAGGCCGGAGAGGGATCTATGCCGCGTAGTGTCAAGAAGGGGCCCTTCATCGACGAGAAGCTTCTCGCGAAGATCGATGGGATGAACGCCCAGGGTGAAAAGAAAGTGATCAAGACCTGGTCCCGGGCATCCACGATCTCGCCGGATTTCGTCGGGCACACCGTTGCCGTTCACAATGGCAACAAGTTCATCCCGGTGTACATCACGGAAAACATGGTCGGTCACAAGCTCGGAGAATTCTCCCCGACGCGCCTCTTCCGGGGCCACGGGGGCAAGCTCGCCGACAAGCGGTCGCGCTGATTATGAAAGCTAGAGCCAAAGCCCGGCACGTTCGCATGAGCGCGCGGAAGGTGCGCCTCGTGGTGGATCAAATCCGGGGACTGTCAGTCAATGAGGCGTACGCGATTCTTCAGTTTTCGAAGAAGCGCGCTGCGGAGCCCGTGGGGAAAACGCTCCGGTCCGCGGTTGCCAACGCCCAGGTCAAGTCGCAGGACGAGGGTGAGATGGTCGACATCGACGATCTCTTCGTGCGCGAGGCCTACGTCGATGAGGGGCCGACCCTCCGTCGTTGGCGTGCACGGGCCCAGGGCCGTGCGGCGCCGATCCGTAAGCGCACGAGCCACATCACGGTGGTCGTGGATTCAAAGGACGTCTGAGGGTATGGGACAGAAGACACATCCGGTCGGGTTCAGACTCGGCGTCGTGAAGGACTGGAAGTCGCGTTGGTACGCGGAGCGCGACTTTCCTCAGCTTCTTCAGGAAGACGAGACGATCCGCACGTATCTGCGTCGTCGCCTCACACACGCTGCTCTCGCAATGGTCGAGATCGAGCGAAAGCCCAGCAAGCTCATCGTCACGCTCCACACTGCCAGACCGGGCGTCGTCATCGGCAAGCGGGGCGCTGAAGTCGACAAGCTCCGCGACGAACTCGCGGTCCTGACCAATGCAGAGATCTCAGTGAATGTCGAGGAGATCAAGCGGCCGGAGATCAGCGCCTATCTGGTGGCGGAGAACGTCGCCCACCAGCTCCGGCAGCGGATTTCCTTTCGGCGCGCCATGAAGCGGGCCGTTCAGTCGGCGATCCGAGCAGGTGCCGAAGGGATCAAGATCCAGTGCGCAGGTCGACTTGGTGGTGCCGAGATTGCTCGGACCGAGGGGTACAACGAGGGGCGCGTGCCGCTGCACACGCTCCGGGCCGACATCGACTATGCGGAGGTGCCTGCCTTTACGACGTACGGCGTCGTCGGCGTGAAATGCTGGATTTTCAACGGTGAGATCGTCGAAGAGCGCCGTGGCCGTACCTACTCGACGGGCTCCTGACCGAAGGATTGAGGATTAAACGATGCTAGCGCCGAAGCGAGTAAAGCGACGGAAGACTCACAAGGGTCGGATGCGTGGAAAAGCCTACCGGGGGGGGAAGGTGTCCTTCGGTGATTACGGCCTTCAGGCACTCGAGCCCACCTGGATCACGAACCGGCAGATCGAATCCGCCCGTGTCGCGATGACGCGTCATATCAAGCGTGGCGGGAAAGTTTGGATACGGATTTTTCCCGACAAGCCGATCACTCAGAAACCCGCCGAGACTCGGATGGGGAAGGGTAAGGGTAACCCCGAGAAGTGGGTCGCCGTGGTCAAGCCGGGCCGCATCATGTTCGAGCTTGAGGGTGTGCCGGAGGCGGTTGCCAAGCGCGCCATGGAGCTCGCTGCAGCGAAGCTGCCGATCAAGTGCAAGTTCGTCGTGCGCGAGCGGCAGCTCTAGGAGACAGAGATGAAGGCTGAAGACATCCGGGACATGAGCGACGCCGAGATCGAGGCGCGGCTCAAGGAGCTCAAGGAAGAGCAGTTCAAACTGCGCTTCACAAGCTCGATGATGGAAGTGGAGAACAACGCCCTGATTGGGCAGGTGCGCCGAGACATCGCGCGTATCAAGACGGTCCTTCGCGAGCGTGAGCTCGCCCAGAACGCATGACGGAAGAAATGAGCGAGAACACCAGCGAGCGGAACCGACGCAAGGTCCGGCAGGGGGTCGTGGTCAGCGACGCCATGGATAAGACGGTCACCGTGAACGTGGAGCGCCGCTTCCCGCACCCTCTGTATGGGAAGGGTGTGAAACGGAGCAAGAAGTACCACGCCCACGACGAAAAGAATGAGTATCAGGTCGGGGACACCGTACGCATCGTGGAAACGCGCCCGCTGTCGAAGACCAAGCGGTGGCGCGTTGTCGAACTGATCGAGCGCCCGGTCTGACCGATAGCCAGAGCTAGAGAGACATCATGATTCAGCAAGAGTCGGTCCTCCGGATCGCTGACAACACGGGAGCCAAAGCCGCGCTCTGCATTCGCGTGCTCGGTGGGTCCCGTCGTCGCTACGCCAGCGTCGGTGACGTGATCGTCGCGACGGTGAAGGACGCGATCCCGAATGCGGGTATCAAGAAGGGGACGGTGGTCAAAGCCGTCGTGGTGCGCACCGCGAAGGAAAGTCGTCGCCGGGATGGGACCTACATCCGGTTCGACGACAACGCTGCCGTGATCATTGATGACAACGGCGAGCCCAAGGGGACGCGTATTTTCGGCCCGGTTGGGCGCGAACTCCGCGAGAAGAAGTACATGAAGATCGTTTCGCTGGCCCCGGAGGTGCTGTGATGGGCAAGCTCAAGATCATGAAGGGTGACCAGGTCAAGGTCATCCGCGGAAATTATCGGGACATGGTAGGCTCGGTCCTCGAAGTCTTTCCGGACAAGCAGCGTGTCCGTGTCGAGGGGGTGAACATGCGGAAGCGTCACACCCGTCCGAGCCAGCAGGACCCTGATGGAGGGATCATCAGCTTCGAAGCCCCGATCCACATCTCGAATGTCATGCTCGTGGAGACCGGGTCGGACGACGCGAGCCGGGTGCGTATGCGCGTCGGCGACGATGGAATCAAGGAACGGATTGCCGTGAAGAGCGGAAATCCGATTGCAAAACCGCAGTAAGTCACGCGAGCCGGACACGCCCAGAGCGCCCGGCCGGTTACAGCCAAGAGGCAACGAAGTGGACAAGATTCAACCGAGAATGAAGGCGCACTACGGAACGTACGTGCGCGCGAAGCTCCAGGAGGAGTTCGCGTTCTCGAACCCGCACCAGATTCCGAAGCTCGAGAAGATCGTTCTCAACGTAGGGATCGGCGAAGCGGCCAAGGACCAGAAACTGCTGGACAGCGTGCTCGAGGAGCTCGGGATCATTACGGGTCAAAAGCCGAACACGAATCGGGCGAAGAAGTCGATCTCGAATTTCCAGTTGCGCGAGGGAATGCCCGTCGGTGCCTCGGTTACGCTTCGTCGAGATCGCATGTGGTTCTTCCTTGACCGTCTCATCAGCACGGCCATTCCTCGAATTCGTGACTTCCGCGGTCTCTCCACGAAGTCGTTCGACGGCCGGGGCAATTACACGATGGGGATCCGGGAGCAGATCATTTTTCCCGAAATCAACTTCGACAACGTCAAGAAGATTCACGGGATGGACCTCACGTTCGTGACGTCCACAGACAAGGACGACGAGGGGTTCGCACTCCTGCGTGCGCTGGGCTTCCCCTTCCGAGGAGAGGTGCCGGTTCAGATCGGCGCCTCCGTTTAAAGAGAGAGAGTTAGATGGCCAGAAAGGCACTCGTCGAGAAGGGCAAGAAGAAGCCGAAGTTCGCGGTACGGCAGCGTAACCGGTGTCAGCGTTGCGGCCGGCCGCGTGCATACCTGCGCAAGTTCGGTATCTGCCGAATCTGCTTCCGTCAGATGTCGCTTCGGGGAGAGATCCCCGGCGTGCGCAAGTCGAGCTGGTAGGAGAATCAAGCCATGATGACCGATCCCATCGCGGACATGCTCACCCGCATTCGCAACGCAGGTCAGGCGAAGCACAAGTGGGTGGACATGCCCGTGTCCAAGCTGAAGGTTGAAGTTGCGCGACTCCTCGAGGAGAGTCATTTCGTCCACGCCCACAAGGTGCTGGAGGACGGCCGCTTTGGCGTGCTGCGCGTATATCTGAAGTATCACGACGAGAAGCCGATTATCCGTCACCTCGAGCGTGTCTCACGTCCTGGTCGCCGCTACTACGTGGGCAAGGATGAGATTCCCCGGGTTCGCAACGGTCTCGGCATTGCGATCATGTCCACCTCTGCTGGAGTCCTCTCCGACCGCGAAGCCCGTGCTCAGGGCGTCGGTGGCGAGGTTCTGGCTCGGGTCTGGTAAAGAGGCACCGACGATGTCCCGTATTGGAAGAATGCCGGTTTCGATCGCCAAGGGCGTCGAGGTCAAGCAGGCGAGCGGTTCGCTCATGGTCAAGGGTCCAAAGGGGTCCCTCGAGCTGAGCGTCCACCCTGAAATGAACGTGGTGGTTGATGATGGCGAGATCCGCGTCGAGCGGCCGTCGGACCACAAGGATCACCGCGCTCTGCACGGTCTGACCCGATCACTCATCAACAACATGGTGGTCGGGGTGACGGAAGGTTTTTCGAAGACCCTCGAGATCATCGGGGTCGGGTATCGTGCCGAAGTCAAAGGGAAAGGGATCACGCTGCACCTCGGCTTCAGTCATTCGATTGATTATCAGGCGGCTGAGGGCGTGAGTCTGGAATGTCCGAACCAGACCACGGTTGTCGTGTCAGGTGCCGACAAGCAGAAGGTCGGTCAGGTGGCGGCGGAGATTCGGTCGTTCCGGCCGCCCGAGCCGTACAAGGGCAAAGGTGTCCGTTATCAGGGTGAGCACGTCCGGCGTAAGGCCGGTAAGACCGCTGGAAAATAGAGATGATCAAAGCAAGCAAGCTCAAGAAGAGTCGTGCGCTCCAGCGGCAGCGTCGTCACTGGCGCGTCCGCAACAAGGTGGAGGGGACGGCGGAGCGACCCCGTCTGGTGGTCTCGCGGTCCCTCAAGAACATCGAGGGCCAGATCGTGGACGACTCGGCCGGGAAGACGTTGCTCGGGGTGTCCACACTGTCCCCCTCGCTGCGTGATTTCTCGGCCGAAGGGGACAATCGTCGGACGGAGCATGCATTCGCGGCTGGAAAGCTGCTGGCTGAGCGAGCCAAGGAGCAGGGAATCGTTTCCGTGGTCTTCGATCGCGGTGGATACAAATATCACGGGCGAGTGAAGGCGTTCGCCGATGGCGCCCGCTACGGCGGCCTGGAGTTCTGATGGCAGACAAAGAGCAGAAGAATCCGAGCGAGAACAGCGCGCAGACGGCTTCGGCGGGCGGGGATGCCGGTCAGGGCAACCGTGGGCGCGGAGGCTCGGGGCCTCGGGGTCGCGGGGGCAAGGGCGGCAAGAAGCGTGACGAGCGTCGAGGTCGTGAAAGCGACATGGTGGAGAACGTCATTTTCATCAACCGCGTAGCCAAGGTCGTGAAAGGCGGGCGCCGTTTCTCGTTCTCGGCTCTCGTGGCTGTAGGAGATCAAAAGGGCAACGTCGGGGTCTCGATCGCCAAGGCGAACGAGGTGGCCGAGGCGATCCGCAAGGCGTTCGAGCGTGCCAAGCGCAACATGGTGAAGGTGCCCATCGAAAAGGGCACGATCCCTCACGACATCGTCGGCGAGTGGGGAGCAGGTCGTGTACTGATGCGCCCCGCGGCCCCCGGAACCGGTGTGATCGCGGGTGGTCCGGTCCGCGCGGTGCTCGAGGCCGCCGGCGTGACTGACGTCCTGACGAAGAGTCTCGGAACCAACAATCCAATCAACGTCGTTCGCGCGACGATGAACGGTCTCGAGGAGCTCGTAACGGCGGAGCAGGTGGCTGAAGAACGCGGAATCTCCGTCGAGGCTCTGGGGGCGCACCGTGGCTAAGAAGAACGCGGCAAAGAAGGTTCGTATCACTCAGAAGCGCAGCGGGATCGGACGGCAGGAGGGACATCGCCGCACCATTCGTGCGCTCGGCATCAAGCGCCATCAGCAGAGCGTCGTACATGAACTGACTCCGGCCATCGAGGGGATGATCAAGAAGGTCTCCTTCATGGTTGAGGTGGAAGAGGTCGAGTAAATGGCAGAGT
The DNA here is from genome assembly GCA_038120095.1 of Gemmatimonadales bacterium. Taxonomy (GTDB): domain Bacteria; phylum Gemmatimonadota; class Gemmatimonadetes; order Longimicrobiales; family Gaopeijiaceae; genus UBA2589. The sequence continues at coordinate 8,928 of JAYOKZ010000049.1, forward strand.
TGCATGATTTGAGCCCGAGCAGCGGCTCGCACCGCGCTCACAAGCGAAAGGGTCGTGGTCCGGGATCCGGCAACGGAAAGACGGCGGGACGCGGCCAGAAGGGCCAGAAGTCGCGGTCAGGGGGAAGCGTGCACCCACGCTTTGAGGGTGGCCAGATGCCCCTCATCCGTCGGATCCCGAAGCGGGGCTTCAAGAACTTGAATCGGGTCGAATACCAGGTGGTGAACCTGCGGGATTTCGCCAAGGTGGACGGAGCCGAGATCACGCCGGAGACGCTGAAAGGCGCCGGTCTGGTGCGATCACTCAAGGTACCGGTCAAGGTGCTTGCTGTCGGCGAGGTGACCGAAGCGTTCACGGTCAGCGCCCACAAGTTCAGTGCGGCCGCCCAGGCAAAGATCGAGGCAGCGGGCGGCTCCGTTGCTGTGATCGGATCTAATTCCTCGGACGCGTAGGACCCGCTAGGCCATGGCGAACAACCCCGTCGCAAACCTCCTGCGGGCTCCAGAGCTCAAGGAGAAGGTGCTCTTCACCCTCTTCATCCTGCTCATATATCGGGTCGGTGCGCACATCACGGTGCCGGGACTGGATGTGAACGCCCTTCGCACGGCGTTCGGAAACCTCCAGAACACATTCTTCGGCATCTACGACATGTTCGTGGGCGGGGGTCTGTCACGCGCCACGATTCTGGCGCTGGGCATCATGCCGTATATCTCTGCGAGCATCATGTTCCAGCTTCTTGCCGCGGTCTTCCCGACCATCGAGAAGCTGCAGAAAGACGGCGAGGACGGTCGAAAGAAACTGACTCAGTGGACGCGCTACACGACTGTGGCGCTGTCTGCAGCTCAGGCCTACGGGTACTCGGTCTTTCTTCAGTCGATCCCCGGAGCGGTTGCGAGTCCGGGTCTCGGCTTCATGTTCACGACGGTGATCGTGCTGACCGTCGGGGCGATCTTCGTGATGTGGCTCGGTGAGCAGATCACGGACCGGGGCATCGGCAACGGGATGTCGCTCCTGATCTTCTTCTCGATCATCGAAACGTTCCCCGCGGCGATCGGGCGCACATGGGAGTCGTTCACGCTCGGTGAGATCGGGGCGTTCAGCCTCGTCGCCCTGCTCGGGATGGTGATCTTCATTACCGCGGCGGTCGTCGCGATGACGATGGCGGCGCGGAAGATTCCGGTTCAGATACCGCGGAAGGTGGTCGGGCGGGGTCGGATTCGTGAGGGTCAGAAGAGCTTCATCCCGCTGCGTGTGAACTCCGCGGGCGTCATGCCGATCATTTTCGCTCAGTCGTTCATCGTCGTGCCCGGGACGGCCGCTGCCTTCATGGATCTGGGTCCGTTCTCGGTTCTCGCGGATGCGTTTCAGCCGATGACCAGGACGTATGACATCACATACGGTCTGCTCATCCTGTTCTTCACGTACTTCTACACCGCCATCATCTTCAATCCTGTCGACCTGGCAGAGAATCTGAAGAAGCAGGGCGCGTTCATCCCCGGAGTGAAGCCGGGTGCGCGCACGGCCGAGTACATCGATCGTGTCCTCACTCGGGTGACGCTGCCCGGCTCGATTTACCTCGCCATCATCGCCCTGGTCCCGTTCTGGATCATGGGGATCTTCGGAATCCAGACGTTCTTCTTTGGCGGCACCAGCCTCCTGATCGTCGTCGGTGTGGGGCTCGACACGGTCCAGCAGGCCCAGCAGCTCCTTCTTCTGAGGCATTACGACGGCTTCATGAAGAAGGGTCGCGTCAAAATGCGCGGCCGCCAGCGGTACATGTAGTTTCGCGGTAGCGGTGAGGTAAGTCGGTCATGGTCGTCGTGCTGTTGGGCCCTCCCGGGGTCGGGAAGGGGACGCAGGCTGTCCGTCTGGTGGACGAGCTGTCCGCAGTGCACGTGTCCACCGGAGATCTCCTGAGGGCAGCCCGGCGGGACGGCACGGCGCTCGGCGTTCTCGCTCAGGAGTTTATGGACCGCGGCGAGCTCGTCCCGGATGATCTGATCCTCGATCTCGTGCGGGATCACCTTGCGGGACTCGGCCCCTCGACCGCCGTGATGTTCGACGGCTTTCCGCGCACCACCGACCAGGCAACCGGGCTGGATCGTGTCCTGACTGCGAGCGATCGTCGGGTCGATTCGGTCGTCCTCTTCGAGGCGCCCGATGACGTTCTGGTGAAGCGACTGTCGGGGCGACGCAGCTGTCCGGATTGCGGGGCGGTCTTCAACACCTACTTCAGTCCCCCGGCGTCCGAAGCATTGTGCGATCGCTGCGGGGGAGCCCTGATTCATCGCGCCGATGATGAGCCGGAGACAGTGAAGCGCCGGCTTCAGGTATATCTGCATCAGACCGCGCCGCTGATCGAATTCTATGAGGCTCACTCCGCATCGATGACGCGCATCGCTGCTGACCGTGATGTCGACGAGATCTATCAGGAGTTTGGCTCGGCGGTTCGGCGAACCGTCGGAGACGGGGCATGATTCATCTGCGGACCCAGAGGGAGATGGACTCCATCGCTGTCGGTGGGTCGATCATTGGACGCTGTCACGCCGAACTTGCCACCCGGATTGTGCCAGGGGTGTCCACGCTCGATCTCGATACCTTCGTGGAAGACTTCATCGTCAGCCACGACGGGGCGATTCCGGCGTTCAAGGGGCTCTACGGTTTCCCGGGGAGTGCGTGTATCTCCATCAACGAAGAGGTCGTTCACGGCATCCCCAGTGCCCAGCGGCTGCTGAGGGAGGGTGAGATCGTGTCCATCGACATCGGAGTCCGCCTTGACGGCTGGTATTCGGATTCGGCGCGAACCTATGCGGTTGGCGCGATCTCAGCGGCCGCTCAGAGCCTGTTGGATGTGACATCCCGGTCGCTGGACGCCGCCATCGAGGCGGCGGTGCCCGGTAATCATGTCGGCGATATCGGAGCGGCGGTCATGGGAACGTGTGCCGGTATGGACTACGGGATCATTCGCGAACTCGTTGGCCATGGCGTAGGGCGTGAGCTCCATGAAGAGCCGCAGGTTCCGAATTACGGCCGCTCCGGCCAGGGGCCGTTGCTGAGGGAGGGGATGGTGATCGCGATCGAACCCATGCTGTCTGCCGGAACACCTCGGATCAAGACACTCGAGGATGGCTGGACGGTCATCACCGCGGATCAGTCACTGTCTGCGCACTTTGAGCACACGGTCGGAATCACGGTGAACGGTCCACGAATTCTGACCGTGGCGGCTGGCGCAGTAGAAGATCAACATCTGGCCGCCGGGACGTCTTGAGAGGGTCACAGGGGCGGGTTATTATACCAAGCTCTGCTACAAACGGATTTGGAGACGAGAAGTGAAGGTCCGAAGCAGCGTAAAACCGATCTGCGAGCATTGCAAAGTGGTCCGCCGCAAAGGCGTGGTTCGCATCATATGCTCGCGGAACCCAAAGCATAAGCAGCGACAGGGTTAAACATGGCACGTATTGCTGGAGTCGATCTCCCGCGCGGGAAGCGCATTGAGATCGCCCTAACGTACATCTTCGGCATCGGGCCCACGCGGGCCAAGGAGATCCTCGGCGCCTGTGGTGTTGACCCTGATCGACGCACCCAGGATCTCGACGACGACGACGTCAACCGTCTACGCCGTCAGATCGAAGGGAACTACAAGGTCGAGGGCGCGCTCAGGACTGAGCGTTCCATGAACATCAAGCGGCTGATGGACATCGGTTGCTACCGGGGTCTCCGACACCGCCGCGGTCTTCCCGTTCGTGGCCAGCGCACGCACACGAATGCGCGAACCCACAAGGGGAAGAAGCGGGCGATCGCCGGAAAGAAGGCGCCTCCGAAGAAGTAATCTCGGCACCACGGGGGGGTGGGGATCGCATCGAACCTCGTCCGTTTCGTGGCCATCGAATCTCATGAAGTTGATCCGCAAGATCAGGACGTAGTCACGTGGCCAAGCCAGGAACCAAGAAGCGCAAGAAGGTCGTCGAGGCCGAAGGCGTCGCCCACATCAAGGCGACGTTCAACAACACCGTGATCACGATCGCGGACAATGCCGGCAATACGATTTGTTGGGCCAGCGCCGGGAAAGCCGGATTCAAGGGCTCCAAGAAGTCGACCCCTTTCGCCGCGACAGTGGCCGGCGAGCAAGTTGGCCGCGAGGCTGCCTCCATGGGCGTAAGGCGCGTCGACGTCCGGGTTCAGGGACCGGGTTCCGGGCGTGAATCCGCCATTCAGGCGCTTGCCGCGGCCGGACTCTTCATCAAATCGATCCTCGACGTGACGCCGCTGCCGCACAACGGCTGCCGGCCGCCCAAGAAGCGCAGGGTTTAATCCATGGCTCGCTACACAGGACCCGTTTGCAAACTCTGCCGCCGAGAAGGCCAGAAGCTGTTTCTGAAGGGTCAAAAGTGCTACACAGAGAAGTGTCCGATCGAGCGTCGTGCGTATCCCCCGGGACAGCACGGACCGGCTCAGGCGCGTCGCCGCAAGCAGTCGGACTACGCGGTGCAGCTCCGGGAAAAGCAGAAGGTCAAGCGGATCTACGGCCTCCCGGAAAAGCAGTTCCGAAGCCTGTTCGAACATGCCAACCACATTCCGGGCGTGACGGGCGACAACCTCCTTGTGGCGTTGGAATCCCGTCTGGACAACATCATCTTCCGACTGGGCTTCGCGCAGAGCCGCAACCAGGCTCGGCAGATCGTGCGGCACCGCCACGTCGAGGTGAATGGGCGCAGTGTCGATGTTCCGAGCTTCCGGGTTTCAGCGGGCGACGAGATCGCGATTCGCGCCAAGTCCAAGAGCATTCTGCCGATCGAGGCGTCACTCGAAGCGCGCACCCGTCCGCCCTTGCCGGAATGGCTTGCGCTGGACGAGAAGGCTCGGGTGGGGCGCATCGTGAGAACGCCCATGCGCTCGGATATCTCGTTCCCGATTCAGGAACAGCTGATCGTGGAGCTCTACTCGAAGTAATGCACTCGCCGTGCCCTCGTCACGAGGTACTCGGCGTCAACGCAGCATTCAGGAGGGAATTGTGGAATTAGATCTGATCGGACTCGTGCTTCCCGAGCGCGTCGAGCGTGTCGACGTTGCCGATGGTGCGCGGTCGGCTCAGTTCGTGATCGAGCCCCTTGAGCGCGGCTTCGGCCACACGCTGGGTAACTCCGTACGGCGGGTACTGCTCTCGTCCCTTCGCGGCTCCGCGGTCTGGGCGTTCCGCATTGACGGGGTGGTGCACGAGCATCAGACGATTCAGGGCGTCGTAGAAGACGTCCATCAGGTCATCCAGAACCTCAAGTCGCTGGTGGTGACGCTGGACGACGATGTGGACTCCGCGATTCTGGAGCTGCATGTCGACAAGGCTGGGCCTGTCACGGCGTCGATGGTTCAGGCGGCGGCCGGCTCGGATGTCAAGGATGATGACCATCACCTGTTCACGCTGCAGGAAGATCGCTCCCTGAACATGGAGCTCTACGTGAACAAGGGTCGTGGCTTCGCGCTGGCGGACTCGCATCCGATTCCGAAGGGTGCCCCGGTGGACCTTGTCCGGATCGACTCGATCTACAACCCCGTTCGGCGGGCCAACTTTTCCGTGGAAGAGACGCGAGTTGGGCAGCGAACGGACTTCGACCGCCTGACCCTGCACATCGAGACGGATGGGTCGATTGATCCCGAGGGTGCGGTGGCGTACGGCGCCGAGCTCGTCCGCAGGCACCTCGAGTACATGTTGTACTTCGGAGAGGGCGGAATTCCCGAAGTGGTTCCACAAGGGGCTTCTCCCGTGCCGGAACGACTCCAGGATCTGTTTGTGCGGCCCATCGAAGATCTCGCGGAGTTGTCGGTGCGCTCGCGTAATTCCCTGCAAAAGGAGAGCATCCGGTCGCTCGCCGACCTGGTTCAGCGGAGTGAGGAGTCGATGCTCCAGATCGAGAACTTCGGAAAGAAGTCGCTGAAGGAGATTTCGGACTTCCTCGAGGAGCACGGGCTGCGCTTCGGGATGAATCTCGAGCAGGGCGACGATGGACGACTCTTCTTCGTCGAAGACGAGGCTGAAGCCGCAACCGGCGGAGAGGGCTGACCGTGCGGCATCGCAAGAAGGGGAGACAGCTCTCCCGAACACGGAGTCATCGCAAGGCGACGCTGCGAAATCTCGCGACGTCTCTGTTCCGTCACGAGAGGATCGAGACGACGACGGCCAAGGCGAAAGAGCTCCGGCCGTACGCCGAGCGACTGATCACCCTGGCGCGCCGCGGTGACGTTCATGCGCGGCGGCTGGCGGCGATGAAGATTCAGGACCGCGACGTTCTGGGGAAGCTCTTCGACGAGATTGCTCCCCGATACATGGAGCGTCCGGGAGGCTACACGCGGGTGCTCAAGCTGGGGAACCGGAAGGGTGATGCGGCAGAGATGTCGCTCATCGAGCTCGTCCGTTAGGTTGGCCGCCTTCACACGCGCAGACTCTTCCAAAGGAAGGATGAGGGACATGTCGGACAACGCTTCACGACGCGGCGCAGCCGATCTGGGTATGCCACTGATGATCCTGGCATTTCTCGTGATCGGTGGGTTCATGTTCTGGCTGAACGGACAGGCCGCTGCTGAGAAACAGGCGCAGGCAGATGCAGCCGCAGCTCTTCTTGCGGCCGAGGAGGCCGAAAACGCCGCTGCGACGGTGGAGACCGTGGCGATCGGGGACATCGAGGTCGACCCGACTCCGTTTGTCGGCACCAAGCTTCGAAGTGAGGGCGCGGTGGCGAGCATGCTCGGAGGGCAGGGTTTCTGGCTTGCGACGCCGAGTGGGAACCCGTTCCTCGTGTCCTGGTCCGAGGAGCTCCTCGCGGAGGGGGCGTCGGTTGGTATGGGAGACACCATTGCGGTGGAGGGTGTCGTGACGGAGATGGAGCCGTTGACGCTTGTGGAGTGGTCGACGGCGCAGACGATTTCCGAGACGGACCGGATCATTGCGGAATTCGCCACGCATTATATCGCCGCCGACCGTGTTGACATCCTTCGGGGCGAAGGTGGTGATGGCGAGGGCGACGAGGGTTCAGAGGGCGGCGACGAGGGCAACTAGGTCAACGCACCTACATCAACGTTTCGAACGAAGCAGGGATAGAGAGATGGCTCGAGTGTGCTACTCGTGTGGCAAGGGTCCCGCGACCGGGAACAACGTCAGCCACGCGCACAACAAGACGCGCCGCCGTTGGCTGCCGAATCTGCAGACGGTGAAGATCGTCGATGCGAAGGGCGAGCGCCGTCGGGTGCGTGTATGCACCCGATGCATCTCCGCCGGCAAGATCACGAAGGCTCCACCCGTCGCGTTGGAGGCCTGAGCCGCTGTCGACCGACGCACCGGTGTGTTAGGTGCCGTGACCGAGACGCGAGTACAGAGGCCCTCCCGGATCTCCGGGAGGGCCTCTACTTTTGGGTACGGCACCTTCGACCCCCGCCCCCTCGTGCCAGCCCATGAGTCGACCGAAGATTCTGCACGTTTTAGGGTCCCTCCTCGCAAACGACGTGGGGGAAGAAGTCGTTGCCGTTGCCGGAGCCCTCGTCAGAGCCGGCGTCGACACTCGGGTCGTGTCACTGGGTGAACGCGGTGAACTGACCGAGCGACTCGAAGAGGCTCAGGTTCGTACGTATGCTCTGAGCCTCACCAGCTCCCTCGGCGTTTTTCGAGCCGTCGGAAAAGTCCGGACGCTGATTCGTGCGACCGGCGTGGATGCGGTGCATGGGTATGGGTCGTGGGGTGGGACGGTTGTGCAGCTGGCGGCTCCCCGGGACGTGGGTGTCGTTCGGTCTCTCCTTGGCCCTCCCGTGCGGGGTGAAGACTTACGCGGGCGGATGCTCCGGCTGCTCGAACGGCGTGCTCTTGGCCGGCACGCGACCCGCTTCGTGGTTCCGAGTGATCGTGAGCTGAGGGTCGCGGTCCGGTCGTATGCGGCCGCGGAGGGGCATGTCACCATCCTGCCGACGTCGGTGGACGTGGCATCCATTCAGGAGCGGGTGTCGCAGACGACGGTTGAATCAGCGCGACGGCTCATGGGGATCCGTGAAGGTGACACGGTCTTCGTTCTTGCCTCGAAGTTCCACTCCGAGGGGGTCATGGATGGGATTCTGACTGGCCTGTCCATGGCGCGGGTGGAGAACCCGGGTATACGGATCTTCATGGTGGGGGCCGGGCCGCATGAGGGAGCGGCCCGCTGGAAGGCCGAGGAGCTGAAGCTCGAGGACTCGGTCGTGTTCCTCGGAGAGGGGATGGAGGCCAGTGCCATCTGGGCGGCAGCTGACGCAGCGATCGATTCGACCCTCGGTGCGATGTGGGCGCGACCTGCTCTGGTCGCCATGGCGGCGGGCCTCCCCGCAGTGAAGATGGACGTGGAGGCCACGGAGGACGAATCGCAGCGAAACGAGCCGCATTCGACCATGTCCGGCCGTCCGGAGCTGTTTGCGGCGGAGCTCGTGCGCCTGGCTGGCGACCCGATGCTGCGGGAGGTGATCCGCGGCCAGCAGGCGGACATGGTCGCCGAGGCTGACGTCGCACGGGCGGTCGAGGAGCTCGAGGTGCTGTACGCGTCCGTGATCGCTGATGCTCAGGCGTGAGGTTTCTGGCTGTGTCACTTGTCAGGGTCGTTCGGAATGCAGCCGCCATGAAGACGGGTTGGCGTTCTTGAACCGGTTCGCGAAGCTCTGAATGGAGCGCACCGGAGTGTGGTCGGGGTGAAGCTACTGGTAACAGGGGGCTCGGGGCTTCTGGGCTCTGCCGTAGTTCGTGCCGCCCGGGGTCGCAGCTGGGAGGTTGCTGCGCCGTCTCGGCAGACCCTGGACATCTCGGATCCGTCTGCGTGCAGTCGGGTGTTCTCCGCCGAGGCGCCCGACTGGGTGATCCACTGCGCCGCCTTCACGGCGGTCGACTCCGCCGAGGACAACTCCGAGGAGGCGATGCGTCTGAACCGGGATGGTGCCTCCAACGTGGCGAGGGCCGCGGTCGCCTCCGCGTCCGGCCTGGTGCACGTGTCTACCGACTACGTCTTCGATGGAGCCAAGCAGGAGCCGTACCTGCCGGATGATCCGGTGTCCCCGATCGGTGCGTACGCGCGCTCCAAGGTAGCCGGAGAGGATGCGGTGACCGCTGTGTATAACGAAGAAGGAGCTCAGGCGAAGTGCCTGATCGTTCGGACTGGGTGGCTCTATGGTACTGGCCGGCGAGACTTCGTCGATCTGGTGCTGGACCGGATGGCAACGGGCGAACCTCTCCGCATTGTGGACGATCAGTGGGGTAGGCCCACTTGGACCCGGAACGTGGCGACCGTGATGCTCGACCTGATCGACAGAGGGACCAACGGGATCGTGCACGTCAATGATTCGGGAATCGCTACGTGGCACGAGTTCGCTGAGGCCATCCTCGCGCACGCGGGCATGTCGGGTCGTCCAGAACGGATTTCAAGCCGCGCATTTGGCGCCAGGGCCGAGCGTCCGCTCTATTCGGTCCTCGACTTGGCAGCCACGGAAGGAGAGCTTCAACGCGAGATGATGCCGTGGCGAGAGGCGCTGCGGATGCACCTGGATGAACGGAGTTCGGCGTGAGCCGTCAGAACGACCTTGATCGTATCCTGGAGGGCCTGCGAGCTGCTGCGGGCGCAGTGCAGCCCTTCACCTCGGGAGAAGTGGAATTCCGGACGAAGGAGGAGCGAGACGACCCCGTGACCGCGGCGGACGAGGCGGCGGATGCCGTGCTCAAGGAAATCCTTCCGCAGGCGGGTGAGGGCTGGCTTTCCGAGGAATCGGTCGACGACCGGGCAAGGCTCGCTTGTCACCGGGTCTGGGTCGTAGACCCCATCGACGGAACCCGTGAGTTCATCCAGGGCATTCCCGAATGGTGCATCTCCATCGGGCTTCTGGAGGGAGGAATTCCGGTGGCGGGGGGCATCTTCAATCCCGCGACCGAAGAGCTCATCCTCGGTGCGGAGGGGCTGGGTGTGACGCTCAACGGCCGGCCTGTGCGCGTGACTGAGCCCGAGCTCGATGGGGGGCATAGGGTCTCGGTCCTGGCCAGCAGGTCCGAGATCCGTCGGGGCGAATGGGAGCGGTTTCAGCAGGAGCGCTTCGAGGTGAAACCGTGCGGCTCGGTTGCATACAAGCTCGGGCTCGTCGCCGCGGGGCTGGCAGACGCGACGTGGACCCTGGTGGGTAAGAGCGAGTGGGATGTCGTGGGCGGCTCGGCTCTGGTGCGTGCCGCGGGCGGAATGGTGTGTCTTCGGGATGGGTCGGTGCCG
>JAYOKZ010000050.1:0-18469 GCA_038120095.1 Gemmatimonadales bacterium
CGTCGGAGCGCTGGAGGCCGAGGCACAGATTCAGGCGGCGCTGATGCTGCACCCTGACTTCAGGGAGTCGTACGACGCTTTCGTCGAACGACGCGACCCGAACTTCCTCTAACCGGCGGCTGGAGACGGCCCGGATGTCCGACACACACACCGTCCGCGTATTCCTGGAAACCGGCCATCACCCCTGGGCCGCCGAGGTAACCGCCTTCTCGTCGCGGGAACTCCTCGACCGCCCCGAGTCCCCCTCGGACGAAGCGGCGCGGGTCGAGGCGCGAGAACTACTCGGGCTGATGGGCCGGGCCGGTCTCTACGCGCCGATCGCCAGGCAGGACCTCCGGGCCTCGTGCCTCGCCCGTGAAGCCATCGCCTCCGCGTCACCGCTGGCGGATGCCGTGTGGGCGCTTCAGGGCCTCGGGATCACGCCCCTCCTGCTCGCCGGCTCGGACGAGCAGCGTGCGCAGTGGGCGGAACCTGCGCTCGCCGGTGAATTGATGGGGGGATTCGCCATCACCGAGCCGGAGGCGGGCTCCGATGTGGCATCGATGCGCACGCGTGCCGAGCGGTCCGGGGACGAGTGGGTCATCGACGGTCACAAGTGGTACATCAGCAACGCGGGAATCGCCGACTTTTACGTCGTGTTCGCGTCCACCGACCCGGATCAGGGAAGTCGGGGCATGAGTGCGTTTCTGGTCCCGTCCGACACCGAGGGGCTGCGCTTCGCCGGCGCTCAGGTGCTCAGCTCTCCGCATCCGCTCGGTGAACTGGCGTTCGAAGGTTGCCGAGTACCCGCCGACCACATGCTGGGTGAAGAAGGACGTGGCTTCATGCTCGGCATGGCTACCCTCGATCAGCTCCGCCCAACCGTCGGGGCCGCCGCGTGCGGCATGGGGGAGCGCGCCCTGCGCGAGGCACTGAGTCATGCCGTAGAGCGTGAACAGTTCGGAAAACCTCTCGCGGAATTCCAGCTCATTCAGGACAAGCTCGGGCGGATGGCCATCGATCTGACGGCAGCGCGCATGCTCGTCTACCGTGCCGCGTACGAAAAAGACCTCGGTCAGGAACGGATCACGGTCGAGGCGGCCATGGCCAAGGCGCACGCGACCGAGGCCGCTCAGAGGATCATCGACGACGCCGTTCAGATCCTTGGCGGTCGTGGCGTGATGGCGGAACACATCGTCGATCGCCTGTACCGCTCGGTACGTGCCCTTCGCATCTACGAGGGCACCACGGAGATCCAACATCTCATCATCGCGGGCCGACTCGTGGCCGAAGCTCGGGCAATGCTCGGAGAACCGCCTCGGTGAAGATCCTGATCGTGGGTGGGGGGCCTTCGGGGCTCTACTTCGGCATTCTCATGAAGAGAGCTGATCCGGCCCATGAGGTGGTCGTCATCGAGCGGAATCGGCCAGACGATACGTTCGGATTCGGCGTCGTCTTCAGCGACAAGACGATCGCCGAGGTTGAAAGCGCCGACCCGGTGACGTATCGGGCGGTCACCGACCATTTCGTGCACTGGGATGATATCGACGTCCACTTTGGCGGCGAGCTGCTTCGGTCGTCCGGTCATGGCTTCTCCGGACTGAGTCGCAAGACCCTCCTTTCGGTCCTTCAGGACCAGGCGGCGGGGCTCGGGATTGCGCTTCACTTCGAGTGCGAGTTTGCAGGGCTCGAGGCGGGCGGCTCCATCTCGGGTCTGGGGCGAGACGGCACGCAGGCAACCATTTCCGTCGACCCGACCGACTACGATCTCGTGCTCGGGGCGGATGGCGTGAACTCGACGCTCCGCGAAAGCTGGGCGGAGCACTTTCAGCCCTCCGCCGACTGGCGGCCGAATCGCTTCGTCTGGTTGGGTACGACCAAACCGTTTCCCGCCTTCACCTTCTACTTCAGGGAGAACGAACACGGGCTCTGGCGGGTTCACGCCTACCAGTACGAGCCTGGCCGGTCGACCTTCATCGTCGAGTGCACGGAAGACGCGTGGATGGCGGCGGGTCTGGAGTCCGCATCCGAAGGGGAAACGCTCGCGTACTGTGCGTCGGTGTTTTCGGAGGAACTCGATGGCCATGAGCTGATCCCGAATCGCTCGGTCTGGAGGAGTTTTCCGACGATCCGGTGCGCCAACTGGTACCACGAGAACGTCGTTCTCCTCGGTGATGCCGCGCACACGGCGCACTTCTCGATTGGTTCAGGAACCCGGCTCGGCATGTTGGACGCGATCGCACTCCGGGAGTCTTTGCTCGGGTCGGATTCGATCACCGAGGCTCTGGAGCGCTATGCTCGCGACCGGCGCCCGGCCGTCGAGTCGCTGCAGCGGGCGGCGCAGGCCAGTCTCGAGTGGTTCGAGGCGACCGAACGCTACCTGGACATGGATCCGGTGCAGTTCTCGTTTACGTTGCTGACTCGTAGCCTGCGCATCACGCACGAGGATCTGCGTGTGAGGGACCCGCGGTTTCTGGCGCGCGTCGACGATTTCATCGCAGAGGAGGCGCAGCGCCAGTCCGGCCAGCCCGTCCCGCGCGCACCGGCGCCTCCGCCCATGTTCACCCCTTTTCGACTGCGGGACATGGTGGTGCCGAACAGGGTGGTCGTCTCGCCGATGTGTCAGTACACGGCGGAGGACGGGCTCGTCGGTGACTGGCACCTTCAGCACCTTGGCAGCCGGGCGGTTGGTGGCGCAGGCCTTGTCTTCGCCGAGATGACGGACGTATCTGCCGAAGGTCGAATTTCACCGGGATGCGCGGGCCTCTATCGACCCGAGCACGTGGACGCGTGGCGACGCATCGTCGACTTCGTTCATGGTCAGACACCTGCGAAGATCGCGATGCAACTGGGTCATGCAGGTCGCAAAGGCTCGACGAAGAACCTCTGGGATGGGGATTCCGAGCCTCTTGAAGAGGGCAATTGGGAGCTCGTATCGGCGTCACCCATCCCATACTTCCCGGGACGCAGCCAGACTCCGCACGAGATGTCCAGATCGGACATGGATCAGGTGATGGCGGACTACGTGCGTGCAACGGGATACGCCGCCGATTCGGGTTTCGACCTGCTCGAGGTCCACATGGCGCACGGGTACCTGCTTGCGTCGTTCCTGTCCCCACTGACGAACGCTCGTGAGGACGAATACGGAGGTTCACTCGAGAACCGGATGCGCTTCCCTCTGGAGGTGTTCGACGCCTGCAGGGCGAACTGGCCTGAGGAGAAGCCGATGAGTGTCCGGGTCAGTGCCGTGGATTGGGCACCGGGAGGCATCGAGCCGGAGGACACGGTCCAGATCGCCCGGGAGCTCAAGGCGCACGGCTGTGACGTGATCGACGTCTCGTCCGGGCAGACGGTCCCGCACCAGCGGCCGGTGTATGGCCGCCTTTATCAGACACCCTTTGCGGATCAGGTTCGGCAAGAGGTCGGCATGTCGACCATGGCTGTCGGAAACATCTCGTCATGGATGGATGTGAACACGATCGTCGCGGCGGGTCGTGCAGACCTCTGCATGATCGCGCGGGCGCACCTCTTTGACCCGTATTGGACGCGTCACGCTGCACACATGCTCGGGTTTCAGCTCCCATGGCCGAGCCAGTATCAGTCGGTCTCGCGATACACACCGCGATTCGAGTTCCACTTCGGGGGCGAGTGACGGTCGGTGGACATCCGCACGAAGTTGGTTTTCGCGCAGGTCTCCGTGGCCCTGCTGTCGATGCTCGCCCTCGGCCTCGCCATGTTCGGTGGTGTGCAGGTCGCGCTGTACGACGGTACGCGTGACCAGCTCGACGCTCTGGCCGACCTCAAGGCCGAGTCGGTGCAGCAGGTCGTCGACAGCTGGCATGATCGGATCAGCCTCGTCGCGAGCCGCACTCAGCTGAGGCAGAGTCTCGACGGGTTCGTAAGGACTGGAAGCCCGGTCGAGATTGAGCGTGTGGGCAGAATTCTCGATGACGCGGTTTCGGGTTCGTCGCTCTTCGGCGCCCTGTCGGTGCGTGACATGGGTGGAAACACCCTGGTCGAGGTGATCTCTCCTGAAGGGTTGGCCGAAGCGCAAGGATCTGTCCCGGTCCCGGGCGATGGCGAGATCACACGGACCGGACTCAGCACCCGTTACGAGCGGGTCACCTTCCGATCTGCCGCTGCGCCCACCGTGACCTTCTCGTCTCCACTCGTGCTCGACGGCTCGGCGATTGGATCCGTGCACGGTGTCATCGTGGCGGATGAACTCATTCAGCTGACTCGTAACCCCAAGGGTCTGGGTCGGACCGGAGAGACGATGGTCGTGGTCCGGGACTCGGACGGGGCCGTTCGGACACTCCATCCGGTCCGCGCGGCTTTGCCTGTGGATCCGCGGATGTCCGAGCCTGGCAGCGGCGCTTCAGGCGACACGGGTGCCGAAGGGGAGGTGAACCCGGCCCGCTCGGGCGTCGCCGGTGTCACTCTTCCTTCCGATGGCCCGGGGGGGCGGGCGCTGATCGACAATGACGGAAACCTGCTCGAGGGCCTGATCGACTACCGCGGTCAGGCCGTCGTGGCGGCGACCCGATTCGTTCCCGAGATGGACTGGGGAATCGTGGTCAAGGTCGATGAGGCCGAGCGGCGTCAGCCGATCGAAACCCTGCGAAGCGACAGCATCCGCGTCGCGGTGATTTTTGCCGCGTTCGCGATCCTGTTCGGCACGGTGCTCGGTTACGGGTTCGCTCAACCGATCCATACGCTCGCGGAGGTTGCAGGACGATTCGGGGCGGGTCAGCTGACGGTCCGCTCCGGGATGAATCGGGAGGATGAGGTCGGGCTGCTCGCGCGGACCTTCGACGAGATGGCGGAAGTGCTGGAAGACCAGGTAGAACTTCTGAGTGAATTTCGGCGCTTCTTCGAAGTGTCCATCGACATGATGTGCATCGCCTCCACGGACGGGTATCTGAAGAAGGTCAACCCCGCATTCGTCCGGGAACTCGGGTGGCCGGAAGAGGAGCTTCTGCGTCGCCCGTTCATCCAGCTCGTTCATCCCGAGGACGTAGCGGCCACGCAAGCGGAAGTCGAGAAGCTGGCTGGTGGGACGCCGACCATCCGCTTTGCCAACCGGTTCCTCTGCATGGATGGATCGTACAAGATGCTCCACTGGAACGCGTTCCCGGAGGAAGAGACGGGTCGCCTCTATTCCATCGCCCGGGTTCAGTCGCCCGAAGGAGTGGTGACCCTCTGACGTACCTCGCCCTGGTCGCCGGATTCATCTACCTCCTCATGGGCGGAGACATACTCGTTCGGGGCTCGGTCGGGCTTGCTCGCAGGTTGCAGGTGCCCGATTTCGTCGTAGCCGCCACCGTCGTCGGCTTTGGCACTTCACTACCCGAACTCGTGGTCTCGATTCGTGCCGCCACGTCGGGGTACCCGAACCTCATCCTGGGCAACGTCGTCGGAAGCAACACCGCCAATGTGCTTCTGGTCGGGGGCGCGTCGGCGCTGATCTTTCCGATCCTTCCCGAGGTTGGGCCCGTGCGCCGGAATGTCGTCATCATGGCGCTGGCGATCATCGGGTTCGCCATTCTCGCCGGCCTGAATGGGCTCGGACACTTTGGTGGAGTCGCCTTGTTGCTGGCGTTCTTCGCGATCATGGCGGCCACGGCCCGATCGACTCTGCAGGCGAGAAGGAAGGTCGACCCGTCCATGCCTCTGGACTGGGTGCTCGGAATGCCGTCACGCCCTGTCACCATCGCGGTGTGTATCCTCTTCGGCATCCTCACCCTTCCGCTCGGCGCGGATCTCCTCGTCGACTCGGCGGTCGAGATCGCGCAGCGTTTCTACGTATCGGAGACGGTGATCGGCCTTACCGTCCTTGCGATCGGCACCTCGCTTCCAGAACTCACAACGGCGGTACTCGCGGCATTGGAGCGTCGAAGCGATGTGGCCATCGGCGCGATTATCGGGAGCAACACGTTCAACGTGCTGGCCATCATGGGTGCTGCCGCTGCGTTGAGTGCCGAGCCCATTCCTGTGTCGAGCCGCTTCCTCGCGTTCGATATGCCCGTGATGATGATCTCGTCGGCGGTTCTGGCCCTTCATGCGTGGCGAGGATGGCCGATGGGCCGGATGACGGGAGGCTTGCTGCTGTTCTCCTACTGCGTCTATCTCTCAGCCCTCGTCGTCGTTGCATGACGGCGATGGCGTGTGTCGAGCCCGTCGTCGGGCCATGAACGGAAGGTGCTGATGTCCGGAGCCGTCACGTACGGAAGGTATCTCAAGGTCGATGAGCTCCTGAGTCTTCAGGATCCGCGGGACGATATCGAGCATGACGAGATGCTGTTCATCGTCATCCATCAGGTATACGAGCTCTGGTTCAAGGTCGTGCTTCATGAACTCGACTACTGCTCGGAGCGGCTCAACGAAGGAGACACCCTGCGGGCGCAGCATACGCTCAAGCGGGTTCTGACGATCCTCAAGGTGCTCGTGTCACAGCTCGACGTCCTCGAGACCATGACACCGACGGAGTTCCTCACATTCCGCGAGCGACTCGAAAGTGCGAGTGGCTTTCAGAGCGATCAGTTTCGGGCGCTCGAGTTCGCATTGGGGAGAAAGGTTCGGGCTTCCGTTGAGCGCTTCGCCGAGGGGTCCCGTGCGCGCACGTCTCTCGAAGCGCGCTGGGCTGCGCCGACGCTGTGGGACGCGGTCCTCCGGTACCTGTCCGCCGAGGGGTATGAGATCCCGGTCGAACAGCTCGAACGCGACCTGACGGCGCCGATCGAAGCATCTCCGGAACTGCAGGCGGTCCTGGTCGACATCTATCACAGCGACCCGCGAAATGCAGAGCTCTGTGAGCGTCTCGTGGACCTCGATGAGGGGATTCAGGAGTGGCGCTATCGGCACGTGAAGATGGTGGAGCGGACCATCGGGTCGAAGTCGGGGTCCGGAGGCTCGGCCGGGTCGACCTACCTGCATTCGACCCTGAATCGCCCTCTTTTTCCGGATCTGTGGGAGATCCGGGCGAGGCTGTGAGGGATGGACGAGGTCGCATGAGAACCGACTCCCGGGCGCGGGCAGGCGAGGGTTCGGTGAATACCGATCCCGCGTTCGAGCACCCGACGCCTCTTTCGAGCCACTACGGGCACTTCGACGTCGCAAACCGTCTGCTGCTCACGGGCCACTCCCATCAGGCGTGGCCGGACATCGCGTTCGAGGCTCAGAAGCAGGCGTGGCTGGATGCCGCTGCCATGGCTGACGGGAAGTGGGGGGCCGTGACGGAAAAGGTCGACCGGGTCGCCCTCGGCTATCGGGCGCTCATGGGTGATTGTTCGGGGGACATGACCCTCGAGACCAACACGCATTCACTCGTACTCCGTTTCCTGTCGGCTCTGGACCTCCGTGCGCGGCCGCGCGTCGTGACCTCGGATGGAGAGTTTCACTCCATTCGCCGGCAGCTGGATCGACTGGCAGAGGAAGGCGTGGAGGTCGTGAAGGTCGCCGCCAGCCCCGTCGGCACCCTCTCGGAGCGGCTCGCCGCCGAGGTCGACGATCGCACGTGCTGCGTGATGGTATCGTCCGTTCTGTTCGCGACGGGGCTCATCGTGCCGCACCTCGCGTCGGTCGCGGACGCGTGTGATCGGCATGGGTCGGAGCTGCTCATCGACAGCTACCATTCGCTCGGAGCGGTGCCCTTCACCCTCGAGGGAATGGATTCGGCGTTCGTCGTGGGCGGAGGCTACAAGTATCTGCAGCTCGGCGAGGGGAATTGTGTCCTTCGTGTTCCCCCCGACTGTGCCCTGCGCCCGGTGGTCACCGGATGGTTCTCGGAGTTTGCCGAGTTGGCCGAAGAGCGAGTCTCCGGCGAGGTCCGGTATGGCGTGGGCTCCGCCCGCTTTGCCGGTTCCACATACGACCCCGTCTCTCCCTATCGTGCCGCGAGCGTCATGGAGTTCTTCGTCGAGCAGGGTCTGACGCCGGAACGGCTCCGAGCGATCAGTCAGCATCAGGTGGGCCTGCTTTGTGACTCCTTCGGGGCACTCGACCTGGATCCCGGCGTGGCTCGTCTGGAGTCCGATGTTGCCCTCTCGGAGCGCGGGGGATTTCTGGCTCTCGAATGCGGTGATGCCGCTCACCTCTGCTCTGCGCTTTTCGAACGAGGCGTGCGAACCGACTACCGGGCCAATGTGCTCCGCTTCGGACCTGCGCCGTACCTCAGCGACCGACAGCTTCGCGATGCCATGGGAACGCTCGGTGACGTGATTCGAGGCTGAGTCGACAGCAGGATGTGCGCGCCTCCTTTCGGAGCCGTGGCGAGCGGCAGGTCAGTCCGCCGCCTCGATCGAGGCCTCGTCACCGACGGACACCTTGCCGTCGTTCATCACGACACCGTACGCACCCCCGCTCCAGTCAGGATCGAGGGCGGCGGTCAGCCCCTCGACCTGGGCGTCCATCCGTTCACAGGGCCGAGTCTCGCCCCAGATGCGGATCTTCACCGCGCCGAGGGTGAGAACGTGGCCTCGCGAGTGTTCCAGTCGGATGCCGCTGACCATGACGTTGGCGCGCCGCATCCGGGGTTCAGCGTCCGGCAGTTCCTCCCGAATCCGATCGAAGACTTCCTGCTCGATAATCGTCACCTGCCTCTTCGAGCGACCGAAATTGGCATCCTCGGTGATCCCCTTTCCCTCGACGAGCGCGATTTCGTCGACGGGATCCATCGGGCCGCGGTGAGCTCGTTTCGTCCAGATCGCCTCGACTCTGCCTCGCATGTCTTCCTCTCTGGGCGGATCAGCCGCCCGGTCTCCGTTTCGACGGAACGTCCACGATGTGTTCCCACTCCGAGGCATCCGATCGTGCGACCACTGCGACGACCGGTTCCGTATCGCTCAGATTGATCACCTCGTGTGGCACGCCCGGCTGAATGAAGATGAAATCGCCGGCTTCGTTGTCCATCGACTGCTCGAGATTTTCTCCGTATTCGTGCCGTACTCTGCCCTCGAGGATGAAGAGCATCACCTCGAAGTCGACGTGAATGTGGGCATAGGCGACCGCCCCGGGGGGCACCCGAGCGACGTTCATCGAGAGGCTTCGGGCCCCGACGTTCCGTGCCGACATTCCGGTTCGGTACTGGATTCCGTTCCAGCCTCGATGGATCTCGGGGTTGCGGATGCAGAGGATGCCACCCCCATCCTCGGTGCGGGCTCGCAGCTCCCCATCCGAGCTTCCGGTTGCGCGACCCCCGGCCGGGTTCAGCTCCTGAGCTGTCGAGGCCCGCGCGTCCACTGTGTCACTCATCGGTTCTCCATCATCCACCGCTCGATCTCCTCCGGCGTCCTCGGGAGCGTCCGGGTCAGGACCTCGGCACCGTCATCCGTCACGAGAACGACGTCCTCGACGAAGACGGCGATTTCGAGGTCGTGGTTGTAGTACCACGGCTCCACGGTGAAGACCATGCCGGCGGAAAGCGGTTCGTTTACGAGGGCAGGGTCTCCGGCTGCCATGCCGATGTGATGACCGAAGAAGGATGGCGTCTGCATGTAGCGCTCCTCCCCGTCGGGGATGGCCTCGTACGCCACCGCCGTCAGCTCCGCGAAGGTTACACCGGGTCGGATGGCGGCGATGATGGCGTCGGCGGCGTCGAGACTGACCTGCATCTTCTGGCGCTGCTCGGGCGTGAATCGACCGTCAACAGGAAAGGTTCTCCCGACGTCGCTGACGTAACCGTCGACTTCGCAACCCACGTCGAGGATCACGAGGTCACCGGACTCCAGCGGTCGGTTACGCCGATCGTAGTGGGAGGCGAGAACACGCCACGGCCACAGGCTGTTGGGGCCGGACTTCACGATCGGCGTGAAGGGGATCGTCTGGCTCCCGAGCATCCGGCATGTCGACTCGAATTCCCCCTGCAGCGTCCGCTCGTCGATGCCGGGGCGAATCAGCGAGGCGGACGCCAGGATTCCGCGTGCAGTCGCGTCTGCGGCGATCTGAAGCTTCTGCACCTCATAACGGCTCTTCACCATGCGACCCTGCGCGACCTCCTCGAACGCATTCCGAAGGCGTGCGCTCGGATAGCCCGACTGGATTCGGAGAATCATCGTCTGCAGGGGATCCAGCGCACCGAAGGCCGGCATCCCCGGCACGGCGAGTGCTCCCGGCGCGCCCCCATTGACTCGCAGGATGCGCCGGCTGCGAACGAGCTGTGCGAGAAACGCATCGAAGTCACGCATCGAGCGATATTCCTCGATCCCCGCGATGCTGCGAAGCTGGTAGTCATCGAGGAGGGGGCGGCCGGGAAAATCGTTGGGACGACCCGGGTTGGAGAACCGGTAATCCGATTCTGGAAGGAAGAGGGTTGCTCGATCACGATCCGCATCCAGTACGAGTACCGAATTCGGGACCTCGAGCCCCGTGTAGTACCAGAAGTCTTCGAGTTGGCGGAAGGTGTCTCCGTGAGTGACCCCGTCCGATGCTGGCACGAGAAACACCCCGCCCCCGCTTTCTCCGAGTAGCCGAAGCATGTTGCTCCGACGGTACGAATACTCCTGGGCCCGGAATGGAAGCCGGCGAACCCAGTCTCCGTAGCGCTGCTCCGGGGTCGGCCGGGTTGCCGCACCCGGCGCCGGATCGACGTCCTGAGCTCGCACTGCATCGGTGGTCGCCAGTGCGAGCAGCATGACCGAGGCCGCACTGAACGAAGCGGCGCGTCGGCGCCAGCACAGCCGACTGAGCAGGGCGTGGAACATGAGCACGGAAGGATGGCCGGGGATCGGGTGAGTGCGGTACGTTGCCGGTGCTCGTTCTCGCCCGCCAGCCCCGGAGGTCGGCGCTGAGCCTGAAGCTTCAGATCGAACTCGCGTACGATCGCGGGTGCCCGAATGTCGATCCCACACGAGATGTGCTCGCTCAGGTGTGTCGTGAACTCGAAATCCCTGCAGTCTGGACCGAGTGGAGCAGCGAGGACCCGGATTGCCCTGCTCACGCAAAGAACCTCGGGTCCCCGACGGTTTTGGTGAACGGAGAGGACGTCGCACCGGGGCCGCATCCGTGGACCGCCCGTGAGCCCGGCTCTGGCCCTCGATGCCGCGTATATCGCGACGGTGATGCCATCGTTCGTGCGCCCCCACTGGACCGAGTGCGCGATGCGGTGCGTCGGGCCATCCAGCCTGCTGTGGGCTGACGTTCGGACCGCACGAATTCCGAGCGACGTCGGGACTCACGTCACGGACCTGTGATGCCTGTCACCGTGGCGGGAACCGAGCGAGCGGGCGAAGTTCTGCCCTCGCATTTCAGACCGAATACTCGCAGACCTCAAGCCTGACTCATCATGCGACTCCTTCACTCTTCGACGACCTTCAGCGTCGCGGTCGCGATCGCTTTCTCCCTCGCTCCACACCCCTCGCAGGCCCAGTCCCGAGGGATCGATGTCGTGCTCGACTCGGTGCTTCTCGCCGGATACGAGTGGCGTAACATCGGTCCGGATCGAGGCGGTCGTTCGATCGCGGTCAGTGGCGTTCGGGGGCGACCGAACGAGGGGTACTTCGGAGCCACGGGTGGCGGGCTCTGGAAGACGACGGATTCCGGCGAGAACTGGTTTCCGGTGACCGACTTCCAGGTCACCTCGGCGTCTGTCGGTGCAGTCGCGGTCAGCGAGTCGAACCCGGACCTCGTGTTCATCGGGATGGGCGAGACGTGCATCCGCGGAAATATCCTGCCGGGCGACGGCGTGTACCGCAGCCGCGACGCCGGAGACACGTGGGAGCACATCGGATTCCAGGACTCGCACGGTATCTCGAAGATCCGCATCCACCCGACGAACCCGGATATCGTCTACGTCGCATCCTTCGGGAAGTACTCGGTGCCGAGCGAAGAGCGAGGCGTCTTCAGGAGCACGGACGGGGGTGACAGCTGGGAGCGGATCCTGTTCCGCAATGACGAGACGGGCGCGATCGACATCGTGATCGACCCGAACAATCCCGACGTTCTGTACGCGGCTCTGTGGGAGGCGTACCGGAAGGAGTATCAGATGTCGTCCGGAGGTCCGGGCTCCGGGATGTTCAAGAGCACCGACGGCGGAGATACCTGGGAGGAAATGACCCGGAATCCGGGCATGCCCCAGGAAGGCCTGGTCGGACGCATCGGTCTCGCGGTTTCGGGCGCCAACTCCGACCGTGTCTGGGCGCTCTTCGAAAATGACAATGGGGGTCTCTACCGGTCGGACGACGGCGGGGCGACGTGGGAGCTGATCAACGACGACCGGGCGATCCGCCAGCGCGCGTTCTACTACACCCATGTCTTCGCCGATCCGCAGGACGAGGACGTCGTCTACATGCAGAACACGTCGTTCTTCCGTTCGACGGATGGCGGCGAGACGTACGAGTCGATCAACAACGGGACGCACGGTGACTTCCACGACCTCTGGATCGACCCCGACGATCCGGCTCACCTCATCGTCGCGAATGACGGTGGGGGCGCGGTCAGCAACACGACCGGCGGGAAGTGGACGGACCAGGAGTTCTCGACCGCCCAGTTCTACCATGCCGTGACCACGGCGCACGAGCCGTTCCATGTCTGTGGATCCCAGCAGGACAACACGACGCTCTGCCTGCCGGGCAACTGGAATGCGAGCCGGATGGGCTTCGGTGCGGCTCCCTTCTTCGGCGGAGGTGGCGGTGGTTCGATCACCGAGGGATCGATGGAGGTCGCCTATCAGGCGGGCGGGGGTGAGCCGGGCTATATCGCGCCTGATCCGAAGGACGTCGACATCTTCTATTCCGGCACGAACAACGGCGCGTATCTCGACAAGTTCAACCGCCGGCTTCAGACGAACCGTGAGGTGAACCCGTATCCGTGGTTCTACTCCGGTGAACCGGCCATCGAGATTCGGGAACGGTGGCAGTGGACCTTCCCGATCATCTTCTCGACGCTCGATCCGAACCGTCTGTACACGTCGTCGCAGCGTCTCTGGATGACGGAGGACGCGGGACGTACGTGGCAGCAGCTGAGCGACGACCTGACGCGGGCCGATCCGATGACGCTCCAGCGGACGGGCGGTCCGATCACGGGCGACATGAACGGACCCGAGGTCTATGCGACGATCTTCTCCGTCGCGCCCGGCAAGCTCGACGTCGACGTGATCTGGACCGGGTCGGACGACGGCCTCGTGCACGTCACCCGGAACGGAGGAGAGACGTGGGCGCACGTCACACCTCCTGACATGCCGGACTTCGGCCGCGTGAGTCAGATCGACGCGTCGTCGTTCGATTCCGGTCGCGCGTACATGTCCGTGCGCAAGCCGCTGCTCGACGACTTCAACCCGTACATCTGGCGAACCGACGACTACGGGCAGTCGTGGACGAAGATCGTCGACGGAATCCCGTACGGTGCCTTCGTGCACGCAGTTCGTGAGGACCCGAACCGTGATGGTCTCCTGTACGCGGGCACCAACCGCGGCGTGTACATCTCGTACAACGATGGAGACCGCTGGCAGCCGCTCAATCCGGGTCTGCCGGATCTCCCCATCATCGACCTCATCGTCGAGGAGAACGAGCTGGTCGCCGGGTCGCACGGTCGTGGCTTCTGGGTGCTCGACAACATGGCGCCGCTTCGCGAGGCGATGCCGGGCATGACGGGAGAGACGAAGCTCTTCACGCCCGCGACCGCCACGCGGTCCGCGGGTGGCGTCACCCTCTCGTGGTTCCAGCCCGAGGCCGCGGAGGATGCACGCCTGGAGATTCTCGACGACGGTGGTGCCGTGCTTCGGACGTTCGTTCCGGCCGATCCGGATGCGCCCGAGGCGGGACCGGAGCGACGATACCGCAGCGCGCCACTCCCGAACGAGGCGGGCCTCAACTACGTGCACTGGGACTTGAGGACCCAGCCGTTCGAGGTGTTCCCCGGGATGATCTACTGGGGTGTCCGGACGAGCGCGCCGGCGGTTCCGCCGGGGGACTACACGGTCCGCCTCACGTCCGGCGGCGAGGTCTTCACCGTGCCCCTGTCCGTCCAGCGGAACCCGTGGATCGAAGACGTGACGGACGCCGATCTGCAGGCACAGTTCGAGTTCGGAGAGATGGTTCGCGACAAGGTCACCGAGGCGAACCGCGAAGTGATCATGGTGCGCAACATGAAGGCGCAGCTCGAGAATCGGATGGAGCGATCGGACGATGCCCGACTCGCGGAGGCCGGTGCGCGCCTCGACGCGGAAGCGTCCGAGGTCGAGCAGTGGATCTATCAGGTCCTCAACGAGGCCGGGCAGGACCCGCTGAATTTCCCGATTCGCGTCAACAACCGCCTGGCGAACCTTCTCTCCATGTCGGAGCGGGGCGATGGGCGACCGGGCAACAACATGCCCGTGATCTTCGACATCCTCGTCGAGGAGCTGACCGGGTATCAGCAGCAGCTGGACGCGATCTGGCAGTTGGAGCTCGGCGAGGTCAACCGGATCCTGAGTGACCTCGGACTACCGGCGATCGACCCGGCATGCGATCAGCCGGAAGGCTGTCTGGTGACCTGAGGACTCACCGGGCGAACGTCATGGAGGGGGTCGGTCCATCGCGGACCGGCCCCCTCGTGCGTTCGTCGCGGGATGGCGGGGTGCCGTCAGTAGACGCCGAGGTCGACCGCAGACTGAAGCGGCCCGGCCCATCCCGCGGACCGCATCTCCGCCAGAAGCCCTGCGTCGTCGGTGCCCCAGTAGAGCTGATGGTACAGCACCAGCTTCTGCGCACCCCCTCGCGTGGCGATGTCGACGAGCTGCTCGGGGGACGTGTGGAAGACGCTGTGATACGCCTGCCATTCGGGGGGGCGCGTCACGAATCGTTCTCCGCTGTATACCTCGTGCACGAGCACGTCACACCCGTCGCACGCCTCGACGATCGGCTCGCTGGGTGCGGCATCTCCGCTGATCACGATCGTGCGGTCCGGACCGGTCACCTTGTAGGCAAAGGAGAACGACCAGTCTCCATGGGTGATCGGGATCGCCTCGATCCGGACCTCGCCCTCCTCGTAGACCACGCCACCTTCAGTCTCCACGACGTCGGGTATGTATGAGTCCCGGTTCGCATCGCGTGGCTCGAGTCCGTTGATGCGCCGATCGATGTCGGCCTCGTACGCCATGACGATGTGGCTCATCATGGCATCGAGTCCCGGAGGACCGACCAGCTGGAGCCGATCGGGCCGGTCGAGGACCCAGGGACTCAGGAGGATGTCCGGGAGTCCGAGCGTGTGGTCCGAATGGAGGTGCGTGATGAACACACGGTTCAGCCGGGCCGCACCGAGCGCGGGGATGTCGAGATCTCTCGCCGCTTTCGCTGCACGTCTCACCACACCCGGGCCGGCGTCGAAAATGAAGGCCTGATCGTCGACGATGACCGCGACAGCCGGGCCCGAGCGTTCCGGATCCGCATTCGGATTGCCGGTGCCCAGCATGACGACGCGGGTTCGATGCGCCATCGCCTCGGCGAATGCCGCATCGTCTCCCTCGTGTGCCCCATCGGGTGCAGCCATGCCACTCGAACCCGCGTCAGCCCCCGGGCTGCACGCGGCCAACGCGACGGTGACCAGGATTCCGATCGGACGCACGGCCTTATCGAGGTCGAGGATCATCTCAATCCATGCCGGCCTGCTGGCGCACCCAGCGTGCCGCCTCCTCATGCGTGCCGTACCAGACGCCGTCCTTCGTCTTCATGTGCTCGATGAGTCCTTCGAGCGCGACGATACGGGAACGGTGACCGATCACGTGAGGGTGCATCGTCAGGAGGAACATCGTCCCCTCCTCCCACGCCTTGTCGAACTCGTCGATCCAGACCTGCATCACGTCGCGGGGGTTCATGTAGCTGTTCCCGCGAGGGTTGAAGAGCGGGGCGTCATCGAGGATCCACTCGACCGGAAGCTCGACCATGCCGGTCGGCTCGCCGTCCTGGACGAGCTCGTACGGACGGTCGTCCGCCATGAGCGAACTCTCGTACAGGAAACCGATGTCCCGGACGATCCGAAGCGTGTTCGGGCTGTGGTTCCAAGACGGGGCACGGTAGCCAACGGGACGAGTGCCCGTGATCTCCTCGATCTCGTCGACCGCCTGACGGAGGAGGCGCTCCTCGGTCTCTCCGTCGAGCGACGTGTTGAGTTCGTGGATCCAGCCGTGGACCGCGATCTCATGCATGCCCGATTCCTGAATCAGGTCGGCCTGCTCGGGTGCGAGCTTCAGGCTCCACGCGGGAAAGAAGAACGTCGACGGGACGTTCTGCTCGTTCATCAGTTCGACGACTCGGGGAAGAGCTACCCGAGAACCGTACTGGCCCTGAGACAGCGGGCCGATGCTGATGCTCCCGGTGCGGAGCCCCTGAACCGTCTCGTTGTCGACGTCGTACGAGAGGAGCACGGCGACCCGCGCGCCACCCGGCCACGACTCCGGATTCAGATCACGGCCGGCCCGTACCTGATCGACCGCAGATCGAACGAACTCCTCGGTCCAGTTCCACGGTTCGGGCGAGGCCTCGTCCTGCGCCGGGGCATTCGGACCATCACACGCGCCCAGCGCGAGAGAGATGCCGAGGAGAAAGAGAAAGGGTGCGCGGGCGTGCAGAATCGCACGGACACGCGTCATGAGATGTGTCGACATGAGGAAGCTCCGTTCGAGTTGCCTCAGGCTATCTCCTGCGCGCGCCCGGGACCAGAATCACGACGAATCCGGCAGGGGTCGGAAAGGCGGGTGCCCTCCTCCGAGCACGCTGACGTCTTCGCTACCGTCCCCTCCGAGACCAGAAGAGGACGGCGCCACCGCCGCCAGCGGTCCCGTAGAACGTCGTCGCGTCCGTTGGATTGAGAATGGCAATCGCCTCGACGTCTGCCGAAACGAGTCCGTATGCCTGTTCGGGTGGCACGACGATCCCATCGATGACCGTGATGGCGCACGCACGTGATCGCCTGACGAAACGCACACAGAGGGGAGCTTCTTCCGTCGCGTCGTATTCGTCGATGTAGACCCCGGCGATGTTCTGCCAGCGGATCACATCCTTGGCCAGACCAGGCATCTGCATGGCGTCGATGTCTGCACGATTGATCCACCGATTTCCGAGTTGATTCGGGCTCAGGCCCATCTGGCTCAACTCTTCCGCGGCCATCTCCTCCACCGAGACCTCGAGGCCGGCCAGACCGACGGGCTCGGGCGAGATCATGAGCTCGAGCGGCGCCTCGCCCTCCACTCGAAGCGCGATCAGAGGTGACCGAGTTTCGAGGTAGCCGAAGCGCTCCGTCGTGAGGATGTACTCGCCGGCTTCAGGCGGCGCGATCACGAAACGACCGGCTGAGTCGGTCAAGGCGCGAAGCCGCTCCGCTCCGTCGCGCTGGATGAGACGGACGATGACGCCACCCACTGGCGCCTCGTTCATCTGGTCCAGGACCCGGCCGAGGATGGTCTGTGCGTCTGCGGAAGATGGACTCATGGCAGTCAGACACAGACCGACGATCATGGACACAGTTCGTCGGCTGGACATCGTTCGCACGGCGCTCATCTCCAGTGGGTACGCCCGGTCCGTCGCCCTGTTCAGGATGGGATGTCCATGATGCCGCGACTCACGCGAATCGCGCCACCGCCGACCCGGACGGCGGACGTCGTCCCGCCTCTGCGATCTGCCTCGACATGAAGAATGCTGGGTCGCCCCATTTCGATTCCCTGTTCCACGACCCAGGCCAGGGAAGCATTTTCGCTGCCCTCGGCCGCGGACAGGTATCCGCCGAGTGCCGCCGCCGCAGACCCGGTAGCCGGATCTTCGGCGACGCCCGAGCCTGGCGCATACATGCGCACATGAACGTCGACACCGTCCCCCTCCGCCTCCATCGCGACCACATACACGTGGTGCGCCCATTCATCGGCCAGCATGCGCTGCCAGCGGGCGGTGTCGAGTGACGAGCGTCGAACCGCATCGACCGTGCGAACCGGAATGATGAAGTACTCGAGTCCGCAGCTCACCTGCTCGATCCCCAGTTCGGAGCCTCCCGGGCCGGCGCTTCCGATGTCCGCCTCTTCGAGCCCGACGAGTGCCGCGACGTCCGCGAGCGGGTGGGGGTTTGAACGGTGCTCGGGGAGGAGGGCGGTGGTGAATTTTGCAAAGACCGGTCTTCCGTTCTCGAAGCGGACCACGACAGGGACGGGCCCGACGTTCTCCTCCAGCACCAGTGTGATCTCACCGTCAGCCGGGGCATCGGGGACCGCCGCCGATGGCCACCCGTCTCCTGTTCCCGACTCGTTCGACAGTTCACCGGCGAGAAAGATGGCCGACCCGACCGTCGGGTGGCCGGCGAAGGGGACCTCGCGCAGGGGGGTGAAGATACGCACGCGTGCTGTCCCGGCCGCAGTCTCGGGTGGACCCAGGAAGACCGTTTCTGAAAGGTTCATTTCGAGTGCGATCCGCTGCATGACGTCGGCAGGCAGGTGCGTGGCATTCGGAAACACGCCAAGAGGGTTGCCGCCGAAGGTTCGGTCGGTGAAGACATCGAGCGTTATGAAGGGCAGTTCCATCGGGTTGCTTCGGGT
>JAYOKZ010000051.1:0-13860 GCA_038120095.1 Gemmatimonadales bacterium
TGACCCGGGTGGGGCTCGAACCCACGACCTACTGATTAAAAGTCAGTTGCTCTGCCAGCTGAGCTACCGGGTCACCCAGAGTTTAATCCCTCTCGGACACCGGTTGTAGCCGGATGAAGAACTGCCGCCAGACAGAACCGTCCCTCCCCTCGACCTCCCGGCCCTCGATTCGAGGGTCCGGGTCCACCATGATGGCGGCCCGAGGAAGGTACTCTGCGCTCCACTTCGGGCAGCCCGGATGGGTCAGTCGTCTCCAAACACGAGGAGCACCAGCCAGGTCGCGACCATCGCCGGATCCGTCTGACCCTCCCGCTCCACGTCGACGTTCAACGTCAACAGGATCCGGCCCGGCGCTTTCTCCCGGACGTCGGACAGATGGAGGTGTCCACGCACGCGGCTTCCCACGGGGATGGGTGACAGGAAGCGGACTCGATCGAGGCCGTAGTTGAAGCCCAGGCGTGCACCGAGAGGATACGCCGTACCCAGAGCATCTCGGAGGAAGTAGGTCAGCAGCGAGAGCGTCCAGAAGCCGAACGCGATGGTCCCACCCAGTCCAGCATCGCGAGCCCGCTTCGGGTCCGTATGCATCCAGTCATCGTCCAGCGTGACTTCGGCGAACGAGTCGATCTGATCCTGGCCGACGGATGTCCATGTCGACGTGAGATGCGAGGTCCCGAAAGCTTCCCGGATCTCTTCCAGAGTTGGGCGGCTCACGGCACCGCCTCCAGCAGGGCTTGCAGTTCATCGGCCGCCCATGTCAACGCGGCACGAGCTTCACCGAAGACCGCCGGCATGGCAGCAAAGCCGTGGATGACGCCCTCCCAGCAACGATACGCGACAGAACACCCCGCCTCCCTGAGGCGCTGCCCGTACGCCTCGCCCTCGTCGCGGAGGACATCGCACTGAGCGGCTACCATGACCACGGGTGCCAGACCCCTGAGGTCATCCCGGCCCAGCGGAGACACCTCGGGGTCGGTTGGATCGGTCCCGAGGGGCAGATAGTGGTCGCGAAACCATCCCATGGACGCGCGGGTCAACCAGTAACCCTCCGCGAACATCTCGTAAGACGGGCGATCGAAGGAGCTGAGGTCGGTGACCGGATAGATCAGCAGTTGCGCGGCGATCGAGATGCCAGAGTCCCGCCCCCGGGCCGCCACGACGGTCGCGATGTGACCCCCGCAACTGTCGCCACCCACCACGAGCGGGCCGGACTCCTCCTCCGCCAGCCAGCGAGTGACGACCCAGGCATCGTCGATGGCCGCCGGGTGTGGCGCCTCCGGTGCACGTCGATAGTCGGTCGAGACGACCCGGAACCCCGATGCGTTGGCGAGGCACCGGCATAACGCGTCGTGCGTGTCCAGATTTCCCAGAACCCATCCACCTCCGTGGAAGTAGGCGATGGATCCTGCTCCCTCCACCCAACCCTCGGGTTCGTACACCCGGATACCGACAGATCGCTCCACGTCCTGTGCTGCGTCACCCGCTCCTCCGCACCGCCGGTCCTGCACCGAGAAGACCGGCTCGACCTCAGAAGAGGCAGCAAGGCGAGCGACCTCTCCCCTCATCTGTCGCGCCTCGGCCGGAGTGAGCGTATGAAGAGGGGGAAGGTTCAGCTCCGAGACCTTGTCGAGGAGTGACCGGGTTTCCGGTGTGAGAGCGTGCGTCATATCCGAGTACCGTCCCTGTTTGATCCCTGATCGGCGACTCGACCGAGTCCCGGCGCGTCCCCGACTGATCGTTGACTGGCATCCCAGGCCCCGGTCACATGGTCGGCGCGCGAGGCCCGAAGATCACCCTTTGCGATCTTGCCCGACTGAGTGATCGGAAAGTCGGTCACCAACTCGACGTAGCGGGGCACCTTGAAGCGCGCCAGCCGGGCGGCCACGAACGCGTGAATCTCGGCCTCTGATAACGCTACGCCAGCCACGGGCAGGACATAGGCTTTCACCTCCTCACCCCGCAGTTCGTCGGGCACCGGAATGCACGCTGCAGCCCGGACACCCACGTGCTCATTGAGGACGGATTCGACCTCCGCAGCCGAGATATTCTCCCCACCACGCCGGATCATGTCCTTCGTACGTCCCACGAGCGCATAGCCTTCATCGACCTTCCGGACGATGTCCCCCGTCCGGGCCCAGCCTTGCTGCGTCCACGACTCGGTTGCCGACTCGTCCTCGTGATACCGCAGCATGGTGTCCGGACCGCGGACCAGAAGCTCACCGGATGGCGTGTCCGACTGAACCTCGACGGCAACATCCCGACCCGAGACAGGTCGCCCCATGCTTCCCGACCCTACGGTGTGTTCGTCCTCCGGATGGGCCGCCAGCACGACACCCAGCTCGGTGCTGCCGTACGTTTCCCTCCAGAGACACCCCCAGCGCCGTTCCATCTCTGCGTGGTGTACGGCCGGGATGCCGGAGCAGTAGACGAGCCGGACATCGTGCCCACGGTCCAGCTCGGGATTCTCCGGCTGCTTGAGCAGGTACAGAGGCATCGTTCCGATGCAGTAGAAGAATGTTGCACCCGCCCGGGAGACATCGGCCCAGAAGGTGGAGGCCGAGAAGCGCGGCAGGATCACGAGGGGTGCACCTGCCAGCACCCCCAGGACGAGGTTCCAGGTCGGGTCCATGTAGGACTGTGGCTGCGCGGTGATCAGAACGTCCCGCGACGTCACGCCCGAGAACGACTGAATCGTACGGGCGAGGCGAAGCCAGTATCCGTGGTGCAGAACGCAGCCCTTCGGGAATCCCGTCGTGCCGGATGTATACTGGATGGCGACCGGGGCCTGAGGATCCGCGTCTTCCGGGCCGATCGATGCGGTGGAATCGATCTCTGGTCCGAAGCCGTCGTTCAGGGCAGCGCGTGTCCACGGTCCAGGTGCCTCATCCGACCGCTCGAGAACGGAGCGGACCCCGGGCACGGACGTTCGTACCGAGTGAACCTGGGCGCGTCGGCCGGCACCGACGACCACGACCGACGCGCCGGAATGGTTCAGGACCCACGCCAGATCTCGCGCTCCGAGGCGTGTGTCGATCGGGACGACGACAGCCTCCAGTGCAGCGGCGGCGAACCACGCCACCGGTGCGTCGAGCCCGTTGTCGAGGAGCAGAGCAATTCGATCCCCCGGCTCGACCCCCCGCCGCCGCAGTGTGCCGGCCATTCTCCGAGCTTCCAGCTCCAGCTCTCGGTAGGTCATGCTCCTATCGCCGAACCGAAGGGCCTCGGCCACCGGTGACGTGGCGACACGCGCTGCGAGCAGCTGGCCGAGCGTGGACGCCCGGGTGATCGCGTCGGATGACTCGCTGGATGTCATGAGATTCGGTTTCGCGGCTCGAGACGACTGCCCCGACGGTCGCAGCCCTGCCCCGTGCGGGAAAGGCCGGAGCCGCCCCCAAGTACTCGACTTCGCGACCCGGACGTCCAACCCCTAGCTTGGGCGTGCCGGTCCCCGACACCCGCGCACCCTTGGCTCCACGCTCGCCCGACGTTTCCAGATTCCGCCGCGCGGCGATCATCGTCGCATTGATGGCCGCAGGCGAGTCGGTCTTTCTCCTGCCTTTCGTCCTCGCGCGCGTGTTCCGACCTACCCTGCTGGACGTGTTCGGGATCACGAACCTGGAGCTGGGGATCGCGTTCTCTGTCTACGGTCTGGTCGCGATGATCGCCTACTTCGCGGGCGGGCCGATCGCAGACCGTTATTCAGCCCGGGCCCTGATGGCATCCGCGTTGGCTACGACCGGCCTCGGAGGGGTGGTGCTCGCCGGGATCCCTTCGACGGACGTCATGAACGTGCTCTGGGGTAGCTGGGGCGCGACGACGATTCTCCTGTTCTGGTCGGCGATGCTGCGGGCTACCCGCGAATGGGGAGGGGTTCGCGCTCAGGGACGGGCGTTCGGTCTTCTGGACGGTGGGCGTGGTCTTCTGGCCGCGCTGATCGCATCGACGACCGTGCTCGTCTACGCCCGCCTGCTGCCGGTCGCCCCGGACGTGGCGAGCCTCGAGCAACGAGCGTCGGCGTTCTCAGGGGTCATCTGGGTGTTTACCTGCTTCACCATGCTGATCGCCGTCCTCGTCTACCTCATCGTTCCGGGCAATGACCCGACCGCGGACACGACAGACCGTCCAAGACTCTCGATGGCGGGGGTTCGGGCGTCGGTCCGAATGCCGACGGTATGGCTCCACGCCGTGATCGTCGTGTGCGCGTACGTAGGCTACAAGGCGACAGACGATTTCTCGCTTCTGGCCCGAGACGCACTCGGATACGACGACGTCGAGGCCGGAGCGATCGGGACCCTGTCATTCTGGATGCGCGCGGTGACGGCGATCGCCGCAGGATACGCGGCAGATCGAATCGATTCGTCCCGCGTCGTACTCTGGGGTTTCGGATTTCTCACCGTCGGCAGCGGGCTGATCGCGTCCGGCGCACTGCGTCCCGGCGTCGCCTGGATGCTCTTCGCCGCGATCATCACGACCAGCGTGGGCGTCTACGCACTCCGTGGTGTGTACTTCGCACTGCTCGCTGAAGGCGCCGTGCCCATGGCCTTCACCGGGAGCGCCATCGGAGTCGTGTCCTTTATCGGATTCACACCGGACGTGTTCATGGGTCCGCTCATGGGCCTGCTCCTGGACCGCTCCCCCGGGCTGGCGGGACACCAGCACGTCTTCGCTGCCGTCGGTGGGTTCGGGCTGGTCGGATGGATGGCGGCGGCGACGTTTCGCCGGCTCCGTCCGAACCCTCCCGAAACGACGTAGACCTCGGCAAGCGAGTCCGGGCGACCGCGCGCTCAACATCGATTCAGGCGCCGCCCGGACCGCAGCCGACCCGCGTCGTGAAGCACCCGGTCCCCCTCCGTACAAGCCCGGACTCACGCACCGTAATGAACCGAATTGTCATGTGGAACGGCCTTTTCGAACGTCTCGAGTCACAAAATTCGACTCTATCCCTGGATTGTTTCCTTCATGTCCCGGTCCCTCTTCACTCGCGCGACCGTGCTCCTCTGTGCTGCTGTTTCGACCACTGCGTGCGAGAGCGAGATCACGAACCCCGAAGATCAGTTCATCGAGGGACAGCTCACGATCGATGCATCGTCGGCGGTCAGCTTCTCCTACTTCACGTTCTCCGATGGCGGCTCCCTGGTATCGGTGACCGATCCCGGTTCGTCCGAAGAGTGGGACATGGCGTTTCGTCGATTTGGGGTAAAGCTCAACGGCGGGGTGGCAGGGCCGGGCAGCGTATCCGGGGCAAACCTCCAGAACAACGCGACCGCGACCGAGGGTGAAGTCGTGGCGTTTACCCCCGCGGATGCCGAAGCCGCCTTCACAGCCGTGACCGCGGCCGACATTGCGGGAGCGACGTTCGTTCAGGACGGACTGATCCCCGACGTGACGGGACCGTGGTTCCGCTTCGATTTTCTCTCGAACAACCTCGTCGCAAATCCGGGAGCGGCATGGAAGGTTCAGGAGGCGGATGGCGGATTCTCCCTGTTCCGGATCTCGGAGCTGGTGATGGGGGGACAGACGCCGTCGAGCATCACGGTCGAGTACCGCCATCAGGACGCAGGAGGGACGCTGGGGGACGCCGGAACGATCGTGGTCGATCTCTCCATGGGTCCCGGCTTCGTTGACCTGAGCTCGGGTTCCGTGGTTGCACCCATTGCCTGCGACTGGGACGTCACGCTCACCCCATTCTTTACGATCGACTTCAATGATGCCTGCGGCGCGGGAACGTTCCCTCTGGATCCGACGGAGGACTTCAATGCGCTGACCCAGGCGGACAATGCGCCGGAATACGGTGCGTTCCTGTCTACGATCAGCGGGGCCTTCCCGGGCTCGATCGAGGGTGCAGGAGGTGTCTTCTGGTACAACATCGAGGGCAACCAGCGTCTCTGGCCGACGCACAACGTGTTTCTCGTGAAGGTCGACGAGGCCGTCTACAAGGTGCAGATCGTGGATTACTACAGTGCGACGGGTGAATCGGGCTTTCCGACGCTGAGGTTCGAACAGATCCAGTGACGATCCGCACTCTGGCCGCTGTCGCGGCCGGATTGTTCCTGGCTGCACCTGCCTCGGCCCAGGAAGGCAGGGTTCTCGACGGGCACTCCGGAGCGGGGATCCCGTCTGCCGAGATCCTCTGGCGTCCCGGAAACCACGACGCGGAAGCCGTGGCGCGAGTCGAATCGGATGTCATGGGTCGGTTTGCCCTGCCCGGGGCGTGGCAGCCCCCGGGGTGGATCGAGATCCGATCGCTGGGCCATCGGCCGCTTCGGATTTCCTACGGAGAGGCCGAAGCCCAGCACTGGAGGTTCGAGCTCGAGGCCGACCCACTGGAGCTCGAAGCCGTTCTGGTCACGGCAGGGGGTCGGCCCCAGCGACGATCCGAGATCGCCATCCCGATCTCGGAGGTAACAGCCGAGGAGATCCGGATTTCGGGTGCCCCGTCCGCCGACCAGCTTCTCGACGAGATGCCCGGGATTCAGACGACTGCGAAGGCACCTGTCGGCTCGTCGATCCAGATCCGGGGCATCGGGGATTCCCGCGTCCTTGTCCTCATCGACGGACAACCGGCGAATGGTGCGCTACTCGAGAACCGTGATCTGAGCAGAGTTTCGCTGTCCGGGGTGGAGCGCGTCGAGGTCGTGAAGGGTCCACTCTCCACGCTGTACGGATCTGACGCCCTCGGGGGCGTGATCAACGTGATCACGCAGGCGCCCGAGCGAGGTCTGAAGGCGACGGCACGAGCGCTTTCCGGGTCCGGGGGAAGGCACGAGGGCGACGTGACCGTGTCCGGCGGTGGTCTCGTGGTCGTGCGCGCGACAGGAGGTTGGCGACAGCAGCAGCAGGTTCCCGGCCTCGATCAGAGCGCCGATGCCTTCTCGCGAGTCTGGGACCTGCGCTCCACACTCCGGGCGGGCACGCCCGGACGACTGAGAGCCCGCGCAGACGTCTCGTACGTGCGCGAACGTCAGCGCTGGCCGGTCGGCGGCGGCTTTTCGGGCTTCAACGACAACGAGGGTGTGACAGCCTGGAGCGAAGCGACGATCCCGGCCCTGGGGGGCGAGTGGACAAGCCGGGTGCTCGTTCAGGGGTACTCGCACCTCTTTCGCCGAGCACGGGGAACGGCACCCATCTCGGGGAACGATGACGAGAAGCAGGTCGAAGACCTGTGGGAGACCGCAGTCACGCATTCGCGCTCGTTCGGTGGCCACCAGCTCGACCTCGGTATCGAGGCATCCCGGCGCGCCATCGAGTCGCCCGACAAGATCCTGCAGGACCGGGCATCGGACGACCAGTTCGAGCTCTTCGGTCACGATGCGTGGACCTTCGGCAGCACGACCGTGACGGGTGGCGTGCGCGGCACCTTCAACGATCGCTGGGGCAACGCGGCATCTCCCACACTCGGTGTTACGACAATGCCCCGCTCCTCCCTCCGAATCCGAAGCATGATCGGCCGTGGATTCCGAGCCCCGTCGTTCAAGGAACTGGCCTGGGATTTCGCCAACATCGGCGCGGGCTACACCGTCCAGGGCTCCCCCGACCTGGAGCCGGAGAGTTCGTGGAGCCTGACAGCCGGAATTGACTGGGCTCCATCGGCCCGATTTTCTCTGGGCCTGGAGGTCTACGCAAACCGCATCGCGAACCTCATCGAGACCAGCTTCGTGGGGAACAATCCTTCGGGTCTCCTCATCTTCTCGCCTCGGAACCTCTCCAGAGCTCGCACCCGCGGCCTCGAGCTGTCTGCATCCGGCCGGACCCGTTCGTGGGACGGATTGGTCGAATACGCCCTTCTCGATGCCAGCTCACTCGACGACCAGCTACCTCTCGACCGCCGCGCAAGGCACTCGGGCCGCCTCCGCCTCGGACGGGCCTTCCCGCTTCTCGAAGGCCTCCGAGCCAGCGTGACGACCGTCGTAACCGGCGCGGCCCCGATCGTGACCGTCGACGAATTTGGCCGCCGGGACATACTTGGCGTGCAGGAACGCTTCGTGTCCGTCGACGCGCAGGGCTCCCTGACACTGCCGGGGGGCCTCGATCTCGTGATGGGCGTGACAAACCTGCTTAATGCCCAGCCCCAAGGCTGGCAGGCCGTAATCGAACGCCAGTTTCGCCTCGGGCTCGAAGCCCACGACCTCTTCTAGAGTGATCGGTCCGGGGCCGAGGGCAGCCCCGCGATACGGGACCTATTCACTGATCATTCGTCCGAGGCCGGCCAACCCTCCGACGACCGGCAGCATGATCGACGTTCCGGCCAGATCGATCTGAAGCTCCGTGCCGGGCCCCGGCCAGAGGGTGAACTCCGGATCGCTGGAAAAGATCATCAAGCCAATCTGCTGGCCCGCCGGAATCACCTGATCGTCCGGCTGAAGTTCGAAGGTCAGCGATCGGAATTCACCAGGCGTGAGCGGAGTGCTCTCACGCAGAGAACCCTCGTTCTGGGGATCCGCCCAACCACGGGTGATCAGATTCTCGTTGGTCGTCCCCCCCTCGGTCCACGGCAGGGACACGAGCCAGACGGACAGGTTCGCAGCCTCGGCATTCGCAGCCACCCGAATGGTGAGCGTGGCGACTCCCGAAAGGTGGACATCCTGCGTGAGCTCGGGCGTCGCGTAGAGAAGTCTGCTCGAGGATGTAGCGGCGCCGGCATGCGCCGCACCATCGATGCTCACGTCATCGACGAGGCGCTCGATGCCGGGGCCGTCTGCTGCAACGGGTGAGAGTTGTCCGATCCCATTCCCGCCTCCCGTGGGGTAGAGCGTCACGCCCTCCGCCTCGGGGTTGGGATAATCAGCGTAGGGAGTCGGATCGTTCCCCTCCGCACCCTCGCGGACGATCCACGCTCTCGGGTCGTCCTCGACTCCATTCGGCACGTCGTAGAGGTAACGTGTGAACCATCGGTTCATTCGCTCGAGCGGTGGTGGCCCCCCGTGCCCCCCTTGATGGTAATAGATCTGAACGGGAATCCCGCGCGCTTTCAGAGCTTCGGAAATCCGATAGCTGTGCTCCGGCATCACGTTCCAGTCGTTGAACGCATGTGCCATGAGCGTCGCAGCCCGAACCCCGTCGATGACGTTCAGGTAGTCCCGACCGGCCCAGAACGCGTTGTAGTCCCCCGTGACGCGATCGAGCCCCTCCGCCATCTCGGTGTCTCGGATGTTTTCGTTGCACCACGCTCGACGCTCGGGGTCGCCGGAGTTGATGAAGTCGTAGAGTACATCGACGTCCTCACCAAGGTATCCACCGGGAGCCCGAACGAGTCCGTGGGAGCGATAGTAGTGGTAATAGGACGTGTTGGGTGCGATCGGGATGATCGCCTCGAGCCCTTCGACTCCCGTGGTGGCCGCCGCGAGCGGCAGCGTGCCGTTGTAGGAGGTGCCCGTCATCCCGACCTTGCCCGTCGACCAGTAGGCTTCGACTTCCTCACCTCCGACCGGCTGCGTGTACCCCCTCGCACGGCCGTTCAGCCAGTCCACGACCGCCTTCGGTGCGAGCGACTCATTCGGTCCCCCGACCGTGGGACAGCCCTGTGAGAGCCCCGTACCGGGAGATTGAGAGTGGACGACCGCGAATCCTCGCGGGACCCACGTCCCGACATGAGTGTTCGAAATCGTGGGGCGTCGACTCTGGTGAGCGATGGGCGGCATCTCACCGCGCGCTGGAGGCTCGGCACCGATCTCGTGCCGCACGTTCCAGAAGTACTGCTCACCGAGTGTCCCGACACCCGAGTAGTAGGGGGACGTCTCGTACACCACCGGTACGAGCAGACCGTCACTGTCCGTCTGGGCGGGACGCGTCACGTCGACGTGGACCCGATCGAGCAGCCCGTCGCCATCCGAATCGAACTCCGTCTCGACCCACAGGTCGTGCCGCAACCACATCTGCGGATCGTTGAACGCATCGACGATCTGCGCCTGACCGTCGACAAAGACCGGCTGCGCGGGTCCGGATCCGGCCTGAGCCGCCACAGGAGCCGCGAGGAAAAGCAACAGGAAGCTGGGAACGATGCCGC
Source organism: Gemmatimonadales bacterium (assembly GCA_038120095.1). Taxonomy (GTDB): domain Bacteria; phylum Gemmatimonadota; class Gemmatimonadetes; order Longimicrobiales; family Gaopeijiaceae; genus UBA2589. The sequence continues at coordinate 10,004 of JAYOKZ010000051.1, forward strand.
GAACGAAGGAAAGACAGTTCATGGTGCGTAAGAACTCGAGGCGAAGATTCGGGGGGTCAAACTACCGAGCGTACATTCGGCTGTCATACCCCACGCCCGCCGCTCCGGCACAGCACATGGGCATCCTCTACAGCTTCAAGCCGATTTGCAGGCTGGTAAAGGACAGACGGTGGTGCGGCGTCAGTCCGAGTTGCTGGATGGCGCTACGATGCTCCGGCGTGCCGTACCCCATGTTTGTCTCCCACCCGTAACCCGGGTAGCGATCGGCAAGCCGGATCATGAGGCGGTCTCGGATCACCTTGGCGACGATCGATGCACATCCGATCGAATGGACGAGCGAATCACCGCCCACGATCGCCTCGTGTTCGTGACCCAGCGCTTTCACCGGAAGTCCGTCGACGACGATCGCGCAGCCGGACGACGTGACGCCAACGATCGCACGCTGCATCGCCAGGGTCGTCGCCTGAAGAATGTTGCGCCGATCGATCTCTCGCACCGAGGCGGCTCCTACACCGCACGCGAGAGCCGAGTCCATGATGACATGGAATAGATCGTCACGCCTCTTCCGCGACAGCCGTTTCGAGTCGTCCGCACCCGGGACGAGCATGCCCTGAGGAAGAACCACGGCCGCGCCCACGACCGGGCCCGCTAGTGGACCACGACCCGCCTCATCGACACCCGCGACCAAACGGCCGCGGCCCCAGAACCGTCGCTCGAACTCGAGCAGGTCCTGGGGCCGCTTGGACCCGGAATCTTCCGGCTTCACAGCCGGGCATCCATCAGCGGGCGGTACGCTTCTCCGCAATACGGGCGGCCTTACCACGGCGGCCACGGAGGTAGTAGAGCTTCGCACGACGAACACGGCCTCGGCGCACCACCTCGATCCCACTCACCGTCGGCGCATGGAGGGGGAAAATGCGCTCGACGCCGATCCCACTCGAGATCTTGCGGACCGTAAAGGTCTCATCCACACCACCACCCTTGCGCCCGATGCATACGCCCTCGAACGCCTGGATGCGCTCCTTCGCGCCCTCGCGAACGAGGTACAGCACACGCACGGTGTCGCCCGGAGAGAACTCGGGGACATCGTCCCGGAGCTGCTCCTTCTCGAGTTCTTTGATGATGTCGGACATGGTGGACTCCAACGACACGTTCGCAGGGTTTCCGGTGCAGTCGTGGAAGATAATGAGGTCGGTGATGGACGTGAACCCCGGCGACGACCAACTTGGGCAAGCCCCCCGCGGGTGCCACCCATCCGTCCCTCCTCTCACGAACGCTCATGAAACCGTCCGCACCCTCTGAGATCACGATTGCTCGTCTGCCGTCCTTCCCGGACTCCCATCGGAGGGTTTTCCGAAGGATCCTGATGGCTGCGGTCATGATCGCGATCACCGCGTGTGGAGGGGAGGAGGCTGCCCCGGCCCCCTCGACCCGGACAACACTCGACGACTCGGAATGGAGCCGAGCACAGCGGCTGGAAGCCCTCCTCTCCACCCTGGCTGCCGACTCGATGGAGGGGCGACGAACGGGGAGTGCCGGAGCCCACCGGGCGGCCGGGTTCCTTGCGGCCGAGTTGGAGCGGTACGGAGTCGAACCCGCCGGCGACGAGGGCGGCTACCTGCAGACGGTGCCGATGGCCCGAATGACCGAGGAAACGGATAACGGGGTCCGGGAACGCATGGTGATGGAGATCGACTACGAGGACTGGGACGCCCTCCCGCCCGAGTCGGTCATCGTCTCCGAGTCGAACGTCATAGGCATCATCCGGGGCGCCGATCCCGAAGTCGCCAACGAGGCGATCGTCGTGGGGGCACACTTCGACCACGTCGGGATCGGGCGTCCGGTATCGGACGCCGCAGGTGTGCCTGATTCCATTTACAACGGTGCCGACGACGACGCGTCCGGGACCGCCGCCGTCCTGGAGATCGCGCGAGACCTCGTTGATGGTGAGGCGCCGCGTCGCACGGTGGTGATTCTCCTGAGCACCGGCGAAGAGATGGGACTGCTGGGCACACGCCATTACATCGCGCACCCCGTCATACCGATGCATCAGACCGTCGCCGACCTTCAGATCGAGATGATCGGTCGGCCCGACGAAGCGGTCGGTGGCTTCGGCAAGGCGTGGCTGACCGGGTACGAGCGAACGACGATGGGTGACTACCTCGCCGAATCCGGCTCGCCGATCGTCCCGGACCCACGTATCGATCAGAATTTCTTCTTCCGAAGTGACAACATCGCCTTTGCGATGCTCGGGATCCCGGCCCATACGATGTCGTCATTCGGCCTCCACCCGGACTACCACCAGCCGTCGGACGAAGTGGAACTCATCGACTTCGACCACATGGCCGCACTGGTGGATGCCGCCGTAGACGCCGTTCGCTTCCTCGCCAACGGCCCGAGGCCGGACTGGAAGGAAGGTGGACGAGAGGGTCTCGAGGACTTCTAGTACCGCCTCGCGGCGGAGGCCCTAACCCTCGACGCGCCTGTCCTGACTCCGTCGTCCGTTCGTGAGCCGGTCGGCCTCGGACTCCCGCCATGCCTCGATTCTGGCATGATCGCCCGAGCGGAGAACCTCAGGAACCGAGTGGCCCCGGTATTCCGGCGGCCTCGTGTACGACGGGGCCGACAGACGCCGTCCGTCATAGAACGAGTCGGTAGCCGCGGCATCGTGATCACCGATCGCTCCGGGAAGAAGTCGGACCACAGCGTCCGTAACCGCCAGTGCCCCGACTTCCCCACCCGAGACCACGAAATCCCCGAGCGACACCTCGTCGGTGGCAAGGTAGTCGGCGACCCGCTGGTCAACGTCTTTGTAGTGACCACAAAGGAGAGTGAGTTCGCGCTCCACGCTGAAGCGCACCGCATCGGCATGCCGGAACGGTCGACCCCGTGCGGAGAGAAGGACGATCGGGCCCTGCGGTGCCAGATCGTCGACGGCCTCGAAGAAGGGCTCCGGCTTCATGACCATCCCTGCACCACCACCATATGGCAGGTCATCAACGGTTCGATGCCGATCGTGCGTGTACGATCGGAGGTCGACCAGCCGGTATTCCACCAGTCCGGCATCTGCTGCCCGCGCCGGAATGGAAAGACCGAGCGGCCCCTCGAAGAACCCGGGAAAGATCGAGACGATGTTGATCCGCATCGTCACAGCTCGAGCAAACCATCGGGCGGATCGATCACGAGTCGACTCCTGTCCACATCGATCTCGATCACGATCTCCGGGCGAAAAGGGATCATCAACACGCCGGTGCTGTTCCGTACCTCGAGCAAGTCAGTGGGTCCCATCTCGAAAACTTCCACGACCTCACCCACGGTGTCACCATCCGAAGTCTCAACCGACATGCCCAGGAGCTGATGGTAAAAGACCTCCCCGTCCTGTAGCGGCTCGAGTTCTTCGATTGGCAGAAACAGGTAACAGCCCTGAATGCGCTCGGCCTGCGAACGATCGGTGATCCCACCGAACGTGACGAGCGCGCCCTTGGGTGAGCTGCGAGACGACTCGATCCGAAGTGGGGGCAGGTCCGGGTCAGGAGCATCGTCCTCCGACCCTCCCAGAGACAGAACCACCCCGGGAGCGAACACGCTCCCGGGGTGGTCCGTAAGAATTCCGCAGAGAAATTCGCCGCGGGTTCCGTGCGGTCGAGTGAGGTGACCGACGACGAGGTGAGTCGGGTCCTGCCGACCCATGATGGAGCGTCGTCCGAGGGTTACTCGGACTTGTCCCCTTCCTCGTCCGCGACTTCAGCCTCGGCGGCCGGTGCCTCCTCGGCTTCGGCTGCTGACTCATCCTCGGCTGCCGCTTCCTCGCCTTCGGACGCGTCTTCCGCGGGGGCCTCTTCGGCCTCCGCCTCCGC
>JAYOKZ010000051.1:13960-17925 GCA_038120095.1 Gemmatimonadales bacterium
TCCGCCTCCGCTGCAGCCGCTTCCTCCGCAGCCTTTGCGGCGGCCTCGGCTTCCGCAGCCTTGTCCGCGGCAGCCTTCGCTTCGGCGGCACGCTTCTCAGCGAGCTGCTCCGCGCGCTTCACCTTCGCCTCCTCCGGATCTTCGACACCGACGGCGACAGTGCCATCACCTCCGCGGCGTGCCTTGGCAATCAGCGACTTCACCGTACCGGATGGGCTCGCTCCCTCGCTCAACCAGTGATCGACGCGTTCCATGTCGATGACCAGCCGCGCCGGATTGGAGAGCGGCTTGTAGTAGCCGAGGGTCTCGACGAAGCGCCCGTCACGGGGCGCGGCGCTGTCTGCGACGACAACCCTGTAGTGAGGCTTTTTCTTCCGGCCCATGCGCCGGAGGCGAATACGTGCAGGCATTCTTCTGGGTCTGTGGTGTTTCTCGCGTTCGAACGCCGGTCGACCGGCGCACCTGCCCCGGGGAACCCCGGAAAAAGGGCAGACGCAAAGAATAAACGCGAGCGGATGTGCTGTACAGCGATGAAGTGGCCTCGAACCTTGGCTCATCTGTAATCGACTCGCCCCACGGAAGCCCGGGAACCACCTTTTCGGCATGCGTATTCACAGTCTGACTCTGGCCGTCATCCTGATCGGATGCTCTCCGATCCCCGACGCGCCGACATCTCCGACCTCCCCGGACACCCCGCCGACACTCTCGGCCAGGTCCATCCACGGGATGGTCGTGACGGGGTCACCCGCAGCGACCGCCGCAGGGGTGGCCATCCTCGAGTCCGGCGGAAACGCCATCGATGCCGCCGTAGCCACGGCTCTGGCCCTCGCCGTCGCCGAGCCCACACAGTCCGGTCTGGGGGGGCGAACCCAGGCTCTCGTCCACCTCGCCGACGGAACGTCGTTCGGCTTCGACGGGACGACGGCCGTTCCGGCCGACTACGATCCGGACACCGCGGAGCAGGCAGAAGACGGATATGCGGTCATCGGAGTGCCCGGGACAGTGGCGGCCCTCGACGCCGTGCTTCGGCAGGGTGGCTCGATGGCGTGGGCGGATGTCATTGCCCCCGCGATCGCTCTGGCGGAGGATGGCGTGGCACTCACAGGTGGCGAAGCGGACCGTCTGGCCTCGATCGCGGACCGACTCCGTCAATCGGATGGCGCCCGAACCGCCTTTCTCCGGCAAAACGGAGCACCGTATGCCGCGGGTGATACGCTCCGCCAGCCCGACCTGGCCGGTGTGCTCCGAACACTGCGGGACGAGGGACCCGACGCGTTCTACCGAGGCCGCATCGCGGATGCGATCGCCCGAGATCTGGAGGACCACGGGTACGTCCGCCGAGCGGACCTCGAGACCTATCGACCTCTGCCGTCTCTCCTGACGCACGGCCGGCTCGGGAGTCTCGACCTGCTGGGGACGTATCTTCCGGCATCCGGTGGAACCACGATCGAGGCGCTACAGATCATCGCGCAGGTCGGCGTGGACACGCTGTCTCCGGATGAACGTGCCGTCGCGACGGCCCTGTCGCTTCTGGCAGCCTTCGAAGACCGCGAAGCTGCGTGGAACGACCCCCGACCAGCGGAAGCGGACGCGGCCTGGATCACTTCGATCACCCGAGCCGAGGAACGGGCGACAGAGATCAGGGCATCGCTCGCGCCCCCCCCAGGCACCCTCGCACTCGTGCCAGCACCCGCCGCCCGACGGGCCACGTTCCCGGCACGAACGACCTCCCTCGAATCCTCGTTTACGACCCACCTGTCTGTCGTCGACGATCTCGGAAATGCCGTCTCGATGACGCAATCCCTGGGACCGAATGGAGGATCACGAGTTGCGACACCGGGACTGGGTTTCCTGTACGCGGCCACATTGGGCGGATACCTCGGCCGGGTCGAACCCGGTGATCGACCGTGGTCCTCCCAGTCACCCCTGATCGGGCTACGAGCCGGGAGACCGGTCTTCGTGATCGGAGGAGCCGGAAGTCGTCGAATCATCTCCGGGTTGGTGGGCACGCTCCTCCGGGTCGAAGTGGACGGCGCCTCCCTCTCGGACGCGATCGCCGCACCTCGACTCCACCCGTCCTCCACATGGACCTTCGAGAAGGTGAATGGCGAGGGGTCCAGCGGGACCCGACCAGCCGGCGCGCTCCTCGCTGAATCCCTCGGCCACGACGTCGTTGAGCGGCCGTTCGACGTCTGGTTCGCACGCCTCAACGCGATCGCGATCGATCGGTCCACAGGTGCGTTCGAAGGTGTCGCGGACCCCAGGTGGCCGTGGGGCTCGGCCGCTGGCCCCGAACGCTAGCTAGCGCCCGAAGGGAAGCCCCGGAATGCTGGGTCCCCTTCCTCCCGCCATCCCACCCATCATGCCCCGCATCTGCTTCATGAACTTCTGCATCTCCTTGAACTGCTTCAGGAGACGATTCACCTCAGCGACCGGACGACCGCTGCCTCGGGCAATGCGGGCGCGACGCGACCCATTGAGAATCTTCGGATTCTGTCGCTCTTCGAGCGTCATGGAAAGGATGATGGCCTCGACGTGCTTGAACCGTTTCGGGTCCATATTGGCGGTCGGGATCTTCATGCGGCTCGCGCCCGGAATCAACTTCATGAGTTGATCCAGCGGCCCCATCTTCTGAATCTGTCGCATGGCGACCAGGAAGTCCTCGAGCGTGAAGCGTCCGGCCATCATCTGCTTCTGCAGGCGCCCCTGCTCTTCCTCGTCGACGGCAACCTGAGCCCGCTCGACAAGCCCGACGACGTCGCCCATCTGAAGAATTCGACCCGCGAGACGCTGAGGGTCGGCGGAATCGAGATCGTCGACACCCTCACCCACGCCGAGGAACTTGATCGGCCGTCCCGTAACGCCGCGGATGGAGAGGGCCGCGCCACCTCTCGCATCCCCGTCCATCTTCGTCATGACGACGCCGGTCAGGCCAAGAGCCTCTTCGAAGCCCTCCGCGATCGTGACCGCTTCCTGACCCGTCATTGCATCGGCCACGAGGAGAATTTCGTGAGGCTGAACCGCATCGCGAACCCGGGCGAGCTCGCTCATGAGCGTCTCGTCGATCTGCAGTCGGCCTGCGGTGTCGACGATGAGTGTGGCGTACTTTCCGGCAACGGCCCGCTCCTTTGCCTCGACCGCGGTCGCCACCGGATCACCACCGAACTCCCCGGCGAAGACTTCTGCACCGATCTGCTCCCCGAGAGTCCGAAGCTGCTCGATCGCCGCCGGCCGCTGCAGGTCGCACGCCGCAAGCATCGGCATCGGCCCGGTTCGCCCGAGTCGCTGCGCGAGCTTCGCCGCGGTGGTGGTCTTCCCCGCACCCTGCAGTCCAACCATCAGGATGACGGTCGGGCCGCTGGTTGCCTTCTCGAGCGAAGCACGGCCGTCCCCGAAAAGGTGTGCCAGCTCGTCATGCACGATCTTGACGACCTGCTGGCCCGGGGAAACGGCCTTGAGGACCTGTTCTCCGAGGGCCCGCTCCTGAACCCGGCCGAGGAAGTCACGAGTAACTTTGAAATTGACGTCGGCCTCGAGCAGAACCCGTCGGACCTCCCGGAGGCCCTCCTTGATCATGGGTTCGGTGAGGACGCCCCGCTGTCGGAGTTTCTTGAGCGCTCCGTCGAGCTTCGAGCCGAGTTCGTCGAACATGCTCCGCTGGCCTCCCGACCACCCGATGCCGTGCAGCGCCAGCCTGGCGCCTGCATGTCGACCCGAAACCTAGTGGAGGGACTGAACAGTGTGCAGGTCAGAATCTGCGGGACACTCCGTGCAATGCCACACCCGGAGCCGATACCGACACCCGAAGACGACGGGCCCGGACTGTGGCATCTCCCTTGCTCCGACTCGGTGCGCTCCTTCAGCTCCGACGATCGGATCCCTCCGGGTCGCGGATTACCTCCATGAGATGACGACGTGGACTCCCTCAATGCGCCCCGACCGGTCGGTGCACTCACGGAATTCCT
>JAYOKZ010000052.1:0-17435 GCA_038120095.1 Gemmatimonadales bacterium
GCCGCGGCCCGTCCGGGGGAATCAGCCCGCTCGACCAAGTCTGGCCAGTACCGCCAGGATGATTGATCTTCTAGCCGGTCGGTCCAGAAAGACCGGGACAATCGATCTTCGCTGTCCTCCTCGCGCTGCCCACCGGAACCGGGCCCCCACGGCGTCGTCGGACACACCTGTAAATGCCGTGAACACACTCGTCCAACTGACAGGCGCCCAGACCCTCGTTCCCTTCGCACTCTCATGTACGCTGGCCTATTTGGCTTCCAGGCAAGACGCGCCATACCTCTGGAAATGGGCTCTGTGGTGGGGCATCTGGGCACTTCGTTACGTGGCCGGCACCTTCGCCGGAGCCGAGGCGTGGTTCCAGGAAGGCTTCATGCCCGCGACCGCGATCGCCTCTGGCTTCCTCGTCGTATGGGGCGCGCTCCAGGCGGGAGACAAAGAGCTCCCGAGATGGTTCCTCGCCACCTCGGTTATCGTCGCGCTTACATGGGCAGTAGAGACGGCCTCCGGCCGTTTCGTTCCACTTTCGACGCCCGCCTTGATCGTTCCGTCCGGGTACATGGCCGCCTGCCTTCTCGGAGCGGCCGCCGTCTTGTACCGCAGGGATGTCCTGCCTCAGCACCCCAGAGAACGACGCGCACTGGCTTCGGTCATTCTGTCGATGGGAATCTTGCAGTCATCCTTTCCCTGGGTCTCGAGCTTGAGCCCTCAGCAGTTGACCCTCGCATCGCAGCTCTCCACCGGCCTCCAGTTGCTGATCACATTTGCTGTCGTGCAACTCTACTTCACCCGGCTTCGCGAACAGTTCGAGGCGAGCCATCTACAGCTTGAACAGCAACTCGCCAAGGCTCTCGATGACTTCATTCCCCTTTGCATGGGATGCAAGAACGTCCGCGTCGAGGACGGACCCTGGCAGACGCTCGAGGGCTATCTGTCGGATCGTACCGGCTCGAAGGTCAGCCACGGTTTGTGTCCCTCGTGCCTGCCGAGACTCTATCCCGACATCGCTGGCAGGCCCTGACAGGGGCCGGATGCACTGAACGAGCTCGCTCAAGCTTTACAGATCGTTCCCGGAGCGACAACGTGGCCCCGCCGTAGGAACGGTGGTGCCCACCCGGTCCCCCCGTGCACCGGCCTTTCAACGATCGCAGGGCACGTCGTCAACGACATTGACACTCAGGGGCGAGCATCGTGATGGCCTCGTATTCAACTGCCGTGGTTCCGCAACGCGATCCCGCCGTCGGTACGAACGTGCGCGCCGGTGCGGGAGGTCTCCTGCTGCTGGCGCTCCTCGCGGCCCCGCTCGCTGGTCAGGCTACAGCCCCTCAGTCCGGATATCCTGTCGACCCGCTCTCCGTCCCTCGACCCGAGATCCACGCCACGCGTGTCTCGACCCCCATCGAGATCGACGGCCGACTCGACGAGGCAGCATGGGCCGAGGCCCACCCGGACGAACGGACGTGGCTTCAGACGATCCCGGATCAGGGGATGCCTGCCTCCCAGGGTACCATCCTTCGAATCGTTTATGATGACCGGAATCTCTACGTGGGAGCGGTTCTCTTCGACGAAGACACGGGCAGCCTCTCCGTCCCCGGGCTCGAACAGGATTTCGACACCCCGAACTCCGACATCTTCGGAGTCGCCATCGACACCTACCTCGATCGTCAGAACGGGTTTTTGTGGGCGGTGAATCCCGCGGGTGCCCTTTGGGACGCCCAGGCGTTCAACGACCAGCGCGACATGTCTCCCGCGTGGGAAGGGATCGTCGACGTGCGTACGTCCATCAACGACTCGACGTGGGTCGTGGAGATGGCCATCCCGTTCGCGACGCTGCGTTTCAACCCCGTCGACGGAGATCAGGTCTGGGGCATCAACTTCTCGCGCCGCATCCGGCGCAGAAACGAGGATGCGATCTGGGCCCCGCTGCCGCTTCAGTATCGCGTGTACAAGTTCTCACTCGCAGGCACACTCAGGGGCCTCCGTGACCTTCCCCGCGGCCGAAATCTCTGGATCAAGCCGTACGCGCTTTCGAGTCGACTGTCGGGGACGCGATACGTGCCGACCGAACAGACCGCCGATGTCGGAATCGACGCGAAGTGGGGCCTGACACCCCGAATGACGCTCGACCTCACCGTGAATACCGACTTCAGTCAGGTCGAGGTCGATCAGGAGCAGGTCAACCTCAGTCGGTTTTCCCTCTTCTTTCCGGAGCGGCGCGACTTCTTCCTGGAGAACGAGGGGACCTTCGGCTTCCAGGACGCGGCCATCCGGAATTATCGAACGGGAAGCAGCCCCCGAAACTTCCGACTCTTCAATTCGCGCCGAATCGGGCTCTCGAATACCCGTGAGCCCCTGCCCATCGGCGGAGGAGCCAGACTCACGGGACGGATCGGGGAACGCTTCGAGATCGGACTCCTCGACATGCAGACTCGGTCCTTCAGGGGACTGGCCGACGGCTCCGATTACATCGCGGAGAACTTCGCGGTCGCGCGAGCCAAGGGGACGTTCGGCCCCGCAACGATCGGAGGAATGTTCATCAACCGGCAGGAGACGGGCGGACCTGACCCAACCGGCTACAACCGCTCGTGGGGTATCGACGCGAATCTCCAACTCTCGCAAAACGTACTGCTGTCGACGTACTGGGCCCGAACGGACGATGACGAGCAAAGCGGTGATCCGAACACCGCGATGCTTCAGACAGCATGGCGTAACCCGTTCTGGGACATGTCCGGCCTCGTCAAACACGTCGGCGACGGATTCAATCCGGAAACGGGGTTCATCGATCGCACCGCAGTGCGGCGCTATTTCACCACGATCGGCATTCATCCGCAGGTGAACAGACTCGGTATCCGGGAGATCAACCCGTACCTCGATGTGGACGTGTACACGGACCTCGACAACGCCGTGGAGACGAGAGGGCTCGAAGTGGGAACCGTGGTGTCACTTCTGGCCGGCGGACAGGCTACCGTGCGGGTCCGTGATCGCTACGAGCGCCTCTTCGACGCCACGAGGATCGGGAGCGCCGACGTTCAGGCGGGCACGTATGAATGGCTGGAGCCGAGCATCCGGCTATCCACACGCGGAGATCTTCCCGTCTTTCTCTCCGGAAGCATGCAGTGGGGAGACTTCTACGATGGAACACGTACCTCCTACTCTGCCGACGTGACCGTGCGTCCAAACGAGCACGTCTCTCTGGAGCTTGGTGGTCAGCGAAACGACCTGCAGCTGGGCGGAGTCGACTTTACCGCGGATATCTACAGCGCCCGCTTTCGATACGCCCTGAATACTCGTGCGTTCTTCCTGGCATTCGTCCAGTACAACGGGGCCACCGACGAGCTGATCTCGAACGCGCGCATCAACCTGATTCACTCTCCCCTGTCCGATATCTTTCTGGTCTATTCCGAGCGGAGGAGTCTCGCCTCCGGCTCGGTCCAGCCAGTCCTGGAGCGCGGGCTGACGCTCAAGGTGACCAAGCTGCAATCGTTCTAGTCGCTCGTTTCGAGTGCCGATGCCGACCGGAGATCACTTCCGGGTGGGCTCGAGAGAGACGCTGGAGAACCAGCCGAGGTATCGGCCCAGTCGATAGACGCCGGCGCCTGCCGACAGCGTCAGCAGGGCGGCTCCTGTGGGGACAGGTGCACCGATCAGCCCGTTGATCCACGCGGCCAGTGTGATGCCGATGAAGACGAGCGCGGGCACGGGGTGCATCGGCGTGCGAAAGACATCTTCTTCACCCGGGGGTGGGTCACGGCGTACCACGAACAGGGTCACGATCGTGAGAGCGTTGAACAGCAGCAGCGACGACCCGATGTAGACGAGGAGGGCAGAGAAGGCGCCGGTCAACGCGAGCAGTGAGCCAAGCAGTCCCTGAGCAATGATGGCGGCCGAGGGCGCTGCGCCTCGCGCCGACGTACGCGCCAGAGCCCGCGGCGCGAGGCCATCGCGGGCCATGGCGAAGTAGATTCTCGGACCAATCGCGGTCATGGCACTCACCGACCCGAACATCGCCAGCGCGATCACTGCGCTGACCGCACGAGCGCCCGACTCGCCGAAGAGCCGTTCGGCTGCGAGGGCTCCGATGCTGATCGTCGGCTCCCACTGCGCCTCCGGGACCGCATAGAAGAAGAGTGTGTTCAAAAGAACGTAGGCCAGCATCACGAAGACCGTCCCCCCGATGATGGCGAGAGGAAGATTCCTTTGCGGATCATCCACTTCCCCGGCGATGTACGCTGCGGCATTCCATCCGGCGTAGGCATACGTCACCTGAAGGAGCGCTACCCATGAGTTGCTCTGCGGAGTCGCGACCCCGGTCAGCCCCGACCACGAGCCATTCCCACTCCCGAAGCCTGCCGCCAGAAACAGCGTGATCGCGCCGAGCACAAGCGCCGCCAGGGTGGTCTGCACACTCCCACTCCACCGAACGCCGATGCAGTGAATCCCCGTCAGCAGGAGGATCAATACGGCCGCCGCAACAGCTCCCTGCGTCACGATTCCGCCGACCGACTGGTCCGGGTTCCAACCATCGATCAGGGGGGCGACGTACGCGACGACGCCGAGCGAAGAGGCCGCCACGGAAGCCGAGAAGCCGACGACGAACGAGGTCCAGCCGCTGAGAAAACCCCACAGCGGTCCCAGGCCATCCGACAGAAAGCGGTACTCACCCCCTGCTCTCGGCATACGGGTCGCGAGTTCGGAGTAGCAGAGCGCTCCGCACAGGCCCAGGAGCCCCGCAGCCAGCCAGACAGCGAGCGAGGCCGAGGGGCTGCCCGTAGCGACCCGCACGAAGGCCGGGACCGTGAAAATACCCGAGCCGATCATGTTCGTGACGACGAAGGCCGCTGCTGCGAACGGGCCGAGCGTGCGAATCAGGCCATCAGGGTGAGATGGATTTGGCGTCATCGGGGCGAAGCTGCAGACCGGTACCGGAAGACGCCAGCCACGATCCGTTCACGACGATCAACTCCCTGCGCGTCTCAGGTGTCACGAACGAGGAGAGAGGCGCCCCATGACCATGAAACCGATGCACGTTCATACAGCCCTGTCGACGCGACGTCGCGTGCTCCTTGCCACGGGAATCGCTCTCTTCACCCTGAGCGGAAGCGCTGCCGCTCAGACCCCGATCGACCTCGACACGGCGCCTCGACCCCGAGCGATCGCGACGCGCGCCGTCGGACCTGTCGAGATCGACGGGATCCTCGACGATCCCACCTGGGCTGCGGCCCCGGTCATCGACGAGTTCTGGCAGCAGAAACCGGCGGCCGGGATGCCGGCCACGGAGCGCACCGAGGTTCGCATTCTGTTCGATGATCAGCATCTGTACATCGGGGCCGAATTGATGGAGCAGCCAGGCTACCAGCCGATCATTCCCACCCTCCAGCGGGACCCGAACACGCGGGATGGAGACGCGTTCGGCATGATGCTCGACCCGTTCCTCGACGGGACCACCGTCTTTTCGTTCTTCTTCAATCCTGGCGGTGCCGTTCGCGACATTCAGAGTGCGGACGACGGGCGCGTGAACAACGCAGCCTGGGATGCCGCCTTCGATCTCCAGACGCGCATTCACGACGAAGGGTGGACGCTGGAGCTCGCCATACCATGGTCGCAACTCCGATTCGACGCCTCGCTCGACGAACAGGTCTGGGGACTGAATTTCCTGCGCCGAATTCGAAGGAAGAACGAAGATGCGACCTGGTCGCCGATGGACCGGCGATGGCAGATCTACGTGAGCTCGCGCGGAGGTCGTCTGGTCGGGCTCGACGACCTGGAGCCGAGTCGCAACCTGCAGATGAAGCCGTTCGTACTGGCCTCTCAGCCATCGGGCGAGCTGCAGGCAGGGGCTGACCCCGAAGTCTCGGCAGGTCTCGACGTGAAGTTCGGGATCACCCCGGGGCTGACGCTGGACCTGACCGCGAACACGGACTTCAGCCAGGTCGAAGTTGACCAGGAGCAGGTCAATCTGACGAGATTTTCGCTCTTCTTTCCCGAGAAGCGTGAATTCTTTCTCGAAAATGCCGGGATCTTCCAGTTCGGTGATCAGGGGAACAGACAGACCCGATCCGGCGCCACGGATCGCGACTTTACGCTCTTCTATTCGAGACGGATCGGCCTGAGCCCGAGCGGAGCACCTCTGCCGATTCTCGGAGGCGGCCGCGTCACGGGAAGCGCGGGACCCGTGAGCCTCGGACTGCTGAACATGCAGACCAGGAGCGAGGGCGATCTCGGTGCCGAGAACTTCACCGTGGCCCGTGTTCGCGGAGAGGCAGTCCCCGGCCTGAGCCTCGGAGGCATCTTCGTGAACCGTACGGAAACGGGCGGAGGCATGGCCGACAACCGGAGCTACGGGGTCGACGCGAACCTTCAGGCCATGAACGGCTACCTGCTCATTCAGTCCTACCTCGCCGCGACCGAGGGGACGGAGGATGACGGCACACCACTCGAGCGCCAGATGGCCGGACGGCTGTCCGTCGGGTGGAGGGATCCGTTCTGGGAGGTATTCGGGCTATACCGACGTTTCGACGATGACTTCAATCCCGGTGTCGGCTTCGTGCGGCGACGCGGAATGGAACACCGATACGGCACGTTTGCGATCCGGCCCCGAATCAACCGACTCGGTATTCTCGAGGTGAATCCGTACGTCGAGGTGCACGGTTACACCGATCTCGGCGGCGGACTCCAGACGCGTCTTCAGACGGCCGGCATGCGGCTGGATTTCGCGGACGGGGGACAGGGAAGCATCGACGTCACGGACCGATATGAGCGGGTCGATGAACCCTTCTCGGTCCGTGGCGCCGAAGTCCCGGCAGGCCGCTACGGTTTCGTCGAGGCGTCGGCGTCCTACACCTTCAGCGGAGCTCGCCCCATCGGCGGTCGGGTGAACGTGAGTGGCGGTGAATACTTCGGGGGGGATCGCCAGTCGGTGGGTGGAAGCCTGCTCGGCCGTCTCGGTCCGAATCTCCTTCTCGACCTGTCTCTCAATCACAACCAGATCGAGCTTCCGGGACAGGCGACGACGACCGCAGACGTGTACGGTGCCAAGCTCGACCTGTTCTTCTCAACCACGCTGATGACGAGCGCCTTCGTTCAGTTCAACGAGGCGTCGGAAGAGATGGTCACGAACGTGCGGTTCCGATGGATCCACGCGCCGTTGTCCGACCTCTACGTGGTACTCACCGAGCGTCGAGACACCTCCACGAACACCGTTCTCGATCGGTTCCTCACGGCGAAATTCACCAAGCTGCTTTCGTTCTGACCGAGGTCTCCCACCCCGGGAGACCTCGGTCGCAGCACTCTGCCCATCACTGGACGGCCGGCACTGCCTCCATGAGCAACCGGAAGGCCTCCTCCAGGGCATCTGCGCCCGGCCCGGCCCCCGTGTACTTGCCCAGCCGTACGACGACGAGTCCGTGCGTCGGAATGATGGTCGTACTCTGTCCACCTGCTCCGAGCATACGGTAGGCGGTATCCGGGATTCCGAGTCCACCCTCACCATTCACCCAGAAGAAGGCTCCTCCGTAGACGCGGCGTCCATCCGCGTCCCATGCAGGAGCAACCGTGGACGCGTACTCGGCGTACCCCTCGGGCAGAATCCGCTCTCCGTCCCAGACACCATCCTGGAGGTAGAGATTGCCCAGGCGAGCCCAGTCGCGGGCCGGCATGAAGGCGAGCCCCTGTCCGAGAAAGTTGCCGTACGGATCCGTCTCGATCAGACCATCCCGGATACCGATCCGGTCGAACAGATGCTGCTGCGGGAACGAGTGGTAGTCCATCCCCGCGCCTTCGACACCCAGGCGGACGAGGTAGCTGGCGAGAACGGGGTCGGTATTCCGGTATCGGCCGATGGTGTTGGGCGGCCACTGCTGAGGCCGGGTTGCGGCATACTCGTAGGAGTTGACCGTCCCCGTGTACAGGTAGAAGTGGTCGGCGTAGAGATCAGCGTTGTAGTCCGGGTCCGATGGCGCATTGATCCGGATACCACTGGACATGCGCATGATGTCGCCGATCCGGATTTCCTGGCGCGGGTCTCCCTCACCCTGCCACTCCGGGATGGGCGCGGGATCCCAGAGATCGTAGACCCCCTGCTCGATCAGGACACCCATCAAAGTCCCGGTCAGGCTCTTGGTCATCGACCAGCTCTCGAGCGGCGTGTGGATCCCGATGCCCTCACCGTAGCGCTCTCCGAGAATCCGGCCGTTGTAGGTCACGACGAAGCCGAGCGTGCGCGCCTCCGGCGGGCCGAAGCCAGCGTCAAGTGCCTGCTCGACCTTCGCCATGTCGATTTCTGCGGGCCACGACTCATCCGGCAGGACATCACCCATCGGCCAGGGCGTGGTCTCGGCAGGAGGCAGATTCCGCTCCACCTCGGACGGCTCGAAGAAGACCTCGGTCGCACCCACCGGGTGCGCAACGCAGCCCTGATTTCCGTATCGGCGTGCCGTCCGGGTCACGCCGTCCGGCAGCGTGAGGGACACCATCTGACGGTCGTAGTCGATCACCGTGTCCACGACGTGCTGGCGCTCATCGAACGGAGAGATGAATCCGCCGACGTTCGCGGCTGCGTCATCGGCATCGAGGCCGGTGATGAAAACACCGGAGCAGAGGATCTTCGCGAACCCGGCCGTGTGGTGATGGAGAGCTTCGCCCGGGGGTGGCACGTACTCCGTGGGGAGTTCGTATGCCGCAGCCCTCGCGATCAGCTGCTCTTCCGATCCATCACTCGTGGGAAAACCCTGCATGTCCTCACCTCCGCAGCCGGCGAACATGGTGGCGGCGCCGAGCCCGCAGGCGAATGCCCGCTTGAAGTGCTTCATGTGCCCATCCATTCAACGTGAGCGTACCGAACTTCTTGACCTGAATACAACGTGGGGTGGTGCCGCGGGGTGCGACAGGTTCCGCGGCCGGATGTCATCTCCCGACGACGTCTGCTCGCGCGACCGCCGCATCGCCGTGCCACCACCCCTCGCACGTCCTCGCGGATCGCTGCACTTTCCCGTTTCGGGATTCGATCGCTCTCCGATCCCCGAGCGGGACGCCCTCTCACCGTCCCGAACGACAACCCCTCCGGGACGGACAGCCATGGCCCTGACGCGCACCTCCTCTGACAAGACCTTCACCACCTCGCGTCTTTGCTGCCTCGCGATTCTGGTGTTGATGCTGCTCGTTTCCCCGCCGCAGGTTCAAGCGCAGGCACCTGCGGCAGAGATCCAGATCTCGGCCGCTCTCCAGGCTGCCCCGGCCATGGAACGGGACGACGCGACTGTCATGGGATTCCTCGACGACGGGTCGATGACCACCCTTCGCGATGGGGGTGGTTCGCTCGTTTGCCTCGCCGATGACCCGAACCGGGAGGGCTGGGAGGTCGCCTGCTATCACGAGTCGCTGGACCCCTTCATGGCACGCGGTCGCGAACTGCGCGCTCAGGGGGTGACGGATTCCGGCCAGCTGGCGCAGCGGCGATGGGCGGAGGCCGACGCCGGCACCCTCTCGATGCCGGAGGAACCGGCGATGCTGTACGTCCTGACCGGTGACGGTTTCGATGCCGGCAGCAGCACGGTTCAGAACGCCTTCCTCCGGTGGGTCGTCTACACCCCATGGGCGACGACTCAGTCGACCGGCCTCTCCGCGCAGCCTACTGCTCCCGGAGCACCCTGGCTCATGTTCCCCGGGACCGCGGGAGCCCACATCATGATCACGCCCCCGTCAGCGGGGGCCGGCAACTGAGTCTGCCGACCCGCCGGGCCTTTCTCCGGGCTGCCCCGGCACTTCCGGGTGCCTTTCTGGCTGCTCCTCACCGACTCGGGGTCGGGGTTGAGCACCCGGATCCCCGCCCCGGAATCGACGGGGGTGACGTTCTCACGGCTGAGCACCTCGCTGGGTTTCCGGACGCTGTCGTCGAGATCTACGGCATGATCCGGGAAATCCCTCACATCGCCGATGGACTGGGCTGCGCCTGCGGATGTGCGGCGTTCCCCACCTATCGCTCTCTGCTGACGTGCTTCCACGCCGACGGCATGGCGATGGGGTGCCCCATATGTCAGGCCGAGGCAAGGCTCGCCTACCGCCGGCATGGAGAGGGACAGAGCCTCGAGCAGATCCGCCGAGCGATTGACGCGCGCTGGGGTTAGTCGGAACGGTTCTCCACCTCGACGACTCCCGATCCCCGGGTGCGATCGACGATGTGTCGACGCGCCTCTTCGAGTTCATCGGCAGGAATCAGAAGGTGGAGCCGAACGTTCGTGCCGAAGTCCTCGTCAGCCAGTACCCACGAATGCTCGGAGACGAGTCGCTGGACGCCATCCACGTCCGAATATCCCACCGTCACCGTGACGGCACATCGATCCACCCGCTCCTCCGTGGGGAGGTCCTTCAGGGCGAGAACCACACTCCCCGCATAGGCACGGCTCAGACCCCCGGTACCCAGCTTGGTCCCCCCGTAGTAGCGGGTGCATACGGCGACGACCTCACCGACTCCGGAGTGAAGCAGCGCGGTCAGCATCGGTCGACCGGCCGTACCGTGCGGTTCACCGTCGTCGCTCATCCCGATGTGCGACGTACTCCCCGGTGAACCGGCGACGAACGCCCAGCAGTGGTGGGTCGCATCCGGGAACTCGTCCCTCAGCGTCTGGACGAAGGCGTGAGCGGCGTCAGAATCCGGCGCATGGGCGAGCGTCGTAACGAAGCGACTCCGCTGGATGACCTGCTCGACCCGTTGCCGACGCGACGGAATCGGGTATCGGCCTGAGACGGTCACGGTGTCGTCCGATGCATTGCGGCCTCGCTCGATGCGGCTCGGTGCGGACGGTCAGCCTGAAGCCATTCGATCCAGGAAGGCCCGCTCCGGCACTGTGAGGGCTCCAGCTCCATCCGCCCGGACCTTGGCCAGCAGGCGCTGTACCTCCTCACGGTTCAGTTCATGCAGCGAGTCCACCGAAATTTGCTTCCAGCGCTCCATGGCCGCGCGTTCGTTGAGAAGGCCACCACCGCTCGACGGCGTCTGCAGGGCTCGCTGGAATTCACGCCTCGCTCCCCCGCGGCGCCAGTCGACTCCCCACAGGTAGCCCAGCGCGACGACAGCTCCACCGAGGTGGGCGAAATGCGCGACGCCCCCCCCGATCGATGCGGAACTGAGCCCTGCGTAGAGCGACCACAGCACATAGAGCGTGACCAGAAGCCAGGCCTGAATCGGAATCGGAATCGGGAAGAGAAGAATGGTCTCCCGGGGCCAGAAATACGCGAATCCGGCGAGGATGCCGAAGACACCACCGGAGGCCCCGACCATCGATACCGGCCCGATGAACAGGGCGAGGATCGACTCGAAGAGCGCGCCGCCCATCCCGGCAGCGAAATACAGCGTCAGAAACCCCTTCGCACCCAGCCGTTGCTCCAGCCTCGGGCCGAAAAAGAAGATGCCGATCATGTTTCCGAACAGATGGCCGAAGCCAGCATGAAGAAACATGTACGTCACGGGCGTCCAGGGGGTCTGGAGAACTGCACCCGGCCGGAACACGAGGCCGTTGGCGATCGCATTTCCCAACTGGGGCGGCAAGCCAGACAGGATGAAATAGATCCCAACGTTCGCGATGAGAAGTCGCGTAACCCACGGCGTCATCTGATACATGCGAGTCCGTACCCCACGGGGCTCAGGAAGTGTTTCACCAGCGGCCCGGTACGCGGGCTAGGGAATCTGTCGCGGCTCGGGCCCGGTCACGGCCGGCAGGTCGTCTCTGGTTCCCCAGTCGCGCCACGAGCCGTCATAGAACCTCGCATCGAATCCCAGCATGCGCGCAGCGAGGTACGTGTAGCTCGCGCGCCACCCAACCATGCAGTACGCGACCACGGTGTCGCCCTCGGAGACGCCTGCGTCCGCGAAGAGTTCCCTCAACTCGTCCTCGGCGTGAAAGAAGGGGGCGGAACGACTCTCGACCAGCTCCTCCCAGTACATCTGGTACGCACCGGGAATGTGGCCAGGCTTTGCGATCCCCCCCATGCCTCCGTCTTCCCCGGTGTATTCATCGTCAGGCCGGGCATCGACCAGGGCGATCTCCGGGGCGTCGAGACGATCCCGGACCCAGTCGGCTGAAACGAGGATGTCGTCACGCGGGCTCAGCGTCAGAACCCCGGCGCCCGGAACCAGCGGCTCAACGGTCGTGAGTTCTCGCCCCGACGCGAGCCATGCGGTCTGACCTCCATCGAGAACGTGGGCGCGGCCGGCCAGACCCATGACCTCCAGGGTCAGAAACGCGCGCGAGGCGAACAGCGGATTCGTCGAGTAGACCACCACGTGCTCGACGGTGTCGTGCATGCCGACCTGTCGCAGGAGTCCCCCGATTTCCGCAGAGGAACGGATCTCGGCACCCCAGGCCGGATCTCCGTCCCACAGCATTCGACGGAGATCGAGGAAACGGGCCTCCGGAATGTGTCCCTCCTCGTATGTCGCCGAACTCATGTCCGCGTGCAGGAGCAACACGCGGTCATCGCCCATCCGACGGGCCAGCCACTCGACATCGACGACCGGACCGGCCTGAGCGACCACGCTCGGCGGACTCATCAGGACACCCACCAACAGGATGAACAGCGGTCCCGGTCCGGACAGCCTCATGGGGAGGCGAGGAGGTCCCTCAGTAATCGTCCTCTTCTTCGTCGCCCATCCAGAGGTCCGGCTCGTCGTCCGGCTCTTCCTCTTCCTCGTCGTCCTCTTCATCCCAGTCGTCGTCGTCCCAGTCGTCCTCGTCTTCACCCTCGTCCTCATCATCCCAATCGTCACCCTCGAGCTCATCGTTCTCGTCCGCATCATCCGCGGAGAGCGCAAAGGTATCGCGCCTGGACCCACGCACTTTGAGGAGCCGTGTCATTACGAACACCCTTTTCGGTGAGAGGTCCCGACCTGCGCCGACCCTCGTCGGCAAGGAACGCGACCCGGTATGACGCGAATGAACTTTCGTCTGCGCACGCTGTCAACGTGTTTGTTTCCGAGGGTCATCGCGTACTTTTTCGCAGTCTACCCGCCACCGACAAGCGATCCGTCCTCCCGGGCCCCGACCAACCACCACACTGGAACGCCGCTCTGCCCTGCGTACCTTTCATCGCCGCACGAAGTCCCCACGTCCGAGTCGATGAGCACCGAACCCAACCCCCTCCTGACCGGGACCTTTCGGATTCCCTTCCACGCGATCGGGGCCGAGCATGTCGAGCCGGGAATCCGGGCGGCTCTCCGAGATGCCGGGGCGGAGGTCGATGCCATCGTCGAAGACCGCTCCCCGCCGACGTGGGACAATACCCTGCGTCGACTCGACCGGGCGCTTGAACGGCTTTCTCGGCGTCTGGCCCCCGTCGGGCACCTGGTTGCCGTCGCTGAGACGCCGGCACTGCGGGATGCGTACAACGCGGTCCTTCCGGACATCTCCTCATTCTGGTCGAGCATCCCGCTCAATGGGCCCCTGTGGGAGCGCCTCGAAGCGTATTCGACGACCAATGAAGCAGCCGGTCTGAACGGAATTCGTCGACGTCATCTCGACAAGACCGTTGCTGAATTCAAGCGGGCAGGCGCCGACCTGCCGATCGACCACAAGGAGCGGCTTCAGGAACTCCAGGTGGAGCTGGCGCAGCTCCAGCAGAAATTCAGCGAGAACGTGCTGGACGCGACGGCAGCATGGGAACTTCTGGTCACTGACGAGTCCCGCCTGGACGGGGTCCCGGACGCGCCGCGGCGTCGCTTCCGCACCCGTGCGAGGGAACGGGATCACGACGGGTGGCTGCTCACCCTCGATTACCCGTCGGTGGAGCCGATCCTGAAGTACTGCCGCGACAGGAACCTGCGAAGGGACGTTCTGGTCGCCTACGCAACACGGTGCCGCCAGGGTGAACACGACAACCGGCCCCTCCTCGCACGCATTCTCCGCGTACGCGACGAGATCGCACGCATCCTGGGCTACAATGGCTTTCCGGACTACGTGCTCGCGGACCGTATGGCGGGCTCGAGCGAGCGTGCCATCGCGTTCGAGAACGACCTCACCGAGAAGACCCGACCCTACTGGCAGCGCGACGCCGAACAGCTGACGCAGCACGCGGCGGTGCTCGGGCTCGATCCCCTGAAGCCATGGGACGTGGCGTTCGTGACCGAAGATCTTCGCAAGAGTCGGTACGACATCGACGACGAACTGCTGCGCCCGTACTTCCCGCTGACGCAGGTCCTCGACGGGATGTTCGAAATCGCACGAAGGACCTTCGGATTCCGTCTCGAGGAACGCCGCATCGAGGAAGTCTGGCACGAGGACGTCCGGTTCTACGAGATCTATGACGAGTCGGACACCATGCTGGGTGCGTTCTATACGGACTGGTTCCCCCGGCAGGAAAAGCGGCAGGGCGCCTGGATGAACAACTTCATTACCGGGGGACCGCGAGAAGAAGACTTCGCACCCCACCTGGGTGTCATGTGCGGCAACTTCACGCCTCCCGAAGGCGAAGGTGAGGCTCTTCTGACGCATCGAGAGGTCCAGACAACCTTTCACGAATTCGGTCACCTCCTGCACCACTGTACGTCCCGCGTTTCCATTCCGTCCCGGGCAGGCATTCACGTCGCGTGGGACTGGGTCGAGCTCCCCAGCCAGCTCATGGAAAACTGGACATGGGAGCGGGAAGCACTCGATCTCTTCGCGCGGCACCACGAATCGGGCGAGGCATTTCCGCAAGAGCTCTATGACCGGCTGGTCGCAGCCCGGCGCTTCATGGGAGGCTGGGCCCAGATGCGCCAGCTCTCTCTCGGGACGGTCGACCTCGAACTGCACGAGCGGCTCGCGCCGGAACTCCGAGCCGAGGCGGAGGAACGCGAACCCGGCGACGCGCTCGATCACGCTCAGGGAGACAGCGTCATGGAATTCGCGCGTTCCCGATTCGTTGATTTCTCCCCGGATCCGAGCTTCGCGGACCTCCACATACTTACGTCGTTCACGCACCTCTTCGCCGGCGGGTACGCAGCCGGATATTACAGCTATCTCTGGTCGGAAGTGCTCGACGCCGACGTGTTCACGCGCTTCCGTGAGGAAGGGGTCTTCAATCGAGATACGGGGCGCGAATACGTGGACTCGATTCTGGCGCGCGGAGACTCTGCCGATCCGGACTCACTCTTTCGCGAGTTCATGAGGCGCGATCCCGACTCCGACGCACTCCTCCGACGCAACCTCGGGACTCTCGCGTCCTGAGACACCCGACGGCTGACCCGGGGGCGCGGGCGCTGCATATTCTTCGTTGAGCGGTTGAATCTGTTTCCAAGGGACTTCATGACGATGGCGAGCCTACCCCTGCGGACCACCTTCGTCGCTGGATTGGCGCTGCTTTCCGGGGCGTGCAATGAGGTCCCGTTGAGTTACGGAGATGCCAACAGCATCATCGCCGTCATGCCGGCCGAATCGTGGGCGGCGGTTCAGGAAGACGTATTCGGGGTGCTCGAGCCGACGATCACGACGGTTCGCGCCGAGAAGACCTTCACCGTGACGTATCAGGAGCCGGGAGCCCAGTACTGGACCAACCTCCGACGGTTTCGGCAGATGCTCGTCGTCGGGACCCGGGAGGACTTCTGGGTTCAGGAGGTCCTGGAGGACGCGCGCGAGCCGATCACCGACAACGGGATGTACCAGGTCTATGACGTGTGGGCACGCGGTCAGACGATCACCCTCGTACTTCTGGACGAAGGCTGGGATCGGGAGGATCTACTGCCCTTCCTGCCCGACGTGAACGCCCTCCTCGACGGGCAGTTCCGTCGATACGCGCAGAACCGCATGTACATGTCGGGCACCGACTCGGCCCTGGCGGACACACTGACTCTTCAAGCCGGGTTCTCGATGCTCCTGCCGACGGTGTATCGATGGCAGACACGGGACTCGGTGTACATCTTCCGAAACGACAATCCGGATCCCTCCGAGTTGATCCGTCAGATCGGTGTCACGTGGATGACTCCGGCTGCCGGAAGCCTGGATCTGAACCGAGTCGTTGCGTGGCGAAACGAGATGGCGGAAGCGCACTACACGGAGCCACAGGTGGTCGTACTCGAAGGTCTGAGTGAACGGGTCGTCGATGTGAATGGCCTGTCCGCATTCGAGGTCCAGTCTCAGTGGCGCAATCCACCGGACCGAGGGTGGCCCGCGGGAGGCCCCCTCATCACTCGCGCCGTCACCTGTGACCGCCAGGATCGCACCTATCTCCTGGATGCCTGGCTCTATGCACCGGGCAAGGAGAAGTACGAGTACATGATTCAGCTGGAGACCCTGCTCGACACGTTCCGGTGCGACACCTGAACCGTCCGGATTTGCTGCCTGTACAGCCTCCCGCTGCCCGTCAGTAGTCCCCGACCCAGCCGTGCGACGAGTCCGCCGAACCCCGGCCAGCGCTTCACGTCGAGCCCGCAGGGTGCGGGCCTGAAGGAAGTGACACACAGAGGGTAGCCCCGACTGGCGATCGCCTCTCACGACGTTACGTTGCGTCCCACCCGCGACCGTCCACGAAAATCCGCCGTCCGTCATCACCCTCCGTGAGCTTCGTTCACCTCCACACGCACTCTGAGTTCTCGCTCCTCGACGGTGCGAATCGCCTCGGCGACCTGATCCGAAAGGCGAACGAATACGAGATGCCCGGGCTCGCGCTCACCGACCATGGCTGCATGTTCGGAGCGTGGAACTTCCACAAGATGGCGCGCAAGGAAGGGATCAAGCCGATCGTCGGGATGGAGGCCTATGTCGCGCCCGGTGACCGCCGAGACCGCTCCCGAGGGGGGCAGGGTGATCGAGCCTATTACCATCTGGTGCTTCTCGCACGCGACCTGGTCGGATACAAGAATCTCTGCAAGCTCTCCTCGATCGGCTACACCGAGGGCTTCTACCACAAGCCACGGATCGATCGCGATGTTCTTGCCAGATACCACGAGGGGATCATCGTCTCCTCGGCATGCATGGCGGGTGAGGTAGCGCGGCACCTGCAGGCGGGGAACCCTGCTGGAGCGAAAGAAACGGCGGAGTGGTATGCGAACCTCTTCGACGGCCGCTACTACCTCGAGGTTCAGGCGCACGGGACCCCCGGCCAGGCGGAGCTGAACCAGAAGGTTTTCGATCTCGCCGGGGAGATGGGACTGCCCGTCGTCGCGACCAACGACGCGCACTTCTGCATGCCCGGCGACCACGAGGCTCACGACATCCTCCTCTGCATCGGGCTGGGCAAGGACCGTGATGACCCGAACCGGATGAAGTACGACGAGGGACTGTACTTCAAGAGCGCCGGGGAAATTGCGGAACACTTCCCCGATCATCCGGAGGTTCTGGAGAATACGCTCGCCGTCGCGGATGCTGTCGATCTCGTCTTCGAGAAGAAGTATTACGTACCGGAGTTCCCGGTGCCCGATGAGCACGGCAGCGAGGCGGACTACCTGGAGCACCTCTCGCTCGAGGGTGCGAAGG
>JAYOKZ010000053.1:0-17199 GCA_038120095.1 Gemmatimonadales bacterium
CCCGTGGAGGCCCTGACGAAGGGCCTCATGTTGATTGCTGATGGAGCGAATGCTCCGACGATCCACGAGATCCTCTCCGCAGAGAAGAAATACGTCGAGGAACACCACAAGGTAGGCCAGAAGATCTTTTCCGAACTCGGGAAATTCGCCCCTGCCTTTGGCATGATCGGAACGCTGATCGGTCTGGTTCAGATGCTGGCCGACTTGAACGATCCCGCCTCCCTCGGTCCGTCGATGGCGGTGGCCTTGCTCACGACGTTCTACGGTGCCGTCCTGGCCAACCTGATTTTTCTTCCCATGGTTTCGAAGCTCGATCGCCGGGCCAAGATCGAGGTCGCCCAGATCGAGTTGGCCATTATTGGACTTGCCTCGATGACCAAGGGCGACACGGTGCAAATCATGCAGGAGAAGCTCGAGGTATTCCGCGAGCGGGGTGTGAAGCCCAAGGCTGACAAGGTGGATGAAGCCATCCCTCAGGCCGCCTGAGCCTCGGATGAATGGGATGAGGGCTCCCGATGAGTGACGATTCGGACGAGAACGTTTCGTCGGGTGCGAATCCTGGTCTCGAGGTGTCGGTCGACGAGGTCGAAGAGGGTGCGCCTACATGGGTGACGACGTTCGCCGATCTCATGAGCCTGCTGCTCACCTTCTTCGTGCTCCTCTACTCCATGTCCGAACTGAAGGTCGAGAATTTCTTCATCGCCGCGGAGTCGTTGCGGGAGGCGATGGGCTCGACGGCGGAAACCCCGCCCGATTCGATCATCGGCCTCATGATGGAGTCGGCTGACCCCGAGACGGTCATCGAGCCGCTGAGCGCCGAGTCGAACGACGGCTCCGGCGACGACGATCAGGTCGAGCGGGTCGCGGCGGAATATCTGGCTCTCCTCGAAGGTCAGCTGCGCACCTCGGTCGAGGAAGCCGGGCTCGATGACTCACAGATCGAGATCATTCGGGACGATGATGGGCTGTACCTCCGGATTCGGAACGCCGCATTGTTCGAGAGCGCGCAGGTGCAGGTACGTCCACAGGCCGAAGCTCTGCTGGTGACCTTGTCGAGTATCACGAGCGAGATCGTGATCCCTACCATTGTGGCCGGACATGCGGATTCGCGTCCCATTTCCACGCCTGCTTTCGCATCGAATTGGGAACTGTCGGCTGCCCGGGCGGCCGGGGTTGCCCGGCTCATGTACGAGAATGGGCATCCGGCGAGTCGACTCGAGGTCGAATCGTACGGGGAGCACCGACCGCTCGCGTCCAACGAATCGGAGGAAGGACGGGCGGAGAACCGCCGTGTCGAACTCTTCTTCTCGCGCGAATACGTCGAGCGGCTTGCTCGTCAACTTCAGGAAGAGGGTATCCCCCTGACGCTGGAGAACATGATCGTACGCTCGAACGGCGACCCCGTGTCGGACGAGGGGTGAGCAGGAGAGGTCGGCTGGATCGGCCACGCCTTGGGGCTAGATATCGCTCGGCCGGGGTGGTGGTCTTCGTGGCGCTTCTGGCGGCCGGATGCGGACCCGAGGATGGCCCGTTCGAGACCTATTTCGAATCCGGTGGACTGCTGACTCGCGGGACCTACCTCGATGGCCAGTTCGATGGTCTGTACGAGCGCTTCTATGAATCCGGTGGAATACAGCGGCGGGGCACGTATCGTGGCGGAGAGCGAGACGGGGTCTGGGAAACATTCGGAGAAAATGGAGCTCTGTGGACCCGGGGCATGTATGTGGCGGGTGACCGACACGGCCCCTGGGAGGGGTATGCGCTGTCCGGGCGCCTTCTTGAGCAGGGGACGTACGAGCGGGGCGAGCGGTGCGGCCCGTGGCTGGAGGCGGGCGAATCGGTGACCTACACCGATTGTTTGGAGTAGGCGGCCTCCTCGTCCGAAGCCTTCCTGGTCTCGTCAGTAGCAGATCGCAGGGATCAGAGGATCGGAACCCGGGCTTGTTACGGCGAATCCTACTGGCAGCTCTGACAGTTGTCGTTGTTGATCGCCCCGAGGCTCTCGAGAAGGGAGATGGTTTCCGGGAAGGGCTGCACTCGTTGTCTCGGACCGTTGGCCATGTCGACCGTGGTCTCACCCCTCCGGCTGACGACCGTCACGTCGGCACCGCGCGTGACAAGGTACTCGATCAGTTCGTTGTCCCCCCGGCTCGCCGCATGATGCACCGGGGAGTATCCATTGAGGTCCCGGGCATTCACGTCCGCGCCATGCTCCTCCACGAGGTAACGCACGGCCGCAACCCAACTGTCCGGAGCGTGGGCGTGCTGATTCGCGGCGAAGCCTTCACCGTACCCGACCCCTGACGCGGCATGGATGGGATAGACCCCGGGTCCCCCGGTGGGAACGGGTGGAAGCCCGGATTGATCCTCCTGATTCCCGCCTCGACCGAATCGCCTCGCCGGCACCTTTCGTGTCGGTATCGAGGGATCGGCGCCCCACGAGACGAGCAAATGCATCGCGTCTAGATCTGTCGCGTACGCGGCTCTCCAGAACGCCGTCGCACCCGAGAAATTCACGCCGAGCATGTCGAAGTTGAATGAGGTGTACCAGATATGACGACCGGTCCGGTGGTTCACATCTGCCCCGGCCTCCATCAGGGCCTCCATCAGCTCGAGGTAGCCGGTCTCCTGCTGAAGGAAGGCTTGTGGCTGCGGATATGCCGCTTTAGGCCCCCAGCGTCGATTGAGAACGGTAAAAAGTGGGGCGGCCCCGTCCTCGGACGTGGCATTGGGATCCGCGCCTGCCGAGAGAAAGTACGTGGCGAGGTCGAAGTGTCCGTTGATGGTCGCCATGAGCATCGGCGTCGTTCCGTCACCCGCCGTGGGCTGATCGAGCCCCGCCCCGGCGGAGATGAGCAGCTCAGCGGCCTCCTGCAGACCCTCCCTCGCGGCAAAGTGAAGGGCAGCGAAACCTCCTTCTTTTCCGACCAGGTCGGTGTACCCGAGCGGACGTTCGTCTTCCGCCGCCGGACCGGTGCGTCCGTTGGCCGGCTCGGTGGACGGGGTGCTTGGCTCTTCGGCTGCAGAACCGTCGTCGTCGTCCTGCTTGTCACGCTCGTCGGTCGTTCCTGACGAGACGTTCTCCTCTTCCTCTTCCTTTTCCGGTTCCGGCGGGGGTGGCGGCTGCAACTGGCCCGTCCCCGAGCGTTCGGCGGCCGGCGGCGGTCCCTCGCCACGCTCCGCGTTGCGTCGGACTGATGCCAGCTGCGCGCGCAGGCGCCGCTGCGGCATGTCTTCCGCCGCGATCCGCACGTAGTCCACGATGGTTGTGGTCAGGGATGGGTCGGCTCCAGCCTGAAGCAGCGCATCCATGGCGTGAAGCCTGTTCGAAGCCGTCGCCCACATGAGCGGGGTCTGTGCATCCGCAGTCGTCGGGCTGTCGATCTCGGCGCCA
Organism: Gemmatimonadales bacterium; assembly: GCA_038120095.1. Taxonomy (GTDB): domain Bacteria; phylum Gemmatimonadota; class Gemmatimonadetes; order Longimicrobiales; family Gaopeijiaceae; genus UBA2589. The sequence goes on from JAYOKZ010000053.1 coordinate 3,395, forward strand.
TGACGAACCAGAACGTCGATGGCATCCGTGCGGCCCGCGGAAGCGGCGAAGTGGAGCGCTGTGACACCGGTCGAGGTCCGGACCTCCGGATCTGTCCCGCCGGCAAGCAGAGCGTCCAGCGCGGAGGCGTTGCCCGCCCGGCCCGCGAGGTGGAGAGGGGTGTAGCCCCCGAGACGCGTCGTTGCTGCCACGTTTGCACCGGCGTATAGAAGTACCTCGATCACCGACGTGTCGTCGTTCTGTGCTGCCCAGTGCAGAGCGCTCATACCGTCGCTCTGAGCGGCGTTCACGTCAGCTCCGTTTCGGAGGAGAAGCCGGATACTGTCGAGATCTCCTTCCTGAGCCGCATCCGCGACCGGAGAATCTGCCCCCGGTGCACTGAGAAATAGCGCCAGCAGGATGGTCGACAGGCGGATCATCGCGGGAAACTCGTCGCGGAGGCCGAACGGCCGGCGGCCAGCGGGAACGCATCGGTGCTGTCGCCGAACGAGGTGACATCGTCCATGCCGAGCATGTGCATCGAACTGAGAAGCACGTTGGCCATGGGTGTGCCGTCCGGCGCCTTGACGTGCAGGCCGCCCTTCGGCAGACGCCCATTTGCGCCGCCGGCCAGGAAGAGCGGACAACGCTTGTGGTTGTGGAGATTCGGATCACCCATGGGCGAACCGCAGACGATCAGCGTCTTGTCCAGAAGGTGAGTGTCGCCCTCCATCGTGTCCGCCAGCTTTTCCAGGAAGTATGGGATCAGGCTCATGTGGTAGCGGTTGATCTTGTTGAACTCCAGGACCCGCTCCTCATTCCCCCCGTGATGGGATGCCGCATGGAACCCCGCCGTGACTCCCGTCTCCGGGAAGACGCGTCCCGAGACGTCGCGGCTGGTTTTGAATGTGACCACGCGGGTGAGGTCCGACGCAAAGGCCAGAGCCTGCAGATCGAACATGAGTCGAACGTGATCTCCGTAATCGTCGGGGACACCGGCGGGCGCCTGGGCGAGCTCGCGCTGCTCGCCGCTCATGTTTCGTGCCTCGATCTGCTGAATTCGCCGCTCGATCTCTCGAATGTTCGTGACGTAACGATCCATGCGCTGACGGTCGTCCGGTCCCAACTGCCGATTCAGGCCGTTCAGGTCACGAAGCACCCAGTCCAGGATGCTGCGTTCGGTGCGCCGCCGTTGCGCGCGCTCCTCGGCAGTCCCTCCGGCGCCGAACAGCTGATCGAAAGCGACGCGGGGGTCGCGGATCATCGGGAGCGGTTCGGTGGGGCTCGCCCAGCTCACGGTGTCGGTGTACACGCAGGCATACCCGTACGCGCATCCGCCGGCCTGGTCGACGTTCTCGATGCACAGCTGCATCGACGGGATCGGTGTATCCTGGCCGAAGCGCTGAGCATAGATCTGATCGAGTGAGGCGCCCACGTAGACGTCCGATCCCTCGGTCTGCTTCGGGTGCGCCTGCGTCAGGAAGACGGCACTCGAACGAAAGTGGTCTCCGCCGATCTCCCGAGGCAGTTCCGCCTCCGCCCCTCCAACGTCCGTGTTGCTGACGATGGTCAGGTACTCCCGCCACGGGTCGAGCGGTGAAAGGGCGCTCGGTGTCAGGTCGAAGTCCGATCCCTCGTCCTGTGGAGCCCAGAGGTGCTGGGTGGCCCCCCATTCGTTGCACCCCGCGGCACCGTGAACCATCTCGATGGCCACGAAGCGAGTTACGTCTGTGTCTCTTGCCGCGGCAGACATGCGCCCGGCAGGGACCATTGCGTCGAGGAAGGGCAGGGCAACGCTAGCCCCCATGCCCTTGAGGAAGGTACGGCGCTCGAGACTCGTTCGGCTCAGATGCATGGCGGGCTCAGTGCTGCGGGGCGTCCTCGGTCACGGCTACGCTCCGGCTCATCCGGAACGCGGGGCTCATCACGACGCCCAGGATATAGTCCGACATGCGGTCACCGTTCGCTGAAGCCTCTCGCTCCATCGCCCGGATCGTGGGCATGTCGTAGTACTCGACCCGGCGCCCGAGAGCGTAGGCCATGAGATTCTTGGCCAGCGTTCGCCGGAAGACCGTGGGACGCCGAAGAATGACCTCGCGGAGGCCGGCGGGGCCGGTGATCGGGCTTCCGTCGTACAGCTCTCCGCTCGGATCGATCTCGTTCAGGTTCTCCTTGATCCGCCACGCGCCGGTCACGTCGAAGTTGTCGAGTGCCAGTCCGATCGGATCGATCACCCGGTGGCACGACATGCAGGCGGGGTTGTCTCTGTGCATCTCCATGCGCTCACGGGTGGTGAGCTGGCGAGCGCCATCCGACTCCTGGGTCTCCTCGAGCGTGGGAACGGCTGGAGGTGGCGGGGGTGGTGGACTGCCCAGAAGGACCTCCATCACCCATTTGCCGCGCAGGACCGGGGACGTACGGTCCCCCTCGGACGTCATCATCAGAATACTTCCGTGTCCCAGGAGGCCTCTTCGGTTCTCGTCAGGAAGCTGCACTCGGACGAACTCGGGTCCGGTGACACCGTCGATGCCGTAGTGAGCGGCGAGCTGCTCGTTCACGAACGTCCAGTCCGCGGTCAGAAGGTCGAGGACGCTTCGGTCTTCCTGAACGATCGTGTGGAACAGCAGCTCGGTCTCGCGGTCCATGGCCGTCTTCAGCTGTTGATTGAAGTACGGATACAGCTGAGCGTCCGGATTGATTTTCTCGAGATCCTGAAGGCGGAGCCACTGGGACGCGAACCGCGTTGCAAGAGATTCTGCCCGCGGATCGCGCAGCATGCGGCGCGTCTGGCGCTCGAGCTCACGGTCGTTCGAAAGGTCACCGTCTCGTGCGACGTCGACGAGTTCCTCATCGGGCGGGGCGCCCCAGAGGAAGAAGGAAAGCCGTGACGCGAGGTCTTCGTCATCGAGTTCGTACACGTCGCCAGCGTCGATGCGATCGGGCGTTCGTTCCAGACGGAAGATGAAGCGGGGGCTCGCGAGGATGGCCCAGATCGAATTGCGGATCCCGATCTCGAATCCGCCCTCCCGCTGTCCTTCCTCGAAGAAGAACATGAGCTCTTCGACCTCGTCATCGTCCACCGAACGCCGGAACGCCTGAGTGGCGATGCCGTGGATGATCTGTCGGGCGCAGGGCTCTTCCTCGTCCGGCGCCGTGGGTCGGCAGGTGAAGATCCGGCGACGAGCCGGCGTGTCCGAGAGGCCGGTCACCATGAAGGGTCCGCTGATCGAAAGATCCCGCAGGTGGGGCAGGGTCGTAACGCCGTAACCGACGCCCATGTTCGGGTCGGCAAGCGTAAAGTCGATCGGAGTGATGAGGTCCGTAATCGGCCCTTCCCGCTCGAGGATGAACGCAGCCGTCACGTGACGTGGCCCGGCGCGCACATGGATCTCGGGCGTTTCGACCCGGAGGCCGGTCGGGTCACCCTCGCTCATCCATCGATCGAGCGCGAGAAGCGCGACTCGCGCTCCGTCGATCGCGACTTCGACGTGATGCGTACCCGAGGTCAGGCCGAACAGCTGCCCATCGGGGCTCGGGTGCATATCCAGCTCGAATACGTAGCTGCCGTCCGCCGGGAAATTGTGCGTGACGGATATGCCCCCTCGCGTACCAAGAGGCGTTCCCTCCACATGCGCGACCTGAGAGGTCGTCTTCGGTACCTTGTAGACGGCCGTGGACGGTGCCGCGGTGATGTCACCAACAGCATCCCGACTGACCTGCGCTGCAGCGCGCAGATAACTCTCGAGCAGCGTCGCCGAGAGAATCTGGGTGTCGGAGATGTTGTCGAAGTTGTCGCTCATGGTCTCCGTCGGGAGAAAGGCCGATGCGTCGATTCGAAGGCCGAAGAGGTCCTCGATCGAAGCCTCGTATTCTGCCCGGTTGAGACGCTGGAACGTGCGACGGCCCGGGTCCGGATTCGCCCGAGCGACGTCGTCGAGGCGCTCCTCGAGGCTCGCTGCCAGGTAGGCGAGGGAATCCTCGGGGGGACGCCGCACACCGGCGGGCGGCATCATGCCAGCCCGCAGCTTGTGGATCATGCGTTCGGCGACGGGAGCGTTGGCTTCCGGGACGTCGGCATCGAAGCCCTCCAACGACAGATCCCCACGCAGCCGACGCTCGTTGTGGCATCGAACACAGTATTCCTCGAGGATTCCGTTGAGATCGTTCGGTGCCTTGTTCACCGATACAGCGACGGTCTTCCGGCCCTGAGTCTGCCTCCCCCCGGCGCTGTATGGGGACGACTCGGGTGGAACCGAGCTTCCCGAGAGAGCAAGCAGGACGAATCCGGCAGCCGCGACGAGGGTTGTGGGGACGTTCATTCAGCGAATATGGAGGCCCCGGGCAGGGGCGGCCAGCGTGGTTCCGTGGGCCCGGTCAACGGGCCTGCCCGGCCCGGAACGCCTGAATCGCCTCGACGGTCAGCGCTGTCCGATACTCGATGATTTTCCGCCCGAGCTCCTGAAGCTCCGAGAGGGGCTCCAGTGAGATCCCGTTGATGGTGGCGCGGCCGGCCGCGACGCGTTGCTCGAAGCGGATGGAGGACGGGTCGATCACGGACATGATCGCATCGATGGAGAGCTCCTCATGGATGCCGTCCGAGCCCGAACTCGCGCCGTACTCCATTTCCTCCGGGATCCCCAGCTCCTCCTGCATGTATTGCCGGACCTTCGTGTGGTTGTAGAACTCGGGGACGTGGTGGAAGGTGGCGGGTTCACCACCATACCGTTCGTTCAGTGCGTCGGCCGCTGCCTGCATGCCACGAAGATTCCCACCGCTGTCGCCGAGGAAGAAAATCTCCGTGAACCCCATCGATCTCAGGCTGTCACCGATGTCGGTGAGCCACGCGATGTACGTTGCCTGAGACACCATCGGACCGGTGTTTCCCGGCATGACGTCGCGGCTCGGGTTGCCGGGTTCCAGCGTGACCAGAGGTGCGATCAGCGTATGGCCGAGTGCGGCTGCGACGGAGGGTCCCATCAGGCGATTGGAGTAGTTGTGTTTGCCCGCTGCCAGGTGCGGACCGTTGGACTCGACTCCACCCGTGAGGACCAGCGCGGTGGTATGCCCCCCCTCGATTGCATCGCGGAGCTCCATCCAGGTGAGTTCCTCCATCCACAGGCTCTCCATCGCTTCAATCGGCCGTGGCTCGGCCATTGCTTCCCGGCGGGCTGCTTCCCGGGCGGCGCGCTCTTCGGGGGTCATCTGGCGGCGCTGCTGCGCTCCAACCGGCGCGGCCATCGCGAGCACGGAGGAGATCAGGATCATCGATCGGACTGTCATGAGGCTTCCCTGTGGATTCGTGGGCGGTGGCTTCGGGGAACTACCTTGCGGACATGGTTCACATCCTTCTTCACTTCGTCGTGCCGGCCGCGATTGCTGCAGCCATCGCGCGGGATCGGTGGCTGAGAGTCTGGCTCATCCTGATTGCGACCATGGTCGTCGACGTCGACCACCTGCTCGCGAATCCCGTGTACGACCCGGAGCGGTGCTCGATCGGCTTCCATCCACTGCACTCTTCCCCCGCGCTGGCGGGGTACCTTCTGCTGTGTGTCAGCCCCGCCGTCGCCCGCCGGATCGACAACGCACGCGTGTCCACGGTCGTGAGCACCCTCGGTCTCATCGGCCTCGGGCTCGTCGTGCACATGGTCCTCGACGGCGCGGACTGCCTCGCCTGATCGACCGGGTGCGCGGGACGCTCCTCAGCCCGCCTGAGGGAGACCTTCCACCAGTTCGACCATCCTGCGGACGTGCTCCCGATTCGGCATGCGACCCCTGCCGCCGCCAAGGTTGTCGATCATGTGTTCCGGATCACCCGTTCCCGGGGCCGCGAGCGTTACGGCAGGATGGGCGACCACAAACTTGAGCATGAATTGCGCCCACGTATGCGCGTCGAATTCGGATGCCCACTCCGGGAGCTCCCGGTCACCGATTCGCTGCCACATCCGGCTCCGGCCGAAGGGCAAGTACACCATCACGGCGATTCCACGGTCCTGAGCGAGAGGGAAGATGCGCTCCTCGGCCGAGCGATTGTCGATGGCGTAGTCGATCCCGATGAAGTCGAGCGAGTAGCGATCGTCGCGCATCACCCTTTCGAGGTGGTCGTACTGTCCCTTGCTCGTGGTCGTGATGCCGATGTACCGGATGCGGCCCTGATCTTTGTACTCCTGGGCTACGCCGAGCTGCGTCGGTGGATCACCCATGTTGTGCACCTGATCCAGATCGATGACGTCGCGCTTCATCCGTCGAAACGACTGCTCGATCTGGGCAACCACGTCAGCGCGGTCCACGCTTCCACCGCCTCGGCCCGCCACGTTCACTTTCGTAGCCCAGAAGATGTCGTCCCCGAAACCGTCTTCCGCCGCCCATTCGCCTGCGTACGACTCGGACCCACCACCGCCGTATCCGGCGGCGCTGTCGAAACAGCACTTCGCGTCTCCAATCCCACCTGCGGCAAGTTCGTGCAGAACGGCGCGGTGATCGGCCAGTTCGTCCGGGGTCGATCGATTCGAGATCCAGCGGCCCCCGAGCCCGATCACAGGGATCTGCTCCCCTGAAGACGGGATCGCCTTCGTTCCGATGGCACCATCCTGCAGTGCCGCGAGCATGCGTGGCTGAAGAGCGAGGGCTGCACTGGCCGAAGCACTCAGGCGAAGCCAATCACGACGGGTGATCATGAAGTCATGTCCTTGCGGGCGTGAGACAGGGTGATTCAGCTAACCGATAAGACCCCCGGGGCGCCTCTGATGTTGGGCCGGGGCCGGGATTGCACAAGGAGCTGACCGACGAGTCGACCCACTCTTTCTCTCCCCGCAGTGGCCACGGTCTGCTCGCCGGGGATGCTCCTGAGTGCGTCGTCACCGAGCCGCTCTGCGAGCGTGGCCCTGCTCCGAACCCCATCATGGGAGAGGGGAGGTGCCGCCAGCGTGATCCGCCACACGGCCAAGGGTTGACCGGCCTGTTCGCCCCGTTCTTGCACCTGGGCCAGGTGAAGCTGTGGGCGTCGTTGACAACCGGACTCTTCGCACGTCCGTTGCCTGATCGAGCCGTTCCGAGCGCACTTCATCGCCATCACCTTCATGAAGATTTTCTCGTCACGAATCATGCCTGATCCTGTGGGGACGACCATAGCAATGGTGGCAGTGCTGCTCGCTGGGGCACCCCACTTCCTCGCGGCGCAGGGCGAGCCTCCCACCGAGCCGCCGGCCTCTTGGACCGCGACCGCAATCGACTATTCGAATGTTGATTACCCGTGGCCCGTCGAGTACCTCGACGTGCGTCTGTTCGAGCAGGACATGAAGATGGCCTACATGGATGTGGCGCCCATCGGCAGCCCGAACGGTCAGACGGTCGTGATCTTCCATGGGATGAATTTCTTCGCTGCGCCCTACGAACCGATGATCCGTGCGCTGTCCGAGGCCGGGTTCCGAACCATCGCGATCGATCGCCTGGGATACGGACGGTCATCGAAGCCCGATATCCACTACAACCTCCACATTCCCGCCAGAAATACGAAAGCTCTGCTCGACCGACTGGGCATCGAACAGGCCGCGGTCGTCGGGCATTCGATGGGCGGCATGGTCGCGACTCGATTTGCCTCGACCTACCCGGAGACCGTCACGCACGTCGTGATGGTGAACCAGATCGGACTGACGGACACCCGGCCCGGACGGGCGTGGCCCGATCCTCAGGGTGCGTATGAGAGCGCGCTGAACACCACGTACCAGTCTGTTCTGCGGGGACATGTGCGCTACTACCCACGAGGTTGGAAGCCGGAGTACCTCGAGTGGGTGAGGGTTCAATACGGGCTGACCCTCAGCGGGGACTGGCCCCGCATGGCCAGAGTGAGGGCGGGGCAGCGAATGATCCTCTTCGAAGACCCGGTCGTCTACGAATGGCAGCACATCGCGACGAAGGCCCTCGTGATCGGAGGCGCGGACGACCGGCTGGTCGCCGACTTCCCCGGTCTCGCACGAAACGTGGCCGAGCAGCTACAGAATGCGCAGCTCATCATCTACCCGGGGGTAGGGCATTCACCCCACCTGGACAATCCGGAAGAGTTCCACCCCGATCTGATCGAGTTTCTTCTCTCGGATCCCGATCAGCCTGCGGATCAGAGCTGGGTGGCGACGAACGTTGGCCGAACGTCGGACTGACGCCTCCCGACGCGTGTCTCTCGCTGGCCCCTAACGATCTGCGAGGGCGTAATCCCAGTCCTCACGGTTGTGCGTGCCGTCGCAGAAGGGCTTGTTCGACGACTTGCCACACCGACAGAGAAAGAACGGTTTCCCCTCACGGGTCTCGATCGGGTTGCCCTCGTGATCTACGAGGTCCACGACTCCCTCGACCTTGTAGGAGCCTTTCTCGGAAACGGTGATACGGAGCGTAGAGTCGGACATGGTGGCGAATTCCTGGAAGTGAGCAGGCGTGGCAGAACCCTCCGGAACCTGTGTGGTTCCGCCTTGGTGCCTTCATCGGACCCGAATAGATTCTGACGGCTCGACATCGAGGCTCGAGTCGTGCACGAGGACAGGTCATGACCCCAGAACGCAGGAACACGGTGGCCGTCGATGTCGGCGGGGTGCGGATTGGGGGCGGTGCTCCGATCGTCGTTCAGTCCATGACGAACACCGACACCGCGGACGTGCAGTCGACCTATGATCAGATTCGACTCCTGGCGGATGCGGGGAGTCAACTTGTTCGGGTGACGGTGAACAATGATGAAGCGGCCGAGGCTGTGCCGATCATCGTGTCCCGGCTTCGTGCGGCAGGGTACGAGACGCCCATCGTCGGTGATTTCCACTACAACGGCCACCTCCTGCTGACGAAGTTCCCAGAGGCCGCTCGGGCGCTCGCGAAACTCCGTATCAATCCCGGGAACGTCGGCACGAAGCATCGCGACGCGAACTTCACGCAGATCGTCGAGGTGGCGCTGGAATTCGACAAGCCGGTGCGGATCGGTGTCAACTGGGGCTCTCTCGATCAACGTCTGCTCACCGAACTCATGGATCAGAACGGCGAGCGCGAGGAGCCTCTGGACGCTCAGGATGTGCTCCTCCTCGCGCTCGTGGAGAGCGCCCTTCGTTCCGCGGCTCTCGCCGAGCAGATCGGACTCGCGCACGACCGGATTGTCCTCTCCACCAAGGTATCCTCGGTTCCCGAGTTGCACCGTGTGTACAGGATGCTCTCCGAACGGTCGGACTACCCGCTCCACCTGGGCCTGACCGAGGCAGGGTTGGGCGCCAAGGGAATCGTCGCGACAACCGCTGGCCTGGCGCCGTTACTCCTGGATGGGATTGGCGACACGATTCGGGTCTCACTCACACCGAGCCCGGGAGGCGATCGCGCCGAGGAGGTCCGAGTCGCCCAGCAGGTCCTGCAGTCACTGGGAATCCGTCATTTCGAGCCGCAGGTGACATCGTGCCCGGGATGCGGTCGCACGACGAGCACGTTCTTCCAGGAGATGGCCGAGGAAATCACGGCGTACATCCGAGAGATGATGCCCAAGTGGCGGAGCGTGTATCCCGGAGTCGAGCAGATGGACGTGGCGGTGATGGGATGTGTAGTGAACGGGCCCGGGGAGTCGAAGCATGCGAACATCGGGATCTCCCTTCCGGGTACGTTCGAGGAGCCCAAGGCTCCCGTCTACGTGGATGGGGCCCACACCGTGACGCTGAAGGGCGAGGGTCTGGTCGACGAATTCAAGGACATCCTTCGAGAATACGTCGAGCGAACATACGGACACGACGCCAGGGCCTGAGCGACGGGCGACGCCGGAATTCCGCCGTTCGGGGCGAGATTCGGGAGGGGCTGGACCTCGACGGCTGGCCATGGAGCACCAATCATCAGGGGACGCGCGCCGGGCGTTGGCAACGCAGCTTGGGCCCGGTGACGTCTCATTCAAGCCGTGTCTGTGCGCGGTGCCTTTCGACCGGGCGTTGAAAAAACCCTCCAGGGGGAACCATGAGTCACTCCAGACGCACCCTCAGCCTCGCCACGGTTGTGGTTGTCTTCCTTCTCCTCGGGTCGGGCGTCGTGTGGCGGATGGTGGGATCCGCTCCCACGGCCAGTGAGGAGGTCGCTTCTGGTACTTCTTCCACAGGAGGCATCCCGATCGAGGGGCCTGCACCGCAATTCTCGGCGACCGTGGCGCAGCCGGTCGGGGGCGCGGAGGTCGTCCGGGACACGCTCTGGATTCGTGTGCGGGCCGCCGGGCAGGCCGAGGCATTTCGACGAACGACGCTGAGCGCTCAGGTGGAAGGGCTCGTCACGGGTATCCCTGTTCGAGAGAACTCGGAGACCGCACAGGGGCGGGCACTTCTTCAGGTCGACTCGACGGAGTATGCCCTCAGCGTCGCTCAGGCACGTGCAGACCTTCTAGCTGCAGAGACGGACTATCGGCAGCAGGTCCTCTTTGACGACGAGATCGAGGACCTCGCGATTCGACGCGAGCGGGATCGAATCGCCCGGTCACGCAGTGGGGTCGACCAGGCAGAAATCCGCCTGCGGCAGGCAGAGCTTCAGCTGGCCCGCACCCGGGTCGTGGCTCCGTTTGGCGGTCGTATCGCGAACCTCGAAGTTGTGGAGGGACAGTACGTAACCCCCGGGACCGAGCTGATGACCGTCGTGGACCTCGACCCGATCAAGGTGGAAGTCCAGGTGCTGGAGGCCGAACTCGGTCTCCTGAGTGAGCAGCGACGGGCCGAGGTGACCTTCGCTGCATTCCCCGGTGAGCGGTTCCTCGGGGCCATCGAGACGATCAACCCCGTTGTGGATCCCCAGAGCCGAACCGGAAGGGTCACGGTTCTGCTTCCCAACCGGGATGGCCGCATCAGGCCCGGGATGTACGCCGAGATCTCGCTCGACGCCGAGGCCCTGCCGGACAGGATCCTGGTTCCACGCTCCGCGATTCTGGAACGCGGCACGGGCCAGCGGCGCACCATGCTCTTCGTCCACGAGGAGGGCCCTGCCGGGGCGCTCGCGAAGTGGCGCTATGTCAATCCCGGGCGGGAGAACGACACACACGTCGAGATCCTGAGCGAGGGGCCGGAGCAGGGAATGGTCGAAGCGGGCGAGATCGTGCTGATCGATGGACATCATTATCTGGCACACGATACACCGATCCGCCTTGTGGAGGATGTCGCGGGCGAAGGTGGGAGGCCTGGTCGATGAACTTCGGAATAAGCACGAGACAAACGTGGACAAGTTATTCATGCGCAATAGTTTGTGCCGTGGCGACATGGGTTTCTTCTGCACCCGCTTCGGCCCAGAGCGGCGAGCCGGCCCGACTCTCTTTGGCGCAGGCGCTCGAGTTGGCTGACGGGAGCAACCCCGCACTGCGTCGGGCCAGCAACGCGACCCTCATCAATGGAACGGAAATGCGGTCCACCTGGGCCGACCAGCTGCTCCCGAGGGCGCAACTCACTCTCTTCAACACCGCCTTCACGGGGAACCTCCAGCGGAGAGCGCTCGACAACTTCGGAAATCCCATCGCGAATCCTGCAGCCGAGTGGAACTTCTTTTCGCAGACGTCGCACAGCCTCGGCCTGACGTGGCGAGTTCAGGGCGCGTCCCTGTTCCAGGCGTACCGCCGTCAGCAGTTGACCAACCAGGATCGAGATGTCGCGCTCCTCAGGGCCCGCACCGACGTGGCGATCGGCGTGCGACGGCGGTACAACGATGCCCTGGAGCAAAAAGCTCTTCTGGACGCGGAGGAAGAACTCCTGTCCGCACGCCGCATCGACCTCGATGTCGCTCAGCGTCTCTTCTCTCTCGCGCTGCGGAACCGCGTGGACATCCTCAATGCCGAGCTGGCTGTCGAGCAGCAGGCGCTGTCCGTCCAGCAGCAGGAATCCAGATACCGGCGAACGCTGCTCGCGCTCAGGACGGCAATGGGGCTGAGTGACGACCAGCCGTTCGAGGTTGGCGATGACGACCTGCCCCTGTTCGATCCGTCCGGCTTCGATGAGGGGGCGCTCGTGGCACGGGCGCTCGCGGTGAATCCGTCGCTCCTGCAATCGGACGTTCAATTGCGGTCGGCCGAACTCGCTCTGAGCGAACAGAAGACGGCATGGTGGCCGGAGGTTCGAGTTGGACTGGACGTCTACCGTCAGGCTTATGAGGCCGAGACGTCGGCCCTCTTCGACACCTCCATCGCTACCGATCTCGAGAGCCGATTCTTTCTCGGCTTCTCGATCCCCGCTCTCAATGGGGTTTTCCGCCAGAATGCCCAGCAGCAGCAGGCCGCGATCGACCTGCGAAATCAACGGGAGCTCGGCCGTGAGGTCCGGCTTCAACTCAGTGAAGCCATCCGGGGAGCCTTGCTGGAACTGCAGACGCAGTGGGCATCGGCGCGGCTGTCTGAACGGGCTCGGGAGATCGCCGGGGAAGCGTTGGAGCTGGCGCGAGAGGAGTACCGCCTCGGGACTCGATCGTTTGAGGAGCTTCGTTCGGCCTTCGAGCAGGAAGCTGGCACTCGCCGTCAGGTGATCACGGCGCGCCACTCCTTCGTGGATGCGCTGCTCACGCTGGAGGAGGCCGTCGGAGCGTCGGTGCGTGAGGAGGAGGTGGCCGGCACCCTCGGTCCGGGAGGCTGACCGGTGTCGATCGCCCGAAGCTCCACTCGGCGGCCGGTCGCCGTCTGGATGCTCTGCCTGACGATCGTGCTGCTGGGAGGAATTTCGTATGCCCGGCTGCCGATCGATCTCTTGCCGGACGTCAGCTACCCGAGACTGGTCATCTACACGCTCTACGAGGAGGTGGCCCCTGCCGAGGTAGAGCGCAGGATCACGGAGCCGATCGAAGGTGCGGCGGCGGCCGTTCCCGGTGTGGAGCGGGTCACATCCACGTCTCGGTACGGCGTGAGTCTGGTCACGCTGCGTTTCGCCTGGGGCACGGACATGGACTTCGCCATGCTGAACGTCCGTGAGCGGATGGACAACGTCCGCGAGGCTCTCCCCGAGAGCGTAGGCCGACCGACCATCCTGCGCGTGGATCCCGCTTCCGACCCGATTCTCACGCTTGCTGTGTCGGGGGGCGAAGATCTGTGGCAGACGAAGGAGCTCGCGGAGACGGTGGTTCGGCGTCGTCTGGAGCAGCTCGATGGGGTCGCGCAGGCGGTGGTGGCCGGCGGGCTCGATCGTGAGATCAGGGTCGAAGTGGAGCCGGGGCTGCTCGATTCGTATGGACTGACGATCGCAGAGATCTCGGAGGCGCTCGACGCGGCCAATGTCAGTGCGCCAGGAGGCACGATCCTGCAGGGGCGGTATCGCTACCCCCTGCGAACGCTGGGTGAATTTCAGACGGTCGAGGAGATCGCCGATGTCGTGATCGCTCGTCAGGCGGCGGAGGGTGGTCTTCGTGTCGTTCGGCTCTCGGACGTGGGTCGCGTGGTCGACGGATTCGCCGAGCGAGAGTCGATCGCGCGGTACGCGGGGTCGGAGTCTGTCGGTATTCTCGTGTTCAAGGAGTCCGGGGCGAACACGGTCAGGGTCGCTGGAGCGGTCGAAGGGGTCGTCGAGGAACTTGGAGACGAGTACCCCGAGGTGCGCATCGACGTCGCTGACGATCAGGCTGGCTTCATCGCCTTCTCGATTTCCAACGTGGTGCAGGCGCTGATCTTCGGGGGCCTGCTGGCCTTCCTGGTGCTCTTTCTCTTCCTGCGCGACAGTCGATATCCCTTCGCAATTGCACTGGCGATCCCGATTTCAGTCGTCGGAGCGTTCGCGCTGATGGACGCGGTCGGCGTTTCGCTCAACATCATGAGCCTGGGCGGGTTGGCGCTTGGCGTCGGCATGCTGGTCGACAACTCCATCGTGGTGCTCGAGAAC
>JAYOKZ010000054.1:0-16801 GCA_038120095.1 Gemmatimonadales bacterium
ACGGATCACCAGCTCCGCCTGCTTCGACTCCTCGACGACTCGGACCCGGTCATGGTCGGTGAACTGGCGGACCATCTCGGCGTTACAGCTTCGACCATGTCTCTCAATCTGAAGCGGCTAGAAGCTTCAGGACTTGCCGAGCGGAGTCGGGATCCCGCCGATCGGAGAGTCATGAACGTTCTCTTGACGGCGAAGGGGCGCGCCATTCGCGATTCTGCGCCCCTCTTCGACGCTGCACGGGTAGACGCCCTCCTGATGAGTCTGCGCCCGGACGAACTCGAGCGTGCGCTGGCGGGTTTGTCCGTTCTTGCCGAGGCGGCATCCCGCCTCGATGCGGATCACCTTCGCTACGTCGACTCGCTCGCCGGGGGGGCGAGCCGGTGACCGACCACCCTCTCGTGGATCAGGGTGGCTCCGGTTCGGTAGTTAGCGGTCTCCCTCTTCGAGTTCCGGAAACTCTCCCGGCACATTGTACGCTCGGGCGTTGAAGTCCGGATCTTCCTGATCCCGGCGCTCTGCCATGAGAAAGGTGTAATAACCACAATTTGGGCCGTCCGGATGCCCGCGGCACACCGACGGTCGCACGGCATGAACGGTGCAGAGCCGCGTCTCGAGGTCCAGGAAGCGGCAGGCGGATCCGAAGACCTCGTCCGGCTGGTGTTGCATGACCCGCTCGCGTGCGGTCCAGCCCTGCTTCGTGAAGTCGGCGGCAGCGACCTCCTCCTGAATCCCGAAGTGCCCCGCGAGCCTACGAATGTCACGCGCGGTGACGGGAATCCTCGGGTAGGAACAGCAGTAGGACGGGCAGTTCAGACAGTTGTAGAAAACAGGGAGAGCCGTCGACACCGTTCGGGCTGGATGAAGGAACGCCGGCGGCGAAACGCGGTCGTCTGCGCCGCTCGCGTCGGAAGCTATACGGATCCTGCCAGGCCGACTACGTTTGCCCCGCATCCACCCATGGAGGATCTCGGAATGACTCGCTGCCGAACCGTGTTCGCTCTGTCCACAACTCTTTTCGTCGGGTTTTCCGTGGCTCACCCGGTCCGGGCTCAGGATTCATTCGACGACCTGCTGACCCGTGCGGAAGCGACGGACTTCATCGAGACGAGCAGCTACGACGACGTGATGCGTTTTGTCGAAGCGCTTGCAGCGAGCTCGGATGAGATTCACCTGACGAGCTTCGGATACACGAACGAGGGCCGCCGGCTGCCGTTGCTGGTCGTCGGAGCGCCTGACGCGTCGCCGGAGGCGGTTCGGACGACGGGCAAGACGCGCGTCTACCTGCAGGGGAACATTCACGCCGGTGAGGTCTGCGGTAAGGAGGCCCTGCAAATGCTTCTGCGCGACTTCGCTCGGGGTGAGTATCCGTCCTGGACGGACGATCTCGTGCTGCTGGTCGCACCGATCTACAACGCAGACGGAAACGAACGGGTCGACCTTCGGAATCGTCCCCGTCAGCACGGCCCTCTCGGGGGCATGGGCCAGCGGCCGAACGCTCAGGGGCTCGATCTGAACCGGGACCACATGAAGCTCGACTCCCCCGAGGCGCGTTCCCTCGTCGCCATGATGACTGCCTACGACCCTCATGTGGGTGTGGATCTGCACACGACAAACGGGACGCAGCATGCCTACCACCTTACGTATTCACCTCCCCTGCATCCGAACACGCCGACGTCCATTGACGATTTTCTTCGTGACGAGTGGCTGCCCGAGGTGACCGACCGGATCAGGCAGAAGCACGGTTGGGATTACTACTATTACGGGAACGCGAGCCCCCGGCGTCCCGGCTGGTACACCTTCGATCATCGGCCACGCTTCAACAACAACTACATCGGACTTCGCAACCGGATGGCGATCCTGTCAGAGGCGTACGCCTACGATACGTTCGAAGATCGTGTCATGGGGACGCTCTGGTTCGTAGAGGAGATTCTGGACTTCGCGCAGGAGCATGCGGGCCGCATCAGGAGCATCGTCGAGGCAGCTGACGCGAGCGTCGTCGGACAAGAACTCGCCACGCGTGCCACCTTCGAACAGTCGGAGGAGGAGGTGACCATCCTGATGGGGGAAGTCGCCGAGGAGCGCCACCCGCAGACCGGCGAAATCATTCTTCGCCGCCAGGAGGTCTCGACTCCGGTCTCGATGTACGAGTTCGGTACGTTTTCACCGACCGCCGTGGAGACCGTTCCCGCCATGTACTACGTGCTTCCCGAAGCCGGTGATGCCATCGTCCGGTTGAGGGCTCATGGGATTGAGACGAGCTCTGCACCCATGGGAACAGTGCGGGTCGAACGCTTCGTCATGGATTCGACCTCGGTCGCCCCACGCGCCTTCCAGGGTCGCAACGAGCGTGTGCTGTTCGGCTCGTGGAGGGCAGCCTCCGTCGAGCTTCCCCCGGGTACGGTGGCGGTTCGGGTCGATCAGCCGCTCGGTCGACTCGCCTTCACGCTTCTCGAACCCAGGTCGGACGACGGCTTTGCGAACTGGGCATTGCTCGACGAGCAGATCGAAGCCGGCGAATACCCGATCTTGCGATCACACTAGGGTGCCTTACAGCGCCTCGACCTCCATGTCGAGGTAGACGTCACGCTCCCGGAGATGGGAGATGACGGCATCGTAGGCCGTCGGATCCCTGCCGATCACCTCGGGCGTGGCCAACCCGGGCTGCGTCCACACGCCGCGCGCAACGAGGTTCACCATCGCCGTACACGTGTAGCCGGTGGTTCTCGCCATGGACATCGTCTCGGTGGCGGGATTGTAGTGATCGACGAGATTGTAGGTGTGGCGTTCCGCCCGACCGTCCTTGGTCCCTTCGATCACGATTCGAAGCACCGTAAGGTCCAGATCACCGTCGTTGAATCGCCATGCGTCGAACAGCAGAGACTCGGTCACGTCTCGTGGCACGACGCTTCCGGACGCAGCCTGGATCGGATCCGTCGAGAAGAATCCTGCCTCTCGCAGGATCTGCATACGGATGGCGTGTCCTGGATACCGCAGGGTCTTTTCCACCATGTTCGGGGTCGAGCAATTCCGCAAAAGAGAGCGGAGTCCATCCGTATTGAACGCCTCCAGGCTGCCGACGCCCGGGATCTCGATCAGTTCGACGTCGGTGAGGGCCGGCCTCGTGATTTCCCGGCCTGCCCTTCGCTGGCGGGCGGGTCGAACGTACTCGGCAATCACGTCCGCGGGAGAAAACGGGGCCTTGTACTCCCAGGGCCACACCCGTTCCTCCGGTAATCCACCGGCGAAGCATACGTACGACTCGGTGACGTCGAAGTACTCTTCCCGGTTTCCGAGGACGAGGTTCCCGAGGCCCGGGGCGACGCCGCAGTCGACGAGGCACGGCACTCCGGCGCTCGCGGCCAATTCCTCCAGCCCCGACGAGTCCTCTTCGAAGAAGGAGATGTCCACGATCGGACGTCCCTCCTGAAGCACGCGCTTCACCGTTCGGTAGCCCATGAAACCAGGCACGGCACCGACGACCAGGTCGGCGTCCCGCACTGCTCGAATCACGTTCTCGACCTGGGACAGGTCTGCCACGACTCCGTCCGCTCCGAAGTGGGTCATGTTCTCGACCGCCACGGGGTCGATGTCCACGACGAGTACGTCAAAGTCGTCTTCGGCCGTCAGGTCGCGCACGATGGCGCTGCCAACTCGGCCGCCGCCCAGCACCACGATGTTCACGATCTGTCCTCCGGTCGGCATCACGTCAGGCCCGGAAAATCAGTCCAGACTCGAGATCGTGTGCAAGGGGGGGGCGTGTGGTCGTCGTATCGGATGAATCACAATGTTTGCGCCGTGGGCGCTTGCAACGGGAGTTTGACCGCCGCCGTCGCGGTTTACGGCACCCATCGCATGGAAGTGGGCAGAGGATCGACGAACGCGAATGAGCAGCATCGACTGGAATGACCTGTACCGGACGACATTTCCGGAGCTCGTGCGGTTTCTGCACCGTAAGGTGTGGGACGAGGAACGGGCCCGTGATCTGGCTCAGGAGACGTTCGTTCGTGCACTGCAGCACGAGCCCAGGAAGCCGAGGGCCTGGCTGTTTCAGGTTGCGGCCAATCTCGCGAGGGATGAAGCCCGCACGGCCATTCGGCGGAAGAAGCACCTGGTGCTGCTCAAGAGCGACGCTGAAGCGACGGGACCTTCCCGACTCGGAGATCCGGAGTCCCGACTCGCTGAGAAGGAGCGATGGGTCGCAGTCCGGGAGGCATTGGACTCGCTGTCCGTGAAAGACCGTGAGGCGCTGCTGCTCTGGGACGCGGGACAGAGCTATACGGACATTGCACGACAGCTGGATCTCGCCGTGGGTGCGGTGGGAACGACACTCGCCCGGGCTCGGAAGCGGCTGGCAGAGGCATACAATGATCGAGAAAGGGAGAACGACGATGTCGCACGTCGATGAGGGTGCCTTGCATGCCTACCTGGACGGCGCGCTCGACGAATACCCCGCAGCCGAAGGGCGCCGGGTCAGGGAGCACTTGGACCTCTGCCCGGAGTGCGCAGAGCGCCTCGAAGTCGAGCGTGCCGTTCGTGCGGATGCTCACGCCGTGCTAGGGCTCGCAGAGCCGGCGGTCGAGGTGCCGAGCTTCGAGGAGTTGCGCGCCTACGTAGAGAGGACGAGACCTGCGCCTTCGCGGCGGTCCATGGGTGTGGTCCGATGGAGCTGGGCGGCATCCGTCATCCTGGCGCTCGGCGTCGGATGGATGCTGCGGGGTGGCGGTGTGGAGTCTGGGCCCGTCAGGGGAGCGACGCAGCGGGCCGACGCGGAAGGATCCGGTTCTTTACTCGAACCGGAGGGCTCGTCGGTGCGTGGGTCTGCCGTTCCGATGGTCGCCGAAGCCGCGACGGAATGGTCAGATGCCGAGCCGACGCGGGCGATCGACCTCGACGCCTTCGATGCCCGCGCTGACCTGCCGACTCGCTCGGTCGCGTCGGGAACCGGCGCTTCAGAAGCTGATGTCACGGAACCCGATGTCGCGGGCTCCGCGTCGGAGGCTGAGGAGAACATCGGCGTCTATGCGGGCCGTTCGGCCGATGCGATCTCATCGGACGCAGTGAGTGCTGTTGACATGGCCGCGGATGAGGCCGCGGCGCCCGTGGCAGCTTCAGAGGCACAGGAGAGCATCCCTGCGGACTTGATGGCGGCCGGGCCGCAGGCGGGTCCACCAGCCAACATGGTCAAGGCCGACGACGGGGCTGCCGGAGAACAGGGAGCGGCCGTGTTGACGGAGCGCCGACGTGCAGAGTCTCCGACGGTGTTCACCAGTCAGTTCGGTGCGGAGCGGGGCAGCGTTCGGATCGTGTCCGAGGACGATGACCGATTGGGAGATGAGCCTCTTCAGGCCGTGCCGGGTTTCGAGGTGGTGCTCACGGAGAACATCGGTGACGGGCGAGCGTTTCTGGGAACCGTCACGACACAGCGACTCGAGAGCGAAGACATGATGCAGGTGTTTCTGCTCGAACCGGACGTGGCTCTCGACGTGCTCCCGGACTTGAGTGCGGACCTGAATGAAGTGCGAGTGGCGACGGAGACCGGGTGGGTCGTCCTGCGTGGACCTCGCTCGGAGGACGAACTCGAAACTTTGCTGATGCGACTCTTTCCCGGCTGACGCTTCAACAAGCCGGCTGGCTGATCGATCTTGCAGCGTCACGCGCATGTGCAGTGTGGGCGGGATGATCGCGCTCACGGAGTTCTCATCATGAGGTCGTTCTGCTTCGGAATCCCTGCCGCCGCTTCGGTGGCCCTGGCCATCGTGGTGGCCTTCGATGCCTCTTCCGTTCAGGCTCAGGACGCCGGACGGGAGGAGATCGAGGCCGCAGCGCGCTCGATCTCCGAGGCAGACTTCGCGTGGCGTATCGGTGTCATCGCGCACGACTCGATGGGTGGCCGGGATACGCCAAGTCCTGGTCTCGACATGACCGCAGAGTGGGCTGCGTCGGAGTTCCGTCGGATGGGGCTGCGGGGCGGAATGCCGGACGGTTCGTTCATCCAGGGGTACCCGCTTCGCTCTGTCGAGGTCGATGTTGACCGCTCGTTCGTCGTGTCGGGGGGCCAGCGGCTGCGATACGGTCAGGATGTTCGTCCCCTGTTCGGGGCAGGTTCCGCGGAAGTCGGAGCGGACCTGATCCTCGTTTCAGGAGCGGGGGGGCTGAGCCGGTCTCAGCGACGGCGGATTCAGGGTCGTCATGTGGCGGTGGTCCCCGGGCGAAACGCAGCGGGGACGGAGAGACAGATGTACGGGTTCCTCAACGCGCTCAGGCAGGCTGGAGCGGCCTCTGTGCTCGTCGCGAACTCGTCGAGCGACGAGCAGTGGTCGCGAGGTGCCCGTCGTTCGCTGGCGCCTGCGGTGTCGAAGGGCTGGGGCGC
Organism: Gemmatimonadales bacterium; assembly: GCA_038120095.1. GTDB lineage: Bacteria > Gemmatimonadota > Gemmatimonadetes > Longimicrobiales > Gaopeijiaceae > UBA2589. The sequence continues at coordinate 6,371 of JAYOKZ010000054.1, forward strand.
CACCGAGAGATCGTCCGAAGAAGGGGGATTCGTGCCGATGCTCGAGATTCGCACGTCTGCCCTGGCTCGGGTGCTGTCCGGAAGGGGTATCGATCTTCAGGCGCTCGCGGGCCGAGTCGGTCGAGGTGTCGAGGTGCACGAGACGGACGAGTTGCTCATGACCGTCGTGCAGCGCGCGAGAGACATCGAGGAGGTGGCTCCGAACGTCGTCGCGATCCTCGACGGCAGCGATCCCGAGTTGCGTGACGAGTACGTCGTGTACTCGGGGCACATGGATCATGTAGGAATGGGTTCGCCGGATGCCAACGGCGACTCGATTTTCAACGGGGCTGACGATGACGCATCGGGCACGGCGGCGGTGATCGAGGTCGCGGAAGCGATGGCCTCTCTGACTGTGGCTCCGAGGCGGTCGATGCTCTTCCTCCTGGTCAGCGGCGAGGAGAAGGGGCTCTGGGGTAGCGAGTGGTTCGCTGAGAATCCGACCGTCCCTCTCGAATCGATGGTCGCCAACCTCAACACGGACATGGTGGGGCGAAACTGGCCGGACACGATCGTCGCGATCGGCAAGGAGCATTCGGACCTGGGCGAGACCCTGAACGAGGTGAATCGGGCACACCCCGAGCTTCGGATGACAGCGATCGACGATCTCTGGCCAGAGGAGCGCTTCTACTTTCGCTCCGATCATTTCAACTTCGCGCGTAACGGCGTCCCGGTGCTGTTCTTCTTCAACGGAACGCACGACGACTATCATGGGCGCGACGACGAGCCGGATCGGATCGATACGGAGAAGGCATCGAGGATCGGTCGGCTGGTATTTTACCTGGGTATGGAACTCGGGACGCGAACGGAACGACCACAGTGGAACCCGGAGAGCTACGCTCGCATCGTGTCTCACTGATGCCCAGCGCCCGACGACGAGGTGGACCAGCCGTGAGTGACGCTTCGTTTCTCGAGATTCTCGCGCAGTGGGACGGTCTGGGTGTGGTGGTTCGTCAAGATCGGCCCACGGGAACGTGGGTGTTCGTCGCGATTCACGACGATACACTCGGCCCGGCAACGGGTGGCTTGAGAATGAAGGTTTACGACCGCCCCGAGGACGGCCTGCACGATGCGCTCAGGCTGTCAGAAGGGATGACGCTCAAGTGGGCCGCGATGGATTTTCCGTTCGGGGGTGGGAAGACCGTCCTGGCCATCCCGCGGCCTCTCGATGAGGACGAGCGCCGGGGGCTCATGCTTCGTTTCGGCGGACTCCTGAACTCTCTTGGCGGGCGATATGGAACGGGCGCCGATCTGGGGACCACGACCAGGGACATGCAGACGATTGCCGAGGTGAGCGAGTTCGTGATCGGCGTTCACGGTCGCTCTGCAGGTCCGATGGATCCGAGTCCGTTTACAGCCCTCGGTGTCTTCGCCGGCATTCGGGCGGCCGTCGAGCAACGCTTCGGGACGTCCGGTCTGGAGGGTCGGCGTGTACTCGTCGAAGGAGTCGGGTCGGTCGGCGCCTCCCTCGCGAGGCTTCTTGGTGACGGAGGGGCGACGGTCCTCGTGTCTGATCTGGATCCCACCGTCGCGGATCGGATCGCCCGATCGTGCTGCGGGTCGGTCATCGCACCGGAGGACGTGTCGTCGACCGAGTGCGATGTCTACGCACCATGCGCGGTCGGTGCCACACTGAATAGCCGCACGATTCCGGTCCTGGCCTGTTCGATCGTGGCTGGAGCTGCCAACAACCAGCTCGAGGAGCCCGGTGATGCCGAGCGGCTTTCAGCGCGGGGTATCCTGTACGCACCCGACTACGTCATCAACGGAGGTGGGGCGATGGCCTTCACGCTGATCTATCAGGGCCTCTCACCGATCGCCGCGGTCGAGGAGCGTGTCGTCGACATCGGACAGCGGCTCAAGGCGATCTTCGAAGAGTCGAAGCGTACAGGTCTGTCTCCGGTCGTAGTGGCACGAGATCGAGCGGAGGAGACGTTGCGGCGAGGACCGGTGGACGACGGCCTGTCCACCTTTGGGGACATCAAGGGTCGCTTCGCGGGAGATCACTGAAGTCCGGGAGGCACGGCTGCAGGGTACGAAGAAGGGCCCCTGCCGCACACGGCAGGGGCCCTTCCTGTACCGAGCTCATCGACTAGTTCGCCTCGCCGTGGTTTTCAGGCACGAGCCGGAATAAGTGCTCGAGTCGCAGAAGCCTCAGGATGTGCGCAGTACGCGACGGCATCGAGTGAACCCAGACTTCGTCGGTCGGAGCGGATCGAAGGCGCGCGGTCAGGATGAGAGAAATGTCCTCGACGTTTGCCCGTGCCGTTCCGGACAGGTCGAACACCACGTGAGAACCCGGGCCGTCAGCGGGTCGTCCACCGACAGTGTGCAGCTGCGTTGCCTTCCTTTCGTCGTTTCTCATCTCTGCCTCCTCTCGGTTCGTCCACCTTGTTCATCGAGGCGTGCTCAACTCCATTCATTTCAAGAGTCGTGCCAACAGTTCTCGCCCCAAAGCATGCCAGATTGGCACGATCTGGTGCCGACGAACGGCCTGCCACATACTGTGTCGGGAACACCATTTCCTGGAGGTCGAGCCCGATTTGATGCGGTGCGCACTCATCCTCATGACGTCTCTCGCGGCGTCGGTTGCACCGGTTGCGGCGCAGGAGTCCTCGGCGGCGCGCGACGCGTATCTCGACTCCGTGGCTCGTTTCTTCGACCTTCCGCCCGCCGAGATCGAAATCCTGAGCGACTGGGAAATTCCGGTCAGCGAGATCCCGGTGGTTCTGTTCATGGCGCGGCGAAGCGGTGTGTCTCCGGAGGCACTCGTTGCCCTTCGCGAGGCTGGACAGAGTTGGACGAGTCTGGCGGCCCGCTATCGAGTGGGTCCAGCGGTGCTGCAGGTTCCTGTGCCGGATGACGTTCCTGCCGGCGTGCTGTCACGGGTATACGAGGGGTACCGCACGACACCGGTTGCGCGCTGGGGCACGATCCGGCTCGCCGACGAAGACATCGTGGGGCTGGTCAATGTGCGAGTGATCTCCCAGTCTCTCGGCCTCCCCGCCGAGAATGTCCTCGCACGCACGGACTCGTCGGACTCGTATGTCGAACTTTTCGCGCAGCTCCATCGCTGACGCCGGACTGATGCCACGATCCAACTTCGTTCCGCTCTCGACGTATCAGGAACTGACCGAGCAGGAGATGCATCAAGCCGCCCGGGACTTCCTCGAGACGATGCGGCGCCGGCGCACGGTACGAGCGTTTTCGGACCGCCCCGTACCTCGGCAGATCATTGAGGATTGCCTGCTGGCGGCGGGCACTGCACCGAATGGAGCGAATCGCCAGCCGTGGCGGTTTGTGGCGGTGGCAGATGCTGACATCAAGGCACGGATCCGCGAGGCAGCGGAGGTGGAGGAGGTTGCCTTCTACAAAGGCGGAAAGGCGCCTCAGGAGTGGCTGGATGCCCTCGAGCACTTGGGCACCGATGAACACAAGCCGTTCCTGGAACAGGCACCGTGGCTGATCGTCATTTTTGCCGAGAGCTACGAGCGTACGGAAGCCGGCGGCAAGGCGAAGAACTACTACGTGAACGAATCCGTCGGCATTGCGACGGGCATGCTCATCACAGCCCTTCACCTCGCCGGGCTCGCCACCCTCACCCATACACCGTCGCCCATGAAGTTTCTCAATGACGTCCTCGAGCGGCCGGACAACGAACGTCCGTACCTGATCCTGGTCACGGGCTATCCGAGTGAGGACGCCATGGTCCCCGAGATCACGAAAAAGCCGATCGAGGACATTTCGGTTTTCATGGAATAGGGCGTCGGCGGCGAGCGTGGGCGAACTGAGTCGCGAGTACTGATGACGGGGTTGGGTTCAGGGTGAGTGTGGGAACAGTGCTCGACGCGCGCCTGATCGGACGGGTATGTGGGCATTCCGAAGGGCCCACGCTCATTTGTGTCGTGGGTATCCACGGCAACGAGCCTGCCGGTGTGCACGCGGTCCGTCGGGTGTTGGCCGCTCTGTCGGGTCGTGAACAGCGGGTGGAGGGGTCACTGGTAGCGCTCGCGGGAAACATGGCGGCGCTGCGGGTCGGGCGTCGTTTCGTGGATCGCGACCTGAACCGGGCGTGGACGCCCGAGAGACTCGAGCGGCTTCTGGCCGCCGGGGGTGCCGGGGGCTCGGTGGAGGATCGCGAGCAGCTTGAACTCCTGGAGGACCTCGAGGGTGTCCTGCGGCGAGCACCTGGCCCGGTGTTCGCCCTGGATCTCCACACGACATCCGGGCCCGGTGGGATCTTCTCGGTCTTCACCGATGCCCTCCCGCATCGCGCCTTTGCTCTCGACCTTCCGATCCCCATGGTCTTCGGCCTCGAAGAGCTTGTCGATGGCACATTGCTGAACCTGCTCAGTGAGAAGGGGGTGGTCGCGCTCACCGTCGAGACGGGACAGCACGATGAGCCCGCTGCGGTCGATCGAGCCGAGGCTGCGATCTGGATCGCTCTCGTATCGGCCGGACTGCTGTCCGAGCGTGATGTGCCCGAGGTGATCGAGGCCCGGCGCATGCTGCGGCGAGCCTCGAGCCAACTGCCTCGGGCTCTCGAGATGCGTTACCGGCGTGACATCAAGGATGGGGATCGTTTCGTCATGAATCCGGGCTATCGAAACTTCCAGCCCGTACGGGCTGGAGATCATGTCGCAACCGATGCTCGGGGCGACGTCGTGGTGGCGGAACGCGGCCGGCTTCTCATGCCACTCTATCAGGAGCAGGGAGAGGACGGCTTTTTTCTGGTCCGGGAGTTCTCCGGCTTCTGGATGGGCCTGTCCCGTGTCATGAGGACCATCGGGCTCTCGCGTGTTGCGTTCTGGTTACCCGGGGTCAAGCGGGTCGCCGGGTCGGTAGACGAGGTTGTGGTGGACAAGCGCATCGCACGGGTCTTCGCACGGCAGCTCTTCCACTTGCTTGGCTTCCGGCAGCTTGAAGAGTCGGGTACTTCCCTGGTGATGAGGCGCCGGCGCTTCGACAGAAGGGGCGATCCGGAGGGCGGTGCCGCGTCCACGTTGCTCGGGACTTCTCGAGACCCGCTCTGATCTCCGATGTGTGGCCGGTACACCCTTTCCGCGAAGCTCTCCGCGCTCACCGAGGTGTTCGATGTTCCGCCGCCGGGCTTCGAGCAGGAGCCGCGTTTCAACATCGCCCCGGGTCAGCAGGCTCCCGTGGTTGCGGCGGACGGGCGGGGGCCTCGCATGGGGCTGATGACCTGGGGCCTGGTTCCCGGGTGGATGGAGGCCCCCGGCCGTGGCCTCATCAACGCGAGGGCAGAGACCGTCGGCACGAAGAGGTCCTTTCGGGCGTCGTATGCGCGGCGACGGTGTCTCATACCGGCGGATGGCTTTTATGAATGGCGAGCGTCCGGACATGGCGGTGCGAAGCAACCGGTCTGGATTCACCCGCGCCTCGGCCGAGTCGTCTCGTTCGCGGGCGTCTGGGCGCGGTGGTCGCGTCCGGGACATGAGACAGTCCATGGTTTTGCCGTTCTCACGACCGACGCCAATCAGGATCTCCATGGGATCCACGATCGTATGCCGGTCGTGATTGCGGAGGGCGACCGACCCACGTGGCTGGATCGCAGCGCGTCACTCCAACGTGTTCAGGCACTGCTCCGCCCGCCGCCGGCCGGAACGTTCGGGTCTCATGCCGTGAGCCGGCGGGTGAACGATCCGGCCGAAGACGACCCGGGATTGATCACCTCGGCTCAATCACTACGCCGGACCGCGAGCGGGGTACGGACATGCCTGCACGCCCAACGCGCCCACCCGGTCAGCTGGCCGGACGTCCTCCTCGACGCGAGGGAATGACTTTCCCCGGGAGCGAGTACAGGATCTCTCCATTCTGCACCGCGAATTCTCCGTTCACGAGGACATGGTCGATGCCGCTCGCATGCCGGTGGGGTTCGAAGAAGGTGGCCTCATCCGCGATCGAGGCCATATCGAAGACGACCAGGTCCGCCCACTGCCCGACCCGGATCTCGCCGCGATCCTGAAGCCCCATGATTCGGGCAGGCAACGAGGTCTGCGACCGAATTGCGGCCTCGACCGAGAGGGCGCCTGCCGTCATCGCGTACTGCCGGATCTTGCGTGGGAACGTCCCATAGTAGCGAGGGTGCACCGAGCCATCTGCTTCAACCGCGATCCCACCGTCGGAGGCGGTGGCCACCCAGGGTTGGGCCGCATAGTTCTCGACGTCCAGCTCCGACATCGAGAAGCCCCGGAGCCGCCCGCCGCCACGTCGCTCGGGGTCGCCCTCCAACTGGAGGTCAATGGCCATCTGGACGACGTCTACGCCGCGCTCGTCGGCAACCTCCTGGAGGCTTCGGCCCACCCACTCTTCCCGGGGGTATTCGAAGATCACGACGCGGTCCGCCCCTCCGCGACGACGGATCTCGTGTTCGATGTCGCGTCGGACCATCGCGTTTCGTTCCGGATCGGCCAGAACCGTTCGCAGCTGTTCAGCCGGCGACGTCCGGTTTCCGACAGATGAGGTCGCCCAACCGGGAATCAGCCGCGTATTTCCGTCGGAGCCGCTGGTCGCGTAGGGGTACTGGTCGGCCCAGACCCTGACACCCTCATCTCGCGCGCGCTGGATCAGCTGGATCGCGCTGCCGCTCGATCCCCAGAAGTGGGCGCCCTTCGCCTTGATGTGCGAAGCGACCACCCGGGCCCCCGAGTGGCGACCGATCTCGATGGTCTCCATCACGGCATCCTGAAGGGTCGGTGGCCCGGGCTCATCCTGACTCGGCCAGAACCACATGGGGTCCGCGCCCTCGGAGCGTTCGTGCGAAATGTAGACACCGTCGAAGGCGACGAGCTCTTCAGCGACCTGGGCGACTTCCTCGGTGGTGCTCCAGCGCCCCGGAACGTACTCGAGCCCTGCAGACATGCCGACAGCGCCTTCCTCGAGGGCCTGTCGCACAAGCCGTTGCATGTCCTGGACCTCCTCGTCGGTCGCCGGACGTTCGATGTCGTCACCCATCACTTCCCGACGCACGGTGCCATGGCCCACCATCAGCATGACGTTCGGCCCCACGCCCTGTCGCTCGAGGATCGAGCGCTGTTCCCGGATGGGCCACGGCGAGCGGCCGTCGTGGTTGACTACGACCGTGGTTACGCCCTGCGAGACGACATTCGGGGCAGCCTTCCTGTGGAGCGAGTCCGTACGGATCGTGGATCCGCCGATCCGTGCACTTCCGTCATCTGCGTGAGAGTGGATATCGATGAAACCGGGTGATACGTATCGCCCGGTAGCGTCGAGCACACGCTCCGCACGCGCAGTGCCGAGCATCCCGACCGCCACGATACGGCCGTCGCGAATGCCGATATCCGCACGAAACCAAGGGTTGCCGGTTCCATCGAGGACTCGGCCGCCCCGTACCAGGAGGTCGAACGGGCCAGCGTCCTGCGCTTCAGCGTATGATGCAGGAAGTGAGAAGAAGCCGAAGGCGAGAGCCAGAGAGAAGACGATGCGCTTCATGGGTTCGCGGCGGGTCAGGGGACGCGGTTGTTGGGGTGACCGTCGGCACGGCTGGATCGTACGCGGACCCGCGAGCGGTCGCCAGCGATCAGCCGGTCGACTTCCTACCGGCTGACGTCGTCGAACGCGTCCCGGACCCGCCCGAGCCCCTCGAGCAGTTCGTCTTCCGGGTTTCCGAAGCCGAGCCGGATGAAATGGTCCATACCGAAGTGGTCGCCGGGCACGACGAGCACCGACTTGTCGACTCGAAGTCGCTCGGCGAACGCGCTGGAGTTGATCGGCGCATCGTAGTGCGTGTAGCAGATCGCTCCGGCGTCGGGAGGCCGGTACCGGAAACGACCTTCCTGCGCCGACATCCAGTCCTCGAGGACGCTCAGGTTCTTTCTGACGATGCCACGGGTACGAGCCCCGATGCGCGCCCGTGTGTCGGGCTCGAGCGCTGCACAGGCCAGCTGATCCTGATGCCACCGCGATGGTCGTGTAGTCGGTGCGACCCCAGAGCTCTTCCATGATCGCCTCGGGACCGACGATCCACCCGAGCCGAAGGCCCGGCAATCCGTACGCCTTGGAAAGAGAATTCGTGACCAGAACGCGGTCATGGACCCCCCAGAACGATGGCGTGCGCTCTTCTCCGCTCTCCGCGCCCGCATACACTTCGTCTGCCAGGATCCACGCGCCGTGCCGTGCCGTCATGTCGGCGATGGCATCCATGGACGCCCGGGTGAGCGAGGCACCGGTGGGGTTGTTCGGATTCGTGATGAGGACGAAAGAGGCGCCATCGACCAGCGCGGACTCGAGTGCGTCGAGGTCGGGCTGCCAGTCGTCCTCCTCGCGGAGGTTCACCCCGGTCAGTCGACTGCCGAAGGACTCGAGGAGTCCGGGAACCTGTCCGTAGGTCGGCAGGATGATCGCCGCTTTCGCCTGTCCCTCGAACAGGTGCCAGAAGCAGGTGAAATTCGCTTCTGCTCCGCCGGTGGTCACAAGCACGGAGGAGTCTCCCGCTCCGTCGTACTGCTGCGCGATCAGGGAGCGAAGTTCATCCGAACCGTTCGATTGCCCGTATCCAAGCAGCGTCGAGCCAACGTCGACGTCTCTGCCGGACAGTTCGATGAGTTCGTTCGTCGTCAGCGGGTGCACCCCGCTCTCGGACAGGTTGATGTCGACGCGATGTTCGTAGGTGGACTGCCACCGTTCCATTCGGAAAGGTGAATAGCGCACGACGTGCTCCTGCTGGAAACGGACCTGGGCTGGGCGTTTGCGCCCCGAACGCCCATGGATCGTAGACACCTGCGCGGGTGAGGAAAAGGGTGACCCGCCGGAGACCACGCGGCTGGTGTGCGCAGGCCCCGGCCCGGCGCAATCGTCGGCCTGCGGCGGGCCAGGCAGGTCAGGGCTTGATCGAGACCTTGTCCCGTGGTCGGATCCCCGATCGTTCGTGACATCACGGCCTGGCGGGTGACCATGCGGGCAGGCCGGTTCTTGGCGACATTGATGGACGGCCCGCGGCGTTCAACCCCACCGAGGCATCGTATGCGCAAGGTTCTCCTCGTTATTCTGGACGGTTGGGGTCACTCGGATTTCAGGGGTGAGCCGACGGTCGGGAACGCCGTGGAACTGGCATCCGTGCCGACATTCCGGCGGCTCTACGACGGGTTCCCGCGTACACGTCTTGCCTGCTCGGGTGAGGATGTCGGGTTACCCGTCGGACAGATGGGTAACTCGGAGGTCGGCCACCTCAACCTCGGCGCGGGGCGGGTGGTGTATCAGGACATTGCACGGATCGACCGAGCGATCGAAGCGGGACAGTTCGGTGCGGCCCTGAATCTCGACGCCGTGGTCGAGCAGGTGCGGGCGTCATCAGCGAAGATCCACGTCGTTGGCCTCGTGTCTGACGGTGGCGTACACAGTCACATCCGACACTTCACGGCTCTGTTCGATCTTCTTCCAGAGGACGTGCCTGTCCGGGTTCATTGCATCACGGACGGCCGAGACACGTCTCCAACCAGCGGGATCGGCCACCTGGCGCGGATCGATGGCGTGTGTGCACGAAGCCCGGAGTGGTCCATCGCCACGGTGTGCGGCCGATACTGGGCCATGGATCGGGACCGTCGCTGGGAGCGGACTCGGAAAGGGTACGACCTGATCGTTTCAGGTCAGCCGGAAGTCTGGGCGGACGATTTCAACGTTCTGCGAGAGAGTTACGAGGCAGGAACCACCGACGAGTTTGTGCCTCCCACAGCAATTCGAGGGGTCGCCGACGGTGGAATCTCTCCGAAAGACGTCGTTCTGATGATGAACTTTCGCTCCGATCGGATGCGTCAGCTCACCGCGGCGTTGTCCGACGAGAACTTCGAGGGATTCGAGCGAGTGGAGGCGCTGCCCAGCTCCGTGGTCACGCTGACGGAATACCAGGAGGGCTTGCCCGTCACGGTCGCCTTCCCACCTCAGCACGTGCGTTCGGGTCTGTCCGAGCACCTCTCTTCACGGGGCATGCGCCAGCTGAAGGTCGCCGAGACCGAGAAGTATGCGCATGTCACCTACTTCTTCAACGGCGGTGAGGAAGAACCATGGCCCGGGGAAGACCGGTCCCTGGTGCCGTCACCGAAGGTGGCGACGTACGACCTTCAGCCGGAGATGAGTGCCCGCGGTGTGGCAGACTCCGTGATCCGGGGCCTGGAGGGGGACTACGACTTCATTCTCGTGAATTTCGCAAATCCGGACATGGTGGGGCACACCGGAGTCATTCCCGCCGCCGTGAAGGCCGTCGAGGCGGTCGACTCGTGCCTGGCCGACATCCTTGTTGCCGTCGACGAGCGACCTGAATGGGTCGCGTTCGTGACCGCCGACCACGGCAACTGTGAAATGATGATCGATCGTGAGGGAACGGTGCACACCGCGCACACCACGACGCCGGTGGAC
>JAYOKZ010000055.1:0-10029 GCA_038120095.1 Gemmatimonadales bacterium
GCCCGCAGCGCATCCGCGAACGTCAGGGTCTCTGCAGCAACGTAGGCACTGAACTCGCCGAGCGAGTGCCCTGCGGCACACGACGGGCGTCCCGCCCGCTCCCCGAGCACACGAAGGGCTGCCACGGAGTGACACAGAAGGGCCGGTTGTGCGTTCTGCGTGGCGGTGAGGTGGTCTTCGGGCCCGTGATGCATGAGGGATGAAAGCGCAAAGCCCAGAACGGAATCCGCCTCGGCGAAGACGGCGGCGGCGGCGGGCTCCTCGTCGACGAGGGCTGAGGCCATGCCGACGTACTGCGACCCCTGTCCGGGAAATAAGAGGGCAAGCGTCATGGGAGGCAGGGCAACCGCTACATCCGGATGGTCATGGCACCCCAGGTGAGCCCCGCCCCGAATGCCACCGTGAGCACATTCGATCCCTCTGAGATCCGGCCCTGCTCACGTGCTTCGTCAAAAGCGACAGGTACCGTTGCAGAGCTCATGTTCCCGTAACGGTCGACGTTGACGAACACCTTGTCCATCGGGAGTCCGGCGTACTTGGCTGTTGCCTCAATGATGCGAATGTTCGCCTGGTGGGGCACGAGGAGGTCGATGTCTCCCGCCGTAAGCCCAGCTTTGCTCATGGCGATATCGCAGGCCTCCGCCATCGAGCGCACGGCATTCTTGAAGATCTCGCGACCCTGCATCTTCAGAAGGTGCCGCCCTTCGTCAAGCACACCCTGACTGAGGGGGTCGATCGCTCCACCGCCCGGACGGTGGAGTAGTTCCGCCAGGTTCCCGTCGGATTGCAGGTGCGACGAAAGGATCCCTCGACCCGATCCACGCGAGGGACGGAGCACCGCAGCACCGCCGCCATCTCCGAAAAGCACGGCGGTCGTCCGGTCCGTCCAGTCGAGGATTGCGCTCATCTTTTCGGCTGCCACCACGAGGGCGACCTCTGCCCGGCCCGCCGCGATGTAACCTTCGGCCATGCTCAGCCCGTAGATGTGCCCTGTACACGCCGCCATGATGTCAAACGCGACGGCGTTGTCGCAGCCAAGCAGGGCCTGAATGTCACACGCCGTAGACGGAAGCCACCGGTCAGGGGTGGCCGTCGAGACGATGAGGATATCGACTTCGCCGGGCTCGACCCCGGCCTCGCTCATTGCTCTTCGGGCTGCCTCCGAGCCCAGATGGGCAGCGTGCATTCCGTCGGGCGCTATGCGGCGTTCGCCAATGCCTGTTCGGGAGCGGATCCACTCGTCGGAGGTTTCCATCGTCCGGGCGAGGTCGTCATTGGTGACCACGTTGTCCGGAAGGAAGCGCCCCGTGCCGACAATCTCTGCAAGAGGCTCGGGCTTCTTCATCCGTCGAACTCCTCGGCGGTGTTGGTCACAAGGCCCGACCGAGCAGCTCGAGCCGCGACGATCAACGCGTTCTGGATTGCCTTGGGCGAAGAACTTCCGTGGCAGATGATGGAGACACCCCCAACACCGAGGAGTGGAGCACCACCGTACTCCGCATAGTCGAGCATTCTCCACACCCGTTCAAGGTCCACCTCAGCGCCGGCGTCAGGCCCAATCTCGGACCGCAGGAGATCGACGATGTAGCCAGCGACCGACTCATAGAACTTGAGCAGGACATTACCCACGAATCCATCGCATACGATGACATCACATTCGCCTCGTACGATGTCACGTCCCTCGATGTTTCCGACGAAGTTGACCCCTGCCGCCTCCGTCAAGAGGCTGTACGCCTCGACCGTCAGATCATCTCCCTTCCCTGGCTCCTCTCCGATGTTGAGGAGGCCTACGCGCGGATTCGGGCGTCCCATGGCGTCACGCATGTAGGTGCTGCCGAGGTGGGCGAATTGCACGAGATGTCGAGGCTTGCATCCGACATTCGCACCCGCGTCGAGCAGGAGACTGAGTTCTCCCGCGGTCGGAAGAAGCGTGCCCACGGGAGGGCGATCGACCCCGGGGATCGGTCGGAGAATGAACAGAGAAGAGGCCATCACGGCGCCGGTCGACCCTGCGCTCACGAACGCGTCGGCTTCACGGTCCCTGTGGAGCTTGAGCCCGACTGCGATCGAGGATTCCGGCTTGCGCCGAACAGCCGACGCCGGGGAGTCCTCAGCGGTGACTCGATCCGGGGCATGGAGCACCCGGATTCCTACGGGGGTGTCGGCATATGTCCCGAGTTCGTCTCTGATGAGCTGCTCGTCGCCCACCAGGATGACCTCACGGACCTCTGTGCCTACCTGCTGGAGAGCGGCGACCGCGCCCGCAACTTCGGCCGAGGGTGCGCTGTCGGACCCCATCGCATCCAGAGCTATACGCACGATGGCATGCTCCACGCGGTGGTTGGCCAACGGCGCGCCCGCCGATCGAACGGACCGAAGCCCACGTCACGGAGCACTCAGTCTGCGTCGATTTCGAGGACGGCTTCGCCCTTGTAATGCCCGCACGTGGGGCAGACACGGTGGGGTTGCTTGGTGTCCCCGCACTTCGGGCACGAGTGCACGGTGACACCCTCCGCCTTGAAGTGCGTGCGGCGTTTTCTCTTACGCTGCTTCGACGTGCGTTTCTTCGGTACGGCCATGGTTCTACTCGCTCTTCAGGTCCCGAAGCGCCGCCCACCGGGGGTCGACCTCGTCATCGGTGCACGCACAGACCTCACGGTTGAGGTTCGTGCCACACCGTGGGCAGAGGCCCCGACACTTCGGATCACACTCCACATAAGGATTCACAGCGAGGATCACCTCCTCGCGAACTGCCTGACTCAAGTCGAGCTCCTCCCCCTCCGGCTCCAGGGGGTACACCCCACCATCGTCCTCATCTCCTGACGGCCCAGCCACAAACACCATCGTCAGGTCTCGAGCGAACGGTGTCTCGACTGAGTCGAGGCACCGACGGCAATCCTGCCGCAGTACTCCTCTCGCGGGACCCCGAACTACAACTTCTCCGGACCCCGCATACATCGCCCGAAGATCTGCGACAAGGGCGCCAACCCACGAAAACCCCGAGTCTTTCCAGAAGTCATCATTGCCAGAAAGGGAGCCCTGAACGACGCTGCTCCCTTCCCGCGCAAGATGCCCGAGGTTCAACGTCAACATAGTCGTAAAAGCTAGTGAGAACCAAGGGAAAGTCTAGGTAGCCGCCGCCCGGGATCGACTGCCCCGACGCGTGGGGTCAGAGTCCGAGCTGCTCGTGCGAAGAGAAGAAGAACCCGATCTCGAGCGCGGCATTCTCGTCGGAATCCGAAGCATGAATCGCGTTCCGACCTTTCGACTCCGCGTACAGCCTGCGAACGGTCCCCTCGGCGGCCTCGGCGGGGTCGGTAGCTCCAATCGTCTCGCGAAGCCGTGACACCGCGCTGTCCGCCTCCAGAACCATCGGAATCACTGGACCGGACATCATGAATTCGACCAGCTCGTCATAGAAGGGTCGACCTTCATGGACGGCGTAAAAGGCGCCTGCCTGAGCCCTGTTCAGACGGGTCAGGCGCATCGCACGGACGGTGAAACCCGCCCCCTCCAGATGGGCCAGAATGCTCCCGGCCTTTCCCGCGCCCACGGCGTCCGGCTTGATGATCGCAAGTGTCAGGCTCATTGGTCTTCCTCTTGTTCGTTCGTGTTGTCGCTGCTTCCATGCAGCGCGCGCAGGATCGCGTCTCTCGTGATCAGTCCAATCAGCTCCCCATCCCGCACGACAGGGAGCTGTTCCACATCGCGGTTCATCATGATGCGTGCCGCATCGAGCAGCGGTTGCGTCTCCGACACACAGAGGACCGCACGAGTCATGACGTCTCGGGCGGTCAGTCCGTTGCCACCTTCCGAGCCAGTCGTGTCGTCCGAGGGTCCGTCGCGAAGGACCCGCCGGAGTGCATCCCCAGTCGTAATGATCCCAAGGACTTCATACTGCTCACCGACGACGGGGATCGCACGAGCCCGCCGGCGAACCATGAGGTCCACGACCTCGACCCACGGGGTGTCCGGGTACACTCGATACTGAACCGCGTCGAAGACGTGCTCGACGCTCAGTTCACGACTGCGGTTTCCATCCATACGCGCCATCCGACCCACGGGGGAACAACGTCGGCGTCCAGGCCAAGGTAAACGGGTCCGGTTCCCTTACCCCAGAGCTTCCTGGATCAGGCCCACGATGTCCGCAGGACGCTGAGCCACGGCGATGCCGTGATCCGCGAAGGCTTTCATCTTCTCCTCCGCCGTGCCGGCCGATCCACTGATGATTGCTCCCGCGTGCCCCATCTGACGACCTGGTGGCGCAGTCTGGCCCGCGATGAAGCCGACCACAGGCTTGGACATGGACTCACGTACGAACGCTGCAGCCTCCTGCTCGTCCGTGCCCCCGATTTCCCCGATCATCACCACGGCGGACGTGTCAGGATCCGCCTCGAAGGCTTTCAAGCAATCGATGAAGTTCGTCCCGATCAGAGGATCGCCTCCGATGCCGACGCACGTTGTCTGGCCGAGTCCCACCTGAGTGAGCTGAAACACGGCCTCGTACGTGAGTGTCCCCGATCGGGAGACGACGCCCACCGGGCCTTCTTTCACGATTTGGGCCGGGAGGATTCCGACTTTGGACTTCCCGGGTGAGATGAGGCCCGGACAATTGGGCCCGAGGATTCGTACACCCTTGTCCCTCGCGAACGCATGCGCCCGGGCCATGTCCAGCACGGGCACACCCTCGGTGATCGCGACCACCAGGGCTACCCCGGAATCAGCGGCCTCGAGAATGGCGTTCGACGCGAAGGCTGGTGGCACGTACACGACGGACGTATTGGCTCCGGTCGCAGCCACTGCTTCGTCCATGGCGTTGAAGATCGGGACGGAACTGCCGTCCGGACCCGTGAAGGTTTGCCCACCTTTCCCGGGCGTAACGCCCGCGACCACCTGGGTACCGTACTCCATCATCTGGCTCGTGTGAAACGAACCATCACGGCCCGTGATGCCCTGTACGACGAGCCGCGTCTCTTTGTCGATGAAAATGGCCATGTCTTTCTATTCCTTCGCCAGCTCAACGGCCTTTTCGACCACAGCATCCATCGATGTGTAGGCCGAGAAGCCAGCTTCTTCGAGAATCTTGACCCCGCGTTCCTCATTCGTGCCCGTCAGGCGAATGACGATCGGGGGCTGGATGTCGATGCGACGAGTTGCTTCGACGATTCCGTTGGCCACGTCATCACAGCGCGTGATGCCTCCGAAAATGTTGAAGAGAATCACCTTCACATTGGGGTCGGAGGTGATGATTTCCAGGGCCGATACGACTTTGTCGGGATTCGAAGATCCACCGATGTCCAGGAAGTTGGCCGGCTCGCCGCCGTAGTACTTCACGAGGTCCATCGTCGCCATCGCCAGCCCCGCACCATTCACGCAGCAGCCGACGTTGCCGTCCAGTTTTACGTACGAGAGCCCCGCTTCACGCGCCTTGGTTTCGGACTCGGGCTCGGCCGACAGGTCCCGCATGGCCGCGACATCTGGTCGACGGAACAACTCATTTCCGTCGATGCTCATTTTCGCGTCGATCGCCTTGATCTCACCCTCGGGTGTCGTGATCAGGGGGTTGATCTCCGTCATCGAGGCGCCGGAGTCCACAAACGCCTCATAAAGCTGGCTGACGACCTTCCCGGCCTGCTTGATCAGGGCGGGGTCATCATACAGGAAGTTGGCCAGCCAGAGGGCCTGGTGCGGAAGCAGACCGTACCGTGGGTCCACAGAGAGCTTGCGGATCCGGTCGGGTGTCGAGGCCGCCACCTCTTCAATGTCCATGCCGCCGTCCGGCGAGACCATGAAGGTGGCTGCCTGGTTCTTCCGATCGATGAGAACCCCGACGTAGGCCTCGGTCGCGATGTCTTCGGCAGGGGTCACAAGTACCTGTTCCACGACGAGACCCTTGATTTCCATTCCAAGAATGGCCGCGGCATGCTCGCGAGCCGATGCCGAATCGGCGCAATACTTGACCCCGCCCGCCTTCCCTCGCCCGCCTGAATGAACCTGTGCCTTCACCATGACGGCTCGGCCGTACTCGATCGCGATCGCTTCGGCTTCGTCCGGAGTGGTGGCAACCCGTCCCGGAGGAACGGGAATGCCAGCAAGAGCGAACCGCTCCTTAGCCTGGTACTCGTGGATGTCCATGCGTTTTTCGGCGGGTGAAAGAACCCTGCGGATGGGCCGCGCGAGAGGCGCGGTAGGGATAGCAAAAAAAGCTACCAGAGCGCGGAACGCGGATCAACGCGTCACGGGCCTCCCGGGCCGAGGCGCTCGAGCAGAGCTCGCAGTTCCGCCAGCGCGATCCCGAATCCCGCCCAATCACCGGCCCGAGCCCGCTCCTCCGCGCGCCCGAGGACCGCGAGTGCCGCAGTCGGCCAAGGGCCCGGGGAGGACAGGTCCGGCGGTCGGCCGCTGTCCGGGACGACCGCCTCGGGCGACGGCGTCGGCGTAACTCCGGACAGCTCCGCGATTGCGTCCTCCAGGGACTCCGCCATCACGACACGAACCCCGTCACTGACAATGAAGCGCGCGAGGTCCGGGATGGCATCCTCCTCGGCGGCGAGAAAAACCGGCTCCATGTAGACAAGGCGGCTGCCCACCGGCACGAGGTGCAGATGCCCAGTCCACACCTCGCTTCCGCCCGTTCGCCAGAGAGAGAACTGCTGGGAAATCACGGGGTCCTGCTCAAGGCGTGCCTCGATCAACCGAGGTCCCAACACTTCCTCATCGACCGGCACGTCCATCAGGATGCTCTCGGGAACACCGAGATCATCAGTCCGACCAACCAGCATGGCAGTCAGGTTTTCCCGGCCGGCAGGGACGAACACGTTCGTCAACTGGAAGCGGGGAGTTTCTTCATCCGGTAGCCGGTAGATACCGTACTCGGGCACGTACGGGATCGGGTTGGACGAATTCGAGAGCTCCTCAGCCTCCACCCATACGTCCTGCTGACCGTGGAATTCCGCCGCCGTCTCCTGGTGATACTGCAGAAGCACGCTGCTCTGAAGCTCGAGGAGTGAGCGCGGGTACCGGAGGTGACTTCGCAGTTCCGCGGGCATCTCGTCCATAGTGAGGAACAGGCCCGGGTAGGCTCGATCGAGGGCGTCCGCGATTGGGTCGTCGATGGGCACGCGATAGAAGCGCATCTCTCCGGTCACGGCATCGACGGTGACCTTGGTGCTGTTGCGGACATAGCGGACGAGTTGTCGCACCGTGCCGAAGGGGTACACACGGGACAACGGGAAGGCGAGCGTGCCCGTAAAGCCCTCCAGGACCCAGACGACCCGCCCGTCAGTCACTACAGGATAGGGTGCTTCGGGAAAACGCAGGAACGGCGCCACAGCCAGGACACGGTCGGTCACTCGACGCCGGTGCACCAGCCGACTCTCCTCCGTGAGTTCCGAGGAGAACAACAGGTTCGCCGCCCGGAAGCGCCACGCGAGGAGCAACGTCCGAAGCGTGGACGACACCTGTATTCCCTCCGGAAAATCGATCCCCGCGACTCCCGGACCACCACCTGGCCCCGGGAACTGATCCGGCCCGGGCGTGATGACCACGTAGTCGCGCCTGCGGTCGGGCCGGGTTCCAAAGAAGACGCCGGGCCTGTCCAAATTGAGGGGCAGACTCCCCGCAGACGACACGAGTGCCTCAGGCGGAAGCCCGCGTACGAGCATCTCGGGGCGCCCCTCCGCGGTGCGGCTGTTCGCTACACTCGCGACGATGCCGACTCCCGCCACATAGCGTTCACGGAGATGCAGATTCTGCCAGTTGGGATCGGGGATCCCCGTGGGGTCGACCTGCCTGACGGCGATCGTGACCGGCGTGGGGCCCTGTTCGCCCGGATACCGGTCTACCTCGACCCGGTCGAAGTCGTAGTACTGGAACCGCGCCTCTACTTCTCGATACGTGGTGAGAAGCGGGGCGGCAACGCCGGAGCCCCAGACCGGCAGACCGGAGAACTGTCGGGCGGCCTCTGTCCAGTCGACGGGCTCATCGGCCTCGATGGCGAGCTGCCGGCGTTCCAGAGAAGATTCACCGAGGCCGTACGCCAGACGGGTGAAATCGAGATTGTGCTCAATGAAGGGCGTCTCCCGTTCCAGCTCATTCGGCTCCACGCGAAAACTCTGAATCACCGCAGGGTACGCGTTCCCGATCAGCACCATGCCACCGACCACGGTGATGAGGGATCCCACCACGGCACCCGCGCGGTTGCGCCAGGCGCCCCAGAGTGTCGCGAATCCTGCCGTCAGCGTGATGATCGTGAGCGTTTGAAGTGCCGGGAGTCGTGCCTCTGCGTCCGCAAACCCGAAGATCCCCTGAACCGCGGAATTTCCGGCAATGAGGAGCCCGAACCGGCTGAGATGCATCCGGGCCGCGAGGAGGAGAAGAAAGGCAGCCAGCAGGCTCCCGAGATGCCTGCGGGCGAGTTCATGTACGTCGAGTCGGCCGTTTCGCCAGGTCAGGGCACCGGTCGACGCATACCCCGCGACGGACAGTGTGAAAATCAGGAAGCCCGAGATCAGCAGATAGCTGATGGCCGCGTCGAGGACGGGCAGCCAGAAGACGTAGAAACCGACGTCCCGGCCCAGAACGGGGTCCGAGACCTCCCATGGACTGGACGAGAACGCCAGCAGGGCCTGCCGCCCCAAGCCCGCGGGCAGAGATGCGCCGAACCAGAGTCCGAGTAGCCCGGCCCCCGCGAGCATGGCCCAAACCACGTAGCGCTGTGGCAGTTGCTCGGAGATCTCGAGATTTCCGAAGCGTCGGCGGATCTGGATGCCACCGAGGGTCGTCGACGCGATCTTCAGGTTGTAGAAAACCAGAATCGCGACCGCCCCGCCTCCAAGCAGGCGCAGCCCACCTTCCCAGATCACGCGCCGCCAGAACACCGGCAGATATCCGGCCTGGGCCTGCCAGAGAACCTCGACGTACAGTGATGTCAACGCGCGGCCACCGACCGCAACAAGTCCTACGGCGAGAAGCGTGCCGAGGAAGAAACGTCCGCCGCGGAGGGCGTTGAGGAGTTCCTGGCGAGGAGAGTTCATGGTTCCTTCGACCCCCCGAGTTCCGGGGCGTTCCTGCGGTACGTCGTCAGGGGAGCGAGACTCCATGACCCCGCAGCCATGCATCTACCTCGGCGCGAATCTCTTCGAGCCGCTCCTCGGTCCGGGCCTCAAAGCGAGCGACGATCACCGGTTGCGTGTTTGAAGTCCGCAGGAGTGCCCAGCCGTCTCCGAACAGCACACGAACTCCGTCGACGTCGATGACGTCGTACAGCGACCGGAAGTGCGCCACGGCCCGTTCCACGATGTCCCATTTCTGCTCTTCCGTCACGTCGATGCGGATCTCTGCCGTCGATACGTAGACCGGGAAGTCGGAGACCCGATCGGCGAGTGAGCGATGGGAACGGCTCAAAATCCAGATGAGGCGGCACGCGTCGTACAGCGCGTCGTCGAAGCCGAAATAGTCATCGGCGACCATGATGTGACCAGAAAGCTCGCCCGCCAGCAGTGCGCCGGTCTCCTTCATCTTCACCTTCTGGAGGGAATGGCCGGTCTTCCACATGATCGGCTCACCGCCTGCGGCGTCGAAGACTTCGGGTAGCGCCTGACTGCATTTCACGTCGAAGACGAGCTTCTGGCCCGGGCCCTTGCGGTCGAGAAGGTCGAGACCGAAGAGGAGCAGCAGGATGTCTCCCCGAACAATGTCGCCGTTGGCGTCGACCGCACCCACTCGATCGGCATCTCCGTCGAAGGCGACGCCGAGGTCATGCGGCTCGGTCCGGACCGCGGCGATCAGGTCCTCCAGGTTTTCGTCGACCGTCGGGTCCGGATGGTGGTTCGGGAAGGTCCCGTCCGATTCACAGAACAGGGGCGTGATCTCGACGCCCATCGCACGGAACAGCTTCTCCGCGACCAGGGCGCCGCTTCCGTTGCCACAATCCACGGCAACCTTCATCGGGCGTTCGAGCGTGAACCGGCCGGCGATGTCCTCCACGTAGGCATCCAGCACCTCGATACGCTCGACGGCTCCCTCACC
>JAYOKZ010000055.1:10039-16444 GCA_038120095.1 Gemmatimonadales bacterium
GACGTAATCCGTGCCAGGAGCCCCTGAATGGCCTCTCCATACAGCGCTGCGCGCCCGCACGTCATCTTGATGCCATTCCACTCCGGCGGGTTGTGAGAGCCGGTGATCTGCACGGCCGCGTCGGTCTCGTAGACGCATTCGGACCAGTACAGGATAGGCGTGGGAACCGTCCCGACGTCGAGGACGTCCGCACCCGCAGAGGTGATTCCACGAATGAGGCCCGCCGCCAGACTCGGTGAGGATTCCCGGTTGTCGTGGCCGACCGCGATGCGGGGGCACTCGAGCCCGGTCTCCGCCCGCACGTGCGACGCAAACGCACGCCCCACGGCCTCGGTTACGCCGGGGTCGAGGTCTTCACCGACGATGCCGCGGATGTCATACTGCCGAAAGATGTGCGCCTTCATGGGTCACCGTGGGATCTGTTGAGGTGATGCCGCAGCAGGACCCTGTAACCACGCCGGTGGGGGAATGGTTCGGTCACGCCACGGACGGGCCTTGGTCTTTACTCCCCGAGGCCGGGCATCGCTCCGGTCAGGGAGGCGAGGCCCTCCACGCTTTCCCGAGCAAAGTCGAGCGCGGCTCCCGGGAAGAAGCCCATATAGACTACGATGGCGACGGACGCGACGAGCGCGATCCGCATCGGGACCGGAGCAACCACCAGGAGGTGCTGGTCTTCGGCGAGCTGGCGCTTCATCCACATGAACCACGCCACCCGCAGGTAGTACCAGTAGGACGCAATCGTCGTCAGGACGAGGACGACCATGAGATACCAGAGCTGAGCGTCGGCCGCAGCCTGAAGCAGATAGATCTTGCCCATGAAGCCGCCGGTGCCGGGAAAACCGGCCAGCGACAGGAGGAAGACCGTGAGCAGGACGCCCATCATCGGCTGAGCCCAGCCAAAACCGGCGTAGTCCTCGATTTGAAGACGCTCTTCTGCCTGATGCGCTACGCTGATGACGATCGCGAACGCGCCGATGTTCATCACCGTGTAGATCAGCAGATAGAAGAGCAGCCCGGCCGCGGCCGCCTCGTTGGAGGCCGTGATCGCGACCAGGAGATAGCCTCCGTGCGCCACGCTCGAATACGCCAGCATGCGCTTCACGTTCGACTGCACGAGCGCCATCAGATTCGCGGCGACCATCGTGATGGCTGCGAGCCACCACATGATCGGGAACCACGTGTCGTACACTCCGTCGAAGCCGACCATGAAGACGCGCAGGAACGCAACGAAGGCCGCGGCCTTCACCGCAGCCGACATGAAGGCCGTAACGGGCGCCGGGGCACCCTCGTAGACGTCCGGCGTCCACATGTGGAACGGGACGGCTGACACCTTGAAGCCGAAGCCGATGATGAGGAAGGCGATGCCCACCGTGAGAAGCGTGCTGGACGCTGCCCCGGCCGAAACCGTCTGGCCGACTTCGAATACGTTCGTGCTCCCCGTCGCGCCATACACGAGAGCGATCCCGTAAAGGAAGAACCCGGTCGCGAAGGCGCCGAGCAGGAAGTACTTGAGACCCGCTTCGGCAGACCTGCGCTCACGCCGGTTGAACGCCGTGAGGGCATATACCGCGATCGACATGACCTCGAGACCCAGGAAGATGACGATCAGATCGCGCGCTCCCGCCATGAACATCATGCCGGCCGTGGAGAGCAGGATGAGGCCGTAGAATTCGCCGGCCTGGAGGCGCTGCCGGTATACGTACGCGAAGGAGATCATGATCGCGAGCGCCGCAGCGAGCAGGAACACCCAGTTTGCAAAGAGCCGGAAGCCGTCGAGCGCAACCATGGAGGAGCGTCCCACTTCCGAAAAGCCGTACAGCCACCCGTTGGCCATCGCAGCGAGCAGGACGCCCGCGAGGGCGAGCCAGCCGAGGTCCGCTCCGCCGCCGAAGCTGGGATTACCCGTTGAGGCAGTTTCCGGATCCCGGTGCTTTCCGGAGACCCCCGCCACGAGGACGATCATGCCCCAGACACACAGGATCATCTCCGGCATCAAAGCCCAGAAGTAATGGAGCTGACGGCTGAAATCGAGTTCCATGATCGTTTCGCCTATTCGTCGCCGTCGGCGATCGCCGGGGCGCTGCCGTCGTTCATGTCCGTAGCCGTTTCGAGGTCCTCGCCCGATGTCGCTTCCGCGACGCCTACCGAGACATCACCCTGCCGAGGCGGCGAGATACCGTCCAGAGCCGCTGCTCGGGCACCGGCGTCCTCGAGCCGCTCGATGACCGCCCGGACACTCGGCTCCATGCGCTCGAGGACGGGGGTCGGGTTCCACCCGATCACGATCATCAGGGCGCACAGAGGCGCCAGAATCGCCATTTCGCGGCCGCTGAGATCGTCGATCTCACGGTTCTCGTCGGTCTCCAGCTTGTTGAAGAAGACCGTCTGCACCATCGGTAGCATGTAGTACGCCGCGAAGATCACCCCGAGTGTGGCCAGGAAGGCGAGCGTGGGGTGCGACTCGAACGCACCCATGAGGGCGAGGAACTCGCCGACGAAGCCACTCGTGCCGGGCAGTCCGATCGACGCGAGGGCCGTGATGATGAAGGCAGTGGCGAACCATGGCGCCACTCTCGCGATTCCCCCGAAGTCGGCGATCGCACGGGTGTGACGTCGCTCATACAGCATGCCGAGCAGAAGGAAGAGCGCTCCGGTGCTGATCCCGTGCGAGATCATCACGACGAGTCCGCCCTGGAGTCCGTTCACGTTCAGAGCGAAGACGCCGAGCACGACGAAGCCCATGTGAGCCACGGACGTGTACGCAACCAGCTTCTTCGCGTCCGGTTGAACGGCCGCTACCCACGCCGTATACAGGATCCCGATCACCGCGAGCACGAGCATCGTCGTGACGACCGTGGGATGCTGAGAAGCGAGGGGGAAGAACGGCAGGAGGAATCGCAGGAAGCCATACGTTCCCATCTTCAGCAGCACGGCCGCCAGAATCACCGAGCCTGGGGTGGGTGCTTCCACGTGGGCGTCCGGCAGCCACGTGTGCAGCGGGAAGATCGGGACCTTCACGCTGAACGCGAGGGCGAAGGCGATGAAGAGCCAGATCTGCTCGGTACCCGTCAGCGGAACGAGCAGGAAGTCCTCATAGGCGAAGGTCGGCATCCCCATGAAGGTCTTGGCCTTCCAGAACAGGAAGAGAATGCCGACCAGCATGAGGAGGGATCCGAACGCCGTGTAGAGGAAGAACTTGATCGCGGCGTAGATGCGACGCTCGCCACCCCAGATTCCGACGATGAAATACATCGGAACGAGGGTGAGCTCGAAGAAGACGTAGAAGAGGAAGACGTCCGTCGCGACGAACACGCCGACGACCGCTGCCTCGAGGAGGAGCATCAGTGCGTAGAACGCGCGCTCCTTCGTCTTGATGTAGTTGAACGACCCGAGGATCGCGATCGACGTCGAGAACGTCGTCAGAAGCACCATGAAGAGGCTGATGCCATCGATCCCGAGCGAATAGTTCACACCCCACGACGAAATCCATGGGGTCGTCGTCTCCATCTGCATCGCGCCCGACACAGGGTCGAAGGCCCACCAGAGCCCGAGGCTGAGCGCGAAGACGAACATCGACCACCAGAAAGCGATGGTCTTCGCGCGTTCCTCCTCGGCCCAGAGCACCAGGCCGATACCGAGGACCGGAAGCCAGATGAGCGCGTGCAGCGCCCACTGGGCGTATCCGATCGAATCGAGCAGTGCGGTCATGATCAGCGCCTCCTAGAACAGGCTGGCGCCGAGGACGAACAGCACCCCGACGGTGAGAATGAACGCATACGTATTCACCGTTCCGGTCTGGAACATGCTCACGACCCAGCCCGTCCCCTTCGACACCCAACCGACGGCGTTGACCATCCCATCGATGATCCCGGCGTCGATGACCTTCCAGCAGAAGCGGGAGGCCCGGACGATCGGTTGAACGATGATCCGGTCGTAGAGCTCGTCGACGTAGTACTTGTTGTAGAGCACCTTGGCGAAGCCGGAGAGCTCCGTCGTGTCGTCCTTGACCGCCACGACGGTCTGGCCACCGACGATACGGATGGACAGAGCGACCACGATGGCAGCGGCCACGGTGGAAATCGCAGCCCACATCGCCTCACCACCGCCGAACGGTGCGTAGTACGAGTACTGGCCGAGGTTGACCTCCTGCACGTGGTGGGCCTGTGCGGTGATCGGCTCCAGCCAGTGGTGCAGCCACTCGCTCATCGGCAGCACGCCACCCAGGCCCGCCCAACCGCTCTGGAGCGCCTCGGGCACGTTGATCCACCCGCCGAAGATCGAGAGCACCGCGAGAATCGCGAGGGGCACCCACATCACGGCCGGAGCCTCGTGCAGATGCTTCGACTCTTCGCTCCCCGTCCGGTTCGAGCCATGGAAGGTCATGACCATCATCCGGGTCATGTAGAACGCCGTGAGCATCGCCGCGGCCAGCGCGAGGATCCAGTACACCGTATACAGCCCCGGGTACGGTGCATTCTCGGCCCCGGCCCAGGCACCGGCATACCAGATGATCTCGTCCTTCGAGAAGAAGCCGGCAAAGGGCCAGATGCCCGCGATCGCGAGCGTCGCGATCCACATCGTGACCCAGGTGATCGGCATGAAGGCCTTCAGACCGCCCATGTTCCGCATGTCCTGGGGGTCTTCGTGGTTGTGCGTCGCGTGATACGCCTCGTGCATCGAGTGAATCACGGCCCCGGACCCCATGAAGAGGAGCGCCTTGAAGAAGGCGTGGGTCATGAGGTGGAAGACACCCGCGGCATACGCGCCGACACCCACCCCGACGAACATGTAGCCGAGCTGAGAGACGGTCGAGTACGCCAGGACCTTCTTGATGTCGTTCTGCTTGAGCGCAATCGTCGCGGCGAACAGCGCGGTGAGCACGCCGATGCCGGCCACCACTGCACTCGACAGCGGTGCGAGTGCGAAGAGGACGGACGACCGCGCGACGAGGTAGACACCCGCCGTGACCATCGTCGCTGCGTGGATCAGCGCGGAGACCGGAGTCGGGCCAGCCATCGCGTCCGGCAGCCAGACGTACAGCGGCATCTGCGCGCTCTTCCCGATCGCACCCACGAAGAAGAAGAGCGTGATCGCCGTCACGAGCCCGCCGCCGTACGCGAGGGTTTCCGCGTCGTGGAAGACGGGCACGAAGTCCACGCTCCCGAAATTCTTGAAGAGCAGGAACATCGCGATCAGGAACCCGACGTCCCCGATCCGGTTGACGATGAAGGCTTTCTTGCCTGCATCCGCCTTCTCGCGGTCGCTGAACCAGTACCCGATCAGGAGGTAGGAACAGAGCCCGACGCCCTCCCATCCCACGAACATCAGCGCATAGCTCGATCCCATCACCAGGACGAGCATGAAGAAGACGAAGAGGTTCAGGTACGCGAAGTAGCGAGGGTACCCGGGGTCCTCCTTCATGTAGCCGACGCTGAACACGTGGATCAGCGTACCGACACCCGTGATCACCATCATCATGATCATCGAGAGCTGATCCAGCTGGAGTGCGGCATCCACCGTGAAGGTCCCGGTCGCGATCCACGTCCAGTAGTGGACGACCACCGGCTCTTCGAGGTGAGCACCCAGCATCCGGCTGAAGTTGACGAGGGAGATCAGGAACGCGACCGCCATGACGCCGGGGCCGATCCACGTCGGAAGCGTATGGGTCGCCGGACGGGACCCTGCGTCCCCGAGGTCCAGCTCGGATCCGCCTCGTACCGCGTCGGCCGAGGCTCTGGCGTGCTGGAGCGCGAGGTAGCCGTTGGCCAGAAAGCCGAGCAGCGGAAGCAGGACGACGAGACCGGGGAAGAACGGCTCGAAATGTCCGCCCTCGGCTGCTGCCTGTCCCCCGCCCTGCATGAGGGCCGCAAGTGATGCCATCACGCCGGTCACCACTTGAGGAGGTTGAAGGAGTCCACGTTCACCGTCTCGTAGTGACGGAAGATCGAGATGATGATCGCGAGGCCGACTGCCGCCTCGGCCGCCGCGACGGTCATCACGAAGAAGACGAAGAGCTGCCCCTCGATTCCGAACATCCGGCTGAACGCGACGAAGCTGAGATTGACGGCGTTCAGCTGAAGCTCGATGCAGAGGAACATGATGATGGCGTTTCGGCGCACGAGTACGCCGAAGGTGCCGATCACGAAGAGGATGGCGCTGAGAACGAGCGCTTCGGTGATCATCAGACCTCCCTCTTCGCAAGCACGAGAGCGCCTACGATCGCGACCAGGAGCAGGATACCCGTGATCTCGAAGGGCACCACGTAGGTGGTGTAGAGCTCCGTTGCGATCGCCCCGACGGCACCGTGCTCGGCGATCAGTGCGTCGATCGCCGAGCCGCCGGGACCGTCCAGCATTCCGGTCGCACCGAGCTGCTGGGCCATGAGTCCCGCGATGCCCCCGATGA
>JAYOKZ010000056.1:0-16111 GCA_038120095.1 Gemmatimonadales bacterium
CGAAGTTCAGCGCCACGCGTGAGAAGGCTTACTTCGCCGCCATGAAGTCCGATCTCAAGAACCTGGCGAGCCAGCAGGAGATCTATTATGCCGATCATTATCTGTACTCCACTGACACCGCGGCTCTCAACTTCATCTATTCAGATGGGGTGACGGTCGACATCGTCGTTGGGAACAACACGGGATGGTCCGCTTATTCGACTCACGCTGCGCTCACTACGGGTGAAGGTTGCGCCGTTTACTATGGCGAGGCGGCGACGCCTGCCGGAAAGCCAGCGAACGCGGCACCTGTCGCCCCGGGCGAAATCGGCTGCTCAGACGGTTAAGTATCCGTCCGCGAATTGAATCAGTGCGCGGATGCTTTGTGAAGTGGGGAGAGTGGTCCGGGCCATCGGCCCGGGCCACTCTTCGTTTCACGAACATTTTTGCGGTCGAAGTGTTTCGTCGTCCCGGAGGAGTTCGGGGTCGCTTGCTTGCGTCGATGGCCACGACGTGCGTTGTCAAAAATAGCTTGAGGAGTTCCGTCGCTGGCCTCTGACTCGCAAGATTTTCGGACCTTTCTAGAGGTTCTTCGCCGACTGGGTAGCGATGATTCTGTGCGTCTGGATGAGACGCTCGATCCTCCGCTCTCGGAAGCGGCTCGGCTCATCAACCGGATGGCTGACCGAATCGCCGAGGACAGACAGGCCTTGATGGCGAACATCCGCTCCCTGGACGAAACGAACAGGGAGTTGCGTTCGGCGCGTGACCAGGTCGTGCGCTCAGCCCGGCTTGCCTCGGCAGGGACCCTGGCGGCCGGGATTGCTCATGAGGTTGGAAATCCACTTGGGGCAATCATGACCTATGTGGATGTGGCCTGTTCGCGGGCCGCAGCAGATGGGACCGGCACCGAGGTCCTCGAGGGAATCCGGGATGAGGCGAGGCGCATCGATCGCATTGTGCGGGGTCTGCTCGACTATGCCCGACCCGAGGGGGACGAAGGGGGCATCAGGCCCGTCGCCGACGTCGTGCAGCAGGTGCACTCCCTCCTGGAGCATCAGGGAAGACTCAAGGATGTTGCCCTGTCGGTCGTCATTGAGAGCGGGGGAGCCGAGCACATCAGCCATCCCGGCCAGTTGCAGCAGGTGCTCGTGAACCTGCTGCTCAACTCTCTGCACGCGGTGAAAGACACACCGGATCCGCGAATTATCGTCCGGGTCTTTGTGGAGCAGGGGCTGCTGGCGGCGATGCCGTCTCGGCGGGATGAGGATCCGCCAGAAGTCGACTACTCGCACCGCCGACGCCGTGAGCTGGACGCCGTTGGAACGGCTGCGGTCGTCGGAGCAGAGTTCGTTCTCGCGATCGAAGTCACGGACAACGGCCGAGGGCTCCCCTCGGACGTCATACAGAACCTTTTTGATCCGTTCTTCACGACGAAACCTCCGGGTGAGGGAACTGGTCTCGGTCTTTCCATCTGCGCGCGACTTGTCGAGGGGATGGGCGGAACGATCGACGCGGCGAACCGGGAGTTCGGTGGCGCTCGTTTCATCGTGAGGCTTCCAGCCGCCTCCGCTGGTGAAGAGCCGGATTCCGCGTCGAGTTCGGCCGACGCGTGAAGCTCCTCATCGTGGACGATGACGAGGGCCTTCGGAAGGCTCTCACCATGGTCCTCGCAGACGCGGGATACGAAGTCGTCCAGGCAGAAGACGGCCAGCAGGGCCTGGCCGTGGCGCTCGAGCAACAGCCGGATCTGATCCTTTGTGACGTCCGCATGCCCCGGGTCGGAGGCATGGAGTTCCTCGAACGGTATCGCGCGGCCGGTGGGCAGGCGCTGATTCTCGTCATGACGGCGTATGGCGGCCTGGACGTTGCGATGGACGCCATGCGAAGGGGCGCGTACGACTACATACCGAAGCCGTTCGGGTCCGATGACATCCTTCTTGTGGTGCGGAAGGCGGAGGAGAGAGAGCGACTTCGCATGGAAGTCAGCCGCCTCCGAGATGAGGTCAAGGCGGACAGCCGATTTGGCGCGATTGTCGTTGGATCACCTGCGATGCGGGACGCGATGGAACTCGCGCGAAAAGTATCTGCCTACAGCTCATCGGTTCTGATCAGCGGTGCCAGTGGGACCGGGAAGGAACTGGTGGCCCGCATGGTCCATCGAGAGTCGTCGAGGGCTCACGGGCCCTTCGTCCCCGTCAATTGTGGTGGGGTGCCCGAGCACCTTCTGGAGTCGGAATTCTTCGGCTTCGTGCGTGGGGCCTTCACGGGAGCGGACCGAGACAAGGAGGGTCTCTTCGAGGCGGCGGCGGGTGGCACGCTCTTTCTTGACGAGGTGGGGGACCTGCCCGGAAATCTCCAGGTAAAGCTTCTCCGAGCTCTGCAGGATGGTGAAATCCGTCGCATCGGATCGACGGAATCCGTCAGGGTCGATGTGCGTGTCATCGCTGCCACGAATCGCGATCTTCGTGATGAGGTAGAGCAGGGCGCGTTCAGGACCGACCTCTTTTACCGGTTGGCGGTCGTGCCGATTCACCTGCCGCCACTGTCCTCGCGACGGGAGGAAATTCCTCGGCTGGCCGCGCATCTCGTTGAACGCCATTCAGCACGCCTTGGCGTCTCTGTGGACGGCATTCGCCCGGACGCGATGAACCTTCTTATGAGTCATCCGTGGCCCGGCAACATTCGTGAGCTCGAGAATGTGCTCGAGCGTGCGCTGGTGGTGACTGACGACAGGATGATCGGGATCGACGACTTGCCGGACACCGTGACGCGCCCTCTCCCGGATGTGCCGGGCATAGCAGTCGACAGCTCGGACCTCTCCGTGAAGAGGCATGGAGCGCGCCTCGAGCGTCACCTGATTGAAATGGCCCTGGATCGGACAGGTGGGAACAGGACGCAGGCTGCTGATCTCCTTCAGCTTTCTCCCCGCGCACTCCGCTACAAGATCCAGGAGTATGGTATCGGATAGGCCGATTCGGGCATGGGGTGACTGATCGCCTCTGGTCAGCTTCGTCAGATGCGTGGTCATACTCTCCTCGAGCTGCTCTGCACCCTCGTACTTGCGTCGATTTGCGTGTCGGCTCTGGTGCCGGGCATGCGGCAGCTTCGCGATCGAGCGATCGCAGGATCGGTCCGGGAACAGCTGGTTGCGGGATTTTCGGAGGCCCGGGCCTCGGCGGTCCGGGCCGGGGGTGCCAATCTGACGATACGTCGCGTGCCACCTGCCTACCGGGTTGACCACCGGGACAGGACCGGCCGTTGGACGTTGGTCGATTTACCCGCTGGCACACTGCACCTGGATGGAAGCCGGGATTCCATCGTCGTTGAGTTCGACCGCATGGGTATCGGACGCGTTGCGAGTCGCTCGATCGATGTCGTCGTCGGTGACGCCAGACGGGGTCTCGTCGTCTCCAGCTACGGACGGATTCGTCGTCGATGAGGCAAGCCGGGTTCACGCTGATCGAAGTGATCGTAGCCTTCGTCGTTCTGCAGGTCGCCATCGCGGGTGCGCTCGGTACGCTGGCACGAGCGACGGAACTGCTTCGCCGAGCCGAGCAGATCGAAGCGGCGATCACTGTCTCGCAAGGAGTCCTCGATTCACTGCTTTGGTCGGAGTCCATCGACGTCGATGGGCGGCGTTCCTTTCGAAACATTGAGGTGGAGTGGTCGATCTCGGGCCCGTCGGTGGTGGTCACGGGTGTGGTTCCGACAGGAGAGCCCATTCGTTTGTCCGGCTGGAGGCGCAGGTGAGTCGTCGACGTCGCGGGATGACGCTGGTCGAGGCAGTGGTTGGCGTCTTCCTGGGTGCCATGGTCGTCACCCTGGCAGTTCGGACACTCCTGCAGACTGCATCCGTCGCGCGAGACACGTTGGTGCGGGACGATCGACTGACGGCTCGCAGGATCGCACGACTGACTCTTCGTTCGGAGCTGTCAGCGTTGGCCTCGGGTGAAGCTCGATCCTCGGGTGGCGACTCGCTGAGCGTGAGGGCCGTACGAGGTGCTGGGAGAGTCTGCCAGACGGGAGCTGACGAGCTGGTGGTCGACCTGCAGTCGGTGCGCTCCCCGGAGCCGGGCAAGGACTCGGTGGAGTTGATCGGGCCGCTCGGATCACTTCGGACCGTGGATTTGATTGGTAGTCGAGCGCTACCCGATGGCTGCGGCCAGATTCCGGCAGGAAGACCGACGGTCCTCCGGTCGGCAGGGCACATCCCCTCTGAGACGATCTTCGTTCGCCTGTTCGAGACCGGGTCGTACCATCTGCCCGATGGTGCCCTCCGCTACCGGCGGGGTGCAGGAGGACGTCAGCCGCTCACACCGGTGGTGTGGGATCCCTCCAGTTCACTCCACGTTGACGGTTCCTGGATTCGAGTGCTCCTGCGCCGTGGGGGCGAGGATACGCGTGTCGAACCCATCTTGTTTCGAACCTGGTGAACCGGACGCGGGGCGCGGCCATCCCGTTTGCGGTTCTCTTTGCCCTCGGGCTGTATGTTCTCGCGTGGACAACGTTCGTCGTGGCCTCGTCCGCCCTGCGCTCTGCCCGGACGGCAGTAACGCTATCCGAACTGAGGGCATCGGCCGAGGCTCGCCTCGCGCATGAGGTAGCCCGGGGGCCTGGAGCATGGGCCGAGAGGGTCCCAGTCGGAGCCACCGTGCATCGGGGTGACTCGTCCGGCATCGAATCGTGGGAGGCGGGCTGGACACGACTCACGCCCGAGGTCTGGCTCGTGGACGTGATACAATGGCCGGGCGATGGGCAGATGCCGGGCCCGCCCTTTGGTGCTTCGGGACTTGCCTGGGTGCTCGATCCCGCGACGCAGGTCGCGTCGCTTTTCGATGTCACGGTCCTTGACTCGATGGCTGTCACTACGCGGCAGGCCGCGCCGAGTCTGTCCGTCCGCGGGGTCGACTCCATCTCGATCGGCCGGCTGACGGTGGATGAGATCGCGGCGGGACTGACCCGACTCGAGGGAGTCGTGAGCCCCCGACTCGTGATACGGTCGGGCAAGTGCGATCTGACGGCAGCTGAGAATCTGGGGGATCCGACCGGCACCTCCGTGTGTCGTGATCGAGTGTCATTGCGGGCGGTCGAGGAAAGGGTCGAAATACGGGGTGGGACCGGACATGCCCTGATCGCTGGACGAGGCGACATCGTTCTTGCAGAGGGGGTCCTGCTGAAGGGGCTCCTTCTGACCACGGGTCGAGTGAGGGTGGCGGAGGGAACGTTCGAGGGTCTCGTCGTCGCCGGACAGGGACTGGAGATCGCCCCGGGCTCAGACGTTCGTGCCGATCGAGT
The DNA here is from genome assembly GCA_038120095.1 of Gemmatimonadales bacterium. GTDB lineage: Bacteria > Gemmatimonadota > Gemmatimonadetes > Longimicrobiales > Gaopeijiaceae > UBA2589. The sequence continues at coordinate 5,278 of JAYOKZ010000056.1, forward strand.
GCTGGCTCTCAGCGCCCTGGAGGAGTTCAGACGGGCGCGGCAGCAGGGGGAGTTTCTGCGAGAGATCCGCAATCTGTGGGGCCGTTAGTCGACCCCAAGCCTGTCATCGATCATCGCGCGCAACAGCCGGTTGCGGAGGTTCCAGTCGGCCCTTCCGGTGGAAGTGACCAGAGCCTCATAGGCGCCCGACGCCGCTTCCGGGCGATCCGTCTCCAGGTAGGCAAGGACGGCGATGTCAAGGAGAAGGTCCGGGGTGACCCACGCTTCGCCCCTGCCGACTCGCTCGACGAGGATGTCGGCGCCTGCAGCGGCCCGATCCCAGTTGCCCGTCGAATACCCACGCAAGAGGTCGACGGTCGCCCGAGCGGTCTCCGGTGCGTCGGTTCGATCGAGGAAGCTCAGGACGTTTCGGTAGAAGATCGGGTCCGAGTACCCTGTAGTGCCGCGATGTAGTGCTGTTTCTGCACGCACGAAGCTCGCACTCCAGATGTCCCATGACGTCAGTTGCACAGGGCTCCGCGTGAAGGTGAGGAATTGCTGAAGGTGCACGAGCTCCTCCTGCCACTCCGGGAATTCGGGAGGAGCAATCCCTCCCCCCTCGGCGAGTGCGGTGCGGAGCCACGAACCCATCTCGCGAAGCACCGCTGGGGCAAGTCCGTAGGCGGGTACCAGACGGTAGGGCAAAGGATCCAGAGCCTCGTGAGAGCGATGGCGAGCGATGTTCACGCGGCTGATCGCGAAGCTGAAGGCCCCTTCTGCACCACGTTGGTCGAATCGGGCTCGCTCTGCACCCAGATCGAGAATGGGCTGGTAGTCCGAGTTCGTGGGCAGGCCCAGATCGAGCATCGGGCGAAAGGTGTCCTGGTCGAACATGAACAGCGCATCCATGTGCTGGGGTTCGAACGGTGGCGCCCCCGACGTCATGGTGCGAAACGACTCTGCCTGAACCACGGACCAGTCAGCAGGCCCCATCGCCTCGACACTGGCGACGATCGCGACATCTGCGTCGCCGACAAGGTAGGCCCGGTAGAACGGGAAGGTGTGGTCGAGGGCAGCCAGCACCGACAGGAAGAGATCGTCGTCCAACTCGTAGATCTGCAACCACTGTGCGAAGACGCCCCCCTCCGCCAGAAAATCCGGGATGCGTTCGTAGAACTCCTGCGTGAAGAGAGAGGCCGTTCCGGAGACCCAGGGGTTGCTGGGCTCCGCAAAGATGAGGTCGAAGCGCTCACGCCGGTGGGCGAAGTAGGACTTTGCGTCATCGAATACATAGCCGACCCGGGGGTCCGAGAAGGCCGGGCTGTTCGCGGGCAGGAAGACGAGTGAGCCTTCCACCATCATCGGTTCGATTTCGATGGTGACCAATCGCTCGAGCCGATCGCTGGTCAGGAGCGCGGTTGCTGTCATTCCTGACCCGTGGCCGATATTTGCCGCGGTACGGGATCCCGGCCGATGGGCGAGCCCGATGATCGGGGCCAGAGTTTGAGTTGGGAAGTCACGGCCCTCGGGAATCGGCAGGACGGGGAGCGAGACGTTGCTCTCACCTATCCAGCGCGGGCCCAAGGACGCATCGGGCTTTCCGTTGGTCGAGAGGACAACCACCCCGTCGGAGGATCCGATATGTGCGGAGACGGTGGCGGTGCGCCCGTCGTGATAGAACAGGCTGCGTCGAGACGCGTACCCGTCGACGTCACCCCGCCGGAAGACTCCACTCGTCAACGTGCTCGGATTGAAGTCGACCGTCGAGGTGATCCCGATGACGCTGAGAACCGATAGCAGTCCGACTGCCGCGGGAAACGCGCGACTCGATCCTCGCGCGGCACTGGAGCGTTCGAGGAGCAGGACGCCGAGTGCAATGTCCAACAGTGCGCCAGCGGAAATGAGGCCTTTCAGGCCAAGAAGGGGTAGCAGAATGAGGCCCGACAGCCCGACTCCGACAACGGCCCCGAGGGTGTTGACCGCGTATACGTGCCCGATGACCCGCTCCCCGAAACCGGCTCGCAGGAGCGTGCCCGTGATCACCGGGACGGTCGTTCCAGCGAGCGTGGTCGCCGGAAGCATGACCGCAATGCAGAGCGCATAGCGCCCCACATTGAACATCGCGTAGCCGTCGGGTTGGCCGCTGAGGCTTTCGACCATCCCGGCAACGGCACCGAAGGTCAGGAGGTAGATCGGGAGCGAGCTTAACGCCGCGAGTCCCATGAGAACCTGGATGCCACCAAGAAACCGGAGCGGTGTCCGAGTGTCGTCCGCTCTCGTCCGAATCACCCAAGCGCCGATGGCGATGCCGAGAATGAACGCGGAGAGCATCAGCTCGAAGGCGTGAGTGGCACTGCCCAGAACGAGAGAAAGCATGCGGATCCATGCGATCTCATAGGCGAATGACGCGACCGCTGTACCCAGGCTCACGAACAACAGGAGCGGTACTATTCCGGGGATCGAGGCTGGCAACTCGGTTGGTAACCCGGCCGATCGTTCAGCCGTCTTGGATGGCGCAGGCTCCGGGAGGTCGCACTCACGCCCTTCCTGCTCGGTCTCCATGGACGCGGTATCGAGGCCGTGGCCGACTCTGGGATCGGTGGTTTTCTGGGTTCCTGGGCCTCGTCTCGTCAGACCTAGCAACACCAGCGCTGCCGCCAGGACATTGATCGTTGCTGCGGCGACGCTTGAGCCGGGCAGCCCGAGTGCCCCAATCAAGACGAATCCTACGAGGAGAACGCCGAACGCACCCCCGATCGTATTCAGTGCGTACGCCTCTGCCACGGCGGAGCCCGGCCTTCGAGGATTCCGGCGAGTAAGTCCGGCGGCCATCAGGGGAAACGTCATGCCCAGCACGATCGCCTGCGGAAGGATCAGGAGCCCGGCCAGGCCCCAACGGAAGGAGCCGACCCACGAAGCGCTGGAAATCAGGGGGAAAAGGGTGTCGTACGCCCAGTTGGTCGAGGCCAGGAAGATCGGGTGGAAGACGAGACCGAATCCTGCCAGCGCGATTTCAGTGAGGGCGTACCACCGAAGAGGGTGGCGAAGGCGCTTCGACAGGTCGGAGACGGCGAATGACCCCAGAGCCATCCCGCCGAGGTATACGGTAAGCACCAGGACCTGCGCGTACGCGCTATGGCCGACAAAAAGACCGAGGTACCGGCTCCAGAGGACCTCGTACATGAGTCCGGAGGCGCCGGAGCACAGAAATGCCGCTCGCAGACAGGTATGGGCTCGCACGTGGTTGCTTTGGCCAGGGGGTCGACGGGTGGATCGGACTCGGTCAGACACAATCCCTCTTTCCCCCTGCCGACTCAAGCGGGATAACGTCAGGAATTCGGGGAAGGGACGTTCGAGCCTCGTGGGACGGATGACGAAACCGGAGCCAGAATGCTTTGCTCTGGTGGCGAGCGTCAGCAATATTCAAGTGTTATAGGATTCACCCTGAACTTCGCGGCGACGGCAAATCCGGTCCGGAGCGCGTTCGGTGGTATCGATGACGAGCACGAGGGCAGGCTTCACCATGGTCGAACTGGTCATCGTGATCCTCATCGGGAGCATCCTGACCGGCATCGCCCTGAACAGTTTTCAGGGTGTGCAGTCGCGGTTTGCCGTGCAGAGTGCCAAGCGCGTGTACATGTCGTGGCACCAGCGCGTTCGATCAAGGGCGATCGAGACCGGCGAAACCGTCATCATGTTCGTCTGGGTGGATGGCGATTCGGTGGCGACGCTCAGACGAGACGGGAACACGTTGATACGGGAAGATGTTCAGCAGTTCGACGGCGACCTTGGTGTAACCCTCGAGACGCAGGGTGACGTCTCTTTTTACACCTGCATGACGCCGAGGGGTTACGCCGACACGAGTTGTGGCTCCTGGGGCGCTACCGACGGGTACACCGCGACCTTCAGCGATACGGTCCGTCTTCGGTTCCGCCAGGCGGCAGACACCGCATCGGTGCTGATTCTCCCGATGGGCCAGGTGATCGGCTGAGATGTCTGCCCTGACTCCCGGCCGAGACCCGCGTCGTCGTGGCGGTTTCTCGCTCGTCGAAGTGATCATCGCGATCCTGATTCTGGCCTTTGGTGTGCTCGGGCTGGCCGGCACGACAGCGCACATTACGCGCCAGATCACGCTCGCTGACTTGATGACCGAACGCTCGGTCGCCTTCCAGACCATCATCGACAGAATTCAGTCGCTCCCCTACGACAACGTCGGGACAGGCAGCGATTCTGTGGGTGTCTATGCCGTCTCCTGGAGTGCGACCGCCGATGGAGCCCAGACGAAGATTGTGCGCATCATCACTCAGGGGCCGGGCCTGGGCTCCGGAACACCGCCCGGTCTCAAAGCTCAGGTGGCAGACACCTTCGAATTCAGAGTGCTGAGGCGATGAAGAGGGGTCGCGCGGGTTTCACGCTGATCGAGATCCTGATCGTGTCGGTTCTCGGGCTCGTCGTTGTTCTCTCCGTGGGACAGATCCTGGTCACCAACCGCAGGACGTACACGGCGCAGAGCGCGACCGTGTCCGGGCAGCAAACAACGCGCATGGCTGTCGAGGTACTATTCGCGGAATTGCGGGAAGTGAGTCCGTCCGGCGGTGACATTCTGGCCATGGGCGCCGATTCGATCCGCGTCCGACTCATGCGCAAATTCTCGATCGTCTGCGCACCGGACATTACCGGGTCCGATCCCGTGATGACGGTGATCAAGGACTTCCTCCTCAACAGTGGGGACACTCTCTACATCATGGGAGGGTCCAACCGGTTCGCCGTGGGCGACTCGTTGTTTGTCTACGCCGACAATGATCCCGACGTCGACAACGATGACTCGTGGATTTCGGCGAGTGTCTCTGCCGTCGACTCAACCGGCGTTGCGTGTCCGCAGGACGGGGATGCAGGTCTCGCACTGACGTTTGGCTCTCAGATGACGGCGTTCACCAACGACTCCGTTCATGTGGGTGCGCCCGTGCGCAGCTTTCAGGACTTCACGTTTGGTATCACAACCATGCTGGGCGACGTGTACCTCGGTCGACGTCAGGGATCGGGGGACATGATCCCCGTTGCCGGTCCCCTGCGTGATCGCGATGGGCTCGCGTTCGTCTACCGGGACGCGCTGGGTGCGGTGACCGCGGACCCGCTCGAGGTCGCTCAGGTCGAAGTCACGGTTCGAACTGGCTCGGAGGTCCGCAACTCGCTTGGCGAGATGGTTTCCGACTCGGTTCTCGTATGGATCCACACCCGAAACTAGGGGCCGCTCGTTGAACGCGAGGTTGGTACGCTCATGAGAGTCAGAAATCGTGCGGGGTTTGCACTCCCTACCGTGATCGGCGCGATGGTGATCATCGGAGTTCTCGTCACGGCCGGCTTCTTCATCGCCCAGCAGGAGTTGAGGATCGGAGTCGCGAGCAGGAATGCGAACATGGCGGTCAACATTGCGCAGGCCGGCGCGAACGAGATCCTCGGTAACTGGAACGGCTACCAGCTCGGCAACATTGCCATCTGGTCCGACACGACCATTACGGACACGATCGCCAGTGGGATCTGGGAGGTCTCGATCGCGAACTCCAACAACTACGTGTATTTCCTCACCGCGACGGGAACCGTCACCGAGGGGGGTGCGCTGTGGTCGGGGGCTCAGCGGACCATTGGTATCGTCACCAAGATGGTCTTTGCGGACATCGACCCGCCGGCTGCCCTGACTACTCGGGGCTCGACCGTGGTAAAGGGTAACGCGTTGATCAACGGTACCAACACGACCCCTCCGTCGTGGGGGCCGTATTGTACGGGGTTCGCCACCAACGACACGACGGGTGTCCTGACGAACGACACATCCCTCATTGGAACGAGCGGCAAGGGCGGCCTCCTGGGAAGTCCGGCATACGATCAGGATTCGTCGATCGTGGACTCGACCTTCACGACCTTCGGAGAGATGGACTGGGCCCAATTGACCGCTCTGGCTCAGGCCGAGGGCAAGGATGTGACCTCACTTGGGTCCAACATCAACAGCACCCAACCGGACACGACGGCTGCGGGTCGCTGCAACGAAGCGACCCTGACGAATTGGGGCGACACCATTCCGGCGGCGGCGTGTGGAGCGTACTTCCCCCTCATCTACCATGGGGGGCCCCTTCTGCGCATCCAGTCCGGCGGAATGGGGCAGGGGGTTCTTCTTGTGGATGGCACGCTCGATTTGCGGGGTAACTTCCTGTTCTATGGGATCATCATTGTCCAGGGAGACTTTGAGACCCAGGGCAATGGAAACCGGATCATCGGAGCGGTGATGGCATCCAATGGACTGCTCGACGATCAGTCCATCACGGGTGGCTCCGAAATCACGTATTCGCGTTGTACGGTTCAACGGGCAATCCTCAACAATGCCTCACTGTCCCGTGCCCGCCCGCTGCTGCAGAGAAGCTGGGTCGACATGACAGCCGTTGCGAACTGAATGCCGGTGTCGCTCGCTCATTCACGAAGCCTGAGCGGAGGCGGACCGCGTCAAATGTTTATCGAATTCCTGGACATGGTGGAGGCCGATAATTTCATTGACAATTCTTGTCTTTCAGATGTATCGTCCCTTCGAGATTTCTGAGATTTTTCCCATTCTCCCTCTCAGTTGACATCGAAGCATGGGCCTGTTCGGACGAAACAAGAACGTAATCGGCCTCGACATCGGGTCCGGCTTCATCAAGGTGGTCGAGGTCGACCATTCCGGTGACCAGCCCGAGGTCGTGCGCGTGGCGATGCGACCGTTGCTTCCCGACGCGATCGTGGAGGGGGAGATCATGGACTACGGCCTCGTTTCCGATGCCGTGGCGGGCCTGTTCGCCGAGATCGGTATGAAGGGTGCTGAAGTCGTGACCGCCGTGGGCGGACACGACGTCATCATCAAGAAGATCGAGATGGATCGGATGCGGGACGCTGATGCTCGCGAGGTCATCAAATGGGAAGCAGAGCAACATGTCCCGTTCGACATCAAGAGTGTCGAGATCGACTTTCAGATTCTGGATCCGGATGGTGACGGCGCCCAGATGCAGGTCCTCCTCGTGGCTGCGAAGCGCGAATTGGTCGACAACAAGGTCGGCCTGCTGCAGGACGCAGGTGTCGAGCCGCTCGTGATCGATGTCGACGCGTTCGCCCTGCACAATGCGTTCGAGCACAATTACCCGGGTTCTCTTGAGGGGATCGTGGCGCTCGTGAACGTCGGCCACGAGACGACCAACGTGAGCATCCTGGAGGACGGGGTGCCGATCTTGACGCGCGACATTCCCTTTGGGTCCCGCAAGATTCGCGAAGACCTGCAGCGGGAACGGGGTCTCACCGCAGAGCGGGCAGAAGATGTCGTCCAGGCTCGAGAGGTTGTGGCCGGTCTCGAGACGTTCGTCACCTCCTCAGCCGACGAGATTGCCGTAGGGATTGAGCGAGCGAGCGCGTTCCTGATGACTCGCGAAGACGGTAACTCGGTCGGTCGGATCTTCCTCAGCGGAGGGGGCGCCCGGATTCCGAGGATGGCCGAATCTCTGGCGAGTCGGATGAATGTGGAAACCGAAATCGTGAATCCATTCGAGAGAGTACCCGTACGGCCCGATGCCGCCGGAGACTTGTCGATCGATGAGGCTGCCCCGATGCTGCTTTTGCCGCTCGGATTGGCGCTCAGGGCCTAGGATCAGGACGCGATAACGTGATCAAGGTCAATCTTCTTCCGGGGGGTAGGCGAGGCCCCGGGCGTGGCAGCCCACTTGGCGATCTGGTCGCCCGCTTCGCTCGACGGTCTCGTGGCGGTGGCGGTGGGGGTTCGGCCGTCGACTCCTACATGGCGTTTTTCGCGGTCGCGGTGGCGGTGTCATTGGGCTACATGGGTTTCTCGTTCTTCAATCTTCGAACGGAGACGGAAGAGCTGTCGGTTCAGGTGGAGGAAGCGGTTCAGGATTCCATTCGGAACGCCGCGATCATCCAGCGCACCCGTCAGCTTGAGGCTCGCGGTGACTCCATCGAAGAGCGTGTTGCGATCATTCAGGAAATTGATGCCGGACGGTATGTTTGGCCGCACTTGCTGGATGAGGTCGCTGCCGCTGTCCCGGATTATCTGTGGCTTCGCGAAGTACTGTATCAGAGCGACAATCCCCTCACTGTTCGGGTGACCGGCCGAGCCGGTTCGCTGTTCGCCATCACGCGCTACATGCGGCGTCTCGAGGCCTCCCGCTTTCTTCGCGCGGTCAATCCCGAAACGATGCAGCAGACCCCTTCCGAAGCCAATCCGGAGGATCTGGTCTACATGTTCGAGCTCGTGATGGAGTACGAGGCACCCGCCATCGATGACCTCGAGACGGTTCCACTGTTCGACGAAGCTGTCTCGGAGAACCAGGCTGCTGCGGGGGGGAACTGAGAGATGCCCTGGTACAACCCGTCTGATCCAACGCAGCGCAACTGGATGCTTGGAGGGATCGTCGCGCTCGCGCTCATCTACCCCTTCATGACGTACTTCGTGGCGCCGCGTGATGAGGCGAACGACGTCGTGCGCGATCGCCTCGAGAGCCTGCAGATTCAAAATCGACAGGCCGGCGTGATCCTGGCTCGAGGCGGTCAGGATCTCGAGAACCGAATGGCTACGTATGAACGGCATGTGGCGCGTCTGGAAGAGTTGATTCCAGCGCAGGAGGAAGTTCCTGCCCTCGTAGACGACATTCAGGCCAGGGCACGTGTCTCAGACGTCGAGGTCGTGGGACTCGATCCGGAGCCGACGGAGCCCGCAGGTCCGTACAATCGAACCGGCTATCAAATGACGGTGGTCGGGGACTACCACGACGTCGGACGATTCCTGACGGAGATCGCCACTCTGCCACGCATCGTGACGCCCGTGCAGGTCGACATGCAGTCCTATTCTGGCGTGAGTCAGAGCCCGGATATGATCGCCCCAGTCGTCGCCACGTTCCGCATTGAAACTTACGTCCTGCCGGATGCGGCGGGATCCGTGGCTCCTGCTGAGCTACCGGGAGGCTGACTGTGAAGCGTATGACCATGATGTTGGCTGCAGGCACTGTGTTGCTCGCAGGCGCAGGTGAGGTTCACGGGCAGGATCCGGCTCGCCCTTCGTCCTCCGACGTGGAACTCGTCTACGAGCGAGAGATCTTCTCCTATCCATCCTTCACGCGTCGAAATCCGTTCCTTGCTCTGGAGGGAACAGCAGGCGGACCGCGCTTCGAACAAATGACGCTGATCGGCATTCTGTACTCGACAGAGCCATCCGCCAGCGTCGCCATCATCTCCACGGGAACCGTGACCGTCGCGGCCGACGGCTCGATGAGCGGCGTGGAGGGAGATGCGTATTATCTGAAGGTGGGACAGAGCATCGGGAACACCACGGTCGTCGAAATTCGCCGAGACGCTGTGATTGTCGACGTGGAAGTGTTCGATGCCGTCGAGCGAAACACCATGAATTTCGTATCCAGCCGCGAGGGAGGCACCCCATGATGTCGATGTTCGCTCTTTGGGCGGGCACGCTCCTCGCCGTCGGCGGGTCCGTCACCGAGGTGACGATCTCACCGATGGCTTCGCACACGAGCATTCTCGTCTCGACCGAGGGGCGCACCGAACATCGGTCCTTTACGATGGAGGGGCCTGACCGCCTGGTGGTCGATCTCATTGGAGCGACGCACGCGCTTCCACAGGAGTACTTCGCCGAGCTGAATCGGGGCGGGGTGGTGTCCATGCGCTCGACTCAATACGCCGAGGACATCGTTCGCCTTGTTTTCGTGCTGGAGCAGAGCCTGCGGCACGAGATCATTGATGATCCCCGTGGTCTGCGTATCCAGCTCGACAACGCTGTCGGTGACTTCGAGCCTTGGTCCTCGGGCGCTCGGCAGGTGCCCGAAACGGCACCGGCCTTCGAATCCGTTCCGGCCCCAGTTCAGGAAGTGCGGCGTATTTCCGTGACGTGGACCGAAGCCCCGATCAATGACGTGCTGCTGGCGTTCGCCGCTTTTTCCGGCAAGTCCATCGTGCCAGGATCCAATGTGGAAGGGTTTGTCACTGCGGATATCAATGATCAACCGTGGGATGTCGCGCTCTCCACGATCCTCGCAGGGCAGGGTCTGGTGGGCGAGGAAGACGCCAACGGGATCATTCGAGTCGATAACATTTCCGATATCAACGATCGCGAACAGATCGAGCCGATTCTGACTCGCGCGTACCGGATATCGTACGGGACCGTGACCGAAATCCAGACGCTCGTGTCACCTCTCCTGACCGAGCGTGGCAACGTCAGCGCCAGTACGGGCGCCAACACGCTCGTTGTTTCCGACATCCAGCGTGTTCAGACCGCGGTCGCCGAAATGCTCGCGCAGTTGGACGTCGAAACTCCTCAGGTGTCGATTCAGGCGAAGATTATTTTCGTCAACCGCACTGACCTCGACGAAATCGGAGTGACATACGAGCTCAAGGACTCCCGGGGCAATCAGCTCAATCGCCTGTCCTCGGGCTTCATCGACCCTGACGGAGATGGTCCTCTGCCACCGGAGGAAGTCCTGCAGGGTACACAGACCGTTCTTCTCGGGGGTAACTCGATCGCGGCTCTGGGCAACGCAACGAACCGCGTGACGGCTCCCACGTTGCAGATCTTGAGCTCGATGGTGATCGGGCGCCACACGCTCGTCAGCTTCATCGATGCATTGGAGTCGGTGCAGCTGAGCGACATCGAGGCCACGCCGCAGCTCACGGTACTGGATAACCAACCCGCGGATCTCCTCGTCGGTGAACTGACGCCCATTCGCGTTGTGGACGCAGGCGCCGGCGCTGGTGGTGCTGGTCAGCTCCCAACGGCCCAGGTCCAGCAGCAGGAAACCGGCATCAAGCTGCAGGCGAC
>JAYOKZ010000057.1:0-12918 GCA_038120095.1 Gemmatimonadales bacterium
ATGCATCGATGGTGGAGGAAGAGAACTCGATGCCTGCGAACACCAGGTCGGAGTAAATCTTCACGTCATCTCCGAGCACCACACCATCAGCGACGCTGACCCCCTGATTCCCAAACTGGAGCCACGAATCGACCGCCACATTCGTGAATGCGTTACTGAAGATCGAAATGACGTCGGCCGGATCCTGCGTGGGTGTCGGCGCCGCTTCTGCCGGAGGTGCAGCGACTTCGAGCGTGACCGTACCCTCTGCCGCAATGGACGCGAGCTGGCCCGTGATCGTGGCCGTGCCTCCCCCTACGAGCGAGATGATCCCCGCATCGTCTACGGTGGCAACCGCTGGATCGGATGATGCAAAGACGAAGTAGGCCGGTGACGCATCCATGGTCACGTCCCCACCGTCGGCATTCGCGACGAACTGGGTTCCCGGAACGGGGAACATGGCACCCACGGCACCCTCAACCGTGGTGTTCGCGATGAACGCACGCGGGTTGACCAAGGTCTCGAGTGACTCGAACTGAATGTCATCGAACCAGATGTTGTACGCGTCTTGCCCTTCGGCGCCCTCCGCGAAGAAGAACAGCCCCGCCTCCTGCTCGAGCGCAGATGCATCGGGAATGGGGAGCGTGAATTTTGCCCACGTCGTGGTCAGAGGCAGGCCACCATCGACCTCCGCCATGAAGAGTGACGTTCCCGTGTTGTCATTGCCGAGCCCTGCTGCGTCGAGGGTGATCGGAACACTGGATTTGGCCCAGAAGGTCAGCGCGTTGAACGCGGTCAGATCTCTCGGAACACCCGCCACGAACGCTCCGCCAGCGAAGCCGCCGGTCGGATCTCCGGGGGCGGGGACATCGACGCGAAGCGAAGACTCTCCGTTCCGGCGCTCCGTCGCATCGATGCTGATCGCATCGAACTTCGACCCGGCAAAGGCCTGGAAATCGACGGACGCCCCGAACCCATCCGAGAAGACTTCGGCTTCCGGCGGGAATGGAGCCGGGCCGATCGGATCCGAACGTTCACATGCGGCTGCGAACACGGATGACGCGACCACGGCCAATGCCAGCTGCGATCTTGAGAACATGTGAAACCCCTTCAGCGGATGTTGATGAGCCCGGACTTGGCCCGGTCGCTACGATGCCTGATACTTTGTTCGAGAATCGAACAAAGTGTGCCAAAGGGGCTGCAGGCTGTCAAGCAGCTTCAGGTACAGTTGGACCTTAACGTGAACAAAGGCTGACTGATGTCGGACATTCTCGTGGCCATGGACGTAGGAGCGTCTCGAACGCGCATCTGCTTCGGCGATGTGTCGGACCCCTTTCCGGGTCTCAACCCCTACATTCGCAACGTGGGGTCCGTGCAAGCCCTCGAGGAATTTCTCAGCGAGATCCGCGCGACCCTCCCCGACGCCAAGACCGTGCGCCTCGCGGCCGGAGTCGCTGGACCCGAAGTCAGTCGGGGCTCTCGCCAGATGACGAATTGGGCTGGCAACGCACTCCTCAGCGAGAGGGAGTTGGGTGCACTCGGTTTCGACGACGTCATTCTGATGAATGATCTCGAAGTGTCCGCCCACGGACTGATTGCGTTTCTCCAGGGTGATTCGCAGTCCGACACGCTCATCTCGTTCAGCGAGAGCAACGTTCCAACCGAAGGGAACCGTGCGCTCGTTCTGCCGGGATCCGGACTCGGCTCTGCAGGCATCATAGACCGAGGACCCGAATACGCAGATCGGTGGCAGGTCGTAGCCAGCGAGGCGGGTCACGTCCTCGCCTCAGGAACCGGACGGGGCGTGTTGACGGCCGTAGGCCAACAAAAAGGACGACAGCCGAGCTGGGAAGAAGTGGTTTCCGGTCCGGGTCTCGAGGCTCTCTGGGTCGCCATGGAGCCGACCCACAACGACGACCCTCTGAGCGCTCCTGAAATCGCATACCGAGCCATCAATGGTGACCCTCGATGCCAAAGGGCGCTGCACTACTACTACCACTTCGCAGCCCGATTCTCACAGCTGCTGACCCTGTCATACCTCAGCTTCGGAGGCCTCTTCCTGGCGGGCGGCAGCACGCGGTCGAACGCGCCGCTCATCCTTCGAGAGGAATTCCTTTCAGCGTTTTGTGACAATCCCCACATGGGGACCATCCTCCGCCGCATACCGGTCTTTCTCGTGCTCGCAGAGATCACCCTGCTCGGATCCTGGACTGCCGGCTGTCAACGCTTCGGCGTCGAGGGTTTCTCCGCTCCCGCCTGACATGCGAGGACAGGTCGGGCTTCGACGCTGCGACCGAGGGCGTGTGCAAATCATGGGTACCTGATCCGTCCACCGGGTCGAACGAGAGAGCGTCAGTGTTCTCGCGTGCCCTCGGATCAAGGAGCTCACATGTCTCTCCGGACCCTGTTCCTCTCGATGGCCCTGGCCTCGTCGTCCATCGCCGCAACGGGCGACGTTCCGGCGCGTTCCGGTGACGGCTCCATCGACGCAGCCGTCCCCATCCGAGTGAGTCTGACGGGCTACGCCCTCGACGCCGAGACACGGCAGCCGTTGTCGGGCGTATGGATCAGGGTACGAGGCTCGAGTCTGACTGCCGAGACGAATCGCCGCGGTCGCTACATCCTCCAGCTGCCCGATGAGTCAATCGGAACTGAGGTCACAGTCGTCGCGGGAAGTCCCGGCTACATCGAGGCAACTCATGTCATGGCGCTGACGGAAGGCTCGAACACGTGGGACGTACATCTGACCCCGATGTATCGATCCTCCGATCCGACCCTCGCAGCGGCGGAATCTGCCGCCGACCGCAGAAGTCAGGCACTCGCTTCGAATCTGTCCACTGCACACGGGGTGCTGGCGAAGGGGCCCCACCCGTTCCCGGCACCAGCCTTTGATCGAGAGGGATATGCCCTCATTGACGAGAACAACTGGGTTGGAGTGGACGACCAGCCACTGTCGACGTTCTCCATCGACGTTGATCGCGCGTCCTACTCCAATGTGCGTCGCTTCATCCGTGAGGGTCGGCGCCCCCCGATCGATGCAGTCAGAGTTGAGGAACTCATCAACTATTTCCCCTACGGTGACCCCGCCCCCCGCCCGGGACATGGGCACCCGTTCGCGGTCGCCACGGAGGTCGGGGCGGCCCCATGGCAGCCACTGCACCAGCTTGTACGCATCGGTGTGAAGGCGAGCGAGATCGAGATGTCGGATGCGCCCGCCAACAACCTGGTCTTCCTTCTCGACGTCTCGGGCTCGATGAACAGTGCGAACAAACTTCCTTTGCTCAAGAAGGCATTCGCGATGCTCGTCGACGAGCTGCGCCCGACAGACCGCGTAGCCATCGTCGTCTACGCTGGTGCGGCAGGCGTCGTCCTGCCCTCCACGCCCGGCAGTGAACGCGAGACAATCCTCGGGGCACTCGAGTCCTTGAGCGCTGGGGGCTCGACCGCCGGCGGTGCGGGCATTCGACTCGCGTACTCCGTGGCGGAGGAGAACTTCATCGAGGGTGGCAACAATCGTGTCATCCTCGCGACGGACGGTGACTTCAATGTCGGAGCGTCCAGCGACGCGGAGATGGTCCGACTCATCGAGGAAAAGCGAGAGGGCGGGACCTTCCTCACCGTGCTCGGGTTCGGCACGGGGAACATGCAAGAGGCGAAAATGGAGCAGATCGCCGACCACGGAAACGGCAACTTCGCCTACATCGACAGTGAACTCGAGGCGCGAAAGGTCCTCGTCACCGAGATGGGCGGTACCCTGCTGACCGTCGCGAAGGACGTGAAGATCCAGGTCGAGTTCAATCCGGCCCGAGTCGCGGCGTACCGTCTCATCGGGTACGAGAACCGCCTCCTCGCCGCCCAGGACTTCAATGACGATACGAAGGACGCCGGAGATCTCGGAGCCGGGCACACGGTCACCGCACTCTACGAGATCGTACCGGTGGGGGTCGAGACCCCGGTCGAGATCCGCGCAATGGACGCCCTGCGATACCAGCGTGACGCACGGACCGAGGCTGCGGACAACGAGGAACTGCTCTTCGTGAAGCTCCGCTACAAGGAGCCAGGTGGAGACGTCAGCCGGCTTGTCACGACACCCGTCGGGGAGGTTTCGGCAGACACGTCGGACGACTTTCGATTCGCCGCGGCGGTCGCAGCCTGGGGCATGCTGCTTCGAGATTCAGAGCACTGCGCGGAGTACAATCTCGCGGATGTGGCACACATGGCCCGCGGCGCCCTGGGCGAGGACATCCACGGGTACCGTACCCAGTTTCTCGACCTCCTCGATCATGCGAGAGCGCTCGACGTACTGGCGAGGACGCCGGGGACGTAGAACGAGGAATTCGGTCGTGGCCGGGCCCGGGCACCCGGCCGGCCACGACCGCCCGGGTCCGCGCTGTCGCGCACTTCCCCGACGCCCTAGTCTGCACGCTCGTCTCCTGTCCGGGCCCGGAACGTCCTCATGCACGACCCTTCACCCCCGCAGCGCTCGCTGGCCGAGATCCTCGAGAGCGTATGGACGTCGCTGGCCGAGGCCGTCGTGCATGCGCGGGACCCCTTTCATACGCCGACCGTCGGGTCGACCCGGGAGGGAATTGCCCGGCTTCGGACCGTCGTTCTCCGCTTTGCGGACCGCGACACCTCCGAACTGGGATTTCACACGGACGCGCGAAGCCTCAAGCGAGCCGACCTCGATCTCAGCCCGCACCTCACATGGCACTTCTACGACCGTGAGCGAAAAGTCCAGCTTCGCATGCTGGGCCTCGCCTCAATCCACACCGATGGACCCGTGGCGGACAACGCGTGGGCAAGCGTCACGCCCCTGGGTCGTCGCTGCTACGGTCAGGGCCCCGCCCCGGGTACGGCCGTGCAGGGGCCTGACGTACCCCTGCCCACCGTGCGGGCTCTCGAAGCAGATGACGCACCGACACTGTCGCAGTGCCGCGAACATTTCTGTGTCGTCCGCTGTCACCTGACGGACATCGACTGGCTACACCTGCGTTTCCGCGGGCATCACCGCGCGCGATTCACG
Organism: Gemmatimonadales bacterium; assembly: GCA_038120095.1. Lineage (GTDB taxonomy): Bacteria > Gemmatimonadota > Gemmatimonadetes > Longimicrobiales > Gaopeijiaceae > UBA2589. The sequence continues at coordinate 5,006 of JAYOKZ010000057.1, forward strand.
CGCAACGGGACCGACTGGTCAGGGCACTGGATCGCACCCTGACGCTCGTCAGTCGATCGAACAGGCGGACCCCGTCGCGTCGATCATGGGCAGGCCCGCACAGCCCCAGGCTTCCATGCCGCCCGTGACGTTCCGCAGGTCCGTGTAGCCCTCCCGCAGCATGAGACCGATCGCGGTACTCGACCGGTTCCCGGTCGCACATGCGACGGCGATACAGGCACCCTTCTCGAGGCCGAGTTCGTCGAACCGGGGAGGGCGCTCGAGCTGGGGTGCTAGCCGCGTATAGGGCATGAAGACCGCACCCTCGATGTGCCCGTCATCCCACTCGTCCTGCTCACGCGTATCGAGCACGTGAATCTCGTTGGCAGCCCGGCGCTCGCTCAGGGTGAACACGTCCATCTGGGGCGTGGTGCGGACCGGACGCCCCGAGTTCATCCACGCCGAGAGCCCTCCTTCCAGAAAACCGGCCACGTGCTGATCGAGACCGATGAAGCCCATGTTGTACATGCACGACTGAGCCTGAGCGTCCTTGTCGGTCAACAGGATGATCGGTGCGTCGTCCGGCACGACCCACCCCACGCGCTGCTCGAACTCCGAGCTGCTCATCTGGACATTGATGGAGCCCGCGATGTGACCGCCGCCCCACGCGGCCGAGGAGCGGGCATCGATCAGGTAGTGCCCCTCCCGGATCATGGCCTCCACCTCGGCCGGACTCAGCGCCTTCGCTCTGGGGACACCCCGGGTCAGATCTCGCCTGCCCTGGTTGATCGCCACGATGTTGAGGACATTTGCCGGCTTGATCGGCTGATCCTCGTCCATGTAGGCCGTAAAACGATCGCGGTCCGAAATCCTCAGAGCGTCATTGAATCGACGCTCAAACCCCACGCTTGTGACAACCTTGCCACTGGACACGCGTCCTCAGGTGGAGCCAGCCAGGTGACCCGGATAGACCTCCACGTGATCAGGGAGATTCAGGAACCTCGGGATACTGACGTCGAACAGAACAGGAGCCCCCTCTTCACCCTTCTGGGCCAGGTCGGGCCGCGCCACGTCACCGACCATCACGAAATCCGCGGTCAGCACGAACCACGGCTCGTCGCCTCGGGGATAGTCGTACACCACGAGGTTGATCTGCTCCGGGCGATGCCCCGGGACGTGCATCACCTCCAGACCCACCCCACCGAGGCGCAATAAGTCCCCGTGCTTGACTCGGGTCGCCTCATACGTGACCTCGGCCAGCTCGTGGAGGATCAGCTCCCCACCCGACTCCTCCGCCAGCAAACGAGCTCCGGAGATGTGATCGGCATGGCTGTGCGAGTCGATGACGTAACGGATCCTCGACCCATGCTTCCTCGCCGTCGCCAGATAAGGCTCGATGTCCCACAGTGGATCGAAGACCACGCACTCGTTCGTGCGCTGGCACCCGATCATGTAGGCCGCACATCCCGTTTCCTCACGGATGATCGTTTCAAACCACATGGGTCATGCCCCCCGTGCTGTCACAGGTCCAGAAGGTCTGCTCAGTCTTGACGATCGCCACCTACATCACAAGGTCGCCGTCCCGTCGCGATGAGACGAAGTGATGCAGTCTGCGCATCGCCTCAGACAGTTCGTCCGGCTGAACGCATGGATAGACCAGTCGGAATTGTCCCCGCTTCGCATGGCCGAAGCCCACACCCGGGGTAAGAAGAACCCCGGCTTCATCGAAGATCTCCCGCCAGAGGCGCATCTCGCCGTCTTCTGACTCCTCCAGGACGAACTCGGCCAGGTCGATCCAGAGGAACAGACTTCCGCGGCTGGGAACGTACGGGACGCCCATGGAGCGAAGAGCTCGCGCGGCGAGCGCATACGAGGCCGTCAAACGCGCGCGGTTACGTTCGATATAACCGCGCAGAAAGTCGTCCCGGATCAGAAGCCGACTCAGGATCCACTGAGTGTGATTCGATATCGAATGAGTCAGATTGAGATTTTCGTACGCCGTGATTGCATCCGCATTGAGTGACCAGAAACTCCCGACGCGAAAGCCGGAGATCCCGAGATCCTTCGACAGCGCGTACCAGAGGTGCAGGAACTCACTCTGTTTCTCGACCATCACCCCGGCGAACGATCGAACGGCCACATCCGACTCATAGTCGTTCCGGATGTCGGGGTGTCCGGTGTCGATGAGTGAAAGACCATAGATCTCATTCACCACCAGGTGGATCTCACGCTCGATGCACCAGTCGGCCACGACGCGAAGGTGGTCCAGGCTGTACACGCCGCCAGTGGGGTTGTCGGGCGACGTGAGAATCAGCATCCGGAATCTCCGCCCGGACGCGGAGATCGTCTCGTGAGCCTTGTCGAGGTCTCGAGTCGACAGAATCGGTCCCCCGTGAATCTCGGACGAGTCATGGTGCGTCACGAGATCGAATCGCTCCACGTCCGCGAAATTACCGAGGTCACGCTCGTACACGGGATAGCTCGGAGCCGGGATCACAGCCACGTCTCCCGCTTCCGCGAGAACGAACGCCGTCATCTCGATCACACTTGTCGCACCCGAAGACGCGACCAGGCCTGCAGGATCGATCGGACAGTGGGTCAGATGCGTCTCGAGAAAGTGTGCAAGGGACTCACGGAACGGGGGCGCACCACCCGCAGAGGTATAGCTCGGCACCCAATCCGGGATGGATTCCGACTGCGTGATCTCCTCGATCTGATCACGTAGCTCCGGCCAGCTCAGGCGATTCTCCGCGATGTTGAGGGGAATTCTTCCGCCCGGGTTGTCGACCGGGTGATATCGATTCTCCTCCGTCTCCCTGAATGCGTCGTAGTCGATCCTGAGCGGCGTCACGGCCGCCAGTCGACCCCGAGCGGACAGCGAGTCACTCATCGCGCGAGCCCTCCACATTCAGACGATGTGGCCGGGAGCTGCACCGGCCAGATGACAGTGCCCCCACGGTACCGTCCGCGTCACCGAGGAATTCCATGAGTGACAAAGTACTCGCTCGCCGCACGCTCGGCGCCTCCTGCGGACGCGCGGTAGTCCGAACCCGGTGCTCGGGCCTAGCTTCCCTCTGCCTCCATACCCGTCGTGACCGGGAGAACGCCGATGGGCCTGACCCTCGTCGATGCGATCGCCTTTTTCGCCTTCCTGTCTGCAGTCATCGGTATTTCCCTGTACGCCTCACGCGGGGAGGACACCGGAGAGGATTACTTCCTCGCGGGCCGGAGCCTCACCTGGTGGCTCATCGGGTTCAGCCTGATCGCCTCGAACATCTCTACCGAGCACTTCATCGGGATGGCCGGATCCGGCTTCGGGGCCGCAGGCATGGCCATCGCCTCGTATGAGTGGATCGCAGCGCTGTCGCTCGTGATCGTCGCCTTCTGGGTCCTGCCACTCTTCCTGCGGCTCGGGATCTTCACGATGCCCGAGTTCCTGGAGCACCGATACGGGAATCCGGCCCGCACGATCATGGCCGTATACCTCATGGCGGCCTATGTCGGCGTGGCGATCGCGGGCGTGCTCTACTCCGGCGCCCTCGGCCTCCAGACGATCTTTGGCCTCGATCTCCTCCTGGGCATCTGGCTCATCGGAATTCTGGCGGGGGCGTACACGGTGTACGGCGGACTCAAAGCCGTGGTCTGGTCCGACCTCCTGCAGGGGTCGGCACTGCTCGTCGGCGGGTGCGTCGTCACGTATCTCGGGCTCCGCGAGGTCGGTGGACTCGGGGCCTTCCTCGATACGAACGCGGACAAGCTGCACATGGTCCTGCCCGCGGACGACCCCGAGCTCCCCTGGACGATCTTCCTTCTCGGCATCTGGATTCCGAATCTCTTCTACTGGGGCTTCAACCAGTTCATCACACAACGAACCCTCGGCGCCCGGTCTCTCGCAGCCGGTCAGCGCGGCATCGTCTTCGCTGCGGGAATCAAGTTGATCATCCCCTTCATCATCGTATTTCCCGGGATCATCGCGTTCCAGCTCTACGGATCATCGATCGCCGACGGGGATCAGGCGTATCCGATGCTGATTCGCGACCTGCTGCCCGCGGGGCTCCGCGGACTCTTCTTCGCCGCCCTTTTCGGGGCCGTCATGAGCAGTCTCGACTCGATGCTCAACTCGGCGTCCACGCTCTTCACGATGGACATCTACCAGCGGCATATCCGGCCCGGGGCCGATGCGGACCGAATCGTTCGCGTGGGTCGCCTGTCCACAGGCGTGTTTGTCGTGGTGGGCTGCCTGCTCGCACCGTTCCCCGGACAGTTCGAAGGCGTCTACGCCTACATGCAGCTCGTGTGGGGATTCATCTCACCTGCGATCACGGCCGTCTTCGTATTCGGACTGCTCGTTCCCCGTGCCCCCCTTTCGGCCGCGGTCAGTGGCCTGCTGGTGGGCCCGGTGATCTACGGGATCCTGAACTGGCAGCTGCCCGAAGTCGCCTTCCTGAACCACATGGCGTTCACCTTCCTGACGATCATCGCGGTGATGACCGGCTTCACGCTCCTGCGGCCTCGCACGGAGCCGGTAGTCTACGCGACTGCGTCGGACATCGACCTCACGCCGAGCCGGGGCGCACGCTGGGGTGGGGTTGTCGTGGCTCTGACGACCGTGGCTCTGTATATCGTCTTCTGGTAACAGCCCCGGAGCGTCAGCTGACAGGCCGCCCTGCAGGCCCCCGAATCCAGCGCCCGGGCTTCTCACCCGTCAGCGCCCCGCGTCGAATCACCGGCACGCCGTTGACCAGCAGGTGCTGGATCCCGACCGAGTACTGGTGTGGCTCGGTGTACGTCGCCATGTCCTGAATGACATCGGGATCGAAAACGGCCACGTCCGCGCGCATCCCTTCCGCGATCACACCGAGGTCACGCTGGCCGAGCCAGCGAGCGGGCATGGAGGTCATCTTCATCACCGCGTCTTCCAGCGTGATGACCCCCAGTTCCCGGACGTACCGGGCGAGCACCCGCGCGAAGGCTCCGTAGCTCCGCGGGTGTGGGAAGCCCTCGCCAAAGCCGACGTTGTCGCCGTCCGTCTCGATCATCGCGAGCGGGTGCTGCATGATCCGGATCACATCAGCTTCATCCATGATGTGATAGATCGCACTGAAACCGCCACCCGAATGCAGCTCGATGGCCAGGTCGATCCCGGCTTCGATGTCCATCCTGTCGAACCCTCGGTCCTCCGCGTAGTCCGCAAGCGTCTTCCCGTCGTAGGCAGGATCAGACGGCAGGACTCGGAACTGCACACGGGACAGATCTTCGCCGCCCCAGTCGGTCCGCCAGATCGAACGCATATCCTCTTCCATTCGCGCCCGTGTTTCCGGATCCGCGACCCGCGCCCGGAAGGAGTCGAGTCCTCCAGCCAGGGCCCACTGGGGGAAGAGGACGGATGACCCCGTGCTCCCCGCCGTGTATGGGTACAGGTCGTGCACGATCGTGAGGCCGGACGCATTCGCCGAGTCGATCATCGCCAGCGTCCTCTCGCTCAGCCCCCACTGCCCCGCCCCGGCAGCCTTGTGATGGTTGATCTGGGCCGGAATGTCGGCCTCGTCCGCGATGCGAATGACCTCGGCAACGGACGCAAGCAGGCCGGCGCCTTCTCCCCGCATATGACTGACATAGATGCCACCAAATTCGCGGGCGACTTTCGCTAGCTCGATCACCTCCTCGGTTTTCGCATAGTTGGCCGGGACATAGAGCAGCCCGGTCGAGAGCCCCATCGCGCCCTGCCGCATGGACTCCCGCACCAGACCTTTCATCTCCTCCAGTTCCGCAGCGGTCGGGTCACGGTTCTCGTCGCCCAGCACCTGACGCCGAGTCCAGGTATGACCGGCCCACCACACCATGTTCGGTGCCATCTCGAGCGACGACGCGAACTCCTCCAGAGGCCAGGGCTGACCACCCGAGTGCAGCGATGACGACAGCGTCGTGATACCCTGCCGCAGGAAGTTCTCCGACAGGGGGTAATCCTCGATCGACTCCTGGACATGGGCATGATTGTCGATGAACCCGGGCGTCACGACCTGCCCGGTCGCATCGATCACTGTCCGGGCCTCCGCCGGGTCGATCCCGTCGCGTGACACCGCCACGATCCGGTCCCCCGAAATCGCCACATCCGCCCGAAACCGCGCCGAACCGGTCCCATCGACGACGTCGCCACCCCTGATCAGCACGTCGTACGTCTGGCCCGAGGCCGGACCGGCCAGGCCGCAGAACGCGGCGCCACCGACGAGCAAGGCAAAACGGAGCATGGGGACCTTCTCCCGGATCGAAGGGAAACCTCGACGCAGTCTATGCGGTCACCCCGATCGAGGCATCCCGATGCGTCCGCCCGGTGCACCACGAACGGAACTCAGCCGACGACTCCTGAGCCACCAACGGGGTTCGACCCATCGGAATGATCGCAGCCTGCCCCCGATCTTGCTCATCGGCCAAGACCGGCCGCATGTTCGCGAATCTTCACCTTGTGTCGCCCGAGGAGGTCGCATGCGTCAGTGGTCTCAACGCGGTTTTGGTGTCGGTTGGTTGGCCGTTCTTCTCGCTATCGCGGGATGTGCGGGCGTCGCTCCGGGGTCGCCCGAAACCGGTTATGTGGTGTGGGGCTTCGTTCAGGACGGCAGCCAGGTGGCCTCCGGCTCGCGGATCATCCTCCTCGATCCCCGAGGAAACGTGGTACAGGAGGCCACGACCGATTGGGCAGGCAAGTACACCTTCGCCTACCATGCTCCTGGCACGTACGAAATCGCTGTCGGAGAGACGCGCGTCGCTGCCACCATCGCCGATGGCGACCAGCGCCTTGATATCGATGTGGCCCGAGGATCGCGTGTAGGGTTCGTCGACCGCCTCATGCAGGGCGTCCAGCAAGTCGTGGAGGAGTCCGGTCCCCCCTCGTGCTCCACAGGTTCGACTTCGGCCGGTAGCGGAGGGGAAGGCGTGGAGCGTGATCCCAGCCTCGCGGGCTCGTGGAGTCGCGTCGAGTCGATCAGCAGCGGCGACGCATCGATGTCGACTCGCATGTCGCTCCTGATCTGCCCCGAGGGAACGTATGTGCGCACGGTGGGCGGCACGGTGGGCGGGGGCGCTGGTTGGTCGGCCGAGTCGGGCGGCTCCGACTCAACACGGGGTCAGTGGCGTACCGAAGGCGGCGCCATCCTCATCCGCTCCGGTGTCATGGGATGGGAGCACTACGCACGCTATTACGTCGAGGGGGGCTCACTCATGCTCACCCTCGGTAACGGAGAGCGAGAGGTCTGGCATCGATAAACAGGGTCGACTCGATGACACTCGGCTTCTGAGCAGAGCGGAGGCTACGCATACGCGTCGGATGGCGCCGGGCCGGCGAGGGCATTCGGCGCTCGGCTACAACCCCAATTTGAAACCGATCTGCACAGTCGGATAAAGCTGTGTCAGCAGTTGTGGTGCGTCCGCCAGAAACTGGTCGGCTTCACGCTGGAGAGCCTCGGTGATGCCCGGGGCACTCGCCAGGGCACCCGACGCGTTCATTACGACTGTGGACTCACTGGAGTAGGACACCCCGATGTCCATGTACAGCCCGAATCCGGACGAAAGATTCCCGAGCCCGATCCCGACATAGGGAACGAGCGGACTCTGCTCCAACGTCGCCTCGACCGTTCCGGACTCCGTATACGTCGTACCCCCGAGGTCGATGCTTTGAACCACCGTCGCCCGAGCTACGAGGTTGGCGCTGCGATGCATGACGCCAGCCGAAAGACGAAGTGGACCCAGAATGTGCAGGTCGACACCCGCCCGAAGGGTCCGCTCAGGGAGGACCACCTCATATGCCACGCCGGACACGTCCGACGGGATGAGATTCGTGAGAAAATAGTTCTCCGGCACGATCGAGGCCCCGGCTCTGAGTACCAGGAACGAGCCTCCAATGCCCACATCCGCTCCGAAGCCGTTGGTACCCGCATGGG
>JAYOKZ010000057.1:12928-15476 GCA_038120095.1 Gemmatimonadales bacterium
CGAGTGATGGGCACGTCTTCGTAGTGGAGCCGGCTGGCGCTCATTCACGTTAGCTGATGGAGACCGATCGCGTAACCGAGTCTCGCGAAGGCAGACCGTTCCTCGACCCTGCACGCTGACCATGATCACCGATATCGACGACTATTTCTCGAAGGGCTGTGGACGATGCGATCGCTTCGACACGCCTGAATGCTCGACCCGGCTCTGGGAGCCCGGTCTGCTTCAGTTGCGTGACCTGTGCCGCGAGTGCGGCCTCGATGAAACGGTAAAGTGGGGGCAACCCTGCTACGTGTACCGAAATCGGAACATCGCGATCATCGGAGCGTTCCGCGGTGATTTTCGACTCACCTTCTTCGACGCGGCACTGCTGAAGGACTCCGATGTCGTCCTCGAGCGCTCCGGGCCGAACACACGTCACCCCAACATGCTGCGGTTCTCGACCCCATCGGATGTATCAGAACGCGAGCCGACGATCCGGACCTGCCTCACGAGGTTGATCGACTGCGCCGACGCCGGACTGAGACCCGCCAGGGAAGCCCTCCCGATCGAGATACCTGCCGAGCTCGAGGAGGCCATGAAGCGTGACCCGGAGCTGGCCGCGGCGTTTGCCGCGCTCACCCCCGGTCGCCAGAGGAGCTACGTCGTGAACCTCAATTCGGCGAAGAAGTCCGAGACACGGTTCACCCGGATCGCAAAGTTCCGGAGTCGGATCCTCGCCGGGAAAGGGGCCCTCGAGCGATAACCTCGTCAGGCAATCACGTGGATGGAACCTGGTCCGAGGACCCGAGGAGATCCTCGAGGTCCAGGACTCGGGTGAACATGTCGAGCGCACCATCTGCGGTACGTGGCCATGACGCCCGAGGACGGTCCCAGTACAGCTCGATGCCGTTGCCATCCGGGTCGTTCAGGTACAACGCTTCGCTCACCCCGTGGTCTGCAGCTCCCTCGAGTGGAATGCCCAATCGTGAGAGCCGTCGACACGCCGCCGCCAGTGCGGCACGGGTCGGGTACAGAAACGCGACATGGTACAGCCCGGCCGCCCGCCGGGGCGCAGGTCCGGCTCCAAGTGAATCCCAGGTATTCAGGCCCACATGGTGGTGATAGCCCCCAGCCGACAGGAACGCGGCTGAGTCACCGAGGCGCTGCGTCACGGAGAGGCCCAACGCGTCCTGATAGAACGCGATGGCCCGTTCGAGGTCCGTAACTTTCAGATGAACATGGCCGACGACCACGCCGGGATGGATAGGGACAAGCGACTGGGACATGAAACTCCGGGTACTAGGGGACGGCGGGACCCAACGACCCGCCATTCTGTCCGACAGGCGGTTCCGATCACAAGGCCGGCATCCGTCCGGGGTGCCGGACCCAGTCGAGCGGTGTGAGAACGCCCGAGCGGATTCACGTATCTCACCTCCCGCATGGAGCCCGGAGCCAAGCTCTTCTTTTCTTCTGGTGCGGATCCGAGGGGCGATTCAGGGCGACCGACGACGGCTCATCTCCCCTGGTACCACGCGAGGGTGAGCAGGACGGAGGAACCGCCCAGGGGGACATCCCGGAGGACGAAAGGATCGTCGAACGTTGCGGAAGTCCTGATCCACCGCTTCTCGAATCCCACGGAAACCGCCCCGATACGACCGTCCACCGACAGCCCCCAATAGGGAGACCATGCGCCGTCCTCGGCGCTCCACGTCTGTTCGACCCCCGGCAGGAACCACGCGGGCCGGCCGGCCACCTCCATTGCATGGTCGACGTACGAGAGTCCACCGAGGATCGCTGCGCCGACGGGCCAACGCGGTGGCAGCCCCACACGAGTACCGACCGCAAACGCCCTGGCTCTGAGTTCGGTTCGGTGCTCAGCGGCACCGGGAACGATCGACGAATAACTCCGGTCGACAGACCAGGCGTGAACGTCGATGCCCACGGTATGGTGAAGGAAGGGGTCGCCCGGGAAGAAGCCTACGCCAAATCCCTGAATCGTCTCGCCCTCGAGACCCGGCAGTTGAGGGTTCGGTCGGTAGGCCATGGAACCGGCAAAGACAAACACAGACCCGACGCCACGCGCCCACCACCCTTCGGCACTCGACTGCTCCCCCGCGTCCTGAGCCCCGAGGGGCGCCGTAGCCAGGACACAGAGGACCGGAATCAGCCCGAGTCGAACGCCGCACATAGCGATCCGTAGACTCACCGACGCCGACCGTGGACTCCACATCGTTGAACCCCGGCGTCCGCCGAGCTCATGGCTCTCGCCGCACCCAATCGGCCATACGCCTGTGGATGAGGGATGATCCGCGAGCCACTTGCTCAACATTTCATGGAGAAGATGCCAGCCCTCACGAGTGCCGCCTACACGGGCAACTGAAGAAGTCGCCTCTGACCAACCCCCCGTAGCGTCTCGGAATTCTGCTGCCCCACCCAGCAGGTTGGCAAACAGAAGCGCCACACGAAGATGCGGCTACACCAGAAAAGCCTTACTGATCAAGGGCTCCTCGCCAGTGACCCGGGTGGGGCTCGAACCCACGACCTACTGATTAAAAGTCAGTTGCTCTGC
>JAYOKZ010000058.1:0-13890 GCA_038120095.1 Gemmatimonadales bacterium
TTCACGTGAGGCTTCGTGCGCTCGAACTTCTCCTTGCCCATCTCGCTGGTCCTCTCCTGGGTCGGTCGACTAGTCTTTCTTGCCCGAAGCCGCCATGATGTCCTCGGCGGTCGACTTCGGTACTTCTTCGTACTGCGCAAACTGCATGGTGTAGACGGCGCGGCCCTGACTGAGTGACCGCAGCGTCGTGGAATATCCGAACATTTCGCCGAGCGGAACCGACGCCCCAATCACTCTGGCCCCGGCACGGTCGGTCATGCCACCGACACGGCCGCGGCGCGATGAAAGGTCGCCGATGATGTCGCCCATGTAATCGGCGGGCGTCACGACCTCCACGTCCATGATCGGCTCGAGCAGGACGGCCTTCGCCTTCCGGAGCCCCTCCTTCATGGCCATCGAACCCGCGATCTTGAACGCCATTTCACTCGAGTCAACATCGTGGTAGGAGCCGTCGATGAGCTCGACCTTGACGTCGATCACCGGATAACCGGCGAGCACACCCGAGTCCAGCGCTTCTTTCAAGCCCGCCGCCACCGAGTTGATGTACTCCCGCGGGATCGCACCACCCACGATCATGTCTTCGAACACGAACCCTGAGCCGGCTTCGCTCGGCTCGATGTTGATCACGACATGGCCATACTGTCCGCGGCCACCTGTCTGTCGAACGAACTTGGCCTCCACCTTCTCCGCGCGGTTCCGAATCGTCTCCCGGTACGCCACCTGAGGACGACCGATGTTGGCTTCAACGCCGAATTCGCGCTTCAAACGATCGACGATGATTTCCAGGTGCAGCTCCCCCATGCCCGAGATGATCACCTGATTGGTCTCAGGGTCCGTTTGCACTCGGAATGTCGGATCTTCGTCTGCCAGCTTCACCAGACCGTTCGTGAGCTTGTCCTGGTCGGCCTTCGTCTTCGGCTCGATCGCCACCGCGATCACGGGCTCCGGGAAGTTCATGGACTCCAGGATGACCGGGTCCGACTCAACGCTCAGCGTGTCCCCAGTCTTTACATCCTTGAGTCCGATAGCCGCCGCAATGTCTCCTGCGTAGACCTCGTCGAGCTCGTCACGCTTATTGGCGTGCATCTGCAAAATGCGTCCCACGCGCTCGCGCTTGCCTTTTGACGCGTTCAACACGTAGGAGCCGGACGGCAGCGATCCCGAATACACGCGGAAGAAGGTCAGTTTACCGACGTAGGGGTCCGTCGCGATCTTGAAGGCCAGCGCAGAGAACGGGGCGGCATCGTCCGCGACCCTCTCCTCCACGGACTCCTCATTCTCGGGGAGATGACCCTGAATGGCGGGGACGTCCACTGGCGACGGCAAATAGTCGATCACTCCGTCGAGCAGAGCCTGCACACCCTTGTTCTTGAACGCCGAACCACAGAACACGGGGAAAATCACACCTTTGATGGTCGCAGCGCGGATCGCCTGGCGGAACTCGTCGTTCGTGAGCTCCTCTCCCGCAAAGTACTTCTCGATCAGAACGTCATCGTGCTCGACTGCGGCCTCGAGAAGAGCGTTCCGCAATTCCTCGATCGTGTCCGTCAGCCCATCCGGCACCGGACCTTCGGAGATCTTCGACCCCATCTCGTCTTCGAAGATGATCGCCTTGCGCTCGATGATGTCTACCATCCCCGTGAACAGTTCACCCTCACCGAGGGGATACTGAACCGGGTGGGCATTCGCACCGAGACGATCCTGCATCATGCCGACGACATTCATGAAGTCTGCACCGATGCGGTCCATCTTGTTGACGAACGCAATTCGCGGCACCGCATACCGATCGGCCTGACGCCACACGGTTTCGGACTGAGGCTCGACACCGCCAACGGCGCAGAACACTGCGACCGCTCCATCCAGAACCCGCAGGGATCGCTCGACCTCGGCCGTGAAGTCGACGTGGCCCGGGGTGTCGATGATGTTGATGCGATGTTCGGTGTCGAAGCGCGTCCAGTGCGCGGTTGTCGCGGCGGACGTGATCGTGATGCCACGCTCCTGTTCCTGCTCCATCCAGTCCATCGTGGCCGCGCCGTCATGGACCTCGCCAACTCGGTGAACGCGACCCGTGTAGAACAGCACGCGCTCGGTGGTCGTTGTCTTCCCGGCATCGATGTGCGCCATGATGCCGATGTTGCGCAGCAGCGGAAGTGGCGTGGTCCTGGGCATCTATCTACGTCTCGTGTTTGCTTCGTTCGTCTAGCCCCGCGAGGGGCATGAAAAAGGGAGCGAGGTTTTTCCGGCCGCAGTCGTTTCGGACGGCGGCTATCCGCGCTCCCTGAGTCGGAGAGGGCCCATCGGCGTACCCGGGGGCCATCGCGTTCCTGTTGTCCGCGGCCCCGTCTCATGCGGGGCTTCGGTCTACCTGATTAGCGAATCGTCGAGCTTCTGGTCCTTACCACCGGTAGTGGGCGAATGCCTTGTTGGCCTCGGCCATCCGGTGCGTGTCATCCTTCTTCTTGATCGTACTTCCCTCTCCGCGGCTCGCCGCCAGAAGTTCTGCCGCCAAACGCTCCGCCATGCTTTTCTCCGAGCGTCCGCGAGCGAACCCGATCAACCACCGGGTTGCGAGCGCCGTCCGCCGGTCAGGCCGAACCTCGATCGGGACCTGATAGGTGGCACCACCCACTCGGCGACTCTTCACCTCGAGAGCCGGCTTCGCATTGTTCACTGCCGTTTCGAAGACCTGCAGGCCGGGCTGTCCGGACCGCTGCTCCATGATGTCGACGGCATCGTAGAAGATCTTCTCCGCCTTCGACTTCTTTCCGTCCACCATCAAATTGTTGATGAACTTGGTCACGCCACGGGATTCGAACTTCGGATCCGGCGGGGTCTCTCGCCTGACGGCGCGGCTGCGACGACTCATCGTTCTTCCTTACTTGGGCCGTTTGGCCCCGTACTTGGAGCGTCCCTGACGGCGAGCTTCGACACCGGAGGCGTCGAGCGTGCCGCGGACGATATGGTAGCGAACGCCGGGAAGGTCCTTCACGCGACCGCCGCGGATCAGCACGATCGAGTGCTCCTGCAGATTGTGCCCCTCCCCACCGATGTAGGCGGTCACCTCGAAGCCGTTCGTCAGGCGGACGCGAGCAACCTTCCGAAGCGCTGAGTTCGGCTTCTTGGGGGTGGTCGTGTACACGCGCGTGCAGACGCCCCGCTTTTGCGGGTTACGCTGAAGAGCTGGCGCCTTGTTCTTCTTGACCTGCGCCTTGCGACCCTTCCGCACGAGCTGACTGATGGTGGGCATTCCTACCTCACTACACCGTGACACATCGGAGCGCCCGGCAACTGCCCAGACGCGATTCTTTCGTATCACGGTAAGGTAGAAACGGGTGTCAGTGGTGTCAACGGATGCGGAGTCTCTCCTGCGGGACACCGGCTGCATCGTCGGAGTCGGACAAACCGCGTCCCGGCCGACCCTCGACTTCCGCCTCCTCTGCTGAGCTCCGTGTCAGCGAATCGGCAGCGAAACCTGAAACCGGTGTGTGACGGTGGTCTGATCCGGAGTCACCAATCCGCCAGCAGGAGGCGCAAGGATGTCCCCTCCCAGCAACCCGCCGGCCTCCGGGGTGAAGCCATCGAGCCACACCTCCTGATCCCCGAAACGCGGGAAGGGAAAATGCCCGGCAGCAGACGCGAGCCCCGTGTATCGCAAGTCGATACCGTCGAGGTCGTACGCGACACCCCAAGATGGTGTCCACTCCGTCCACTGCTGGATCAGGCTGCGCTGGAGCCCGAGTACGTAGTCCTCCTGCTCCATTCGGTAGCTGTAGGAACGCATTCGCACACCCAGCTGGAGCGCCCACGACTGAGCAAACTCCCGATCGAGCCCGAGCCGCGCCGATGCATTGGAGAAGTCGAAATGATTGTCGACCGTGTGTCCTCCAGCCGGAATGATGGTACCGTCGGCGGCCGTCACATCGACGACCTCGTCGGCCCAGGTGTCGCTCACGGCCGGCTCATACGCCACGTCGATCGCAAACGTCGTCGGGCCTTCCTGATACGCCAGCCCCGCACCAATCACAAAAGCCCAGCTGTTTCCGGGGTCGCGAGGAATCGGCGGACGCTCGGCATTGCGCACGGCCACCAGATCGTAGGTCGGAATCTTGGGGTGATCCTTGCGATTCACGACGACGGACCCACCCGCGGTCCAACCTGCCGCGTCGAGCGGTTGCCGATAGGTGAAGCGTGCCCCCCACGTCTTGGTGATATTACGATGGCCTTCGTTGGCGACGGTCGGTGTCCACAGCCAGTTCAGGCTGTCCGTGAGCTCCCACGCCACCGACGTAACGTCCTGTGTCATCTTCGAACGACTCCGCACGACGGAGACTTCGACCGTACGGGCGCCGGGCAGCCGGCCGACGAGTCCGACTCGGTAGTCACGCAGGCTTCCGTGCTCGACGACATCCCACGCGTTTGCGTAGAGCTGCTCGACCCCGTCCGTGCCGTTGATGCCGACCACCAGCGCACTCGCGCCGATCGCCCAGTGGTCATCCAGCTGGCGCCCCAGAAAGATCTGCCCGAACCGGTTCGTGGCAGTTCGCTCGGCGAAGAGGTCCGGGTTTGGGAGACTGAAGGCTCCGTCGAGAGGCAGGACCCACTGCCAGTTCGACGCGGATCGACCCTGATCGATGTCCTGGAGTGCTACCAGGCCACCTCCGAACCACGAGTCGGACCGAAGCTGCATGCCGACGGGCATCGTCCGGGCGCCCCCGTGGTCGTCGGAAACCGAGTAGAACGTCGGCACGCTGAAGAGACGGGATTCTGTCAGGCGAACGCCCGTGGCCGGATTCCCGAACGGGTCGGCCAGCGGGTCCTCGAGGGCGAACGACGCTCCACCCATGCCGAGGTTGTGCGACGGGAAGATGAGAAACTGGTCACCCGCCGCCAGTGGGACGGTCTTGAGTCCGATCACCTGAGCGGAAGCCGGTCCCGCGAGTAGCGAGATCGTCGCGATCGCGTTCAACGTGCGAACCACAGAGCCAAAACGGGTCATGAGGCCTCTCGGGTTGGGATCAAGTCGAACCAGAACACAATCACGCGTGAGCGCACGTCATGTCCCGAGCAGCGCCACGATGCGGTCAACCAGTGCCTCGACGGCAACGACGTTGTGGCCACCACCTGCGAGGATCACGTGGGCGTGGACTCTCGACGGCTCCACGAACAGGTCGTGCATCGGCTGGACACGGTCCTCGTGCTGAGCTTCGACGGCCTGCCGGTCACGGCCACGCTCCACGGTGTCCCGAG
Source organism: Gemmatimonadales bacterium (assembly GCA_038120095.1). Lineage (GTDB taxonomy): Bacteria > Gemmatimonadota > Gemmatimonadetes > Longimicrobiales > Gaopeijiaceae > UBA2589. The sequence continues at coordinate 5,248 of JAYOKZ010000058.1, forward strand.
TGATACGGCGGGCCAGTCGCTGCTCCGGCGTGGTATCAATGAATACCCGGAGGTCCATCCGATCCCGTAGTCGCGGGTCGTGCAGGGTGAGCATGCCCTCGATGACGATGACCGGAGCCGGCTCGATGGGGATCCCCGATTTCCCGCGCGTCTGCGATACATAGTCGTATGCCGGCATTTCCACTGATTGACCGGATCGCAGCAGATCCACGTGCTCCACTATAAGAGAAGTCTCGAGAGCGTCCGGGTGATCGACATTGACCTCGATACGACGCGACATCGGGAGGTGGGACAGATCGTGGTAGTACGCGTCATGACTCAGCACAGCCGCGCGGCCTGCTCCCAGCATGTCGACAACCTCGCGGACCACCGTCGATTTGCCCGCTGCACTTCCTCCGGCAATCCCGACCACGATTCGATTCACTGGGCTCTCTCCGACGAATTTGGCCCGAGCCGCTCGGGCGGCTCGGGCCAAATTCTCACAACACGCAGACCTCCGGGCTAATCCAGCCCGAGGATCTCATCGCCTTCGATTCCGAGGCCGGGTACCAGCTCGCCTTCCTCGCCCAGCGGAAGGATCTCTTCGTCGTAGTACGACTGCTCCACCATGAACTCGACATTCGAGTACCGGTGGATCCCGGTACCGGCAGGAATCAGGTGACCAATGATGATGTTCTCTTTCAGACCCTTGAGCTCATCCTTGGCACCACGAACAGCAGCGTCGGTGAGCACACGAGTGGTCTCCTGGAAGGAAGCGGCCGAGATGAAGGACTCCGTCGTCAGCGAAGCCTTCGTGATACCGAGCAGCAGCGGCTCACTGCGAGCCGGCTTCTTCCCATCGGAGATGGCCGCGGTGTTCACCGTCCGGAACTCGGTCCGGTCAACATTCTCGCCCTCCAGAAGTTCGGTGTCCCCCGCATCGGTGACGCGCACCTTCTGGAGCATCTGGCGAACGATCACGCCGATGTGCTTGTCGTTGATCTTCACGCCCTGAAGCCGATAGACCTCCTGAATCTCGTTCAGCAGGTACTCCTGAACGGCACGCGGCCCCTTGATCGCCAGAATGTCGTGCGGATTCACCGGGCCTTCGGAAATCCGATCGCCGGCCCGCACGACATCCCCCGTGTGAACCCGCATGTGCTTCCCGACCGGAACGTCATACGTCCGCTGCTCACCCTGGTCAGGTGTGACATGGACCTGACGCTTCCCGCGCTTGATGTCACCAAAGGAGATGCTACCGTCGATTTCCGTGATCACGGCCGGGTCTTTCGGCTTGCGCGCTTCGAACAGTTCCGCCACCCGCGGCAAGCCACCGGTGATGTCCCGTGTCTTGTAGACCTCACGGCTGATCTTCGCGATCGCGTCACCCAGCTCGACCTCGTCGCCATCCTTGACCGTCAGCTGAGCCCCAACCGGAACGATGAACTCCCTGAGTTTCTCCGCCTTCTTCGTCTTCTTACGGATCACGATGGTCGGGTGGAGCTTCTTGTCCCGGTCCTCGATGATCACCATCTGGCGACGCCCGGTGGATTCATCCAGCTCCTCGCGCATCGTCACATCTTCCACGATATCCTGGAAGTGGATCACACCCTTCGAGTCCGCGACCATCGGCTCCGAGTAGGGGTCCCAGCTGAAGAGGAGGTCGCCGGCTGAAATTTCCTGGCCATTCTGGATGTCGATCGTGGCACCGTACGGCACTGCAAGCCGGCTTCGGATCGAACCTTCCGGTGTCTTGAGAAGAATTTCTCCCTCGCGCGACGTCACGATGACCGTCTCGTCCGGCGTCGTGACCGTGGTGACCCGCTCCAGTTCCACAATCCCGTCGATCTTGGACTTGCGCTGAGTCTGGGCTGCGATACGAGATGCGGTACCGCCGATGTGGAAGGTGCGCAGCGTGAGCTGCGTGCCCGGCTCACCAATGGACTGCGCCGCCAGAATACCGACTGCCTCACCAACGTCGACCATCTTCATGGTCGCCAGGTTACGGCCGTAGCACTTCTGGCACAGTCCTCGTTTTGCCTCGCACGTGAGGACCGAACGGATGCGCACCATCTGCAGCCCGGCGTCCTCGATCTGCTCCGCCTCCTCCTCGACGATCAGCGATCCGGCTTCCACGATCAGTTCACCGTCGATGGGATCATAGACATCGTCGAGGGCCACGTTGCCGACAATCCGGTCCGCAAGCGGCTCGATGATGTCCTCGCCTTCCTTCAACGCCGTCATCTCGAGACCGAGGATCGTGCCGCAGTCCTCCGTGCTGATCGTCATGTCCTGAGCGACATCAACCAGGCGCCGCGTCAGGTATCCAGCATCGGCGGTCTTGAGCGCAGTGTCGGCAAGGCCCTTCCGCGCACCGTGTGTCGAGATGAAGTACTCGACCACCGAGAGGCCCTCGCGGAAGTTCGACTTGATCGGCGATTCAATGATCTCGCCAATCCCTCCCGTGAGCTTCTTTTGAGGCTTAGCCATCAGGCCACGCATGCCCGCGAGCTGGCGCATCTGGTCCCGGTTACCCCGAGCACCCGAGTTCATCATCATGTAGACGGGATTGAAGCCGTCGTGGGACCGCTCCAGGTGCCGCACCATCGCATCGGCGACGTCATTGTTGGCGTGCGTCCAGGTGTCGATGACCTTGTTGTAGCGCTCACCGTTGGAGATGAAGCCGCTTGCATACGCCTTCTGGAAGCGAGCGACCTGTTCATCGGCGTCTTCGAGGATCTCCCGCTTCTCCGCCGGGACCTCGAGGTCTTCGATCCCGACCGAGATTCCTCCCATGGTCGCATAGCGGAAGCCGAAGTCCTTGATCGCGTCGAGGAATTCGGTCGTACGACCCATGCCCGTCACGGTGAAACACTCGAACGCGAGGTCGCCGAGTTCACGCTTGCCGAACGTCTTGTTGATGAAGCCCAGCTCGTCGGGAATGATCGAATTGAACAGCACCCGACCGGCGGTCGTTCGCTCCCAGCGGGCGTCCTTCTCCTCGATCCCCCCGAAGTCGGCGGAGACGAAGTACCAGACCGGCGAATTGAACGTCACACGCTCCTGAGCGAGCGCCATTTCGACATCGCCGTAGGAGGAGTATCGAGGCGCGTCGGCGTAGAGCTCGTTCAACCGCTCGTTGGCCTGCTCGCGGCGGCTCTTGGCAACCTTGCTGTCGTGAGCGACCCGTTCGAGATCTCCGATCTCGAGACCCGGATTGGTCAGGTAATACGAACCGATGACCATGTCCTGAGTCGGTGCCGCGACGGGCCGGCCGTTCGACGGCAGCAGGATGTTGTTGGACGACAGCATGAGGACGCGTGCCTCCAGCTGTGCCTCGTACGAAAGCGGCAGGTGCACCGCCATCTGGTCGCCGTCGAAGTCCGCGTTGAAGGCGGCACACGCGAGGGGGTGCAGGCGAATCGCCTTGCCCTCCACCAACACGGGCTCGAACGCCTGAATGCCGAGACGGTGGAGTGTCGGAGCCCTGTTCAGCAGGACCGGATGGTCCTTGATGATGTCCTCCAGGACCTCGTACACCTTCGGATCCTCTTTTTCGACGATCTTCTTGGCGCGCTTCACCGTCTCCGCTTCGCCACGCTTTTCAAGCTCGTGAATGATGAACGGCTTGAAGAGTTCGACGGCCATGGCCTTCGGCAGCCCACACTGGTGGAGCTTGAGCTCGGGACCGACGACGATCACCGAGCGTCCGGAGTAATCCACCCGCTTTCCGAGCAGATTCTGCCGGAACCGTCCCTGCTTACCCTTCAGCATATCGGACAGCGACTTGAGCGGCCGCTTTCCACGCCCGCGAATCGCCTTCGAGCGGCGACCGTTGTCGAACAGGGCATCCACAGACTCCTGCAACATGCGCTTTTCGTTTCGGAGGATGACCTCCGGAGCCCGCATGTCGATCAGCTTCTTGAGTCGATTGTTCCGGTTGATCACCCGACGATAGAGATCATTGAGATCGGACGTCGCAAAGCGGCCGCCGTCGAGGGGGACCAGCGGGCGCAAATCCGGAGGGATCACGGGGATGACATCCAGAATCATCCACTCGGGTTTGTTCCTGGTCTCCGGCGTGTCCCCGGACGTGCGCAATGCATCGACGACCTTGAGTCTCTTCAGCTTCTTCTTCTTGCGGTGCTGGGAGGTCTCATGGGCGATCTCGTAACGCAGCCATTCGGCTAGACGGTCGAGCCCACGACCATCCACATTGCGATCCTTGATCTTCTTCTTGTCCGGATCGTCGAGCATCTGAAGAAGCGTACGGGCCGCTTCCGCTCCGATCTCTGCCGTGAATTCGTCGTCGCCCTCCTCCCGCGCCTTGACCCGAAGGTCATAGTACTCGTCTTCGTCAAGCAGTTGCTGAAATTCGACTTCCTGCTTGCCCGGATTCGTAACGACGTAGGCCGCGTAGTAGATGACCTTCTCTAGATCCCGCAGGGTCATTCCGAGGAGGTAACCAAGCTGACTCGGAAGCGTCTTGAAGAACCAGATGTGCGCGACCGGGACAGCCAGCTCGATGTGGCCCATGCGCTCACGCCGGACCTTGGAAAGCGTGACTTCGACGCCGCACCGGTCACATACATGCCCGCGGAACCGAATGCGCTTGAACTTGCCGCAGTGGCATTCCCAGTCCTTGACGGGACCAAAGATACGCTCGCAGAAGAGTCCGTCCCGCTCCGGCTTGAAGGAACGGTAGTTGATCGTTTCCGGCTTTATGACCTCACCGAACGACCAGGAGCGGATCTCCTCCGGAGAGGCGAGCCGGACCTGGATGTACTCGAAATCGGCCGAACGCTGATCGCGGGTTCTGGGAAAATCGATCATCTCTTACTCCTCCTCCCCGAGTGTGACGGAGAGGCCAAGGGCCTGGAGTTCCTTGACGAGAACGTTGAACGACTCCGGAATTCCCGGCCTTGGCAGATTGTCGCCTTTCACGATGGCCTCATAGACCTTCGAGCGACCCTGCACGTCGTCCGATTTGACAGTGAGAATTTCCTGAAGCGTGTGGGCAGCCCCGTACGCTTCGAGCGCCCATACCTCCATTTCACCGAATCGCTGACCACCGAACTGAGCCTTGCCGGCCAGCGGCTGCTGGGTCACGAGGGAATACGGGCCAATGGAGCGAGCATGGATCTTGTCATCGACCAGGTGACTCAACTTGAGCATGTAGATGGCGCCGACCGTGACAGGGAAATCGAACCGCCGACCACTGCGACCATCACGCAGCCAGATCTTCCCGTTCGGGAAAATCTCTGCGTGGTCCAGAAGTTCGACCACGGCGTCGTCGAGACCCGACTTCACCGAAGCACGACCCTTGAGCTTCTGGATCGCGGGGAAGAGGTCACTCAGCTTCTCGCCCTTCCGCTCCGAGATCTCTTCGGCCGCATCGAGCAGTAAGCCCACCATCTTCTCGAAGAAGCCGCTCTGCTCCTTAGTCAGTATCGCACAGAGGAAGGCATCAAGAGACTGACCGATGCCGTGGGTGTTCCCGACGGGATCTGAACCATTCGTGCCCTCATCGCTGCCCGCCATGACAACCGGAAGACCTCCGGCGATCTCGACCATCGTCATGATGTCTTCACGCGACGTGGGCGACTCCGCGCGAAGGTTCAACGCCTGATCGACCCACTTGAGGCCGGCGAGCTTCAGCAGGGCGCCCACTTCGTTTTCCGTTGCACCCTGGAACACCGGGGTCTTGGATTCGAAGCCGAGAACTCTCCCGGCCCAGCCAAGGTGGGTCTCCAGGATCTGTCCCACGTTCATCCGGGACGGTACACCAAGCGGATTCAGCACGATCTCGACAGGCGTTCCGTCAGGCAGGAACGGCATCTCTTCCTCCGGCACGATGCGGGCGATGATGCCCTTGTTTCCGTGCCGGCCCGCCATCTTGTCACCAACGGAAATCTTCCGCTTCTCAGCGACATAAACCTTGACCAGCTGGACGACGCCTGGCGGCAGCTCGTCGGGCTGGAAGACTTTGTCGATCTGCTCTTCCGTCCGCTCCTTCACACCCTGAATTCGACGATCGGACTCGTCGACCACGCGGCGGAGCCGCTCGCTGGCATCCTTGTTCTGCAGCTTGAACGTCGTGAGGTCGACCCGCCTGAAGTTGATCTCGTCGATCATCTCCTTCGAGAGCTTCGTACCCTCGTCCAGAATCGGCTCGACGGTTCCCTTCTTCAGCATCAACGCAACCGTCTGCCGCTGAAGCACCGAGCGAAGCTCCTCGTCCCGCGCATCCTGAATGCGCTGGATCTCTTCGCGCTCCATCGAACGCAGGTCACCGATCTTCACCCCGTGCTCCTTCTCGAGGAGCGGATCATCGATCCTGCGGCTGAAGATCTTCACGTCGATGATGGTCCCGGACATTCCGGGCGAGACGCGCAAGGACGAGTCCTTCACGTCTTTCGCCTTCTCCCCGAAGATCGCGGTCAGCAGCTTCTCTTCCGGAGACAGCTCGGTCTCACCCTTGGGCGTGATCTTCCCGACGAGAATGTCACCCGCCTTCACCCGAGCTCCCACCCGGACGATGCCACGCTCATCGAGATCTACCAGGCTCTCCTCGGCCACGTTCGGAATCTCACGCGTGATTTCCTCCATCCCGCGCTTCGTGTCGCGAACGTGAAGTTCGAGCTCCTGAATGTGGATCGAGGTGAACACATCGTCCTTCACCAGCTTTTCGCTAATGACGATGGCGTCCTCGAAGTTCGACCCATACCAGGGCATGAATGCAACGAGCAGGTTGCGCCCCAGGGCAAGCTCGCCCTGATCAGTACTCGGGCCATCAGCAATGATGTCACCGGCGTGGACTTCTTCGCCGATCCGGACCAGAGGACGCTGGTTGATGGCGGTGTCCTGGTTGGTTCGCCAATACTTGCGCAGGCGGTAACGATCGTACTGGGCCAGCTTGGCGAGGGGCTGGTCACCCTTCCCAGGGGCTATGGAGCCGGTGTCGACCACGATCTCGTCGGCCGTCACGTGCACGACCGTCCCGCCTCGGCGGGCGGTAATGACGGCCCCCGAATCAGACGCAACTTTCGCCTCGAGCCCGGTGCCCACGAGAGGAGCGTCGGTATACAGCAGCGGAACTGCCTGCCGTTGCATGTTCGAGCCCATCAGAGCCCGGTTGGCGTCGTCGTGCTCGAGGAACGGAATCAACGCTGCCGCAACGGAGACCAATTGATCGGGAGCGACATCCATGTACTCGATGTTCTCTGGCTTCAGGAGCGGGAAGTCACCTCGTTCCCGGCAGAGAACATATTCGTTCCTGAAGGCGCCCTTGTCGTCGATGGGCGCGTTCGCCTGCGCGATACGAGCCTCTTCCTCCTCGTTCGCGGAGAGCCATTCGATTTCACTGGTGACCTTGCCCTTCTTCACCCTGCGGTACGGCGTCTCGACGAATCCCAGGTCGTTAATCCGGGAGTAGGTGGTCAACGAGGTGATCAGGCCGATGTTGGGACCCTCGGGGGTCTCGATCGGACACATGCGACCGTAGTGGGAGTAGTGAACGTCCCGAACCTCGAAGCCCGCCCGTTCACGCGTCAGACCACCCGGACCGAGCGCCGAAAGGCGACGTTTGTGCGTCATCTCGGCAAGCGGATTCGTCTGGTCCATGAACTGCGAGAGCTGACTGGAGCCGAAGAAGGCCTGAATCACAGCGGACACGGTTCTGGCATTGACGAGATCGTCGATGCTGATCTTCTCGGCGTCCGTGTTGATCGACATCCGCTCCTTGACGAGTCGAGCCATGCGGCTGAGGCCCACACTGAACTGATTCGCGATCAGCTCCCCGACCGTCCTCACCCGACGATTGCCAAGGTGGTCGATGTCATCCGTGAAGCCGCGGCCTTCATTGAGTTCGATCAGATGACCGACAATCGACACGAAGTCATGCTTCGTGAGGACCGTTTCACCACGCGGGACATCGACCTGCAGCCGCTGGTTGATCTTGTAGCGGCCAACGCGACCCAGATCGTACCGTTTCGGGTTGAAGAAAACTCGTTCGAGTGCCTCGCGTGCCGTTTCGATATTCGGAGCGTCGCCGGGGCGAAGCAGTGAGTAGATGGCGCTGAGGGCTTCAGCCTCATCCTCCGTCGGATCTTTCTTGATGGTGTTCTTGATCAAGGGGCTCTCTCCTCGAGCCGTCTCACGATCACTCTTGTACACCTTGATCTTCTTCACGCCGAGGCGCTCGAGGATCTCGATCACTTCGTCCTCGATTTCCTCTCCGTTGTCAATCAGGATTTCACCCGTCTCCGGATCGACAAATTCCTCGGCGATGACCTTGCCCTCGATCTCGAGCTTCTTCGCATCGTCGAGCTTGCCGAGCTTCACCTCCTCCACGTCGTAGTAGAGGTTGAAGATGTCCGCGTCAGACGAGTAGCCCAGGGCCCGCAGCAGAGCGGTGGCCGGAAACTTCTTCTTCTTGTCGATGTGGACGTAGCAGATGTCGTTGATGTCGAGCGTGAACTCGACCCAAGAACCCCGGAAGGGAATGATCCGGGCGCTGTAGAGCTTCGTGCCGTTGGGGTGCACGCTTTCTTCGAATACCACGCCCGGGGAGCGGTGCAACTGGCTGACCACGACCCGCTCAGCACCATTGATGATAAAGGTCCCCAGCTCGGTCAGCAGCGGCAGATCCCCCAGGTACACCTC
>JAYOKZ010000059.1:0-13704 GCA_038120095.1 Gemmatimonadales bacterium
GTCAGGAACAGTCTCGCCATTTCATGTGGTAACGTCATGTCCGACAGGGACAGCCGTCGACGGGCGCGGTCGAGCACGGGCGCCCCGAGTCCGAACGCCCCACCAATCACGAAGGCGACACCCGGCGAGGATTCTACCGCCTTCTGCTCCATCCAGCGGGCGAGTGCGGAAGAATCCATGCCTTCGCCGTCGCGCGTCAGAGCCACGACGTCCACGTGCGTCGGGATCCGAGCAAGGATCCGCTGAGCCTCGGCATCCTTGACCTGCGCAGGCGCAGCCGTCCGAGCCGACGCCTGCGGGACCTCGATCACCTCGAGCTTCCAGTAGCGACCGGCGCGACGCTCGTACACACGCACTGCGTCCGCGAGTTCACCACGCATTTTTCCCACAGCGACCACGATGACCCTCACGCGCCGCGCCCTCCTCTGTCGATCAACGCCCGAAGTGCCGCTTCTCCCCAATCCCAGCGCAAGGAATCCTCGATCACCAGGCAGTCACCGAGTGCCTCGGCGAACCGCTCGAGTTTCACAGCATCCTTTTCGGTGACCACGATCGGGCGACTCCCTGCCCGGCGACGCGCGCTGCGAGCGTCCAACTCGGAAAATTCGTGATGGTCGGCGTGCGCAACGAGTACCACCTCCGCCCCCACCATGTCACCGACACTCCTGCGCACCGAGTCGGGGCGGCCAACGGCCGTGAGCACCAGTACGGACCCCAGCGAGCGGAGATCGACCGACCCCGAGCTGGAACCCACGAGAGGTCGACAGTTCGAGGGGTGAAGATGGGCGCAGGCGATGACAGGTACCTCGGGTACGCGTATCCGAACAACCTCCGCCAGTCCACGTGCATCCAACTCGCTCGCCGTGCGCCGCGAGAGCACGATGGCGCTGGCTCTTTCGAGAGCCTCGGGTGGCTCGCGGTACGGACCCCTGGGCAGAAGGGGCCCGGGAAAGGCATCCTCCACCGCCAACATGACGAGATCAACATCGCGTGATAGTCGCCGGTGCTGAAAGCCGTCGTCGAGTACCACCGCACCCGCTCCAAGCTCGAGCGCTTCCCGGGCCCCCGCGACCCGGTCGCGCTTCACGATGACCGGCGCATCGGGTGTCCAACGCCGATGAAGCGCAGGTTCATCCATTGCGTATCCGCCGTGGAGGACGGCCGGGTGCACTCCGGTGTCGATGAGCATTCTCGTGACCCACGATGCGATGGGCGTCTTCCCGGTGCCCCCCACGGCGAGATTGCCGACGGAGATCACACGCAGACCCTCGACGACCATCCCCCCTCTGTCGTCGAAGCGCCGGTTTCGAAGGGCAACTGCGAGCCACCACGTCTTCTCCAGCGGGATGAGGAGCAGACGCACCACTCTTCCGGCGACGCCTGCCTCGTCGCGCCAAAGTCGCCGGGCAAAACCCTCGAGCCACGACTTCATGCGAAGTCGAGCATGGCGCGATCCGGTGCGGAGGTGAGCCGACGATCCCGGGCTTCCATCCTCATCCACCCCGACCGTTGAGCTCATCGCCGATCTCTCGTGCGATTCGCTCCAGCCCTTCACGGGAGGTTCCTCGGGGGATCCTTCTCGGCTCCAGGTATTCGATCCGCACCCGTGAGAAAGGTCGTGGCAGGAGAAACCCGTCCCAGCTTCCAAAACGGTATCCGGATGATGCAGTGAGCGCGATCGGCACAATCGGAAGACCAGCCATCTGGGCGGCTGCCAGCGCCCCGGGTTTGAACACGCCACGGGGGCCCTTCGGGCCGTCGGGAGTCACCGCGAGGTCCCTGCCCTCTTTCGCCGCCCGGACCAACCCCTTGAGTCCCTTCCGGCCACCCCGTGTACTGGACCCGCGAACCGTTCCGAAACCGTGTCGCTGGATGATCCGCGTGATGTACTCCCCGTCGGCATGTTCGCTGACCAGGACCACGATTCCTTCGTTCCGATGATAATGCACGAGCGGCAGGAGTTGTCCGTGCCAGAACACGAACATGATCGGTTGCCCCTCTGCTCGGAAACGCAGGTAGTGCTCGACGCCGATCCTCTCCAACCGGGTCGTCATGAAGAGTCCTCTCACGAGTCCGGCACCGAGGGCTCCAGCGGTCTTGAAACGAAGCTCGCTCACGCCCGGTCTCGCATGATGGTCATCGCCATCTCCGCGACCTTCTCAGAGGCACCACGCCCCCCGAGCCGCTCGATCACGAGGTCCAGATCTCGTACCTGCTGAGCACGCATCGGCGAACCCGCATCGAGCAACTCGAGCAGCATCGGCACCACGACAGACGGTGAGACCTCATCCTGGAGTACCTCGGGAACGATCCGGCGGTCGGCAACCAGGTTCGGCAGGCCGATGTGGTCGATCCTGAGCACCCGGCGCACAAGCCACGATGTGAGCCGACTCGTACGGTAGGCAATCACGAAGGGGGTTCGTTCCAACGCGGTTTCGAGCGTAGACGTTCCTGACTTCACCAGCGCTGCGTCGGACCACCGCTGGAGAGCGCGTGTTTCTGTCACGACCGGGAATTCCACCAAGTCAAACCGCTCCGTCCCCATACTCTCTGCTCGAGAGAACACCACCTGCACGTCCGGGCGCCGTTTGACGACCGCCCGCGCAATCTCCAGGAAGGGCTCAAGATGCTGGTCGAGTTCCTGAACGCGAGAGCCTGGAAGCACACCGAGCAGCGGACGCCTCGCATCCAGCCCCCAGGCACGGAAGCACTCGTCGCGTCCGGCAACGGCGTCGGCCCGATCAAGCAGAGGGTTCCCGACGTACTGGGCGTTGGCCCCGTAACGGGCCAAGAGTTCGGTCTCGAACGGCAGGATGGTCGCCACGCCGTGCGTCGATGCAGCGAGCGTGCGCGCCCGACCACGCTTCCAGGCCCAGACCTTGGGAGGGATGTAATACAGCACTCTGCATCGGCGCATGTGGGCCGCCCGCGCAATCCGCAGATTGAATCCCGGATAATCCACCAGAACCACCAGGTCGGGACGCTCGACCTCAATCAGCCGAATCACGTCTCGTTCCAAGCGCCAGAAATATGGGAGGCGAGACAAGACTTCGACGAATCCCATGACGGCGAGCGTGTCGAGTTCGGCCAAGAGTTCCACCCCCTGCGCCTTGAGCCGATCCCCACCCATCCCGATGAACCGGGCTTCAGGGGAGCGCGCTCTCAGCGCGCCAACCAGGGCCGCTGCATGCTGGTCCCCCGAGGACTCACCCGCGAGGACAAGGATGGTAGGCTGCGCGTCGGTCAGAAGGCCCAGCCGAGATACCAGATCACGAGGATCACGAGGAAGAGGTAGGCGAGCAGCCTCTTCTGAGGCATCCCCTTCCGAGTGTCCATCCAGTTGGACTTCCGCCTCTGGCGAGCGCGTATGAGAGACATGCAGTCGACCTCGCTTCCCGACTCAGGGAGCCGGGTGCACCACGTTACGTCGTGATTCCGCGCTCGCTCGCGCGGATGAATTCGATCAGGTGGCGAACCTCGGGTACGCCTTGAATCTCGGCTTCCGTCCGATCGAGCGCCTTGGACAGATTCACATCACTCTTGAACAACATGCGGTAAGCGGTCTTGAGGGCCTTGCGCACGTCGTTCGACAAGCCTCGACGTTCGAGACCCACCGTGTTCAGGCCGAACAATCTCGGAGGGTTACCAGCCGCCCGACAATACGGCGGCACATCCTGCGGGACCCGCGAGCCACCACCCACGAATGCGTGCGCTCCAATACGAACGAACTGATGAATGGGTGTCACGCCACCCACGATCACCCAATCCTCCACAAGGACATGCCCAGCCATGTTCACCGAGTTCGCCAGAATCACGTGGTTCCCGATCTCACAGTCATGCGCCACGTGTGTGTAGGCCATCAGTAGACAATCGCTACCCACGACTGTTCGCCCGGACGCTGCCGTTCCACGATTCAGGGTGGCGAATTCGCGTATGACCGTCCGATCCCCGATCTCGAGGATCGCGTGCTCTCCCTGAAACTTGAGGTCCTGCGGATCCGTCCCGAGCACGGCTCCGTTCGCGAGGGTGCAGTCCTCACCCACGATGGTGTCTCGCTCGATCAGGACCCGGGGGCCAACCGTCGTGCCGTCACCGATCCGTACCCCAGGACCCACCAGCGCCCACGGTCCGATCGAGACACCGTCGCCGATTTCGGCATCGGAGTCTACGATCGCGGTCGGATGGATGGTCGTCCTACCTCGCGCAGTGGTTGAGATATCGTCTGCCATGTCATCGATCCATGATGCGGGCCATGAACTCTGCTTCTGCGACGACCTCACCATCCACGAGGCCCTGTCCGGCGATCTTGCACATCTGCCGCTTGATCGAAATCACATGAAGTTCGAACACGAGGGTGTCACCCGGAATGACTGGCTTGCGGAACTTCACGCGGTCCATCGTCATGAAGTACACGACCTTGTCCTCAGGGTTCTCGACGTGGTCCATCAGCAGGAGACCACCACATTGGGCCATCGCCTCGACGATCAGTACCCCGGGCATGATCGGATGCCCGGGAAAGTGTCCCTGAAAGAACGGTTCGTTGATCGTCACGTTCTTGATTCCGACGATGCTCTTTCCTGATACGAAATCCACAATCCGATCGATGAGGAGCATCGGATAGCGGTGCGGCAGGAATTCCATCACACGTGCTGCATCCGCCACCGGTGGACCGCTGCGGCGCAGGTGCGTGCGAATGGCCCGAGCCAGCGTCACGTTGCCTTCGTGGCTCGGGCGGTCCGCAACGATGTGCGCCGAAAGCCGTCCCCCGAGCAGCGCGAGGTCGCCCATCACGTCCCCGACCTTGTGGCGAAGGAATTCGTCTGGGAAACGCAGGCTCTCGTTCATAACTCCGTCGTCATCCAGTACGACGGCGTTCTCGAGCGAGGCTCCGCGCGCGAGGCCCTGAGCATGCAGCCGCTCTGCGTCGGCCTTGAACCCGAAGGTGCGAGCCGGCGCGACTTCCCGCTCGAAGGAGGCGTCGAGAGCGTGGGACCCATAACAACGGCCGATGACCGGGTGCGCGAAGTCGATCGTCGCTGATACTCTCAGGCCCGTGTGAGGCATCGCCACGTACGACGAGCCTCCGTTCCCGGACGCCTCCACGGGCCCATTCACCGAGAGAAGCCGCGCGTCGGCAGCCTGACCCACCGGGCCGGCATCGGACAAAGCCGAGTAGTAATCGCCGAAGGATCCGTCACGAATGGGGACTTCCGGGCCGTCGAGATCCACGACGAGATTGTCGATCCGGTGGGCGGCTACGGCCGCCATGACGTGCTCGACGGTCAGCACCCGAGCTGCGCCATCTCCGAGCGTGGTTCCGAGATCCGTACCCACGACAAAATCCACATCCGCGAGGACAGAGGGGCGCCCCTCGATGTCGGTGCGAGTGAACACGACGCCGGAGTCAGGAGGGCCCGGCCGAAACGTGAGGAGGGCCGCCTCTCCTGAATGAACACCCACCCCGTCGAGAGAGATCTCCTTGGAGATGGAACGCTGTTCCGGACTGCTCATCGAACCTCGGGAATCACCGCGGTGTCACTTTCTGCCCGCTGACTCACTGACCGTTCAAGGTAATGCGGCAGCGCCCCGCGTCCTACTCGCTTGCCCCGGCCACGGGTTACGTCCCCTCCGTACTCCCGCGCTCCACATCCTCCAGCAGACGGCCTATCTTCGCTTCCAGTTCGGCCACCTGAGCCTTCAACTTCGGCAGCTGGCTGACCGAGGCTTCCCGTTGAAGACCTTCCCAATGGGGGCGAGCAGGAAATCCGAACATCGTCTCCCCCTCCCGGACGTTGCTCGTGACCCCCGCCTTGACCGTGATTCGGGCACCATCACCAATCTCGAGCTGGTTGATCGCCCCTGACTGACCACCGAACCAGACTCCCGAGCCAACACGAGTGGAGCCAGCGATCCCCACGAGCGCTGCCAGGAGCGATCGCGACCCGACCCGAACGTTGTGCGCGATGTGCACGAGGTTGTCGATCTTCACTCCGTCGCCGATACGGGTGTCCCCGAGAGAGCCACGGTCGATCGCGGTGTTCGCTCCGATTTCCACCCCGTCACCAATCACGAGTCGACCCACGTGAGGGATCTTCCGGTGCTCTCCGTCGATCACCGTGTAACCGAAGCCGTCCGCCCCGAGACGGACCCCTGACTGGATCTGTACATTGTCCCCAATCACCGTGTCATGATACGTCACGACATGGGGATGCAGGTCACTGTTGGACCCCACCGTGGTGCGGCTGCCAAGCACCGCGTGCGCCCCCACCGAAGATCCACTCCCGACGGTCACACCCGCTTCCAAAACCGCGTAGGGGCCGATCGTCACATCGCTGCCGAGTACCACATTCTCCCCGATCACTGCCGTCGGATGGATCCGTGGTGTCTTCGCCTCCTTCGGGTGCAGGCGCACGAGGAGGCGTTGGAGCGCGGGATACGGATCCGGGACGACCACCGCGTGGGCCCCGGGAGGGACCGCATGGACAAGCTCGTCGGACACCAGAAAGGCCGAGGCAGCGCAGTCTTCTGCAAACCTCACGTACCGTTCAGCCGCCAGATACGCGAGTTGACCCGGCTCGGACTCGTCGACCGGCGCGATGGACGAGATCGAGTAGTCGGGATCGCCGACACAGCGCCCGCCCACCACCTCGGCGACCTCACCGAGGCGGAGCACCGTCACCGTTCCCGAATGCGGCGAGGACGAAGCCAGATGCGACTTACTCGCCGCCGGCCTGGAGCCGAGCAATCACGTCCTGAGTAAGATCGAGGGCCGGGTCGGCCGACACGATCGAGCCCGCAGCCGCATCGAGGATCAGGGAGTACGCACCTTCCTCCCGGATCTGCTCGATCACCGCCGTGATGTTGTCCATGACCGGCTGAATCAGAGCTGCCCGGCGCTGGTTCGCTACATCCTGCAGCTGGGCAGTGCGCTGCTGGTACTCCTGAAACTTCTGTTGGAGCTGCTGCTCCCGATTCTGGCGAGCCTCCGGCGACAGGGTCAGCTGCTGTTGCTGCAGGGCCGTCTCTAGGTTCTGCAGTTCCGTCTCCAGCTGCGTGATCTCGTTCTGGTAGCCCGCCATCTCGGCATCGAAGGCGACCTGTGCCGCCTCGGCGCCCGGAGCGTTCACGAGGATTTCCTGGGAATTGATGTACCCGATCTTGAGCGTCTGCCCCTCGGCAGCCCCCGCAGCGAGCAACAGGGCCAGTGCGCTGAGCGCGAGAGAGGTGCGTCGCATGGTCGTACTCCCGTTCTTGTCTGTACCGTCGAATCGTCCTAGTCGCCACCGAAGCGCCAGGTTCCCGAGTTCCGCCGCAGCGACTTCATGTCAGCGACAGCCTACGAATCTCTCCGTTAGGGGCACCGAGGTACAGGGCCCCTAGAAGCCCGGACCCATTCGGAAGTGCAGCTTCCAGCCGGGCACTGCCTTGTCGAACCCGTAGGCATAGTCCAGACCGAGCGGCCCGAAGGGCGTCACAATCTGCATTCCGATCCCCGCGCCTCGGATCAAACGCTGAGGATTGAATTCGGCAGGATCCCGCCAAACAGCACCCGCGTCATAGAACAACCCGAGACCGAGCTGGTCATTCATGCGGATCGCGTACTCCGCGGTCATGCTGAAGAACGCGTCGCCAAGTCGATCAATGTCACTGATGTCGTTCGAGCGCCGGGGATAGAGTCCGAGCGGCGTCACCGTGGTCTCATCGTAGCCGCGCAGCTGCTGACCGAACTGAACCCCTCCCATCCAGAAGCGGTCGAACGGGAAGGCACCGGCATCTCCGAAAACGGCTCCCGCCCGCAATGTGAGGCCCAGAGCGAACCGGATTCCCCCACCGGCGTTGCCACCACCGCCGAGCTGACCCACCGGAACCCAGAACGATCCATCGCCGAGGAGACGCGTAAAATCGCCATCCCCGAGCAGGAATCCCCCGTTCTGCTCGACCGTGAGGTTCTGACGAGAGCCGAGGGTAGGAAAGAGCGGGTGGTTGAGCGTGCTCCGTGTGACGCCCAGAGAGAGCTGGCTCTGCACCCCCGGCGGTCGCCCGAAAAGCGAGGTGTCATCGACGTTGTCGAAGAGTTCGTATTTGGTACGAGAGAGCCCGTAGCCCAGGAACACCCTTGTGCGCTGTGACCCCATCCATGGAAACCCGAACCGCAGGTTGCCACCAATCCGCCGGCGCCGTCCAGAGGAAAACTGGAAGAAGCGATCACGGCTGTTGAACAGCGAGATCGTGCCCGAAGTACGACTCTGAAAAAGCGCCGGATCGGTGAACGTCGTTTCGAAACTGTTCAGATACCGCCCGAAGTCCCAACGCAGGGACCCAGACTTTGCCTGCCCGAACAGGTTGGGTTGATCGTAGCCTATGAAGCCCGATACACCGACCCCTCCACCCACGGAGGTCCCAAAGTTGATCGACCCCGTCTGACGCTCGACCACGTTGAAGGTGACGTCGACATCGCCGTTGTCGAGTGGGGTAATATCGGGGAATGGGAGAGGGGTCTCGAAGAAGCCGAGCGCCGAAATGTTCTGGTAGCTCTGAAGCAACCGATCCTGACTGTACACATCTCCCGGGAGAACGAAGAGCTGATTTCGAATCACCCATTCGTACGTGTACTCGTTACCGGCAATCGAGACGCGATTCACGATCGCAGGGGTTCCTTCGACGATCTGCCAACTCGCATCCACGGTCGGCGCGGCACCATCAACGCCTTCGTTGACGTCGACGACGGGGTTCACACGAA
Source organism: Gemmatimonadales bacterium (assembly GCA_038120095.1). Classification (GTDB taxonomy): domain Bacteria; phylum Gemmatimonadota; class Gemmatimonadetes; order Longimicrobiales; family Gaopeijiaceae; genus UBA2589. The sequence goes on from JAYOKZ010000059.1 coordinate 8,741, forward strand.
TGTAGAGGTACCCCTCGTTCCGATAACGCTCCTCCACGGCTGAGATTGCCGCGTTGAACGACTCCGCATCGAAGATCTCGCCTTCCCGGTTTGCCGACCTTCCGCCGCTGGAAAGCCCGAGCGTTCCGAGCAATCCACCACCTCTCGCCGAGAGAAAGAGTTCCTCCAGGTCTTCGTCCTCGAACACGGTGTTGCCGTCGATTTCGAAACGGCCCAGACGATACTGCTCACCCTCGTCCACCGTGACTTCAACGATCGCCTTACCGGATGACGGATCGACGATGAGGGAGTCGCGCAGTACGGTCATGTCCAGGTACCCGCGAGACCGGTACAGGGTCGGCAAACTACTCGTCAGGTCCTCGGAAAAGGTGACCTGGTCATACGCACCTGAGCGGAACCACCAGAAGCCCTCTTTCCGAGTGGACATGGCTCCGGCAAGGACGTCGTCGGGCAGGTCTTCGTTGCCGCTGAAGCGAATCTGTGCGACGGTGACGCGCTGGCCTTCAGACACGTTCAGGACGAGTTCGATCTCGTTCGGCCGTACCGTGGGCACCACGGTTTCCGTGATCTCGGCAAAAGGAATCCCTTCCGACGCGAGCTCCGTCCGGATGTACGCTTTCGCGTCCAGAATCCGCTGCTGACTGAGTGGGAACCCACTGTTGAGCCCGGTCGTGTCTCGAACCTCCCTCGCAGACACGTTCTGAAGCCCCTCGATCACCACCCGGCTGATCAGCGGAGCCTCCCGGACCTCAATCGCCAGGATGTATGGGGTCACACCTGCGCCATTGGGCTCACGCGCCCGGACGACCACATCGTCGAACTGCCCGGTCGCCAGGAGCTCCTTGATTCCTCTCTGAACCGCCCGGTACGTGATGTCCTGACCGCCCTGAACCGCGAACAGTTGGGTGATCAACTGCGACTCGACGCGGGCGTTCCCCACAACCTCGATCGAGTCGACGCGTACCGTCGCGCCGGCCGGACCGGCGTCCGCCTGACCTTCCAGAGGCGACCCGAACGCCAACGCGCTCAGGAAGGCCACCGCGAGGGCGGCGGCCTTCCGGGGGACAGGAACGTGCCGCCGGAACGAAGAAATCACGTCTTGGTCGCCGACTCCGCTCGGAGGGTAAGCCCTTCCCCATCCGGATTCACATCGACTTCCAGCTCGTCACCCGAGCTGAACTCGGCCAACAGAATCTTTTCGGAGAGCGGATCCTCGAGATGACGCTGGATGGCCCGCTTCAGCGGACGAGCACCGAACTTCTCGTCATACCCTTCATCCACGAGATAGTCGATGGCCGCATCCGTGAACCGGAGCGAGATCCCCTCCTCCGCGAGACGCATGTGCACATCCTTCATGAGAATGTGAATGATTTCGCCGATGTCATCCCTGCTCAGCGGATGGAAGACGATGGTGTCGTCGACCCTGTTCAGGAACTCAGGGTTGAAGGCCCGCTCGATTTCCTGGGCAACCTTGTCCTTCATGATCTGATAGCTGGATTCTGGATCAGCCGTCTGGAATCCAAGCCCTCCGCCCTTGCTGATGTCACGCGCACCGAGGTTGGAGGTCATGATCAGAACCGTGTTCTTGAAGTCGATGACCCGACCGTAGTTGTCCGTGAGGTGTCCCTCGTCCAGCACCTGAAGCAGGATGTTGAAGACGTCGGGGTGAGCCTTCTCGACCTCATCCAGGAGGACCACTGAATAAGGCCGGCGTCGAACTGCCTTCGTGAGGGCACCGGAATCCTCGTACCCGACATATCCGGGAGGCGCCCCAATCAGGCGCGATACGGAGAACTTCTCCATGTACTCGCTCATGTCGACGCGAATCAGAGCTTCGCGGTCGTCGAACAGGAACTCCGCCAGGGCCCGAGCGAGCTCGGTCTTACCGACCCCGGTGGGGCCCGAAAAGATGAACGAGCCGATCGGACGATTCGGATCCTTGAGTCCCGCGCGGCTTCGCCGGATCGCTCGACTGATCGCGGTGATCGCATCATGCTGGCCGACAATCCGCTTGTGCAGTTCGTCTTCCATGTTCACGAGGCGCTCTGACTCGGTCTGCCGAATGCGCTGGACAGGCACACCCGTCCATCGACCTACGATGAAGGCGATCTCGTCGGTAGAGATTTCAGGACGGTGCTGCCTACGCTCCTCCTCCCACGCCTCCTGACGTTCACGAATCTGCTGGCTGAACTCACGCTCCTCATCCCTGAGCTCCGCCGCACGCTCGAAATCCTGATCGCCGATCGCAGATTCCTTCCGTTGTGCGATCTCGGACAGCTGGACCTTGAGCTCCTCCACATCAGCGGGCGGCACCTGACTCGCGATCCGGGCCCGCGCTCCTGCCTCGTCGATGACGTCGATTGCCTTGTCGGGAAGAAACCGATCGGTGATGTACCGATCAGCCAGTTTGGCGGCGTGCTCAAGAGCATCGTCGGGGATCACGACCTTGTGGTGGTCTTCGTAATGGCCTCGAAGACCCTTGAGGATCTCGACCGTCTCGTCTACCGCCGGTGGATCCACGATCACAGGCTGGAACCGCCGCTCGAGTGCACCGTCCTTCTCGATGTACTTCCGATACTCGTTCAGTGTCGACGCCCCGATGCACTGCAATTCCCCACGGGCGAGCGCCGGCTTGAGCATGTTGGAGGCATCGATGGCCCCCTCCGCCGCACCGGCACCAACCAGGGTGTGAAGCTCGTCGATGAAGAGAATCACCGTCTTGCTCTGCTGGATTTCGTTCATGACCGCTTTCAGGCGTTCTTCGAACTGGCCCCGGTACTTCGTACCCGCGATCACTGCCGCCATGTCCAGAGCGAGGACTCGATAGTCCTTCAGCGCCTCCGTGACGTCCCCACCTGCGATGCTCTGGGCCAGGCCCTCCACGATCGCCGTCTTTCCAACTCCGGGCTCACCGATGAGCACCGGGTTGTTCTTCTTGCGCCGGCAGAGGATCTCCACCATGCGCTCGATTTCGTCGGCCCGGCCGATCGTGGGATCGAGCTTGTCCTGGCGAGCGAGCTCGGTGAGGTCCCGACAGAAATGGTCAAGCGCAGGTGTCTTCGACTTCTTGTCGCCCTTCCCAGATGCCGCAGGACCCCCCGTCACATCGTCGCCACCACCGATTCCAGCAGGCTCGGACGGCGAGACATCGGTCCCCAGCACCTTGAGGGTTTCCCCGCGGGCTTCGTCGAGCGAGACCCCCAGCGAATTCAACACCTGCGCTGCAATTCCCTTCTCCTCCCTGAGGAGACCCAGAAGGAGATGCTCAGTCCCGACATACGAGTGATTGAACTCGCGCGCTTCCGCCATCGCGAATTCGAGCACCTTCTTCGCCCGAGACGTATAGGGCAGCTCACCCAGAGCGATCGTGGCCTTCCCCTTTCGAACGGACTCCTCGACACGTTCGTGGATCTGCTCCAGGTCGACCGAAAGATGCTGAAGCACCGCGGCGGCCACCCCCTCGCCTTCGCGGATGAGGCCGAGCAGGATGTGCTCGGTCCCTACGTAATCATGCTGAAGGCGGATGGCCTCTTCTCGAGCCATCGCCAGCACCTTCCGAACTCGGTCGGTAAAGTTGTAGTTCATGACCTGTCAGGGCTGGTCGGAAGAACGATCTTCGGCACCCTCATCCGCATCGGCCGAGACATCTCCCTCAGTGGCCAGAACTCGACGCACGAACGAGGCTCTGTGCGCGTCGCGTTCTTCTGGAGAAAGATCGCGGCCGGCCGCCTGATCGAGGTGAGCCGGCTGCGTAAAGATCATCAATTTATTGAGCGTGTATACACGTAGCCCGGGGAGAAGGTTCAGGCTCATCCCGAGGCGCACGCCGGACAAGTAGTTCATCAATTCTTCGAACGCCAGCGTGCGCGCGAAACGCAGAGTGCCGTAGGCCCGCCAGATCTTGTCCTCGGTGACCGCCCCGGCGTCACGGAGCAGAATCTGGCGAGCATGGAGTTCCTTGGAAATCACCGTTCGAACCACACGATCCAGATCCTCGACGAGGTCTTCTTCCGTCCGTCCGAGCGTGGTCTGATTGGAAATCTGGAAGAAGTTACCGACGACCTCGGACCCTTCACCGTACAACCCTCGGAAGGTCAGGCCCAGCTCGCCCAGGCCGCGCAGGGCCTTGCTGATCTCCTTCGTCAACACGAGTCCGGGCAGGTGCATGAAGACAGAGGCTCGAAGGCCCGATCCGACATTGGTCGGGCAGCTGGTCAGAAACCCGAATTCATGGTGGTACGCAAAGGGCAGCTCCCGACCGAGTTCTTCGTCAACCCGATCAACCAGTCTCCAGGCTTCGGAGATCCGAAGTCCGGCGAGGAGGCTCTGCATGCGCAGATGATCTTCCTCGTTGACGAGGACGCTGACTGGTTCGCGCTGGGCGACGTGCACCGCCGAACTCGTCGCCGGCTCGGCCCCCTCCCCTCCAAGGAGATCTCTCGTGACGAGTCTCCGCTCGTGGAGAATTTTTCGCGTCCGTTCGGGCAACCCCGGCATTTCCAGGAGTGTCCCACCGCGCAGGGTCTCCGACCTCTCGCACGAGGCACGAAACTGCCGGAGAACCGAATTTCGGTCATTGACCCGTGCCCGGGCACCGAACGCGAAGCCCTGGATGTTTCGGGCGAGTCGCACTCGGGTCGAAAGCACGATGTCCGCATGATCTCCACTCGCTTCGAGCCAGCTCAGCCCATGGTCGGGCAGATTCACAAGTTCGCTCAAGAGGCCTCCGTAACCGGCTCCAGTGCGCGAATCTGATCGCGGATTTCGGCCGCCCGCTCGAAATCTTCCGACTGAATTGCCCGCTCGAGTTTCCCTCGCAACGCCTCGAGACGCTTCTCCATTTCCGACGCAGATGGGTCCGGCGGCAGATAGACCTTGCCGACGTGCTTCACGCTACCGTGGATTCGGCGCAGGAGCCTTGGAAGGTGGTCGACAAACGCCTCGTAGCACTGGGGGCAGCCCAA
>JAYOKZ010000060.1:0-12818 GCA_038120095.1 Gemmatimonadales bacterium
GAAGACGTTCTGGACCTTGCTGCGCTGGCGCCGGACGAAGAGCCGGAGCCGGTCGTGGAAGACGTTCTGGACCTTGCTGCGTTGGCACCGGATGAGGAGTCTGAACCCGCTGCAGACGAGGTGATTGACCTGGCTGCGCTGGCGCCGGACGAAGATTCGGAGCCGGTCGCGGAAGACGTTCTGGACCTTGCTGCGTTGGCACCGGATGAGGATGAGCAGCCGGTTTCGGAGCAGGTACTCGACCTTGCCGCGCTGGCGCCAGATGAGGAAGAACTCGCCGCGGCCGCGCTCCAGCTGGCGGACCCGCTCCAAGAGGACCCGCACGTGGATTCCAGTGAATCGCTCAACACACGAACCCTTGCAGAGCTCTACGCGTCGCAGGGCTTCGTCGACAAGGCCATTCGTGTCTATCGGCAGCTGCAGGTTGCTGAACCCGGGGCGGACGACCTCGAGGTGCGGATCGCTGAGTTGGAAGGGCGAGAACCGGTTGCGCCGGCGGACGATACGATCACGGTGCGCGAGACTGTCGACGTGTCCCCGGTTGGATCCGGTACGAACGTTCCGGTGGCGCCCGATGAGGAGGTCGAGACGCTGGCTCGGGATCTGGCTGAGACCGGTGCAGATGACTACGAGATCGACACGCCCTTCGCGTGGTCGGAAGGGACGGAGGATCGCCCGAGCCCGATTGCCGACGAGGGTGCGACCATTGGAGCTTACTTCGATCAGCTGCTGGGGTGGCGAAGGGAGGAACAATGAGAGTCGCGGTGATCCACGGCCCGAATCTTCGCCTGCTGGGCAAGCGGGAGCCGGAGGTATACGGCTCGGACACCCTCGCGGACATCGACGCCGCGCTCCGCGTTGTCGCAGCCGAGTTGGGTGCAGAGATCGAAACGTTCCAGTCCAACCACGAGGGTGAACTCCTCGACTTCATCGAAGTCGCGGCGTCACGGGTCGATGGCTTCCTGATCAACCCCGGAGCACTCACGCACACATCGATCGCCCTGCGGGATGCGCTCACCGGCGTCGACCGTCCCTTCGTGGAATGCCATTTGTCCAACACCTCCGGGCGCGAGCGCTTTCGGCGCCACTCCTATCTCGCGCCGGTCGCTGCCGGCGTGGTTTATGGGTTTGGTGTCCAGAGCTATCTTCTAGGACTTCGGGGTTTGCTGACCCGCCTCGGCAGCTGACCGCCGCCATCACGACCCGAAACGAGACAGCCCGCATGGCCAGTACGGCGGATTTCCGCAACGGGATGGTGATCGAGATCGATGGTGATCTCTGGGCCATTACCTACTTCCAGCACGTGAAGCCCGGGAAGGGTGGAGCGTTCGTGCGCACGAAACTCAAGAACGTTCTCAGCGGCTCGGTCGTCGACAAGACGTACCGGGCCGGAGAGAAGGTGAATGACGTCCGACTCGAGCGGCGCCCCGTGAATTACTCCTACACGGACGGGGACCTTTATTACTTCATGGACGCGAACACGTTCGACATGATCCCGATCGCGGGTGACCTTCTCGGGGAAGACCAGCTCAAGTTCCTCAAGGAGAACATGGAGTGCGAGGGCCTCGTTCACGACGAGAAGGTGATCAGCGTGGAGTTGCCGCAGTTCGTGGAGCTCCTGGTCACGCAGACTGATCCCGGGTTCAAGGGCGACACGGCGCAGGGTGCCACGAAGCCGGCCACGCTCGAGACCGGGGCCGTCATCAATGTTCCACTCTTCGTGGAGGAAGGAGACGTCCTCAAGATCGACCGTCGCGAAGGGAAATACCTCTCCAGGGTGAACGCATGATCGACCTCGAATTCATCGAACGTCTCATTTCCGCGTTCGACAACAGTGGTGTTGACTCACTCGAGATCGAGAGGGGAGGGACGCGGGTACGACTCGCGAAGACGCCGCCCCAGAGCCTTTCTCCGGTGGCGATCGCTGCCCCGCCGCCTGTGGCTCCTGCGCCGGCTGCCGCGGTCCCGGAACAGGATCCTGCTCCGGCCTCCGACTCGCCCGCCGCTGCGCCGGCGAGCAACCTGATCGAGGTGACGTCTCCGATGGTGGGCACCTTCTATCGCTCGCCGGCTCCGGATGCGCCCTCGTATGTCGACGTTGGCGCGCGGGTGGGACCCGGGGAGACGCTGTGCATCATCGAAGCCATGAAGCTGATGAATGAGCTCGAGTGTGAGGTCAGCGGAACGATCACCGAGGTTTGTGTCGAGAATGCGCAGCCCGTGGAATTCGGTCAGGTGCTCTTCCGCGTCGATCCGAGCTGACCTGCGGAGTTCGAGCCAAGAAGCTCGAGCCTCCAGCTTGAAAAGGTCCTGTCCCAATCACGGCGAAGGACAGTGGCCTGGGAGATAAACAAATGTTTAAAAAGGTTCTGATCGCCAACCGCGGAGAAATCGCCCTCCGCATCATACGGGCGTGTCGAGAGCTCGGGGTCCAGACCGTGGCCGTCTACTCCGAGGCGGACCGGGAGTCGCTGCACGTCCGCTTTGCCGACGAGGACGTGTGCATTGGACCGGCAACCGCGACCGAGAGCTACCTCAACATCCCGAGAATCATCGCCGCCGCCGAAGTCACAGGCGCGGAGGCGATTCACCCCGGGTACGGCTTTCTGGCCGAGAACGCTGAATTCAGTGAGATCTGCGCGCGGTCCGGACTGACGTTCATTGGACCGACGCCGGAGCAGATTCGGCTCATGGGCGACAAAGCGACCGCCCGTGAGACCATGATGAAGACCGGCGTCCCGACCGTTCCCGGCTCCGACGGGATCGTGCCGACGCTGGAGGAGGCGATGCCGATCGCGGAGGAGATGGGCTTCCCGATCATGATCAAGGCGTCAGCGGGTGGTGGCGGAAAGGGCATGCGCGTGGCGCTGGACGCCGATGCATTCCCGAAACTGTTCGCGGCAGCTCAGAATGAAGCGCGTGCTGCCTTTGCGAATCCGGATGTCTACCTGGAACGATGCATTCTCAAGCCGCGCCACGTGGAGATTCAGGTGTTTGGCGACAAGCACGGCCGGGTGATGCATTTTGGCGAACGCGACTGCTCGATTCAGCGGCGTCACCAGAAACTGGTCGAGGAGGCACCTTCTCCCGTGCTCACGCCGGAATTGCGCGCGGAAATGGGTGCTGCTGCGGTCCGGGCCGCCGAGGCCATCGATTATGTCGGGGCGGGTACAGTCGAATTCCTGCTGGATCAGGATGGTTCATTCTACTTCATGGAGATGAACACGAGGATCCAGGTGGAACACCCTGTCACCGAAGTCACGACTGGATACGACTTGCTGAAGGAGCAGATCCGGGTGGCTGCGGGTGAACCTCTCTCAGCCCCGGTCGGTGACGTGGAGCATCGGGTACACGCGATCGAGTTTCGGATCAACGCCGAAGACCCTGATCGCAACTTCGCTCCCGGCCCGGGCACGATCACGACCTTCCATGCGCCGGGTGGGCCCGGCGTACGCTTCGACTCCCATATCTATTCCGGCTACCGGGTCCCACCGAATTACGATTCCCTGCTCGCAAAGTTGATCGTCAGCGGCACGACGCGCGAAGAGGCGATCGTTCGTGCGCGTCACGTCATGGACCAGATGGTCATCGAGGGAATCCCGACCACGGTTCCATTCCTGCGGAAAATTCTGGACGACCCTTATTTCGTGGAGGGCGATGTCGATACCGGCTTCGTCGCGCGGATGATGGCGGAGGAACAGTCCGACGAATGAGGATCGACACGTACTTCACCCTGCCCGAGCTGGACGGTACCTCTCTCACCGACTCCGCGGTTGTGGTCATCGACGTCGTTCGAGCGACGACGACGATCATCGAGGCTCTGGCCAACGGGGCGCGGGCGATCTTTCCCACCGAGTCGACGGAGGATGCGGTTCGTCTGGCGTCTTCGCTCGGGCGCGAGGACTCTCTGCTTTGTGGTGAGCGAAAAGGGGAAAAGGTCGAGGGCTTCGACCTCGGTAACTCTCCGTCCGAGTTCAGTCGGCAGGTGGTGGAAGACAAGAAGCTCGTGATGAGCACGACCAATGGCACACGAGCCCTCATCGCAGCACAGGAGGCGGCGCGAGTGCTGCCCTGTGCACTGACAAACCTCGGTGCGGTCGCAGGAGTGCTCTCGTCGGCAGAGCACATTGCAGTGATATGCGCCGGGCGTGAGGATCGCTTCTGCCTCGAGGACGCGCTGTGTGCCGGCCACCTCATCGAGCGAATCCTGAAGCTGAAAGGCGACGGCGGGGATGAGATTGAATTGAATGACGCTTCACGCGCGGCACGTGCAGTCGCTCAGGCTCGGAAGGCAACGAAACGGATGCTCAGTCTGGCGGCGGGTGGGCGCGCGGTGATCGAGATTGGCCTTGAGGGTGATCTTGCGATATGCGCCGACGTGGATCGTCATGACATCGTGGTGGAGATGCAGGACCAGCAGATCATCCGAGCGGGAGCGTGACCCGAGCGTGACGCCCAAGAAGAGCAAGGGGAAAGACGCGGCTTCCCGTCAAAAGTCGACAAAACGCGGGCGCTCCGATCGCACCGGAGACCCGGACGCCCTGGTTTCGCGCGAACAGAAGAATGAAGTCGTTGCGGTCGCGCTTCTGGGGCTTGCTCTTCTCCTGCTCTTGTCACTCTTCCCCGTCGGTCTCGTCGGGGAACGGAGCCTCCAATGGTTCCCCACCGGCAACATGATCGGGGTCGTGGGCGGCACGATTCGCACCTTGCTGGTCACCGTACTCGGTGGGGCCGCAGTCATGGTTCCGGTGGTGATCATTTTTGTCGGCTTGCGCTTCGGTCACTGGATCGAGCCGAGACGGGCCCTTCAGCTGACCCTCTGGTCACTCGGCCTTCTCTTCCTGCTTCCTGTTGTGACGTGGATCGCCACGCAGTCGACGGATGGATCCGGGTGGCTTGGTGTGGCCCTGGGCGAGCCTCTCGTGGGCCTCCTCGGTGGAGTAGGTGCGACCGTGGTCGCTGCCATGGCCTTTGCCGCGCTCAGCGTCACCACCCTGGCCTGGAATCCGTTACGGTGGGTGGGGCGCGGTGTGCTTGCCGGTGGTGATGCTGCGGGGCGGACCATGAAAGCCGTTGCAGATCGGAGTCTCGAGGCCGCCGCCCAGGCGCTCAGTGATCAGCGCGAGTCCTCGGAGGCCGGCGAACTCGAGCCCATGGATGGGATGGAGCCCGAGTGGGCACAGGACAGCGGGGGCACGTCCCGGGGGCTCGAGGAGGCGACGGCGTCCGTGGATCCGGACGCGGATGCCCCGGAGTCGGAAGAGGACCGTGAAGGCCTGCCGTGGGACGAGGCCGTCAGCGAGCCGGAGTCTGAGATGGCGACTCCACTCGAGGGCGAGATCCAGTCGGCCGAGGAAGAGGCCGAGCTCGAAGTGGAGATCGAGCCGGGTGAGCTGGACGACGAGGATCTCGAGGATCCGAATGCCGGCGTGCTCATGGAGCACGAAGTGCCGCCTGTGGATCTCCTGAGTGCCCCGCAAGGCCACGACCGCGCCAGCATGGAGCGACAGCTCGATGCGCTCGGGGAAGTTCTCATTGAAAAACTCGGGACATTCAACATCAAGAGCTCGCTCGGGGCGAGAACGACGGGGCCGGTCGTCACGCAGTTCGAGGTCGTGCCGGCCCCGGGCGTGAAAGTGAACCGCATCGCCAACCTCGATGCCGACCTGGCCCTGGCCATGAAGGCACGCACGATCCGGATCGTGGCTCCGATCCCGGGCAAGGGGGCTGTCGGAGTCGAGATTCCGAATCCGACGCCCGAGATCGTGAATCTTCGAGAGATCCTCGAAGCTCGGGAATTCCGGAACGCGAAGGGTGTGCTCCCGCTGGCGCTCGGGAAGGACCTGAATGGAAGACCGTACGTCTCCTCGCTGGAAAAGATGCCCCACGTCCTTATTGCGGGCGCGACGGGTGCCGGAAAATCCGTATGCCTCAACACCATCGTCACGAGCCTCGTCTACCGGCACACGCCTGAGACCCTGCGTCTCCTCATGATCGACCCGAAGATGGTCGAACTCTCCATTTACTCGAGGCTGCCCCACCTCCGACACAATGTCGTGACTGATCCTCGAGACGCTGCCGGAGTACTAAAGTGGGCGGTCATCGAGATGGAACGGCGCTACGCGCTGCTCAAGGCGAACTACGTTCGGTCGATCGGCGAATTCAACGCGAAGGTGCGAGAGGGTCAGGTTCTCCGCCGCAGTGAGCCGAAAGGTCCGGAAGGAGATGAAGATCGGTGGATCTACGCCGAGGGGATCATGCCATACATCGTGGTCGTGGTGGACGAGCTCGCCGACCTGATGATGACCGTGCAGTCCGAGGTGGAGAAACCGCTGACTCAGCTTGCGCAGAAGGCGCGTGCCATCGGGATTCACCTGATCGTCGCGACGCAGAGGCCATCGGTGAATGTCATCACCGGGCTGATCAAGGCCAACTTCCCGACCCGGATCGCGTTCCGGGTCGCGTCGAAGACCGACTCCAGGACGATTCTGGATCAGAATGGTGCCGATGCGCTCCTGGGGAACGGCGACATGCTCTTCCTGCCACCGGGGGGCAGCGTTCCGGTCAGGATTCAGGGAGCATTCCTGCCGACTCAGGATACCGAGCGCCTGATGGGCTGGTACATAGATCTTCTGGAGCGTCACGCGGAGGAATCCGGAACGCCGATCGAGACAGCGGACGAGCCCGACATTCTGGAGGAGGTTCGCGGTGCCGAGCTCGAAGAATCCGGGAGTGGGCCCGAAGAGATCAAGGGGGACTGGGACGACCTCTTCCAGAAGGCTGCAGAGGTATGCATTCAGAATGGTACCGGCTCGACATCTCTTCTCCAGAGGAAGCTGGGCATCGGGTACGGCCGGGCGGCTCGTATCGTGGATCAGCTCCACGAAGCCGGCGTGCTCGGGCCTTCGGAAGGGGCGAAGGGCCGGGAGGTGCTCATGATGCTGGACGATCTCGACCAGTTCATGGCGGGAGGTTGAAGCGATGACGCATCAGCGGCCGCTCGGCAACTGGAACCGGGACTGCCGGGTGGCTTGCCTCGGCCTCGCTTTCTTCGCGTGGCTCGGGCCGGATCCGGTGCTGGGGCAGGATCGCGGCGCCGAGATCCTCCACGACGCGGCCCGGCGATATGGCGCGGTGGAAACGCTTTGTGCTGAATTCACTCAGCATCTCCTGGTGCCGCTACTCGGCAGCGAGCGGACCGGGCACGGTCGTGTATGTCAGGCGAACCCTAATCTCTTCGCGATGCGGTTCGATGATCCAGCGGGCGATCTGATCGTCGTCGATGGAGCGTCAGCGTGGGTCTACTTTCCGAGCAATGACGCGAGAACAGTCCTCAGAACCTCGGCGGATCAGAGTGCAGGCGGGCGCGACTTCCACCGCGAGTTTCTCGAGGACCCGGACTCCAGGTACGTCGTCTCGTTCGAGGGTGTCGAAGAGGTTGAGGGGCGAGCCACCTACAGGATCCGCATGGAGCCGCGGCAGCCCATGAGTTACCGGTTCGCAACCGTATGGATCGATCAGGCTGCGCCGGTGCTGCGCCGTCTCCGGATGGAAGAGGCGAATGGCAACGTGCGCACAGTGACCCTCAGCAATGTTGAGTTCGGGGCTGACCCCGGGTCGGCTTATTTCACCTTCACGCCCCCGGATGGGGCTCTGGTGATGGTGCGATGAGGGCGCTCCCGAGATGAATCGCACACGGGACCTGCCCGTCTTTCCTGTGTCACCCGAGCCCATTCGGTCGGGTGTCTCCCCCGACGTTGCACCGGTCCGCCACGAGTTCGACGCGAAGGGGAACGGGACGGGACCGCGTATCGCGCTGGTGACATTGGGGTGTGACAAGAACACGGTAGACTCCGAGCGCATGATGGCGGCCCTCGTCGGACACGGGGCGCGTGTTTCCTCGCAGGTTGACGGCGCAGATGTCGTGATTGTGAACACCTGTGGATTCATTCAGTCTGCCAAGGAAGAGTCGATCGAAACGATTCTGGACGCCTGTGCTCTGAAGGACGCGGGAGGGATCCGGGCGGTGGTCGCCGTCGGATGTCTCGTGCAGCGTCACGGGGATGAACTCGCCGAGGAGATTCCGGAGGTGGACCTCTTCCTCGGGCTCACCGATCTGCCGACTCTGGTGCCCGAGTTGCGGGATCGCGGCCTCCTTGCCGACGAGTCGGAGCCGATCCCGCTCATGGAGCGTCCGCTTCGACTCCTCTCGAGCGAGTCCCGGCACTCGTCCTACCTGAAGATCAGCGAGGGTTGTGACCACACGTGCGCGTTTTGTGCCATACCGCTCATGCGTGGGCTCCATCGATCCCAGCCGGTCGAAGACCTCGTTCGGGAAGCGGCGGGGCTTCATGCCGCAGGCGTTCGAGAGGTCAACATCATCTCCCAGGACACCACGTGGTACGGACGTGATCTCCGACGACATGACCGGACGGCTCCCCTGCTGCCCGATCTGCTCAAAGCCCTCCTGACGGGTACGGACATCCCGTGGTATCGACTGTTCTACATGTATCCCTCGGGGATCACGCCGGAACTGGTCGACCTCATGGCTTCCGAGCGGCGAATCCTTCCGTACCTCGACATGCCCATACAGCACGGCAGCGACTCAATCCTCGAACTCATGCGCAGGCCGGAGCGGCGTGCAACGATTCTCGAGCGAGTGGGGTGGCTCCGTGAGGCAATTCCCGATCTGACGCTGCGCACGACCGTAATCGTCGGGTTTCCGGGGGAGACGCAGGAGGCGTTCGTCGAGATGCTCGACCTTCTGGAGGAGGTACAGTTCGAGCGGGTCGGAGCGTTCACCTATTCCGTCGAGGAAGGCACCCGGGCAGCAGAACTGCCCGGGCATGTACCTCAGGATGTCATGGATGATCGTCTGGAGGAACTCATGGAACTTCAACGGGCGATTTCGTTCGACCGCAACGTCTCGAGCATTGGTCGCACGATGACGGTATTGGTGGACGAAGTGCTCGACCAGGACGCCGAATACGTTGCCGTTGGACGCACGGTGGGACAGGCGACTGATGTCGATGGCGTCACTCACCTGATTGGCTCCGGAGACTGGCGACCCGGTGACTTCGCCGAAGCGCGGATCATCGAGGCACACGACTACGATCTCGTGGCAGAAATCATTGGACATTCCTCTGAAGTGGAGAGCCTGGGATGAGTTCGACCCACCGATCCATCGCGATCGCCCTCGCCGTCCTTGGGCTGAGCTCGGTTCCGGCCTCCGGGCAGGACATCGCCGATATCGACTACGAGTACCTGTCGTTTCGTGGAGTTGCTCTCGAGTTCGGCTATCTGTGGCCGGACCGAGTGCAGGAGACCCAGTCCTACGGTCTGCGGTTCGACATGGGATATGCGGGTACGGGCCTTCGGGTTGTTCCCTCCCTCATGTACTGGACTTCGCCCATGATCGAGAGTGAAATCGTCGAGTTCGAGGGTCGCGTTCAGGACCTTGTCGCCCAGCAGAACGGGGGCGTGCGTCCGGAGTTGGACCTCGGCACGATCGAATACTCCGACATTGCACTCGGACTGGACGTCCAGGTGGTGTGGGAATTGCCGCTCGATGTATTGACGTTCGGTGGGGTCGGAGCGTCCGCACACGTAATGAATGGCGACGGTGACGTCATCAACGGTACGTTCGTGGAGGACCTCCTCGATTCGGTCGAGCCGGGTTTCAACCTCCACGTGGGCACGGAGTATCCGATTACGGAGACGATGCGGCTGTATGCCAGCGGACGGTACGAGGTGATGCCCGACCTGCGGTACCTTCAGGTGCGGGCTGGCTGGCAGTTCATGTGGGGTCCCAACGCGCCCGGCGAGGGCCGGGGTAGCAACTAGACTGCGGCGTTGTGCCGCCATGACGCCGAGGCAGACGGATGAGTGAGAAAGCGCCGGTGCGGGTCGGGATCATCGGTGCCGGTGCCATCAGTCAGGTGGTTCATCTCCCGATCCTCGCGGAGCGTCCAGACGTAGAGGTCGTGGTGCTCGCAGATGCTGACATGCACAAGGCCGAGACACTGTCGCGCCGCTTCGGTGTTCCGCTCGTGATGGAGACCGAGGCCGTGCTCGGAAGCGACGAAGTGGACGCGATCGTTCTGTGCACGCCGAACCATCTTCATGCGGATATGGCGGTCACGGCACTCGAGTCGGGAAAGCACCTCCTCGTCGAGAGACCGTTGGCGGCGACGTCGTCCGGAGTGGAGAAGGTCGTCGACGTTGCCGAGGCGAGTGGTGCGATTCTCGCTGTGGGTATGCCTCACCGCTTCCGCCCGGAGGTTGCGGCGTTACGCAGCTTCGTCGAGGGCGGAGAGCTGGGGCAGGTGTTCGCCGCGCGGGCGAGCTGGCTGACTCGCAAGCTTGCCGGTCAACGGACGAGCTGGAGAGCGGATCGCGAGATCTCGGGGGGAGGAGTGCTCATCGACCTCGGGGTCGTTGCACTGGATTTGTGCCTCTGGTCCATCGGGTACCCGGAGGTCACTCGGGTCACCTGCTCGTTGGAGGCTGAGGACGATGAGGTCGAACACTCGGGAACCCTGATGCTCGAAACTCGGTCGGGTGTGACGATCTCGGTGGAGGTCTCCAATCGCCTGTTTGCGAGCAAGGACCGGTACTACTTGCGGGTGATGGGCGCCGACGGCTCGGCGAGCATTCCGCCCCTGGAGGTTTTTCGGCTCGCCGGGGGGCGGCCGATGGACGTAACGCCCCGCCAGCCTCGCCCACAGGGTGGCGAAAACCGCTACACCAACGCATACCGGCGCCTTCTCGACGCGTGGATCCGAAGCCTTCAGGGAACAGCGGAACTGGAGATCCCCAGAGAGCAGGTCGCGCTCATGAAGATCATCGAGGCCGCATATCGCTCGGCCGAATCCGGGGTGGATGTCGAAGTTACAGGTTGACTGAGCCGGACGGTTGACGGTGTCTGGACCCTCGACGGCTGCTCGTTTAACTTTTTCTGCTCTACCCCGACCGAACTGTTGGAGCAGCATATGAAGCAGGGGATCCATCCCGATTACATGGCGGCGACCGTCACGTGTGCCTGTGGAAACAGCTTCGAGACGATGGCGACTCAGGAAGAGGTGAGCGTCGAAATCTGCGCCGTGTGTCACCCCTTTTACACGGGCAAGCAGCGTCTCGTCGACACGGCCGGGCGCGTGGATCGGTTCAACAAGAAGTACGTCAAGACCGCGAAGTAGAAAGGCGGGCTGCGTGGGCGGCTATTCGTCCCACGAGTCCTTCGTCCGATGAAGGCCCCCACCCTCGACCCGCGTCTCGACGCGCGCCTCGCAGAAGCGGAGCGTCGTCTCGAAGGAGTCGAGGAAGCCCTTGCAAGTCCGGACGTTCTCTCGAGTCCGGACCGTCTGCGGGAGCTCGGTCAGGAGCGTGCCTGGCTCGACCCCATTGTTCGCGCCGGCACCGCGCTGCGAGGGGCGTTGGCCGAGTGCGACGGGGCCGTGGAGCTGCTGGACGGCTCGACGGACCCCGACATGGCCGCATTGGCGGAGGAGGAGGTCGGGCTACTCCAGCAACGAATCGAGGAGTTGTCCCAGAAGGTGAAGGAACTCCTGATTCCCCCGGACCCTCTGGGTGACAGGCCGGCCGTCGTCGAGATCCGCGCTGGAACGGGCGGGGACGAGGCGGGACTCTTCGCCTCGGATCTGATGCGGATGTACCGTCTATACGCAGAACGTTCCGGTTGGTCCATCGAATTGATCGACCTGTCCGATGGGATTCCGGGCGCGATCAAGGAGGCCGTCTTTACCGTGCGGGGGAAGGGGGTGTACGGTCGTCTCCGCTGGGAATCTGGCGTTCACCGGGTCCAGCGTGTGCCGGCGACAGAGAGCCAGGGGCGCATCCATACATCTGCTGCCACCGTCGCTGTTCTGCCGGAGGCGGAAGAGGTCGATGTGGACATCGACCCCGGGGAATTGCGGATCGACACCTTCCGGTCGTCGGGACCCGGGGGGCAGTCTGTGAACACGACTGACTCGGCGATCCGAATCACGCACCTTCCGACGGGTCTGGTGGTGTCCTGTCAGGACGAGAAGTCTCAGCACAAGAACAAGGCGAAGGCCCTCAAGGTCCTGAGGAGCAGGCTTCTGGATCTCAAGATTGCCGAGTCCGAAGCGGAGCGGGCGCGAGAGAGGAAAACTCAGATCGGGACGGGAGATCGCTCCGCCAAGATCCGGACGTACAATTTTCCGCAAAATCGGGTGACGGATCACCGCATCGGCCTGACCCTGTATCGCCTTGGCGAGGTTCTGGACGGTGATCTCGAAGAGCTGACGTCCACCCTTCGGCTCGCTGAGCAGGAGGAGCGGATGGACGCGCAGGACACGTGACCCGATCGGGCAGAGCCGCCGGCGGGGCGGTCGTTGCGGGTGCTTCCGCAAGCCAGTGGAGGGATACCGATCCGTGGACGGTCCTCAGGCTGATCCTCTGGAGCTCCGACTATCTCACTGAGAAGGGCGTTCGATCCGGACGGCTCGATGCGGAGCACCTGCTCGCTCACGTACTGGGCACGGGGCGGCTTCAGCTTTATCTCGAGTTCGAGCGGCCGCTCACACCGTCCGAACTGGATGCCTTTCGGCCTCTGCTCAAGCGAAGGGCTTCGCGCGAGCCGCTGCAATACATCGTGGGACATCAGCCGTTTCGAGAACTCGACCTCAAGGTCGCTCCGGGGGTTCTGATCCCGAGGTCCGAGACCGAGCAGCTGGTCGAGCGTGTGCTTGCGTGGACGCGAGCCGAGTCGCTTCGGGCACCGTCGGTTCTCGACATTGGCACGGGGTCGGGGGCGATTGCGCTCTCCCTTGCGT
>JAYOKZ010000061.1:0-12469 GCA_038120095.1 Gemmatimonadales bacterium
TTCCGGAAACGCCGGTCGTCGAGTTCCTTCGTGAGGGCAACCGCCGAATCATGACCCTACCGATGGACGGGCGCCCCCCGCTGTTCGGTGCGCTACCGACCTATTTCGGAATCGAGAGCGTCGAGGCGTACAGCGTCCTTCACCCCAGTCGACTCGAGGACCTCTACCGCGCAGTCAACAGTGCTGCTACACCGTCCGGGCTCTCCGACGATTATCTCGTGCTTGAGGATCCAGACCATCCTGTGGTCGACCTGCTGGGCGTCGGGTATCTGATCGCACCCGCTGTCCCCCCTGAACGAATGGCCGCGCGAGCTTCGCTGCAGGATTTTCGTGCCGTTTGGAGCGACGGACATGTCGTCGTCTTCGAAAACCACGGCGCCATGCCCCGAGCGTTTGTCTCCACATCCGTCGTCACCGCTGCGGACCGGGTGGATGCCCTCGCACGGGTGGCGGACATCGATTTCGAGCCCAGAGATGCCGTGGTTGTAGAACGGGATATCGGCCTGCCCGATTCAATGGACCGGGTCACAGCTCCGGTACCTGCGTCCATCCGTCGCATGACGCCAAACCGTCTTCAGGTCGACGTGGAGGCGGACGCGCCCGGGATCCTGGTGGTGACCGACGCCTTCGTACCGGGTTGGCGGGCACGGGTCGGCGGCGTCGAGACAACCGTGATACCGGCGGATTACGCCTTTCTCGGAATTCCAGTGCCTGCGGGGTCACACACGGTCGAGCTTTGGTATGCGCCGAGGTCGTTCATACTCGGACTGATCCTCTCGGGTGTTACGCTCGCTGGCCTGGCCGCTGCATTCTTGCTGGAACTACTGAGCCGAAGACGAAACCGCTTGGACCTTGGGCCGACCGAACACGCCACAGGCGACACGTGAATGGGAGGCGTGACCGGAGGCGACGTCAGATCACGGATGTCATGTCCCCGAGATTCGAGACCCGAACGCCCCCAAGATCACAACCCTAACCGTCGGTCGGCAGCGCGTCCTCCATCAACCGGGGCGGCGGCTCCTCCGACCGGCGTCCCTCGAGGTACCCCACGCAGTAGGCGCGGAGAGTGGTCTCCAGTCGGCTCATATCCGGGCCGGCGCGCAGCCCTCCCTCACCTCTTCGCCGCAGGTCCTCACTGAGACTCGAGACTGCCTCGAGGAGCGCCTGAACGTGGGGATCCCCGGCGGATGGGCCGTCCGTGGGGTGAGGAGAGTCATCAAGGTTCATCCCCACCACGACCCCCGAATCCGCCGGCCTCGTCACACTGTCGACCTCGACGGCATGCCCCGATTCAATGGCACGCTGGGGGATCGGGTCATCCGGGGAGATGAACGCGCCCGACAGACGGTGACCGCGCTCCGGAATGGGTTCGTCCGGCGAGATCCACGCCCCGGCGACTGTCCGAGTCTCATCCACACCTATGGCGTGTGTCCCGCGAATTCGTCGCCGGGTTCCCGGAGGAAAGGCCGGAGGGGGCAAACGCCCTCCACGGTTGCTGTCACTCATCCCCCGTCCCTCCTCGCGGGCGTCGACTCGTGCGCTGACACGCTCGGAAGCAATATGCGTACTGGATGCAGCTCGAACAAAGGATGGGTGCCCCTAACGCAGGAACTCGACGGCCACGAACCCGGCAACGAAGAGGAAACCGAACACGATCACCAGCTTGTTGAAATGAACGTCGATGAAGCGCTCGATCGGACGTCCGAATCGGTAGACGAGCCCTGCGATCAGAAAGAACCGAAGTCCCCGGCTCAGGATGGATGCGAGGACAAACATCCCGAAATTGATATTGAAGACACCCGAGGCCAGCGTGAACACCTTGTACGGGATCGGCGTCAAGCCCGCCAGGAAGACGGCAGCGAAGCCATTCGCGTCGTAGAAGTCCCTGACGCCTTGAAAGGCTTCGGGCGTCACGCCGGGTACAAAGCCGAAGAACCAATCCTGAGCGAGATGCCAGGCCCCTGCACCGATCGCGTACCCGACCATGCCCCCGACGACCGATGCTGCAGTGCAGATCGCCGCGAATCTCAGAGACTTCCGGCTCGCGCCGAGGCACAGCGCGAGAAGAAGGGGATCGGGCGGGAGCGGAAAAAACGACGACTCCGCGGCGGAGATCAGGAGCAAGGCGGGGACGCCATACGGGGTCTCCGCCCAGTGCAGAACCCAATCGTACAAACGCCGGAGTCCAGAACCGCGTCCGCTCGAGCCCTCGGCTCCATCCACCTTGACCACCTGAGGCTTCGCACCGTCATCGCTCATCCGTTTTCCTCCTTCCACGCGAAACGTCCCAGGAGTGGAACGAAGGTGACGGAGCCTTCGACCGGTTCCGAAGTCACCGCAAAACCCGTCTTCTTGACCAGGGTCAGTTCCTGAATGTCACGCGCGCCCACCGGAATCAGCATTCGACCGCCCTCCGCAAGTTGATCCACGAGGGCCGGCGGCACCGCTGGCGCCGCCGCCGAGACGACGATGACGTCGAATGGTGCATACTTCTTCCACCCGATCGTTCCGTCCCCTACGAGGAGTGCCGCGTTTCTGACTCCGAACTGATCGAGAGCCTTTCTCGCGCGCTGCGACAGCTCCCGGACACGCTCCACCGAATAGACTCGATCCGCCAGGAGGGCCAGCAGGGCGGTCAAAAAGCCGCATCCGGTCCCGATCTCGAGCACGACGTCGTCCTGTGCTGGCTGAAGAATCGAGAGGTAGTGAGCCTGGAGCGACGGCTGCGAAGCGGTCTGCCCGAAGCCGATCGGTACCGGTGCATCCTCATACGCCCGGGGCTGAACGCCCTCGGGAAGGAACATGTGCCGAGGCACTCGATCGAACAGCTGAAGGATCTCCAGATCATCGACACCGTGGGCGCGGATGTCTTCGATCAGCCTCCGGCGGAAGCCCGCGTAACGCGCGTCGGTTAGAGGGTCAGGTCCCACGCCCGGACGTCCTCGAGAAGGCGGTAATTCGTCAGGTCGAGATGCAAGGGCGTCACCGAGACATACCCGTCCTCGACGGCCTGAAAGTCCGACGCCTCGGACCCTCGCCACGTGACGTGCCCGCCCCCAATCCAGAAATACTCCTTGCCGGATGGATCCTTCGCTCGAGTGATCGAGTCGGCATAGCGCCGCCGCCCGAGCGAGGTGACCCGGATGCCCTTCACTTCCGACGGGGCCACGGCCGGCAGGTTGACGTTCAACAGCGTGTCCTCGGGGAACGCCCCCCGAGACAGGATCTCGTCGAGGATCCGGGCGACGAGGGCCTCGCAGCCTTCCAGCTCCTCCGGGAACGCACCGCACCACGAAAACGCGACGGCAGGGATACCGATCACCGTCGCCTCCATCGCCGCAGCTACCGTCCCGGAATACAGCACATCCTCACCCATGTTGGAGCCGTGATTCACTCCAGCGACACAGACGTCGGGGCGCTCCGAAAGGAGTTCGTTGACGGCGAGAATCACGCAGTCCGTGGGAGTCCCGTCCACGATCCATGCGCCATCGCGAGACCTACGAGCCCTCAATGGGTGGTGCAGCGTCAGGGAACTGCTGGTCGCGCTCTGCTCGCGGTCAGGAGCAACCGTCGTGACCGAGCCGAGCGTCGCCGCGGCCCGCCCGAGTACGCCAATGCCCGTCGAGAGATACCCATCGTCGTTCGTGCACAGGATATTCAGAGGGCGTCTCCGGCGGGTAGCGTCAGGACATCTCGAAGCTCCTCCAGTTCCCGCTTGAAACCTGCGAGAAAATCGCTGGCCACCAACTCCGGGCCCCGTTCGCGGAGCTCTCCCGCTCTCCGCATGTCGATCAGCTTCTGGTTGGCGCCCTCGATCGTGTACTTCTCGTCGTACAGCAGCTGTTTGACCTGAAGCACGACCTCCACGTCACGAGCCCGGTAGACCCGGTTTCCCGCCCGGTTCTTCGTCGGATTCAGCACGTCGAACTGGGTCTCCCAGTACCGAAGCACATGGGGTTTCAGGCCCGACAGGTCACAAACCTCTCCGATGGAGTAGTAGATCTTCTTTGCAATCGGTGGCTGCTCCGTCATGGGCTTCTCTCTCCGGTCGAGACCATCAATCCCCCATCTCCGACTTCGTATCGCGCGTCATCAGCATCTCGAGCGCATCAGCAGGGCTGCGGCCCTCCACGAGGATCGCACAGACCTGTTCGACGATCGGTACTTCGACCCCATGGCGGGTCGCCAGCTCAAGCACCGCCGGAGCCGTCTTCACGCCCTCCGCGACCGCCGTCATATCATCCAGGATCTGGGCGAGCGTTTCCCCCCGCCCCAACCGGAACCCGACGGTACGATTCCGGCTGAGAGAGCCCGTGCAGGTGAGCACGAGATCGCCCATGCCCGACAGTCCGTAGAACGTAGCCGGGTGGGCCCCGAAGGCGAGGCCGAGTCGACTCATCTCGGCGAGGCCCCTCGTCATCAACGCCGCCGACGTATTGTGGCCATAGCCGAGACCGGACGTCATGCCCGACGCGAGCGCCATCACGTTCTTGAGCGCTCCCCCGATCTCCACGCCCACGACGTCGTTGTTCGTGTACGGGCGGAACCAGGACGTCTGAAATGCCCTCTGGACGGACTCTGCAGCGCTCTGGTTGTGACTCGCGATCACCACGGCGGTCGGGGCTTGCTCCGCCACCTCGTTCGCAAAGCTTGGCCCCGAAAGGACACAGAAACGCTCCATCAGACCCGGACCGATCACCTCGAGCAGAACCTCGTCCATGCGAAGGAGCGTTCCCAACTCAATCCCCTTCGACGCACTGACCACGACCGCGGCTGGATCGAGATGCGGTGCAGCTTCGGACATGACCGCGCGCACAACCTGAGAGGGACTGACCGACACGATCAACTCCGACCCTTTCAGGGACGCTGGAAGGTCAGACGACGCCCGCAACTCCTCCGGAAGCGTCACACCGGAAAGGTACGGGTTGCTCCGATCGCGCTCGATGGAATCGGCGACCTCAGATTCATACGACCAGAGACACACGTCGTGCCCACGCTCCACGAGCACGAGCGCCAGGGCGGTACCCCAGGCTCCTGCCCCGACCACCGTAGCCCGCACGTGATCCGTCATGGTGCGTCTCCATCAGCATCCGCAAGACGTGTGTCCACACCCGACGACCGACGAAACCTGTTCTCTTCCCCGCGTCGCAGCCGCCCAATGTTGGAGCGGTGCTTCCAGATAATGAAGACGGCCAGGGCACTCGAGAGCCAGACGAGGGTGGTCCCGCCCTCGTGGGGGGTCACCGCGATCATCGGAGGCAGGGCTGCGGCGACGATGATCGAGGCGAGCGACACGTAGCCGGTCGAGAGGGTCACAACCAGCCAGAGCACGAGTGCGGCACCGACGGCGGCGGGCGCAAGAGCGAGGAACATCCCAGCTCCGGTTGCCATGCCTTTTCCTCCCCTGAACCCCACCCAGAAGCTGAACATGTGGCCCAGGACAGCGGCAAGCCCGAACGCGAAGCTCCACGGGAACGAGACGCCGGCCAGCGCGGGGAAGAGTGCCGCCGGTCCCCAACCTTTCGCGATGTCCACCACCACGACCGGCAGAGCGGACTTCCAGCCAAGCACCCGAAACGCGTTGGTCGCCCCGAGGTTCCCGGAACCGGCCTCGCGCAGGTCCACACCGTGACCGACCCGCCCAACCCAGTAACTCGTGGGTGTGGCCCCGATGACATAGGCGAGGGCGAGCAGAGCCCAGATCACGCTATTTTTCGTCCTTCCCGCTGCGGAGGCGGAGTCGAATGGGGGTGCCCATGAACGACCAAGCGTCCCGGAATCCGTTGTGCAGATAGCGAATGTAGTGGGCTGGGATCGCCTTCGGGAAGTTGGCGAAAAGGGCAAAGACCGGAGGTTGGACCGAAGCCTGCGTCGCGTATTTGACCTTCACCGCACGCCCGCGGTGATGCGGCGGGGGTTGTCGACGGACCAGATTTTCCAGCACCTCGTTCACTTCGTGGGTGTCGATGCGGCGAGACCGCTCGTCGTTGACTTCCAGAATCGTGTCGAGGCACCGCCGCACCCTCTGCCCGGTGAGCGCGGACGTGAAGATGATCGGCACCCATTGAAGGAATGGAATCCTCTCGCGGACTTTCCGCTCCCAATCCGGGGCCGTCATCGTGTCCTTCGCTACGAGGTCCCACTTGTTGGCAATCAAGATGAGACCACGGCCCGCCTCCCACGCCTTCTCCGCGATCTTCACGTCCTGAGCATGGAGATCCTCCTCGCTCGCATCGACCAGCAGGACGCAGACCTGAGAGGAGAAGATGACGCGGTCGGTGCGAAGCGCACTGTAGTACTCGATGCTGTCGTTCACCCGAGCCTGTCGGCGCAGGCCGGCCGTATCCACGAAGACCAGACGCTTCCCGTGGTAGCGGAACTCGCTATCGATCGGATCCCGGGTTGTACCCGCGACTTCGGACACAACGGTGCGCTCCTCGCCAACCAGACGGTTGACGAAGCTGGACTTTCCGACGTTCGGCTTCCCGACTACGGCAACTCGAATGGTGGCGTCATCAAACTCCACGTCCGCCGCCTCCGGAAAGTGTTCCAGAAGCTGGTCGAGGAGGTCTCCGGATCCTTTTCCCGACAGAGCGCTGACCGCGATCGGCTCTCCAATCCCGAGAGACCAGAATTCGAGGTGGCTCTGGTCGTGCGGCAGGTTGTCCACCTTGTTCACCACCAACAGAACGGGCTTCGCGGTTTTGCGCAGTACCTCCGCGAGGCGTTCATCCAGCGGCTGGACACCTGCCTTCCCATCGACGAGAAAAAGGATCACGTCCGCCTGCTCGACTGCGAGCATCGCCTGCTCGCGGATCGCTACATCCATCCCATCGTCAGACCCCTCGACGACGCCACCGGTATCCACGATGCGGAAGTCTCTCCCCGCCCAGTCGGCATGGGAGAAATTCCGATCTCGCGTAACCCCCGGCTGATCGTCGACAATCGCGACCCTCCGTCCGATCACCCGGTTGAAGAAGGTGGACTTGCCGACGTTCGGTCGGCCAACGATCGCCACGACGGGGAGACGGTCCGTCATGGACGCGCTGACTGCAATGCTTCCGTGATCTCGTAGCCGCGAACCACCTGGGCCCCCGCCGCGCTTCTTTCGAACTCCGAGAGCGTCACGTTGTCGATGAACGTGTCCTCCCGGTTCAGCGCCTCGGCAGGCAAAACGACGATATCCTGCGGGTGCCCCTCTCCGAGTGCGGCGAGGATGTCGTTACCGCCGAGGAGGCCCGCAATCGTCACCGTTTCCCCGAAGTAATGGTTCACCGCATGAACGACATCCACGTCCGCTCCGGTCGCCTGAGCCAGCGCCGGGGAGAGATCGCGGATGAAGGGCGCCATGGATCCTCCTGTTACGAGGCGGATCCGATGGCCTTCAAGGCGCGGTAGTCCGGTGAGCCCGTTCTCGAACCCTTCCAGGAAGCGCCGAACCGCACCTACCCCATTCTCGTAGAGCGCACCGTCGTCGTAATAGTCGGCTCCCGGAATTTCGCGATCGGCGATCAGATACAGTTCATCTGCCGCATAGCACCATCCAAAATTCCGCTCTGCCTCCGCCACCTCTCGCGCAATGGCTACACGATCAATCACCATCGCGGCCTCGTCAGCGCGAAGAAGCCGCACCGGTCGGTTCACGTTGTATCGCGTCAGACCCACGGGCACGATCGAAAGCGAACGGATAGCCGGGCCCAGGCCCCAGAGGTCCTCAATGGTTCGATCCAGGTGAGCACCATCGTTCCACTCCGGGCAGAGGACCACCTGCGTGTGCACTTCGAGACCCCCGTCGATCAGTTCCCGAAGTTGATCCATGATCAGGCCGGCACGCGAATTCACGAGCAGGCGCTCGCGGACCTCGGCATCGGTTGCGTGAACGCTGACGTAGAGCGGAGAGATCCGCTGGTCTACCAGACGACGAAGTCCTTTGGGACCGAGGTTCGTCAACGTGACGTAGCTGCCGTAGGTAAACGAGAGCCGGAAATCGTCATCACGAAGCCACAGGGTCGACCGAGCGCCTTCTGGATTTCCGTCGATGAAGCAGAACACGCACTTGTTCGCGCATTCACGGATGGTGTCAGGTGCGGGAACGATTCCTACCGACTCACCCGGCTCGCGCTCGATCTCGTAGACCGTCGTCTCTCCGAGGGGCGAGATCGTCTCGAGCTCGAACTCCGTCTCGCTGAGCATGAACGTGAGGTCGATACCATCCCTCACCCGTTCGCCGTTGATACGCACCACTCGTGATCCGATCTCGAGCGAGAGCTCTTCGGCGATGCTGCCAGCCTCGATTTCGGCAATGCGTACCAAGGGGTTTCGACGAGCTCAGGCGCGGAAGAGAGGCAGGCGGATCCAGGAGTCTTCATCTCTGCATTCCGCCAACTGTAGCCTGTGAAAGTAACCATGGCCGTATGGCCCAACAATTTGACGACTCGTTCGCTGGGAGAACGGCACACGCTGATCGTGCTTGACCAGACGAATGCAGACACGACAGCTTCGGTCACCTGAACGACGAGGAGCAAAGTTCACCTGACCGGAGATGGAATGAGCTCGGACGGTTCCGTGGCGACCAGACCCTGCGGGGTCCGGATGATCAAGGCCTCGTGCATAGCTCTCGCGACGGCCGGCCTGCTGTCCTCTTCGGGATGCGAGCAGGTCGAGCAGGTTCAGGATCAATTCCGGGACATGACCCCCTACGAGGCCTACTACGGAGGCCTCTCGGAGGCGGGACTCGCGAACACCGCGCTGGCCCGAGACTGGCTCGAGGCGGGAACCCGTGCGATGGCTGCCGCCACTCCCGTCGGACTTCCGTTTGAGGAGGAAGGCTTCATCACCCCGGACGACCCTGGAGCCGTAGCATATCGGATCACGATCGGTCGTGGGCAGAAGCTCTCCGCACAGGTGACCCTCGAGGGCGAGGAAAACACCAGAGTCTTCGTCGAGCTCTTCAGAGTGCCGTCATCGGAAGACGCACCCCCGCGGCCCGTGTTTTCCTCGGACTCGCTCCCGGGATCGTTCGTACACGAACCGTGGCGCGGCGGCGAGTACATTCTTCGACTCCAACCGGAGCTCCTGAGGGGCGGTCAATACCGGGTGAGTCTTCGGCTCGACGCGCAGCTCGCATTCCCTGTCCAGGGGCAGGACATGCGAGCGGCTCAGAGCCTGTGGGGGGTGGAGCGCGACGGGGGACGACGATCCCACGAGGGAGTGGACATCTTCGCTCGGCGAGGAACGCCCGTCCTCGCGACCTCAGACGGCATCATCAATCGGGTCAACGTGACCAATCTGGGTGGAAAAGTCGTCTGGCTTCGTGACCCTGTCCGAAACGCGAACATCTACTTCGCCCATCTCGACAGCCAGGTCGTGAAAAACGGGGACCGCGTGCAAGCGGGGGACACGGTAGGATTCGTCGGGAATACCGGAAACGCACGGACTACACCCCCACATCTCCATTTCGGCGTCTACCGCCGCGGCGAGGGTGCCGTGAACCCGGCACCCTTTATTCGGCAGCCTGGCGGACAGCTTCCTGCCATGACCGTTGACCTCAGCCTCCTCGGCTCGACGGTCCGACTCCGCAACGACGGAATCCGCCTCCGCATGGCGCCGGGACTGCGTGCGCAGGTGATGCGCGAACTGACGGTGCACACCCCCCTGCGTGTCCTTGCAGGGGCAGGAGACTACTTCCGAGTCCGCCTGCCCGATGGCATGGAGGGGTACGTTGCTGCGCGTCTCACAGAAGACCTGAGCCGTCCGATCGGTCAACAGGCTCTGACCGCAGAGCGGACCATGAGATCCGCTCCTGCCTACGCCGCCCCCCCCGTGGATCGCCTCGACGGAGGGACCCGGGTCGCTGTCCTTGGGCGATTCGGCGGGTACGTGTACATCGTGAGTCCCACCGGCAACCCCGGCTGGGTGGCGGAGACCGACGAGCAGCAACAGTAACCGCGGGACCGGCCGAAACCCCACCCTCGCCCCCCGGGGCTCACCCCGCCGCCCGATCAGGTCGCCGCGCCCTCCGTGATGCCAATAAGGATGTCACCTGCCTTCGGGTCGAGGCTCATACCGGGTGTGCTCACGAGGGCATCGCCGGATGGTCGAACGACGATCAGGGGCACCGCGTCCTTTCCGTGCTCTTCGTACCACGTCGCCAGGCCGACGGCCTCGGTCAGGTGAGTCGCCGTGAAGTGGCCCCCCGAGTCGAACCGGCGCTGCAGTGCTGCATGGCTCAAGGCATCCGCACCGAACACCCTCGCGCGCAGGTCAACGGAAATCTCCGATGAGCTCCCTGGGGAGTCACGCATGGGCGCCAGCTGATACAGATTCTGCCGTCCGAAGAGGTGGATGTAGTGCCGTGCCGACAGCGCGTTCACCTCATCGTTGGCGGTAAGGGCCAGAAGCTTTCCAATCCCCGGGAGTTCAAGGTCGCTCTCTGCCTGATCGCTGAGTACGCTCCCGTGATACACGGGTAGCCCCTCATCTCGGGCGAGTGCGACCAGCGAGACGTTCGTGTCCACGAGAAGCACGGGCAGGTCCGCCCGCTGAAGTGCACGTGCCAGTCCGCGAGCAAATGCATGTGCTCCGATGATCACGAACCCATTGGGATTCCGTTCGGCCAGGTGAAGACGCAGCGCCAGAGGTCGCCCGATCAGCCCATATACGGCTACGGAACCCGAGATGATGAGGAACATGATCGGAACCAGATCTTCGGCTCCGACGAATCCCTCCTCCTCCAGCCGCAGGGCGAACACGGCCGTTACCGCTGCAGCGACGACGCCACGCGGAGCCATGGAGGACACAAAGATACGATCCCGCCGGGCCAATCGACCATCGAGCGTGCAGAGCCCCACCGATAAGGGTCTGACGACCACAACCAGGAGCAGCAAGAACAGCGCGAAGCGAGGGCTTACGATTGCCTGGAGGGCTTGCCACTCGACCCGGGCCGCGAGGACAATGAAGAGCGCCGAGATGATCAGGACCTGCAGATTCTCCTTGAACTCCGTGATGTGGCTGATATCCACGCGTCGCTGATTGCCAAGGACCACGCCCATGACCGTCACGGCCAGCAGTCCTGACTCGTGCTGAAGGGTGTTCGACAGGCCATAGGCGAGGAGAGCGAGAGCGAGGGCCGCGGCCGCGTGCAAGTGGTCCGGAATCCAATACCGCTCCAGGCAGATCACGAGAGCAACCGCGGGCAGGACGCCAAGGAGTGACCCGAAGAGGAGCGTCTTGACTACGCCGAGAACAGCCGTAGCAAACGCACCGTCCACAAGGGCTTCAAACACCAGGACTGCCAACACAGCACCGATGGGGTCGATGAGGATGCCTTCCCACTTGAGGACCGCTCCCCCCGGCCCGGTCGGGCGGATCTGCCGCAGAAGAGGCAAGACGACCGTGGGCCCGGTCACCGTGAGAATGGATCCAAGCAGAATCGCCAGCGGCCAAGACAACTGAAGCACGAAGTGCGCCGCGACGGCGGACAGTCCCCAGGTCACGGCCGCCCCGACCGTCACCAGACGTCCGACCACTCTCAGCTGGTCCCCCACCTCGGACAGGTGGAGGGTGAGCGCGCCCTCGAACAGAAGTACGGCTACCGCGATCGCCACGAGCGGCAGCAAAAGGTCACCGAACATCGCCTCCGTGGGGACCAGCCCGACTCCATCGGGGCCCGCAGCCATACCGAACAGGAGGAGCAGGAGGATCGCGGGCAGCCGCAGACGCCATCCCAACCACTGGGCGGTTCCACCCAGAACGCCGATCGACACCAATCCGACTACGAAGGTGTCATTCATAGGTCCATTCGCCCTCGTCGACCCCGGAAGAGAGCTGTGCCCGGGTGTGCGTGGCCCTCACAGCTTACCCCATGTGGGCCTCGAGTGCACTCCAATGTCGCAGAACCAAGTCCAAGGGTGCCGCACAGGCATCCCGCCCCACGGACCCTCTCCCCCGTCCTGCGTCATAGGAAAAGGCCCCATCCGGAATGCAAGTCCGGATGGGGCCGTCCTCGGATCCCAAAGATCCTCAGCCGATCGTCAGCTCGTAGCTGTATCCCCAAACCATTTCGGCCGAGTCAAACTGCACGTCAAGCAACTCGGACATATCGACTGCGCCGATCGTCACGGACGTGCTCACCGTGCCCAGGGGGGTGTCACCCTCCCCGTAGAACGTGAAGACCAACGAGACCGAGGCACCCTCCTCTGCAGCCTTGTTGACGACCGACCCGCTGACACGCGCTCCACCGTTGCCGAACCGCTGCATCTGGAGCTGGTCCAGGCTGACCGTGAGTTCTTGCGCCGTGCCCATGGCGGCCTGGGTTGCCTCGGTATCGCCATTTTGGTTTGCGGCCTGCGCCCAGATCAGCCAGCCGTTCTGACTGTTCGGGTCGAGTTTCACCCACCGCTCAGCCACCGGCGGGATATCCGCATAAAGCTGATCGAGCAGAAGTGACCGGGCCCACATTTCCAGAGCG
>JAYOKZ010000062.1:0-11875 GCA_038120095.1 Gemmatimonadales bacterium
CAGGTGCTGCATGGCTGTCGTCAGCTCGTGTTGTGAAATGTTGGGTTAAGTCCCGCAACGAGCGCAACCCTTATCCTTGTTTGCCAGCGAGTAATGTCGGGAACTCCAGGGAGACTGCCGGTGATAAACCGGAGGAAGGTGGGGACGACGTCAAGTCATCATGGCCCTTACGCCTGGGGCTACACACGTGCTACAATGGCCAACACAAAGGGCTGCAAGCCAGCGATGGTGAGCCAATCCCAAAAAGTTGGTCTAAGTTCGGATTGCAGTCTGCAACTCGACTGCATGAAGTCGGAATCGCTAGTAATCGTAGATCAGCCATGCTACGGTGAATACGTTCCCGGGCCTTGTACACACCGCCCGTCACGCCATGGAAGCCGGGAGTGCCCGAAGTCCGTGACCCAACCCTCGGGAGGGAGCGGCCGAAGGCAAATTCGGTAACTGGGGCGAAGTCGTAACAAGGTAGCCGTAGGGGAACCTGCGGCTGGATCACCTCCTTTCTGGAGATGACGAGTAAGACCTTCTCTTCGGAGGCCTGGTCGGAAAGTCTCTCAGAAGTCTACCCGCTCACTACACTCAAAACTCCAGTTTGCATAAATTGGCTGGGCGCAAGCATTTAGGGTGTGCCAAGTCATGCTGATTGAAAACAGAGGTCGAGAGAGTTAGAGCCTTAGGTATGGCCCTGGACTGATTACTTTTTGTCCGGTCCGGGTGCCTGTCTACTAAAGAAGTTTGAA
Organism: Gemmatimonadales bacterium; assembly: GCA_038120095.1. Lineage (GTDB taxonomy): Bacteria > Gemmatimonadota > Gemmatimonadetes > Longimicrobiales > Gaopeijiaceae > UBA2589. Next base: position 738 of record JAYOKZ010000062.1, read on the forward strand.
TTAGCTGTGACGGCTTTTTGGTGAAGAGACTGGATTGGGGACGAGAGGAAAACTCGTTCCTTTCACATCAGGGGTGATCGAGCGCTTCGGCGTGCGCAATCCCCGATGGGAATTCTGGTCAAGTAAGTAAGTGCGCAGTGGTGGATGCCTAGGCACGTGTCGGCGATGAAGGACGTGGCAAGCTGCGATAAGCCTCGGGGAGCTGCAAGCAAGCGTAGATCCGGGGATGTCCGAATGGGGAAACCCACTTGGAGTCATATCCAAGTACCCGAAAGGGAGCCAACCCAGGGAACTGAAACATCTAAGTACCTGGAGGAAAAGAAATCAAAAGAGATTCCCTCAGTAGCGGCGAGCGAACGGGGAAGAGGCCAAACCGGCGGTTTCCGCCGGGGTTGTGGGGCCCTGAGTAACCGAGTCAAAAGTGTAGCAGAACGCGCCTGTAACGGCGGACCACAGAGGGTGAGAGTCCCGTACGCGAAACACGAGTAGATGAGCGTCAGGGTTCCCGAGTAGGTCGGGACACGAGTAATCCCGATTGAATCTGGGGGGACCATCCTCCAAGCCTAAATACGAACACGTGACCGATAGCGAATAGTACCGTGAGGGAATGGTGAAAAGAACGCCTGACGGCGAGTGAAACAGAACCTGAAACCGTGCGCATACAAGCGGTAGGAGCCTGGTCTTATCTACGGATGAGACGTGGGTGACTGCGTGCCTTTTGCATAATGATCCGGCGAGTTACTCCTCACATGCGAGGTTAAGGCCTTAAGGGCTGGAGCCGAAGCGAAAGCGAGTCTGAAATGGGCGACTGGAGTATGTGGGGGTAGACCCGAAACCGATGCGATCTATCCATGGCCAGGTTGAAGCCGGGGTAACACCTGGTGGAGGACCGAACCGTTGTGGGTTGAAAACTGCTCGGATGAGCTGTGGATAGGGGTGAAAGGCCAATCAAGCTCGGAGATAGCTGGTTCTCCCCGAAATATATTTAGGTATAGCCTCAGGAATTTTCCGCTGGAGGTAGAGCACTGAATGGGCTAGGGGCCTTACCCGGTTACCGAACCCAATCAAACTCCGAATGCCAGTGTGATGGACCCTGGGAGTCAGTGGGCGAGCGATAATGTCCGTCCGCGAGAGGGAAAGAACCCAGACCGTCAGCTAAGGCCCCCAAGTGTGTGTTAAGTGAGAAAGGATGTGGATTTGCACAGACAACTAGGAGGTTGGCTTAGAAGCAGCCATTCCTTTAAAGAGTGCGTAATAGCTCACTAGTCAAGTGGATCTGCGCCGATAATGGTCGGGACTCAAACACACCGCCGAAGCTACGGATGGTATGCCTCTTCGGAGGCAAAACATGGTAGGGGAGCGTTCCCTGGGCGTTGAAGCGGACCTGTAAGGGCTTCCGTGGAGCGCAGGGAAGTGAGTATGCCGGAATGAGTACGCGAGAAACAAAGTGAGAATCTTTGTCACCGAAAGCCTAAGGGTTCCGGAGCCAGGCTTATCCGCTCCGGGTTAGTCGGCCCCTAAGCCGAGGCCGAAAGGCGTAGGCGATGGGAAACAGGTCAACATTCCTGTACCGCAATGTGCGCGTTCGACCCTAAGGGGGGACGCAGAAGTGAAAGGACCGTCGGGTGGTGGATTTCCGATGTAAGGTGGTAGGCGTTGAGGAGTAGGCAAATCCGCTCCTTTAGCCGAGAACCGATGCCGAAGGGGCTTTCGAGCCCCGCAAAGGGTCCGTAATCAGGCTGCCGAGAAAAGCCTCGTAGGGAAGTTCACATTGCGACCGTACCGTAAACGGACACACGTAGGCGAGGCGAGAAGCCTAAGGTGCTCGAGTGAATTGTGGAAAAGGAACTCGGCAAATTGACCCCGTAACTTCGGAATAAGGGGTGCCAGCGGTAGGTGAACCCACTTGCTGGGGGAGCCGAAACTGGCCGCAGAGAATCGGCCCAGGCGACTGTTTAGCAAAAACATAGGTGTCTGCAAAGTCGCTGAGACGACGTATAGGCACTGACGCCTGCCCGGTGCCGGAAGGTTAAATGGAGGGGTTAGCTTCGGCGAAGCTCTGAAATGAAGCCCCGGTAAACGGCGGCCGTAACTATAACGGTCCTAAGGTAGCGAAATTCCTTGTCGGGTAAGTTCCGACCTGCACGAATGGCGTAACGATCTGGGCGCTGTCTCCTCCACAAGCTCGGCGAAATTGGAGTCTCGGTGAGGATACCGAGTACCCGCGACAGGACAAAAAGACCCCGTGCACCTTTACTACAACCTGCTATTGGGCATTGGTACTACATGTGTAGCATAGCTGGGAGACTTTGAAGCGGCCGCGCCAGCGGTCGTGGAGTCATCGGTGAAATACCAGCCTTGTGATATTGATGCTCTAACCCAGGGATGTGAATCCATCCCGGGGACCGTGGCAGGCGGGTAGTTTGACTGGGGCGGTCGCCTCCCAAAGAGTAACGGAGGCGCGCAATGGTTCCCTCAGTGCGGTCGGTAATCGCACGAAGAGCGTAAACGTAGAAGGGAGCTTGACTGCGAGATCGACGGATCGAGCAGGTACGAAAGTAGGCGTTAGTGATCCGGCGGTTCCGAATGGAAGGGCCGTCGCTCAACGGATAAAAGGTACGCCGGGGATAACAGGCTTATCGCCCCCGAGAGTTCACATCGACGGGGCGGTTTGGCACCTCGATGTCGGCTTATCGCATCCTGGGGCTGGAGAAGGTCCCAAGGGTCGGGCTGTTCGCCCGTTAAAGCGGTACATGAGCTGGGTTCAGAACGTCGTGAGACAGTTCGGTCTGTATCCGTCGTGGGCGTTGGAGTATTGAGGAAAGCCTTCCCTAGTACGAGAGGACCGGGAAGGACCGACCACTAGTGTACCGGTTGTTCCGCCAGGGGCATCGCCGGGTAGCTACGTCGGGACGGGATAACCGCTGAAAGCATCTAAGTGGGAAGCCCCTTCCAAGATGAATACTCCCAGACCTTCGGGTCTCAGAAGGGCCGTCAGAGACGATGACGTTGATAGGCAGCAAGTGGAAGCGTGGTGACACGTGAAGCTGAGCTGTACTAATCGCCCGTGAGGCTTGACCAGTTCCTCCCCCTCCAGTTTCTCACCAAAGACGCGTCACCTCTTCGGGGGTGAGCGGCCGTTACGGCTGGCTCTGTTCTCTCGACCTCTGTTCTCACCTTTGTCGGTGACTATTGCGTAGAGGTTACACCCGTTCCCTTCCCGAACACGGCCGTTAAGTTCTACTGCGCGGATGGTACTGCCGGGGCCGCCCGGTGGGAGAGTACGTCGTCGCCGGCTTTACATGAGAAGCCCCCGGACCTTCAGGGTTCGGGGGCTTCTTTCGTGGGCCTGGTGCGGGATCTCACGATCCCCCTCGCAGCGATCAGGTGTCGAATCCGTCAACGACCCGCTCGAAGCTCGAAATGGTCCTTCCGACATTCTTGAGCTTGTCGAGTCCGAAGAGACCGATTCGGAACGTACGGAACTCGTCTCCCTCGTCGATCGCGAGAGGAACGCCCGCGGCGATCTGCATCCCCGCAGCCGCGAAGCGGGCGCCGGACTTGACCTCAAGGTCGTCGGTATAACTGACCACCACGCCCGGGGCCTGAAACCCTTCCGCCGCCACACTGGGGTATCCACGGGACTCCAACACCTGCCGCACGCCGAGACCAAGTTCCTGCTGCGCCCGTTTCGCGGCATCGAAGCCGAAGATCCCGGTTTCGTGCACGACCTCGATGAAGCCACGAAGGCCGTCGGTCGGCATCGTAGCGTGATACGCGTGCCCGCCCTGCTCGTAGGCCTGCATGATCTGATGCCATTTGCCGAGGTCACACGCGAAGCTGGAACTCCGGGTGGTGTGGAGGCGATCGAGCGCGCGAGGGCTCAGCATGACGACAGCGCAGCACGGGGACCCGCTCCAGCCCTTCTGCGGCGCGCTGATGAGAACGTCGACGCCACAGTCCTCCATGTCGACCCACATTGCCCCCGATGCAATGGAGTCCAGCACGAACAGCCCCCCCACCGAGTGGACGGCTGCCGCCGCATCCCGGATGTACGCGTCGGGGAGGATCATGCCGGCCGACGTCTCTACATGAGGCGCGAACACGACACTGGGACGTTCAGACTGGATGCGAGATACGAGCTCGTCGATCGGGACTGGAGCAAACGGAGCCTGGTGCCCCTCCTGCACCCGCCGAGCCTTGAGAACCGTCTCACTGGAGGGGATGCACCCCATCTCGAAGATCTGCGACCACCGATAGCTGAACCAACCGTTGCGAACGACGAGGACGTCGGAATCCGACGCGTACTGTCGCGCGACTGCTTCCATACCGAAGGTTCCGCTGCCCGGAACCACGACAACGCCAGCCGCGTTGTACACCTCTTTCATGGTCGCGGAGATGTCGTTCATGACCTGCTGGAACGACGCCGACATGTGATTCAGGGCGCGATCCGTGTATACGACCGAGTATTCGAGCAGTCCGTCAGGGTCGACGGTCGGGAGGAGTCCGGGCACGATAATTTTGGGGGATGGAGACCTTGCCGTTCACGGAAGGCGAACGAGCGTCAGCGCCGGACGATGCAAAGGGTCGGCCGGAGGCGCAACGGCTCCGGCCGCCAGCTCACCTCGTTCCGGTGAACAGTCGGAGTCGTGAAATCTCAAGCATGTCCGCCTCGCGGCCGGGGCCGATCGCCAGGAGATCATGATCGCTGGTCCAGGGCCGGTCGGGATCCGCGGAGCAGCGGGCCATTGCTGCACTCTCGAGAAGGTGAAAGCCGCGCCCCGAGAGCAATTCGGTGCACTCGGTGTGAAGGTCGCGCCCGTGCACCGAGATGAGCAGCACCGCATGGTCGGGCAGGCTGTCAGCCGCTGTCCGAAGGATGCCTGCCTCCTGACCTTCAGCATCGATTTTGACGACATCGGGTGCAGGAACGCCATACTCTGCGATCACATCGGGCATACGGAGCACCGGAACCGTCTCGTCGCCCTCACCGACACGGTATGCGAGGGAATCGCCGCGTCCGCCGAACCGGGCATGCCCACGCTCGGGACCCAGCGCGACACGCATCGGGGTTACGTTCATCACGCCATTCCATGAGAGGTGACGCGCAAGGAACCACTGATTTCGGGCCGACGGCTCGAACGACAGGACGCGGCCGTCGGCTCCTACGGACTGGGCCAGCGCGAGACTCACGAACCCTTTGTGGGCGCCGATGTCCCACACCGTGTCGCCAGGGCGAGTGAGGTAGTCCAAGACCTCCAGACGATCCGCGCCAAAGGTTCCGGAACCATAACCACGACCGCTGGTTACCACGCTCCACTTCATGCCTTTATTGAGGCCGGTGCTTACTCGAACGGGGAATCCCCGAAAGAGGAGCTGTCCGGCGTTGCGGATGGCGAAAGGCAGTTGCATGAGGGCAATATAGGTCTGAGGCGGCCGTGATACCCAGGATGAGACGTTGACGCGAAGTGTGAATACCGAGTCCAAGCCGGCGCTGGAGGATCCAGCCGCGGCCAGGTCGACCGTGGCAGCGGGCGGGGGGGTGACCACCCGGGCGGGATATGTTGCGCTGATCGGCCGACCGAACGCTGGAAAGTCCACCCTCCTGAATCGACTGATCGGAGAGCACCTGTCGATCGTGACGCCCAAGGCGCAGACGACATGGCAGCGCGTCACGGGTCTGCTGACGTTGGATCGGGATCAGCTGATCTTCCTCGATACGCCGGGCATTCTGGAGGTCCGCGATTTGCTGCAGCGCGCTATGCTGGGTGCGGCGCTCGAGGCCCTCCAGGAAGCGGATATCGTTCTCGTCGTTGCAGATGCGACGCGACCGCCGTCACAGCGTGACGCCGAGCGAATTCTCTCGCTTCTCGACGACGTGTCTGCCCCAGTGCTGGTCGCACTGAACAAGGTGGACCAGGCGGAGGCCTCAGTGATCGCCGCCTGGTCGGAATGGGTCGAAACTCGGCTGGGCGTTGCGGTGCACCCGATCTCCGCGTTGACGGGACAGGGCACCGATGAGTTGCTGGGCGAGATGAGGGACCGGCTGCCGGACGGCCCTTTTCTGTACCCGGAGGACGAGATTGCGTCCGATCCCGTCCGGTTTTTCGTGGCCGAGCTCGTTCGTGAGACGATTTTCGAACAGTTCCACCAGGAAATTCCGTACTCCGTCTTCTGTCAGGTGGGTGAGTTTCGAGAGGCTCAGGACCCCGTCTACATTCAGATGAACGTTTACGTGGAGCGCAAATCACAGAAGGGCATGCTGATCGGTAAGCGGGGCGTGGCAATCCGTGCGCTCGGTGAGGCATCGAGGGAAAAAATCGAGACCTTTCTCGGTCGCAGTGTGTATCTCGACTTGTGGGTCAAACCCCTCCGGGCGTGGCGCAAGAACCGCGCGCACCTTGGAGACCTCGGATTCCGCGTCCCCCTGGATGATGACGCCTAGGCATTTTCTGCGCTGCGTGGTCGTGCTCCTCGTCGTGGTCATCGCCGTAGACGCCGACCCCACTCCCCTCAGGGCTCAGGTCGACCGGGGTGAAGGAGCACTCTTCCTGTTACTGCCGGTCGGAGCACGAGGCGTGTCGCTGGGGCGGTCGATGACGTGGGCGGGCGGCACCGAGGGGGCCTTCTGGAACCCCGCCGGGCTGGCGGATGTCGATGAATCTCAGGTTGTCCTGCTCCGAGGTGATTATCCGGCGGGGACCGCGACAGCCGCGACCGTTCTGTGGTCGACTCGCGGTGTAGGTACTCTGGGTGCCTCCTACTTTCTCCTGGATGCCGGCGACATCGATCAGACCGACGAGTTCGGTACGTACACGGGTACCATCTCGATCCGGAATCATCTCGGAATCGTGTCGGGGGCGACCAGGATTGGCGAGGTCGTGTCGGCCGGGGTCAACTTCAAGGTGATCCGCTTTCAGCTGGCGTGCCGCGGGATTTGCCCTGATGCCGGGACGACGGCGACGACGTATGCCTTAGACGCGGGTTTCCAGGCCGACCTGAACAACGTCCGACTGGGAGCGATGGTGGCCCACCTCGGACCCCGGTTTCAGGTGCTGAACGCGGAGCAGGCGGATCCGCTCCCGGCGAGGGTTCGGGTCGCCGCAGCGTATGACGTCTCTGCGCTGATCACGACGAGCGAGGCCCTTGGCGCGTGGATCTCGCTGGAGGTGGAAGATCGGCTCCGTTCTCTGGGGACTCCTGCCTACTACCTCGGCACGGAGCTAACTGCCGGGCAGGAGGAACGACTGTCGCTCCGCGCCGGGTACGTCTGGTCCGAGCTCGAGCAGGAAGACGGAAGGCGCGTTGGTCTTGGTTTGCACTTTGAGCGCTTCGATCTGTCGATTGCCAAGTCGCTGGCGGTGTCGACGCTCACGGGTGAGACCGAGCCGATTCACGTCACGTTTTCGATCGGTTTTTGACGCTGATGCCCCGGCTCGGGCGCGGGGGAGCCGCCCTGATTCTGGTGCTGAGTCTTGGGGGAGGAGGTTTTGACCTGGCGGGTCAGCGGCCCCCGAGCGCCGGTTCTCCCGATGGTCGACTTCAGGATGGTGCCCGGAGCTTGCTGTGGCCCGCGTTCTTGAACTCCCCGGCGCTGGCGCTGGAGGCTGACCGGACGGCCCCTGAATCCCTGGCCCCCACGCCCGGTCGGGCTGGATTGAGGTCTTTGCTGCTCCCAGGTTCGGGTCAGCTGGCCCAGGGGAGACGTCGAGGTTGGGCGTTTGTGGGTATCGAACTGATCGGGTTGGCCGTTTATCTAGACCGTGGACGGGACGCAAGAGATCTGCGGGACCAATACCGTGACTTTGCGTGGGTCAACGGGCGCGTGCAGGGAGCGCTGCGAATCGACGGGGACTTCGACTACTACGAAGCGCTCAGCAAGTGGGACCGCTCAGGTGCCTTCGACTCGGACTCTGGGGTTGGGGGTGTACAGCCCGAAGTTGATCCGTCCGCGTTCAACGGACTCATCTGGCTGCGTGCAACCGGGATCTTTTCAGTGGACCCCTCGGCAGGTCCCGGCGACGCGAGGTATGACCGTGCGCTCGCTTACTACAACGAGTGGGCGTACGGGACCCAGTTCCTTTGGGACTGGACGGGTGTCCCGGGCTCACGGTCGGCGTATGCTGCCCTGATCCAGTCGAGCGATGACCGCTTTCGGCAGGCGAGCCACGCTCTTGGGTTGGTCCTTGTGAACCACCTTGTATCCGCCATCGATGCGTATGTGTCGGCTCGGTCGGGGTTGCTCGTGGAAACGCGGATTGTGCCTGGATCTGGAGGTCTACGCGTCTCTGTGGTGTCGTCGGTACGCGGTCAGGGTCCGTGAGCCGCCGCGGCCGTAGGAGTGGTGCGGGGCGGGGGCACGGCAGACGACCGGCGCGAGGCCGATCGACCGATCGTGGTGTCAATGCGAACCGGGGGTATGAGACTCGCTCCACCTGGCGTGAACTGGAGGCCAGGGTCATCGACACGCTCGAGGGTGGAGATCAACGAGCACTCAGAGCGGCAGACCTGTCCCGCGAGTTGTCCATACCGATCGAGGAGCACGCGGCGTTCAAGGGGCTCCTCATCGACATGCAGCATCGGGGCCTGATCGACCGGGTTCGCGGGCACCGGTTCGCGGTGTCCCGCAGGCGGGAGCTTCTTACCGGTCCGGTCGCAGTCACGCGTGATGGACACGGGTTTGTTCGGGCCGACGATGGGGGGTCGGACGTCTATGTCTCCGCGCACCGCCTTGACTCGGCACTCGACGGTGACACCGTGGTCGTGCGGGTCGAGGGACGACCCCGCGGACGGAACCGGGAGGGATCGGTCGTGCGGGTGCTTGAGCGTGCTCGGGAGTCCGTCGTGGGTACCTTTCACTCGGGGAGAAAGAGCTCCTTCGTGCGTCCCTTGAACGCCCGAGTGCAGCGGGATGTCGTCGTCTCACCGGTTGACACCGGTGGGGCGAAGGACGGCCAGGTGGTCGTCGCCCGCATAGATTCGTTCGGCGCGGGCCACTCGAGACTCGTGGGGTCGGTTCAGGAGGTGCTGGGGTATCTCTGGGAATCGGGAGTCGATGTCCTGGCCGTGGCACATGACCATGGGGTTTCGGTGAGCTTCCCACCGGATCTTCTCACTGAGGCGCGCAGGATCGCTGAAGCGGGCCTCCGAGATCCGGGTCCGGACCGGATCGATCGCACGGAACTGCTCGCGGTTACGATCGATCCTGCGGATGCCAAGGACCACGACGATGCACTGTCCATCGAGATCCTCGGCGAAGGGCGCGTCGAGGTCGGAGTCCACATCGCGGATGTATCACACTTCGTTCGACCGGACGGACCGATCGACGTCGAAGCGGCAGCTCGCGGCACCAGCGTTTATCTCGTGGACCGAACGGTTCCGATGCTTCCGCCCGTTCTGTCCAATGACGTGTGCTCGTTGAACCCGGGTATCCCGCGCTTCGCACTCTCCGTGTTCCTGACGCTCGATGGTGACGGAGTCGTTCGGAACCATCGCTACGAGCACACGCTGATCCAGTGTAGAGCGGCCCTGTCCTACGAGCAGGCGCAGGAGGTTCTGGACGGCAGGGGATCGATCGACTCGGACATCGATGAAGCCCTTCGGACTCTCGACGATCATGCCCGAGCTTTCAGAGCGGGGCGCGCCGAGCGGGGGGCACTCGACCTCGATCTGCCGGAGTCGCGGGTGATCCTCGACCCGGAGGGAGTCCCGGTCGATATCCGGCAGCGCGAGCGCACGGCCGCCCACCGACTCATCGAGGAATACATGATCCTCGCGAACGAGGTAGTGGCGACGGACCTGGAGATGAAAGGGCTTCCTGCGTTGTACCGGATTCATGAGCCTCCTGCCCGTGAGAAGGTCGAACTTCTGCGGGAAACCCTGGCCCGGTACGGAGTGCAGGTGCCAAGGGGCGAGGGACTCGAGCCCCGACACGTCCAGCAGATTCTCGCGAGCGTTCGCGGGCGAGACGAGGAGGCCCTGGTGAGCGCACTGGTGCTCCGGTCACTCCGGAAAGCGCGATATGACGCGTCGAACGTCGGCCATTTCGGCCTCGCGTCCGAGGCCTACGCCCACTTCACATCGCCCATACGACGATATCCGGATCTGGTTGTTCATCGTGTCATCAGTGCGTGTCTGGTCCGTGGCTCGCGGGAAACGCCGTATTCTGACGAGGAGGACCTCGCACGACTTGCTGAGCGATGCAGCTCACGAGAGCAGTCAGCTGCTGAGGCGGAGCGCGAGAGCGTGGCTCTCAAGAAAGCCGAATTCATGGAGCGACACCTGGGAGACGAGTTCACCGGTCGCGTTTCCGGTGTAGCGTCGTTTGGTTTCTTCGTGACACTCGAGGAGTTCTTCGTGGAAGGCCTCGTGCACGTGAGTGCGATGCGCGACGATTATTATCGACTTGAAGAGCGTCAGCTTGTGCTGGTGGGAGAGCGCGGCGGAAAGACGTTTCGACTCGGTGACCGCGTGCTCATCCAAGTGGCCCGGGTCGACAAGGAGCTTCGGAAGATCGACTTCACACTTGTTCGCCGAATGTCCAGAAGTCGCACGCCGCCGCGCGATTGACCTTGTCGTAGACGAAAGGTAACGTCCCGAGGTTGCGGTCTCCGATCCGGGAACAATGGCCTCCGAAAAGACGATTCTCTACTTCGGATCCGCCGACGGCGTTTCGACCGCGTTTGTTGCAGCCTTCGCGGAGGACCGGGGACTTCGACTGGAGATCCTTTCGTCTTCGGACGACGTTCACCTGCTGCTGAACCGTACGTTCCCGGCTGGCGTGGTTGTGGACGGTGACAACGAGACTCAGGACCTCGTCCGACTGATCCGTGAGTTGAAAGGGGATCCCTTCACGGGCATCGTGCCGACGGTGGTTCTCCACAGCACCGATGGATCTGCTCGGGCGACGAACTTTCTGGAGGCTGGAGCCGACGACGTAATCCATGCCGGGTGGGATGAAAAAGAGCGGATCCTGCGCCTCGAGCAGGTCCTGCGTCGGGCCGATCGCGATGTTTCGGTCAATCCCACCACACGGCTGCCGGGCCCGAACCATATTGCCCGGGACATGCAGCGGCGCCTCGACGCGGAACAGAAATTCGCCGTATGCTACGCGGACCTGGATCATTTCAAGGAGTTCA
>JAYOKZ010000063.1:0-10879 GCA_038120095.1 Gemmatimonadales bacterium
GTGTTCTCAGAGTCGGAATCCGTCGGCGCCGCCGAATCTGGATGAGACACGGAGATCGACAGGGACTTGGGTGGGAGAGCAGAGATCGGTTAATTAACTTCGATGCCGCGCTGGCGTAGCTCAACTGGTAGAGCAGCTGATTTGTAATCAGCAGGTTGGGGGTTCGAGTCCCTTCGCCAGCTTTCTCGCGGGTCTCCCCACACCGAGCTCCGCCGCGGCATGCCTGTGCGAGCACCTTCGAGGCGTCAGCCGGGCTCCACGGAATCTGAGACTACCTTGCGGCCCCGGGGTCGCGTACCGTAGTCGAGGTCGGCTCTTTCCCAGGCGCCGGTCCCGGACCCCTGACCTTCAGATGCCATGCTCGATTTCGGTCTTGCCTTCGCCGGCCCGCTCCCGTTGCCACCATTCTCCGTGCTGGGCTTTGTCATCGAGCCGTTCGGTGCCCTGGCTGCGGTCGCGATCGTCGTGGGCTTCTCCGTTGCGCATGCGCGAGCTCGTGTTCTGGGCCTGTCGGAGAACGTCCTCACCCGGCTCTGTATCATCGCCGTCGTGGCAGGATTCTCCGGCTCCCACCTCGTCTATGTGTTCGGGTACGCGCCGCAGACGATCGTGGATGATCCCCTGTATCTGCTGAAGATCTGGACGGGGATGTCGAGCGTGGGAGGGTGGATCGGCGGTTATGTCGGCGTCGCGATGTACTTCGCGTTTCACCGTCGGATTCCGTTCCTCCCGTACGCTGATGCGATCGCATACGGGCTTGCCTTCGCGTGGGTGTTCGCGAGAGCTGGATGCTGGGTGTCGTTCGACCACCCCGGACTGGTAACGGATCTCTTCATCGGAATGGAGTACCCCGGAAGTGCATCACTGACCGCTGGAGTCCGACACAACGTCGGATTCTATGAATTCCTCTGGTGCCTCTTGATCGCCGGCATCTTCTTCAGTCAGCGAAATCGGATCCACTTCAAGGGCTGGTACATGACCGTCTTCATACTGGCGTATGTGCCGTTCCGATTTCCGATCGACTTTCTCAGGGAGGTCGACGCCCGGTATCTGGGTCTCTCTCCGGGACAGTGGCTTCTTCCGGGGTTCGCGTCAGTTCTCATGGCGCTTGCGATCCGGGAGCGGCGAAGGGCAGATCTCCTGATCCCGGACGGGATCCCGAAACCGGAGTTCTTTCCCGACGGTGCAGTTCCTGCACCCGTCTCCCCGGACGACTCAAGGCCCGCTCCGTGAGCGACAGAGCCCACCGTCTCTGGACGTGGATCTTTGGGGATACCCTGCGCGAAATCGACGACCGGGCGGTGGCCTACGTGGCGAGCCCACAGGGCCGCACGCTGGATCGTCGGGTTGTACTGGTACTGATGACGGCTGCAGTGTGCCTGATTTTTCGGCACTACCTCGGTGATCGCCAATGGGCGCACACCTTGCTGGAGGTGGCGCGAGCGGTTGGGCTGGCAGAGGGGACGGGCCGGCCCCGTGCCTCGTTGATTGATCAGTATACCTATTGGGCGTGCGTGCGTGTTGTGGGCTACTTGGTCCTGCCGGCCCTCGTGATCCGCCACTTACTGGGCGGTTCGCTCGCTGACTACGGGGGGCGGCTGCGGGGTTCCTTCACATCGGTGGGCGTATACGGATCGATGCTGGCCATTGCGCTCGTCATGGTGGCGCTGGCTTCGGGCACGGAGCCCTTCCTGGCGAAATACCCCTTCTACCGGCCGGCTCCCGGAGAGCCGCTCTGGCCGCATTTCTACCGCTGGGAAGTCGTATACGCCCTGCAGTTCATCGCGACCGAGTTCTTCTACCGCGGGTTTCTGGTTCACGGACTGAAGCATCGCTTCGGAACCTACGCCGTCCTGATTGCGATGGTCCCGTACTGCATGATTCACTTCGGAAAACCTCTCCCGGAAACTGCGGGAGCCGTGATCGCGGGGATTGCGCTCGGGCTCATGAGCCTCAAGACCGGCTCCGTGTGGATGGGTGCACTTCTCCACATCCTCGTGGCATGGGCCATGGATTTCGCCTCTCTCAGGAGCCAGGGGTTGTTCTTCTAGGATGCGAGGCTGGCCTCCCGTCCCACGGCGGGACCAACTGTGGGCGCTTGCTGTGAGCGCCCTGCTTTTCGGTGTCACGGTCTGGCCTGCTTTTCGTGACCCGACCGCAGACAGCTTTCCGCATTCCACATACCCCATGTTCAGTTACGAGCGGGCGGACACGCTGTCGGTTGTGACGCAGGTCCTCGCGGTCCTCGAAGACGGTCGGCGCGTTCCGCTTGGCCCGCTGCTCTCGACCGGTAACACCGAAGTGTTGCAGTCTCAGGCTACCATCGTCAGAGCGGTTCGTCACGGTGCCGAAACGTCGGAGCGCTTGTGCTCTGAAATCGCTGCCCGAGTGGGTCGCAGCGCTCGGAAACGCGACATCGTGCGCATCGAGCTCGCGACGAGCCGCTTTCGCACGCTTGAATACTTTTCGGGTGATCGCTCTCCGGTGGGACGCATGGTGCACCATGCGTGTGAAGTCCCCCCGTGAGTGCCGTGCGGGTACTGGGGCGCTACTGGTTCACACCTGCTCCTCCGCAGCGTCTGGCCCTCCTCAGAATTCTGATCGGGGTCTACGGCCTCGCTCTCGTTGCGGTACGAGGTCAGGATCTCCTGCGGATAACCTCGACGGAGGTGCGCTTTTTCGAGCCGGTTGGCGTCGTCACCCTTCTGTCGGATCCGATGAGTCAGCTGTGGCTTCGCGTCCTGATGCTGCTTTTGCTGGGTGCCAACATCGCGTTTGTCGTTGGGTGGCGATTCCGGGTAACCGGACCGGTTTACGCCGCGGCGCTTCTGTGGCTTCTCTCGTACGCCAATTCGTGGGGACAAATTCTCCACACCGACAACCTGCTCTGCATGTACGTCATCGTGCTGGCACTCACGCCCAGCGCCGACTCGCTCTCCATGGACGCGCGAGGAGGATCCCGGAACCGGGTCACGCCTCCAGCGGCTGCACCGTGCTACGGATGGGGGATCCGACTGATGTGCGTCATCGCTGTGACGACGTACATGACCGCGGGTCTGGCCAAGCTGCGAAATTCGGGTTTGGCGTTCGCTTCGGGAGACACGCTCCGGTGGCATGTCGCTTTCGACAACCTTCGGAAGTTGGAGCTCGGATCCTTCGCATCACCGCTGGCCGAATGGATCCTGCCGCACCCGAACCTCTTTGTCGTCCTGGGGCTTGCGACCCTGGTGATGGAGCTCGGGGCTCCACTCGCACTCGTCCACCGACGGATCGCTCTCGTGTGGGCCTCGGTCATGTGGCTCTTCCACGTCGGGGTAGTAGCGCTGATGGCGATCGTGTTCGCGTTCCCCCTGACGGGTCTCGCGTTCGCTCCCTTCTTTCGGATCGAGCGGCTCCTGGACCGGCGGGGGCGACCCCCGGAACCCCGTGTTACCCCTGCTTCACCTCAGTGAACGAGCTCGCTCCCTCGGAGCCATGCCACCACAGCGTGCTGAACGTTGTCGATCCGGACGACAGGCTCGACAAGCGAAGTCCTCACTCCACCGAGGGCTTCCTGAAGGTTCGCCATCATGAAGCCGCTTTCTTCTCGGATCTGGTCGCGGGCGAGGGCGTCGAGGGATGCCTCGATTTGATCGTACAGCCCGGGCGCTTCCTGCCCATGATGTCGAGCGAGACGGTAGGTAGCCACTGCGGCCTCCGTCATCGCCGCGGTGTTGGCTGCCTGAGGGACCGCGAAATGGGAAAACCCGTAGTGGCCGGCGAACCCGGCGGGTGAGTGTCCCTCCCGGAACTGCACGCGGCCCATGAAGGCCATGTAGCCGAGACAGAAGTCGAGGTAGGCGGGGTCGTTCAGTTCTGGCCAGGCCTCCTCGGCCGCAATGCATGTCCAGTGGTCGGCACCGTACATGAAACGACCGAGAAAGAAGGACTGGTATTTCCTTTTTGTCAGGTAATCCAGAGCCCGCTTGGCGGCATCGCGATACACCGGATCACCAAGTTGCTTGAAACCCATCGACAGAGCGTACGCCGCCTCACCGGAAAAAAAGGACAGTCGCACCGTCTCGTTCACGTGGGTTCGGCGCAGGTCGTACAGGTGATGGAAATCGCCGTCTGCTTTCTGCTGCGTCAGGATGAAGTCGACAAGGCCCGTGGCGTAGTCCGCCCACCCGGTGTCACCTGTCTGGCGCTGATATTCGAGCAGGGCGACCGCGGCCAGAGCCGAGGCCCCGAGCCACGCGTTTCGACCTGAGCTGAAGCAGTACAGGCCGTCTGCTCCGCAGGGGAGAAGTCGGCCAACGATCCAGCCTGTGGCGCTCTCTGCAGATCGAAGCACGCTGTCATCGCCGGTCTTGCCGTAGAGATGCGCCAGGGAATAGGCCGTACCCGCATGCCGGGGCAGGGAGTAGTTCCGTCCTGCGGGGGGGCGCTGGTCCGAGAGAGGTCGATAGTCGATCTCGAATCGGCCGTCATCCAGAAGTCTTCGCTGGATGAAGGTACCTCCCGATCGTGCCGCGCGTCGCCATTGCTGCGGGCCACGGTTCATTGACGGTGTTGTACCCCGATCGATGGGAAGAGCAGCGCCATTGTACTCCACCCACTCCTCGAGCTTCAGCCGAAAGAGCGGGCCCGAGCCGTCCGCCAGGTCAGCCAGGAGTCGCGGCGCATCAAGCCCAGACCGGAGCTCGGTTACCCCGGGAATCAGGGTGCCTGCGGCGGCGTGCCCACGTCGAATCATCACGTCGGGCATCAGAACACGGTCCCCGCGCTCGAGGCCGTCCACCCCGGCATCCAGCGAAACGGCGACGACGAATGGGCTCTCGAAGGGGATACGGCCCCTGCCCAGAACGCGCTGCACATGCAGGACGCTGCCGGTCAAATCTGGCCGCTCGGCCACGGCACGCTCCAGTTCCTTGCCAGCGTCCACGAGCGCGGCGGCCATGGTCTCCCCCGAGGCACGCTCCCGGAATACGGGTTCTCCGTCCATCCACGCGACCACCGTCAGCGGAGCAGCACCTGCGGGAATGCCCGCAAGGGCGTCGAGCGCCGGAGGTTCGAGGCCGCCGAGTCGAGCCTGCAGATACCGGACAGCCAGGGCCCGCTGGTCGGGGCTGAGACGGTCGAGCGAGCGCCGGTGGAAGAGCAGGCCGGTGATTGGCCCGGCGACGAGCGCAAGGATCGCAAGTGCGTAGAGGACGGATCGCCACGCCCTTGTCGGCTGAACTCCCATCTCGGCCTGTACCTCGGGGCGAGTCAGCGCTCTGAGGAGGAGTGCCGGATACAGGACCAGGAACTGCACCACGAGTCCGGCGAGCAGCAGAGCTGCGATGGACGCGCCTGTGCCGAATTCACCCCATACCGTTCGGAGGAAGGCCCACGACATCACGAGGAGCGTAGCGACGAGCCCCCCCGAGACGATACCTGCGCACGCAAGCCTCACGGAGAGCTTCCAACCCCAGGGCCGGCGTCGCCCGAGGCCGATGCTCGCAGCCGCCAGGCTGAGTGCATACAGGATGAGCCCGACGTTCGCGAGCGGCGTCTTCCATGGAATGAGCCCCACGGCTGCCGTCGCGAGGCCGACTGAGAGGACCGCGTTTGCGACCGCCCAGAAATGCAGGACACGTCGAGCTGAATGCTCGTGCCCCTTCGGTCCGGACGTCATGCCGCCTCACCCGTAAGGCGCTTCTTGACACCGCCGATGGAGGGCATGACTTTCGAGGCTCCCGAGGTCTATGTGATCCAGCGTCCAACTCCAGTTCAAAGGTAACCGACATGAGTGCGAGGAACCGATTCTTCAGTGGCGTCCTGCTGCTTCCACTGGCCATCCTCCTGTCGCAGCCCGGCTGCGGCGACGACGATCCGGGCCCGACGGGCTCGAACGGCGACATGGTCGGTGAGCTTCCCGGCCTCGTACTTGTCAATCCGGGCTCGATCGATGCGGGTGTGCACGTGCTCAAGGCTCCCGTTGAAGGGTACTCGGCGGTGCGGTTCCGCTCGACCGTCTCGACGAACGGTGCTGTGAATCTCGACCTGCTCAATTCCGAGGGGGATTGGGAGGAGGGTTACATCGCCGACGCTTCGTACGATGACGTGCGGTCTTCGTGGACGTTCGAGGTGTGGAACTAGGACGGAGTTCGACTCCGCCGGATCGCACAGAGGTTCAAGCCAGCCCGGGCAGCAGATTTCTGCTGCCCGGGCTGACTGGTTTCATCTCGCCGTGGAGCTTTGCGGCGGCGCCCGCCGCGGCGGTGCTGCCGACCCTGTGGTGAGCGCTCGGGATGGCGGTCACCCGACGAGCGCCCTGACTGATTTTGAGGGGCAGGTCGGGTCACTTTTCGACTCTTCAGGGCGTGACTGTACCCTCGTTCGCCCGCCTGAACCGGAAACGGTAGGTGCTGCCCCGTGACCGTACTGGAGCGTGTGGGGCCGAGTACTCCGGCCGCTGGAGCCCGCAACGCGGACATCTTCGCGATGCTGATTGCGACCGTGCTCATGCTGTTCCCGCTGCAGGAAACGCGTGCTCAGTCTGACGCTTCTGTGACGCGGTCCTCACGGGGCCTTCCCGGCCTCGTTGTGACGCCCTCCGCCACACCCGTCGAGACCGGGCATTTCTATCTCAATGTGAATTCCCTGCCGGATTTCGAGGGCTTTTGGACCGACCCGCGATTCACACTCGGGACGCAGCACAACGGCACACTGGCGTTCCAGCTCTTCTCGAGGCTGACCGTAAGCGCTGGCGTGACTGATTGGAGGCCTGTTGAACCCGTGGGGCTATATCAGGTTTCGACCGAGTGGGGCAGCTTCGAGTTTCCGCTCCGCGCCATCGATCTGTCGGCCAACGTCCAGTTCCTGGTTTCTTCGGAGAACCGCGTCCGACCGTCGCTCGCCGTCGGAATCTATGATCTCACCGGAACGGGCTACCAGGAAGCTCGATATCTCGTAGCCTCCAAATCAGTCGCATCGAACGTGCGTGTGTCTGCAGGCTACGGTTTGGGTCCGGACCTTCTGGACGGTGTTTTTGCAGGGGCAGAGTGGCGCCCTCGTGAATGGGCGTCGATGCGAGGGGAGTGGGATGGGCTCCGATTCAATGGGGCGGTGGGATTGCGCCCGTCACTGCCCGGAGTCCTTGGACGCTGGGTCTCGGACCCCCAGATCGACGCGCTGTGGTCGGAAGGCAAGGGGTGGTATTGGGCTCTGTCGATGGGGTTGCCGTGGGACCCCGATGAAGTGCGGGGGTCATCGTCCGGGTCCAGGTCTGTGCCGAGCCCGTCCGGGGCAGAAGCGAGAGCCTGGAGATCCGGGCCGGAGCTGGCGGTGCGGCTGGCGGAGATCGGCCTCGAACGAGTCGGTGTGATCCTCACCGATTCGTTGGTACGTGTACGCTACGAGGATCGGGTGCACCTCCGGAGTCAGGCGGACGGTCTTCCTGATGTCGTGAAACTTCTGGCTGCAGACGGGCGGGGTGTTGGCACGAGGGCGGAGATCACTCTGTTGTCTCTCGGGCGCCCCGTGCTGAGGGTCCACGTGAGCGCGGCAACGCTGCGGGCGCTTCGCGGCGGTGCGACCCTGCGGGCGGTCTGGCCGGAGATCGTGTTCGGCTATCCCGATACACGTGGCCAGGAAGAACTCGAATGGTTGACCGCCGGAGACTCGAGTCCTTCCTGGTTCCGTGCAGACCTTGTGTTCCGACCGACGCAGGCGACTCATCTGGCGTGGGAAAAGGGGCTGGCTGATGCGCGCTTCGGGGTGCGCTCGACGTTGGAGGTTCCCCTTCGCGCGGGGCTCCATGCGGCGGTAGGCTACCATGTTCCTCTCTGGCAGTCCGACGGCATCGTCGTGACGAGGGGACCGCTGCCCGGGCCCTCGGTCGATCTGGCGGTACTCGGCTTTGTTCTGGATCGCTCGTTGACATCCGGATCTGCCCTCGCGCTGCACTGGAGCGGCGGGCGCTTCAACGCCGACCGATACGGCCTTCGCCAGCAGGCAGCACTCTTTCTTCGCGATGGTTCGGTGCGCCTCGATGGGGATGTGGCGGCGGTCCGCTCCGTCGAAGGGGGCGGCCAAACCCTGATGGCCATCGCAGGCGCGCGCTGGCTGCTGCCGGATGGGTCAACGCGGCTGGCGGTCGGCGGGGGGCGCTACCTTTTTGGCGATTTCGGTGTCTCTGGCGGCGTCAGCCGCTTCTTTGGGGATACCAACGTCGACCTGACGGTCCGGCTCTCCGAGTACGGGGCTCAGGGATCCTTCAGAGTGACGCTGCCTCTTCTCGGTGATCGGAGTCCCCGCCGCACGGTACTTCGTCCCCGGATGGCGTCGATGTGGTCTCACGGTCAGAACTCGACGCTCTTCAATGGGGGCGGCCCGAACACGATCGCGTTCGACATCGCCAAGGGACTTCGGTCGGACTTCGAGGCGTGGGACCGGTTCATGGACCGCGACCGACTCAGTCCGGCGGCATTGCGGAGTGCACCGCCCACTCTTCTGTCGGGACGGTGACGGAGAGGCCAAACGAGCTGCCGATCCGGGCGCTTCGAACGCCGCCCACTCTTCTCTGCTGGCGCGTCAAAGCTCCACGTGGTCACGGGTTCTCACTCGACGGGCGGTTCCGCTGGCGATCAGCATCAGAATCGTGACACACAGGCAAAGCCAGCCGAGTACGTCTCCTGCGCGCTGGTAGACGGTGGTGCCATCGAGCAACGGTGCGTCGACCACGAGATTGCCCTGCTGGTATTGCGGGATCGATGGACTGATGCGCCCGACCGGATCGACCATGGCCGAGATCCCGGTATTGGTCGCCCTGACGAGGGTGCGGCGGTTCTCGACGGCCCGGAACGCAGCAAGAGCGAGGTGGAGTCGGGGCTCGATCGTGTCTCCGAACCACGAGTCATTCGTGAGATTGACCAGGAGTTGAGGTCTCCGGCCCTCTTCGGCCCTCATGAGACGACGAACAAACCGGGGAAGAATGTCCTCGTAGCAGATATGAACCGCCAAGCGGATCTCGCCAAGATCGAGGGGCTGAGCGGTTTGACCTGGCGTGAATCGACCGGGCGTTGGAATGGCCCTCGCCAGGCGAGGAGCCAGATGGCCGAGTGGGACGTATTCCCCGAAGGCCAGCAGGCGATTCTTGTCGAATACGCCCTGCACCTCACCGATGCTGTCGATCAGTATGGCGGAGTTATAGCGGCGTTCCCCGCCCCCTCCCTCATTCGTCTCCCGGGTCAGGATACCGGTGAGCATCGGACTCGAATGACCCTGCTGCAGGAACTGACGGAGGTTCGAGGCCATGCGAGGGATGTATCGGGTGTATGCTGTCTCCGGCCAGACGATCAGATCCAGATCCGGTTCGTTCGCCACGAGCTCTTCGGTCTGCGTCAGATGGGCGCTCACCCATTCATTCGGAGAACGGTTCTTGTCTCCCTGGCCCAGGTTGGTCTGAATGAGGCCGACCCTGATGTGAGGTGCGGTCGTGACGAATGCGTCGATCTGCTGGATCCTGACCCGACCGAACGCGACGGACCCCGTGACGAGCAGGGCCGCGAGGATCCATCCACGGTAGGGGGCGGTCTTTCCAGCCCGGACCTGCAGGACTGTTTCTGCGAGGAGACTGCTGACCAGGACCATGATGAAGCCCATGCCGATGACACCGACCACTTCGGCGATCTGCATGAAGCTGAGGAAATGGATTTGGCTGTTGGCAAGAAAGGAGCGGAACAGGAACGGGTACACGAGCTCGAGGCCGGCGTGTATGACGGGAGGGAGCCAGAAGCTCCCTCGTATCCCGCTTCGGCTCAGGGTGGTCAGGACCCAGCTGAATACGGCGAAAAAAGCGCCTTGCGCCGCGCACAGGAGGACGTACCCCGAGAACGCCACGGGAACGGGCGCGCCGGCGAACTCCCGCAGGAGGTCGATGATCCAGGTATATCCGCCGAGGTGAGTCGTCAGCCCCATGGTCCATCCGATGACGATGGACTGCCGCCATGTGCTGCCATGCAGAGCGACGAGCAGTGGGGTTAGACAGATCCAGCTCAGGTAGAACTGATCGTAGCCTACGAAACCGGAGAAGTAGAGAACCCCGGAGAGCACTGCGAGCAGGCTTCGAGTGATGAGGCGGAGTTGCATGAGGGGTTGAGAGCGTGTGACTGCCCGGGCCGCCGGCTACAGCGATGGATAAGCCACCGTAAGTGCCTCGCTGGTTTCGGTCAAAAGGTGCGAGCCCGAGCGGTGACTGCATGGTGGGATGGACAAGCCCGATACGTCGGGCTGCAGGCCTTCAAAGGGCCCGGAGTGCCGCCACTTGTGGGCCTTTACGCCCTTTGGCGTGCCGATTACTTTTCTGGGCTCGATCGCAAAACAGCCGCTCCCGTGTTCGGGAGGCGGCTCTTTTCCACGTCCGGCAAGGCCTGGGGAAAGTCGTTCGAGTGGTCCCGAGTGGACGGTTTCGGGAACATTGAGGTGGGGTACCGAAGCGGTCAAACGGGGCAGACTGTAAATCTGTTGGCTTAGCCTTCGGAGGTTCGAATCCTCCCCCCACCATGGTGGATGTCGGACAGGCTCTTCGGAGCCTGGAAGTAGAGCGAGGCGGGAGTAGCTCAGTTGGCTAGAGCATCAGCCTTCCAAGCTGAGGGTCGCGGGTTCGAGTCCCGTCTCCCGCTCTGCAGGTGTGAAGAAGGACGATTTGCTCTGATAGCTCAGGGGTAGAGCGCGTCCTTGGTAAGGACGAGGTCGCGGGTTCAAATCCCGCTCAGAGCTCTGGCAGTACCGGGCAGCGCCGAGCGCGGCCCACCGCGGGGCGAAGCCCCGTCATTCCAAGGCCTTTAACGAAATCCAAGAGGACCAGCGAGATGGGCAAGGAGAAGTTCGAGCGCACGAAGCCTCACGTGAA
>JAYOKZ010000064.1:0-4757 GCA_038120095.1 Gemmatimonadales bacterium
ACCCCGGGGCACCATCGTGTCGTCGAGTACCTGCGCCGCGGTCGCGGAAGCCATTGCGGCGCTGGCGAGCACGGCCGCGAGGAGCGCGGCGTTCAGGCTGGATCGCATTGCGGTTTTCAGGGATTCGGAGGGCCGGCACGCCGTGGAAACAGATGTCGCACCCGGGGGGCCGGGGCGGCGATCGGCCAGAGAACATAGGGGTTTACGCGATTCCGAGGAACTCGGTCCCCCCTGTGGCGCGGCATTGACCGACCCCGGGCATCTTCCTACTTTCGTTGGCGCGTCACAACATGCGGGAATAGCTCAGTTGGTAGAGCACAACCTTGCCAAGGTTGGGGTCGCCGGTTCGAGTCCGGTTTCCCGCTCTCGTGATCGGGGGGCGGCAGCGCCAGCTGTCCGCCCCCCTCGCATTTCCGGCGCCGTGGCCAAGTGGTAAGGCAGAGGACTGCAAATCAATGCGGACCCTTGTGAAACAAGGCTGTTCAAGGGTGGGTTGGGAAAAAGGTAGGAAGTAAGCGGGGTTTCGATCCCATACGTTTCCCCAAACCCTCTTCGATCCGAGTGGCCCACCGCAACACCCGCGGAGGTCGCTGCCGGCGGTGACCCTCAGCGCGAGGCTGCCGTCGCCGAGGCGCTCCGGCTATTGGAGACACAGGCGGTCGAGCTCAAGCCCGGGCCCGCAGCACCGGTGCGCTATCGTCGCCCGGGAGGGCGTTGAACGGCGGGGCCCCGGATCGCAGCAAGGGAGGGATGGGCTCCAGCCCGGCCCAGCGGCGCCGCCTCATGGGCCTCGGCGTCAGGCTCTCGCCGCGCGCATGACCCAGCGCCCGAGCGCTCCGCTCGCGACCCACCCGACCGTACCTGCGAGTGTGAGCCCCAGTCGGTACGCCGGCGGCAGCTGCGTGGCAAAGAAATAATGCCGGTCGAACGCGACAAAGAACAGGACTGAGGAGACCACCATCACCACGAAAATGACGTAGTTGTCATGCCGGTGTGCGTCCCAGTCATACGGCCGCCCCTGAACCTGAGTCCGGAACAGTACCCACCCGTTCACGATGTCCAGCACCGGGTAGAGGGTTACCAGAGCAAGAAGCTCCACGGTGTACATCCACTCGAATTGCATCGTATCGAGTGTGAACAAGCGGTAGAACAGGACGACCAGCAGCGGAACCCACGCGACCACGCTGATGGCGTGCTGAACGAGCAGTGGCTTCAGCTTCGCAGGTCGGAAGAGGTTGGCGTGGCACACGACGTTCAAGAACGAGATCGAGAAGGCCGCGAAGAGAGCGTGCCGCAGCCAGGGCATGTCTTCGGGTGTGATTCGAGGGAAGAACGCCGTGTCCGCGTCCTCCTGCAGGCGATACATGGCGAAGCCCGTCAGCCACATCGTGTACGTCGTGCCCAGCCAGAGCTTTCGGGCCCATCCGTTGATGCGTGAGCGCCCCCGCATGCCGTTGGTCACACCCAAGACCGTGAGGAAGAGGGCGATCGACAGAGCCCCGAACAGGTGCAGCGCGTCAACGAGAACACGCCACGACGCCCTCGGACCGACGATCGAGTGCCGCGTGAAAATGGAGTACGCGTCGGCTTCAGCGTACTCCGGGAGGAGGAACTCGCAGTTGCCGAGGGGCTGAAAGAAGGGGTTGGTCCCCGCCGGTGCCTGGCGAACGCAGGGCTCTTCGGTGACCGCGATGCGGTTGAGGTGGAGCTGTTCGTGAAGGCCTGAGAGCGGACGCCCCTCGAGCATGCGTACGGCCTCCGAGATCACCGCGGAGAGGAGCAGCAGCGCCACGATGGCGGTCACGATGATGATCATCCGGGCTACGGGACCCACACGCTCGTCGACAGCGGACGCTTCGGACATCGATAACCTCGGTAATGGCTGCAGGGCTGCGACGGTCAAGGCTAAGGCAAGGTGCCCGTCTGGGCGGCCTACCGCAACGCGCGCTGCAGGGCTATCGCAACGGAGCGACCGCGAGGGAAGCGCGGGTTATGGGCTCGGCCGAGGCCGCGTCGACGTAGCCGAGACGCGTGAGGTAGGAGTCGGAGACACCGGTGAGGACGAAGCTGTAATGCCACGGGATCGCGCCCGGGTTCGCGGTATTGACGTAGCGAATGAGCACGGAGGTGCAATTCTTAGTGAGCGTATTGTACCACTGGGGTACCGCAGCGAGCTCTTTAGTTTCGGCCGCGAATTGCCGAAACAGGCTCGCGACCTGGTCGGCTGGAATGGTCACGCGGTAGCGTGTGAGCGGGTAGTCGAGGTACTCCACCCGCCTTCGAACCAGATCGTCCTCGACGGCCCAGACGTGTGCCATCTCGAACGCCCGAAGCATGCCCCCGAGCAACGCGTACGTCTCACCGACTTCTCGTCTCGCCTCCACCGACAGGCCGAGCCAGCGACCCCCGCCGTACGCCTCGGGAAACTCGAACACCAGGAATGTGTGCGCGATGCGCCCCCCCAACCCGAGGACCTGTTCGTAGAGCCAGAGCGAGATCACGTCGTCGGGGTCGTACACGCCTTCGAAGTAGTGCTTCGATGTCACGGCTCCGCGCGTGTAGGTCCATTGGCGAACTCTTGAAAAGACGATCGAGCCGTCAGGCCGGTTGACGACCGGCGTGATGATCCCCACATCCTCATCCCAGGTTCGGTCGAGCGACGGCCGTCGAATCAGCGTGCGAACGGCAACCGCGAGCGCGGCGAGGAGCGCGCCGCCCGCGAGCGCCCTCAGGAGGGCGCGGCCATGGGGCAGCGATGCCGCCGCGGACACCGCATCCGGCGCTTCCTTCACCGCGGTGGCTGTCGAGACGTGCTGGGGGAAGAGGGCGCCCGCGGACAGTGCGGTGGCCGCGACCAAGCTGAAGCAGGCCGCTCGAACGGACCGTGGGCGTCGTGCGGCCTCCAGGCCATGGCTCGAGGGGTATCGGGTGGCGAAAGGGAGCATCTTTACCTGCACGGCCGGGAGGGTCCGCCTGCGACGGGGTGCCGAACCGACGGCCGAGCCCGCCGGTCGGGCAAGGCTGAAGCGGCTATGTGTGCGCCCGAAAGCCCTTCCCCTCGAGGGTGGCTCGGGCGGCATCGCCTTTCATGAGGAGAACGGTCTCGAGGGCGGACGTCACGCCATCCTCATGACGAGCGCACCGGGAGAGCGATGCGCTCGCATACCAGCGTCTGTCCACCCCCTGGCGGCTTCGGACGGCCAGACGGGATCGCTCGAAATCGGGTGTCACGTGCGCGTGCTCCCACTCGAGCTTGATGGCTCGCTCCTGGATGGGTTCCCCACGGTAGGCCGCGATCCCCACGACGTCCCGGTCGATGCCCTCGCGTCGAGCATCGGCGAGGATCTTGGACTCGTAAACATCGTCGCTGCCCGAGGTCCCGAACGTGATTTGGACCCCGAAGTCCGGGAAGTCTGGACGATAGCGGTCGATGTCGAGCGTCGCGTGGGTCAGTTCGGCGGTGTCCCGGTAGTGCGCGTCGGCGCCCAGGTGACCCCATTCGCTCGTGTTAAGGTAGACGGGTACCCGAACCGACGGGAAGTCGAGGTCTGCAAGGGCGTCGATCTGCCACGGGTGCATGGCGAAGAGCACGTGCCCCTCGGCGGGTCGGGCGCCGTCCCAGGCGGATGCCATCTCGAATGTGACCCCCTCGCGGCGAAGCTCCGCAACGAGGGTCGCGATCGTCAGCGAGTTCCCCAGTAGCGTCGTCGTGACGCCGTCGAACCCCGTCTCGAGTTTGGAGATGCGCAGAAAGTCGACCAGATATCGCGCTGACGTCGCCGAGGTTTGTTCGCTCGAATAGCCGCTGTACAACCTCACGAGGGCGCGCGCCAGGTCGGCGAAGAGCGTGCCGTCGATGCCCTGTTGCCGAAACAGGGCGTCGACCGTCATCGAATCCAGATCCAGCCCGTCGACGGAAGAGAGAAAGCTGCGCATCAGGCGCTTGAGTTGGAGCAGCGACGGAATCTGCGTCACGAACCGCAGGGGGTGTCTCCAGAGGCCGAAGAGGGGCAGGTAGGACTCGAGAAGAACGTCGTTCTTCAGATGGTAGCTTCGCCGCAAGTCCGACTTCATCGAAGTGTCGAAAATCGGGTGCGCCGTCTGAAGGGAGAGAAGTCTGCGGTAGTTCGTGTAGCGGTCGGTGAAAATGGTGAATCCGGTATCCGTGGGAAGAATGCGAGGATCATCGAGGCTCACCGAGCCGGACGGGAACTGGGCCAGGAACGCGTCCGTCGGTTCGAGCGGACGGAGTTGTGGGTGCGTCGCGTCCCCGAGGTCGATTTCGTACGCCGTGATGATGCGCGTGAAGCCCGAAGCGTCCTTGAACAGGTACAGCGTTCGGGCGTGCCCCCCCAGGTAAGGATTCTTTTCTCGGACTGTAATCCGTTGCGGAGCATGCCCCGCGAGAACGAGGAAGCGCGCTGCGGCCAGCCCGGCGATGCCGCCGCCGGCGATGACGATGTCCTCGTCGTGCGCCACGACCTGACTCATGGAAGCTTCTTCCCTGGGAGCCGTTTCATCCGACTCAAGAAGGTTTGTGGTCCAACAACAATCGTGAAGCCGACATCGGGTCCCTCCGCCACCGCGCGATCTGCTCGGCCGTGTACTCGTACCCGATGTCGATGAGTTCGTCGAGGTCGCCCGGTGTCACCATTCCGAATCCCTCCACAGGGGGCTCCAGGAAGAAGTCTGCGAGTGCCTGTGTCTGTCGCTTCCGAGCCACGCTGTTCACCAGGGCCACCCGGAGCAGGATCGAG
>JAYOKZ010000064.1:4767-10288 GCA_038120095.1 Gemmatimonadales bacterium
CTCAAACGACTGCTCAGGATCTCCCAGTCAGAGGGGAGGCGCTTCGCACCGTCCGAGATCACGAGGTCCACGTCGGGCGACACATTCACCGCGACCGTTGGTCCGGGGCTCAGGTCCTTCATCACGTCGACGGGAAGGTTGTCGACCACACCGCCGTCGACCAGAAGGTGCGTGTCTTCGACCAGCGGCGCGAAGACGCCGGGGATGGCCGTTGTCGCCCGAACGGCTCGGGCGAGGGATCCAGACCGGTGAACGACGGTGTCGCCGCTGGACAGGTTGCACGAGACGCAGAAGAACGGGATCCAGAGATCTTCGATCCTCTGGTCCCCATACATGCTCGACGCGAGCTTGTCCGTCGTCGTCTGGGACACAAGGGAGACCAAGGGCAGGGTCCACTTCCGAAACGGATTCCCCTTGACCCACAGCTCGTGGTTGAGGTCTCGCATCTCCTGGAATGTCTGGCCCTGAGCGAACTGAGCAGCGACGGCTGCCCCGGAGCTCGTGCCCCCGATGATGTCGATTGGGACGCCCGCGTCCGACAGCGCCCTCAGGGCGCCGTAGTGGGCCGCTCCCCGTGCGCCCCCTCCACCCAGGACGATGCCCACGGCCCGGTTCGTCAGGAAGCGTCCCACCCGCTCAAAATCCGCCTCGCGGCCCGCGCGGACGTGGTGGTGACGCATAACGTGCCTCGTCTCGAGCCACCGGGCGGTTCCACTCGGATCTGACGCGTCCGGGTCGTGCACCAGCATGAGTTCTACGGGCTTTGGCCGCTCGTCGGAATCCTGCGAGATGACGATGCGCTCGACGGAGGACATCGTGGGTTGCTCGGCGGCGTGGCCGACGAGCAGGATGCGGTCAGCCTGTCGAAGGCAGCGCCGCGTCCACGGCGTCGGGTCGGCGTCAGCCTCGAACACGATGAAGTCATGCGCCTGTTCCTGGTCGGTGAGCCAGTCCGCGATCTGCGAGTCGGTTTCGTCCCACTCGTCGACGTCATCGAGTACCGCGCTCTCGCCGAGCGCCTCCGCGAAGGCCTCCCGGTTCAGGTGGAGCACGGTCCCCGCCTTGCGGAGGGCCGCGACCAGTGTCTCGATGGTCGCCGGGTCCGGTGCCTGTGGGCCTGCCGGGATGACGGCGAGGGTACAAAACAGCGCGCCGTAGGAACTTGTCGGCTTGACTCGAGCACGCTCCACCAGCATCTGCGCGATGTGCTTCATGATCGAGGGGTGCTCCTCGATCAGCTTCGAAAAGTCTTCTCGGGAGAGTCTCGCGAGCTCGGTGTCACGAGCCGCCCTGACCGACGCGGATCTCGGCGCATCCGTGAGGATGCCCATCTCCCCGACGATCTCCCCGCGACCGGCCTCGCCGATGACGTGTTCCCCCGGGTCCTCGGTGGAGACGAGGATCTGGAGCCGTCCGCTAAGCACCAGGAAGAGGCAGTCGGCCGGCGCGCCTTGCCTCATGATTTCGTCACCACTCACGGCATACTCATGCGAGAAGGCCTCGCACAGCGTGCTCAGTTCGTTCGTGTGCAGTCCCTGGAAGAGAGGCCAGCGCGCGATGAGATCTTGAGAGACCGCCGACTTCACTGTGGAATCTCCGCGGCCACCGGCGTGAGCGGCCGGCTCATGCGTAGGGGGCCGGAGTTGGGGACATGGGGCCGCGCCTTCGGCCCAGCTGGCTTGCGCGATAGAGCCAGAGACGGCTCCACCCGATCGATCGGTAGTCGCTCGCGCTCGGGGCGTGAAAGATCCCCATGTCCGGCGGCATGTGACCTTCCGAGAAGCGCATTCGCTCCGTCACCTGCTCGTGAAGAGGCTCGGTGAGCTCGATGTCGGCGAGATCCGAGAACGGGCAGCGGTCAGCGGACCACGGCCGATTCATGTGGAACACCTCGGTGGTATCGTCCGGCCCGAAGTCACGCACCTGCGCCTGAAGGACGTACCGGATGCCCGTGCCGGCCACGCGGGAGAGAAACGCCGCGCGCGCGTAGTCCAGAGGTCGGTCGTCTTCCGCCTGACGCCGCATGTCCCAGGGGCGACGTTGACGATCCTCCGTCAACATACCCGCTTCGCGGTCGAGGTCGGGGCGGCGGAGCCGAAACCGGATGCCTCGTAGGACTCCATCGAGTCCGATGAAGGGAAAGACGACGCGCGAGTAGTAGGTCAGGTCGGAAAAGCAGCTGGGGGCCTCACGCGCCGCTTCATTCCAGGCCACCATGTACGCGGGCGCCGAATCCATGAGCGCTGCCTTGGCCTCGAAGTCTCCGTCGGCGGGATTGCACTTCATCCGGGCGCGCGTGTACCGAAGAAAGCTCGCCGTGCTCCACAAGGGACCCTGGGAGCCGCTGTTCATCATGAGGTCCAGAGGGCTCTCGAAGTCCGAATCGGCGAGCTTCAAGGAGCAGCCGCGAACCGTGGTGGACGCATCGTCGAAAAACGAGCCGTTGGCATGGCGCAGCCGACAGGGGTACGTCGCCCCCGGTCGAAAGAAACGGTGGTCAGGGATTCCAAGTGAGGGGCGGATCCGAAGGATTCCCCGCGCGCCTGCGCCCGCCGGATGGGTTCCTCGGAGACCGGATTTACGCGTCGAGAGCAAGAATGCCGCCGCCAGAAGCCCGGTCTGTGCTCGGAGCGAGAGCCACCCCGTGCCGCCCGCCTCGGTCAGGACGGGATACGCCGCCGCATCTCGGAACGACCGTCCCGGATTGCGTTCCTCCCACACGGCCTGAGCCACGTTCCGCCAATGCCGCATGCACGGGTCTGCCGCATG
Organism: Gemmatimonadales bacterium; assembly: GCA_038120095.1. GTDB lineage: Bacteria > Gemmatimonadota > Gemmatimonadetes > Longimicrobiales > Gaopeijiaceae > UBA2589. The sequence continues at coordinate 7,537 of JAYOKZ010000064.1, forward strand.
GTCGGAGGGCTCGGCCGGGATCGGGACTGCGTGGGGCTCGGCGTCGACCCGCCAGATCGGCTGATGGCTCACGCAAGGTCGAGGTTCACGAAGACCTTGCTCACGAGAGTCAGGAGCCACGCCAGGATGATCAACGGCCGCTGCAGTTTCGGGCTGGCGATGGCGCGGTGATGGAACAGAAGCCCGATCGTGATCAGAAACATCCCGGTGACGAGGTCCGCCACATGGACTCGGACGGCGCTGACCGGGTCGCCCGGTAGAAGAGCCGGCACCGCCATGCCTTCCATGGCCGGGATGAGCCCCGGCACCCCGCTGCTGGTCGCGATCATCCAGAAGGCGGACACGAGGATGATCGCGACACCGTGGATGGAGGCGTCGCGCCAGCCCCCCCGCGCTCCGAAGCGAATGCACACGTACGCGGTGTACGTGGTGCCGATGGCCGTCAGTGCGATCGTCGCCAGAGAGAAAGTGAGATCGACGACGACGTTTCCACTCCAGACCGGCGCGAGTCCCAGGGCCGTCCAGGAGGGATGGAACGGTGTGCCCGCATTGAGGTGGCACAACATTTTGGTTTCGGTGGTGAACCAGAGGGCGGCGAGCGGGAGCAGCCAACTCACCATGAGCGCGTGGCGTGGGGCCAGGGCGCGTACATCCGCCAGCATGAGCCCGACCAACGCCGCGAACATGGCGATGATCAGGTCCTGGCGGTGGATGTTGGTCGCGAGTTGGCTGCACGTCTCTCCGAACCACGGGCCGCCGATCGACCACAGGAGCGAGGCGCCCGCGATGACGGATGCGCCCACGATCATCCAGACGGTTGGGGAGACGGACTCCTCGCGCTGGACCCACCGACGCCAGGCGATCGAATAGGCTACGGCCACGGCAGCGCCGATCACCACTGCGAGCAGGGTTGAGAGCATGGGTCCAACGTATCCCACACGAGTGGCAGCCCACAAGGCAACGACGAGCATGGCCCGAACGACGACCGAGAAGGTCAGCATGGCGTCGTCGCGGGCGTGGGACGCCCAGATGAGAAACAGGGAGTAACAGCCGACCACGGCGGGAACGAAGCTCACGACGTAGGTGTCGAAGGCCACCGCCCCGTACACGGCGAGCGCGGTCGACCCGAGGAAGCCCAGCCAGCCTTCCCAGCGCATGAACCGGTGAAGCGGGGTGGGGGGAGCGCTTGCAAAGTGGGTCCGCAGTCGCTCCACGAGGGCCCCGCGCTCCACGAAGACGGCGAGCAAGGGGAAGACGGCGTCGACGCTGCCAAGGACCAGGACTCCCCGAGGCTCGAGCGTCCCCTGCAGCCCGTTGACGAGCAACCAGGGTCCGACCCAGAAGAGACGCCAGAGAACGGTGAGGTCCGTCAGCGATCGCGCCTGCCGGGTGAGCGCGAACAGGTAGATCACGCCGATGGGTGACACCACCATCATCAGTGCCCGAAAATTGGCGAGTTTCGCGTCGACGAGCGGGGGGACCCCGGCGAGCCAGCTGAAGACCCCCGGGAAGAGCGCCACGGCGGGGAGAGATAGGTAGACCACCGCCGCGAGTAGCGCGAGCCACTCGTAGCGGTCGAACGTGCGTCGCGACATCAACAAGGGGCCTCCTGGCCATGCCTGCTGGAGATCATCCGTCACCCTCGGGGTCCCGGCCCAGGAGCGTGGAACCGCCCTCCGGCTTGAACGCCGCCCGGGCCTCGGCCTGGCCCGACTCGGCCCCAGGTCCACGTCGTTCTTCGTCCATCCGTCCAAACGTGTGTGATCGGTGCGAACCCGTTCAGGACGACTCTTCTTTCTCTTTTCTTTCCGAGGCGTCTGGGTGTGTAATTGAGGATAAACCCTACCAGCGCCAAGGGGTTCTTTTCCTTTTCTTCTAAACGCAGGTCAACACACCCCAAAACGCCTGACCCGTGAGGAAACCGAGGGAAAAAGCTTCTTCTGAGATACTTATCAAAAGAAGCCAGATGAAAGGGCTGAGTATCTGAAGCACAGGAGCCAACACCATGACGCCAGAACGCTTACTTACGACGAAAGAATTAGCCACCTACCTCAAGTTCACGACCCGAACGCTGTACAACCTCGCTCGGAGAGACGTGCTATCACCGATCAGGGTCGGTAGCAGCGCCAGATCGAAGTGCTGGCTCAATTAAGGCAGCATGACCTCGGCCAAGCAGTTTGAGACGAAGGTCATCAGGATACTGGTGAGAATGGTTCCACACGTCACCGCTGTCGTGAATGGCTCCCGCTATCTCCCTACAGCGGACAAGGACCAGATCATTGATGACTTCAGACGCCTCATCCGCCGACTGCTCGATGCCCACAGTCGGTCACAGGGCAGAGTTCCGTTGACGCCTCGACAGGAAAAGCAGGCTGATCAGATCGTCCACGGAGACAGGGTTGTCTCGGACTCTATAGCTGAAGGACTGAAGTGGGATCCGACCTAGGGCGATAGGGTGTTGAAGGACTCATGCCGCACACGTTTGTTCGGAAGAGGGAAGTCGTTATTTTCTCGGTCCAGGGGGTGGAGATGAATCCCATACTTCGTCCCATACTGCGTTTCTCAAGGACTTGCGACAGTCCGCAACATGTTGGGCATCATAGGTTTGGCGCCGTGGCCAAGTGGTAAGGCAGAGGACTGCAAATCCTTTATCCCCGGTTCGAATCCGGGCGGCGCCTCTGGGTAGACCAGCGACATTCAGATCGTCCCGGCCGCCCCCTGTCGTGGTTCGGCCAGATGGGCGGTGCGGAAT
>JAYOKZ010000065.1:0-10286 GCA_038120095.1 Gemmatimonadales bacterium
TGCGGATGGCCCGGACGGCTCACGCGCGTACCGGCTCGAAGAACCTCTGCCTGGCCGGTGGCGTCGCCCTGAACTGTGTCGCGAACGGCAGAGTGCTTCGTGAGGGTCCGTTCGAGAACATCTGGATCCAGCCGGCGGCCGGTGATGCCGGCGGGGCTCTTGGTGTGGCTCAGCTGATCTGGCACCGGCACTTGAAGAAGCCGCGTGAACTGAACGGACAGCGTGATGGTATGGCGGGTGCGTATCTCGGACCCTCGTTCACGCCCGAGGAGATCGCCCATCGTCTGGATCGATTCGGGGCAAAATACGAGCGGCTCGAACGGGATACGTTGCTCGATCGGACCGCCGGTCTGATCGCGGACGCGAACGTGATCGGGTGGTTCAACGGCCGGATGGAATTCGGTCCTCGTGCGCTGGGTAGCCGCAGCATCATCGGTGACCCGAGGTCGCCGGAGATGCAGACGAAGATGAACCTGAAGATCAAGTTCCGTGAGAGCTTCCGGCCGTTTGCGCCGAGTGTGCTCGAGCATCGCGCGTCGGACTACTTCGACCTGGATGCCGAGTCGCCGTACATGCTGCTCGTGAGTCGGTTAAGGGAGGACCGTCGGGTGGCGATGACGAAGGAGGAGGAGCAACTGTTCGGCATCGACAAGCTCAATATTCCTCGTTCTGACGTGCCGGCGATTACACATGTCGATTACTCGGCGCGTGTTCAGACCGTCAGCAGGGAGCGATCCCCGGACTACTTCGATCTGATTTCGAAGTTCGAGGAACGAACCGGGTGCCCTCTCGTCGTGAACACGTCGTTCAACGTCCGTGGAGAGCCGATCGTGTGCACGCCTGAAGACGCGTATGTGTGCTTCATGAGGACGGATATGGATTATCTGGTGGTCGGCCCGTACCTGCTGGACAAGCGCGAGCAGCCGGAATTCGTCGAGGAAGGAGACTGGCGTGATCAGTTCGAACTCGACTGAATTCACCGCCCGAGATGGGCGGCGTTTCGCGTTTCCGGTCGGCACCGCGTTCCTGCTTTTGTCAGGCTTGCTGTTCTGGCGAGACAAGGAACTCGCGTTTCAGATCACGGCCGGCCTTGGTGTCGGGCTCTGGGTCCTGGGTATGATCATCCCGGGATATCTGGGGCCGGTCTACCGAGCCTGGATGCGGATGGCGTTCGCGATTTCGAAGGTGACCACTCCGATCTTCATGGGCCTGGTGTACTTTGCCGTCCTGACGCCGACGGGGCTCATCATGCGACTCGTGGGCCGCAAGCCGATGTCCCATCCGTTGACCGAAGACGGATTCTGGTATTCGACCGATGGCCGGCCGAAGAGTGATCTTCGGCGGCAATTCTAGGAACGACGCATGAGTCTTCTGAAAGAGCTCTGGGCCTTCATGAAGGTCCGCAAGAAGTGGTGGCTGGCACCGATCATTCTGATCATGCTTGCCGTGGGAGCCCTCCTCGTCTTTGCCCAGGGCTCGGCTCTGGCACCGTTCATCTATACGATCTTCTAGGCGGTCGACGCCGAAGCGTGGGCCGTGGCCCATCAGGCGCGTGAGACTGGTGGCCGATCGCTCTCTCACACGACACATTACACGAAGCGTTCGTCTCGACGGTCGCTGATGTCGGAGCGCGTTATCGGAGAACGATTGTCGTGGGCAATGACCAACTCGAGTCCCTGCTGAGGCTTCAGCTCGCAACCGATGACGAGCTGGGCTCCATGCTGTCCGATTACGAGGGCCGCAAGCAGGCCGAGACCCGGCGAATGGTTCAGCGGGCGTTCGAGCTGGAGAATGCGCGCAAGAAGGGAGCGCAGCATCTGCGGCGTTACGTGCTGCCGCACTCCAGAGAAGTCGCCGAGCGCCTCGAAGGAGCGGGCCATCGCGTGGTGTACCAGGAGTTTCTGGATGCCTACCCCCCGAACGTCAGGCTGCACCTCTACCCGAAGGCGGGCCCTCTGGATCTGGACGACTCGAAGCGGTGGACGATCGAACTGGTGTGGGGCGACCCCGACCCCGATCGTCTGTATGCGAAGCGCTGGACGGCTGACGGCCTGGGGGGCATGCACCAGCTAGGATCCGTCCGGGACACCGACGTCGATGAACTCTGGGTTCGTGAGCAGTTCCTCGCGTTCGTCCGGGAAGCGCTCGACCTTTACTGAGCCGAACACGGGCCTGGGTGGCCGGGTGACGTCGTGCAGGTGCGAGGAAGGATTCTCCCAGGACGGGAAACATTTGTTTTGAATTTGGGCTGCGAAATCTTTAGCTTGTAACAACCTTCAACGATCGGACCGAGCGCCGTGTTTTCTCACGTCCCCCATCGCTTCGTTATCCGCAGCCATCGCCGGGCCACCGTGCCTGCGGCGATCCATCGTGGAGTGGCAGCATGAGCAGTCCTTCCGACCTCCTGGCAACCGGCATCGCACCATTCGATGAGCGCGTCGGCGGTCTCGAGCCGGGCGGGAGCTATCTGGTCGTCGGAGCCCCCGGGCCGGAGAAGATGGTTGCGGCGCTCCAATTCCTGCACGCGGGCATTCAGGACGGTGAACCCGGCCTCCTCGTCTCCAACGCGGACGTTGATGGTCTCCTGAGCGTCGCGGTGGCATGGGGCTTCGACTTCTGGGATGCATGGGAGTCGGGTGGGCTTCAGATCGTCGGGTTCAAGGACGACTTCGAGCTCCGAGCCATGCGCTCGATCGCTCCCGAGGAGGTCGTCGAAGAACTCGATGAGATCAAGGGAGTGGGCCTGGCGAGGATCGCTGTGGATCCCGGGGCAATGTTCCTCTCGGGGGGAGCGAGGACACTGCTTGGTTCGACCTACCTTTCGTGGGCGAGGAGGCAGAGCGCGACGGTCCTCACCACGTTTTCTGTCGATGGGGGTGCGACGTCCCTTCCGTCCTCCGCGGATTGGCTGACGCACGCCACGACGGGACGACTGCTCCTCGAGAAGCGGAACAACGGCCTCTACCAGATCTCCCTCAGCCGGTCGGTACCGGAGGCCGGGCAGCGAGAGGAGACGATCTCCCTCCAGCTGAAGCCACGCGAAGGACTCATCCTGCCGGAGAGCTACCCGTCGCGGCGGGGTGCCGACCGGGGACAGATCGATGAGCATCGCCTCCTGCTCGTCTCTCTGGGTGGCGAGCACGCTTCGGACCTCGAGTCATGGGCGACCCGGGCGTTCGAGACGGACGTGGTGTCGGAGCCCTTCGAGGCGGTTGCCAAGGTTCAGGCGGGCAGCCGGTACGGGGGCGTCCTGATTCATTCCCCCCGTCAGCGGATTCGTGAGGCGATTCAGGCGTGTCGGGCCGTACGACCACTGTCCCGTGCGGCCATCGTGTTCGCATCCGACGATGCGGTGCGGTCAACCGACCGGGTTCAGATTCTGGAGGCCGGTGCTGACGACTGCCTCACCGGGGGACTGGACTTCCGGGAGCTGGGGCTGCGGATCAAGCAGTCCATTTCAAACGGTGCGAAGCCAGCCGCCGAGTCGGGTGTTGGTCAGAGCACGGAAACTCTGGAGCTGATTCCGGAGGACTCCGACGAGGGTCGGGTGTCGGTGCAGACCTTCATTTCGGAGGTCGAGCGTCGGGGTGGCTCGGCGGACCATGCATTCTTTTGTGTGCTCGACGTCACCTCGCAGGTATTGAATGCCGGGGAGCTTCAGGAGGCCCTGGCAGCCCAGATTCGCCACGAGGAAGGTGATATCGTCACCGCAGGAGGGAATCGCGCAGCGGTTCTTCTGCAGGGCGCCCGCGAGGGGCAGATCGGTCCATTTCTCGAGCGGCTCCGATCGAAGATCAACGAGCGGGCGTCTGATCATGATGCGAGGGTCACGATGGACGTTCTGAGTCACCCGTCTGACGTGGATCGGATCATGGAGATCCTGAGGACCGTCCGTGGCGACGACTCGTAGACTCGCGAGGAAGAACGACTCCCGTTACTTCCTGCAGTTCGCAGCGACCGCGTCGTTGCTGGTCGCGGGCACTCTGGCACTGGTGCTTCTGGTTCTACCGCAGCGTTACGTCCTGAGTTCGGGGTTCCGCGAGGGAAATCTTGCGCTGCCTGATCCGTCCGTGCCTTTCGAACCTCCGGATGCGGTGGTGATCGCGGCGCTGCCTCCTCTGCCGGCGCCGTCCGAAGTCGTCCGTGGTCCCGCGGAGATCCTGTGGGAACAGGTCCTCCCGCTGCTCGCGCGGGAAGAGTTCGAGCGGGCCATTCCGATGTTCGCAGCCTACCTCGAACTGTACCCCGGTGACCTCGACGTACGCCGCGAGTACGCGATCACACTGCTCCGAGCAGGGTATGCGGACAGAGCGATTCCGGTCCTCGAGAGCCTCCTGCCGGCGCAGAACGACCGTGAGCTGCGTCTCCTGCTGGCTCGCACGTTACGCGACGTCGGAAACGTTTCCGGCGCAGCCGCTCTGTATGACGCCTTGCTGCGGGCGACGCCGGACGACGAAGACCTGGTACTCGAGTGGGCTCGGGCGCACATGAGCGTGGAAGAGTACCGCCGTGCGGAAGACGTCCTGGCCTCGGGTCTCGGCGCCATGCCGACCTCGAGTCTCATTCGGGGGGAATTGGCTCGGATCTACTTCTACACCGATCGTCTCGAGGAGGCAGAGGCGATCCTGCTCGCGATGTCCGACGAAGAGATCGCGCTGGCGGGAGTGGGTCAGCTCCGGGCGGATGTGATCGCGGCTCTGACGCCGCCCGCCGACCCCGAGGTTGATCCGCCACCTCCGCCAACGTTGCTGGAGCAGGCGGTCGCAGCGCGTGAGGATGGCGACTTCGCCCTGGCGTCAGAGCTGCTCGAAGCGGCCCTGAAGGCCGATGCGGACGATGCCGACGTGTGGCAGGCTCTGGCAGACCTTCGGCAGTACGAACTCGAGGACTTCGCCGGTGCTCTCGATGCGCTGCGTGAGGTCGAGCGCCTGTCGAGTGGTGGCGGCATCCCACTGCAGTACCGCATGGCCCAGCTCGAAGTCTGGACGGATCAATACGATGACGCCCGCTCGCGACTCGAGGCACTGATTGACCGGATGGACGAGGAGGAGGGAGACGGCGATCCCTCGGCGGCCGGTGTCGTCGTACGGCAGGCCGATGTGTGGGCTCTCCTCGGAGACCTGGACCGCTGGGAGGGACTGAGGCTGCCCGCGGTGCGCCGCTACGAAGCCGCCCTCGCCCTGGATGCGAACCATGAGAGGGCGCGGGAAGGGTTGGCGATCCTTCGGGCTGAGGCCGACCGCCAGATCGTGGAAATAGAAGAGCCGCGGATCGGAGGCATCGCGGAGACACTGGCAGACACCGACGAGTTCCGGCGGCTTGATCTCGGAGGCGAATGGTATGGTATCTCCGGCGACTGGGTGTGGGGGACTCGAAGCGGCACCCGGATCGTTCAGGGACTTGCGATCGGCGGTGGCTCGAGTGACGTCCAGGGCCTCTTCGCCGAATTCGAGGGCGCGCGCTGGTGGCGCTGGAGCACCGTTCGGACAGCGCTGCATTTCGGCGTCCAGAACGTTCGTGGCTCGGAGCTGGACGTCTCGTTCGGGGCGTCTGCTCGGCATGTCGGTGCGGGCGGGCTCGGTACGGAGGTTCGCTTCGACCACGCGCCGGCTTTTTCAGCCATCAACACCCTGCAGGCCGTGGAGGCCGATGTTCGGCAGGATCGTCTGTTCGTCGCACACACGCGTCCCCTGAACGAGCGCTGGAGTTTCGCCGCGTCCGGTGAGGCCACATCGCTCAGCCACTCCGGTGTGCCCGGTGCAGAGCGTAACCTACGCCTGTCCGTGGGGGCCAGCGTTGGCCGATCGGTGTCGCGCTCGCTGACTCTTGGTCTTGCCGCCCGTGGACTACGCTTTACCGATGCTTCTCCGACATTGGGCGCCGGCGCCCTGTACTGGGATCCGAACTCGAGCGTGTCCGTCGGGCCCTATGCTCAGTTCACGCGGCCGATCGGAACATGGTGGGTTCTCAACGCGCGGGTGAACCCGGGCGTTGCGTGGATCGACGAACGGAGTGTCCTCGGGGCCTCGGTGGTGCCGGACATGTCGGGCAGTCTCGGGATACGTCGTGAAGGAGCCCGGTACCTGACCCGAGTCGACCTCTTCTACGGGCAGGGGCGGTTCAACGGGTATCGGTCACTTGGCGTCAACATCGGATTCAGTGCACGCGGCTGGTTTGGCCGAGCGGGAGAGGATTCGGCGCGATGAGTGGGGGTCGTGACTCGATCTGGCGTTCCCTCATCGTCGTCTTTGCGACCGTCGGCGCGATCCTCGGCTTCGTCGTCTGGGCGATTCTCGCAGATGCTGACGTGCAGCGGTGGATGATCCGGCTCGTCGTCGTCTCCCTGATCCTGTTTCTCGTCCTCCTCTTCCTGAGGTACTTCGCGCTCCTCTGGTTCTCCTATCTCGGGCACGCTGAGCGAAACGTGCTGGGGGTCCGCGAGATCAAGGAGTTGCCGCCGGTCTCCATCCTGATCCCTGCGTACAACGAAGGACGGGTCCTCGAGCGTGCCCTCTCGAGCCTGATGCGATTGCAGTACCCGGAGTACGAGGTACTGGTGATTGACGACGGTTCCACGGACGACACGCTCGAGCTGGCGACAAGTTGGGAGGGGCAGCGCGGCCCCGGTCACTTCCGCGTGATTACCAAGCCGAACGGCGGTAAGGCCAGCGCACTCAATGCCGGAATCGCACACTCGAGCCATCCGCTGGTGATGTGCATGGATGCCGACTCGTACCTCGATCCGCGCGCCCTCATCACGGCGGCCCGACATTTCACCGATCCGAGCGTCGGTGCCGTCGCCGGAAACGTGAAGGTCGAGAATCGGGGTGGGATGCTGACGAGGCTACAGGCACTCGAATACATCGAGGGACTGAACATGCCACGGCGTGCCCAGGGCTTCATCGCCGCCGTCAACATCGTGCCGGGACCGGTGGGTCTCTTTCGCCGGGAGGCACTTGAAGAGGTCCGGGGTTACGACACGGACACCTTCGCCGAAGACGCGGATCTGACCTTGAAGATCCTCGAGATCGGATGGCGCGTGGAGTACGAGGACCAGTCGATCGCGTGGACGGAAGCTCCGGACACCTGGAGAGATCTGACCCAGCAGCGCTATCGCTGGACCCGGGGTATCCTGCAGGCGATTCGGAAGCGGAAGGGCATCTATCTGCGCCCTGTCCCGGACTTTCCGCTCTGGGTGTCGACGGTTCAGCTCGGCTTCGAAGCGCTCGTCTGGCCCGTCATGAATGTCCTTGCCCACCTGTTTTTCGCGATCATCGCGATTCTCTTCGGCGCGGGGGAGTTGATCGTCTACTGGATGATTCTGCTCACCCTCCTTGACCTGGTGGCGGCGCTGGTGACCATATCCATGGAAGAGGAATCACTCGCGCTGGTGCCGATGGCCCTGATCTACAGATTCGTATTCATTCTCTTCCTCGATGTCGTGAAGATGCTGGCGACGATGGAGGAGCTCTTCCGACTGGATATGGGCTGGGGCAAGCTCGAGCGTCTGGAGGGGGCATCGTGACTCACGGAAACATCCTTACCTCGCAGAGGCGCGCATGAACGTCGTCGACATTCTCATTTCCATTGTTGTCGTCACGATTCTGGTCACGATCATTCTCGCTATCGTGACGTATGTTGCTTACAAACTGCGCCTTTCTCGCGAGCCGGCGCATCGTGATGACGATCCGGACGCGCTGCGATACTTCGTCCGCTTCGATCCGCCCGAAGATGGGAGGGGTGGCCGCCCTGCGCTCGAGCGTCTGGATCAGGATGTAGCGGACATGGAGGGACATGCGGCCGAAGCGTGAACCGACGCCCCGCGCCAAGGAGGCGTGGTGGTGGCTTGGCGGGTTCCTCACGCTCGGGCTCGTGACGGGCCTCGTTCTTACGGCGGGGCTGGCTCTCTGGGAGAACATCGACATTCGGCAGCTGACTCCCGGGTTGGCGGATCCGGCGTCCGAGGTGCTGGTCGCGGAATCGTCTCGTGAGGCTGCGCTCGCTCGGGTTCCCTTCTCGGCCGTCATCCTGGAGTCGGCGGCGAACGCTGCGTACTTCACCGACTCCACCTTCTATCCGGACCAGCTCGATCGCTGGGCGGAGTTGATCGAGCGGGTTGGCGGGCGCGTTCGTCGGGCCCGATCTCCGGAGGAGTTCGCCGCGACGACACCCGATGAACTCATGGTGATGCCGGAATCCCCCTGCCTTTCGTCGGAGGAGATGGCCGTCCTCGGGGCGCACCTTTCGCGTGGGGGGAGTGTCGTGACGAACTGGGCGCTCGGGGTCCGAGATGGCGAATGTGAGTGGCGTGGATGGACGCCGCTGCTGGAGCTGACCGGGGCCGAGGCACTGCGGGAGTTGCCGCCGAGAGAATCTCTCTACTTCACCGTACCCGGCGGACTGCCGACCTCACCCGGCATCGATCCCGGAACTCGGGTCGAGCTGCGCCCGGAGCCTACGGTCGCGCTCAGAACGCCGGGCGAGCGAGTCTACTGGTCAGACTGGGCTCTGAATCCGTTCCCCGATGACGAGGGGGTGGGCGCGGACGTCGCGGTCTCGACGACTCGTACGGAGGAGGGTGGACGGGTTACCTGGTTCGGGTTCCGCACCGGTCAGGGGGCGACTGCGCTCGACAACGAGCGGCTCGATCGAATCTTTCGAAGTGGATTGCTGTGGGCAGCGGGTGCTCCGATCGCTGCACCCAGCGCGTGGCCGGATGCCTCCCGCGCTGCGCTCGTCTTCGTTCTCGATGTCGAGGGGGTCGATGACTACGTCAATGCGCTCGACGCCGCGGCAATGTTCGAACTCGAGGAGCTTCCGATCACGTTTTTTCCGGTCTCGCAGATCGTGGAGGGTGACGACCGTCTGGCGCGGGCGCTGATCTCTGCCGGTGAGGTGGGCACGCAGACCGTCGATCACACCCGTCTCGCAGGGCTGACGGCGCAGGAGCAGTCGATGCGGCTCGATCGCAGCTCCCGGGACATCGAGGCGTGGACCGGGGTTGCGCCTGCCGGCTTGCGGGCGCCTGAGGAGGCGGTCGACTCACTGACACTCCGGGGGTGGAAGCAGGTCGGGGGGTCGTACGTGCTGGCCGCAAACGAGGCGCGGACTGCCAGCCCGGAGGTACATCAGACCGATCTCGGGCCGATGGTGCTTCTGCCGCGGGTCCTCAAGGATGACTACACGATCATCGTTCGAGACGTGACGTTGCGGTCGGAGGGGCTCGCGGGTGCATGGCTTGAGGGCACGAGGAAACTCAGAGCCATCGGCGGATTGGCTGTGGTGGCGGGTCACACCCAGATCATCGCCGACGGTCCGCGCCTGGATGCGGTGCGAACCATCGCCGATACAGCCCGGGCCGACGGAGGGTGGTGGCTTGCGCAGGCCGATGACGTCGCGGCGTGGTGGTTGAACCGGAGTACCGTCGAGGTTCGGTGGTCCGATGCATCGACGGATCCGGGCCAGGGATTCGAGCGCTCCGGAATCCCGGATCTGACGGTGTTCATACCGTCGGAGTCGGCGATCGACGACCTCTGGCTGGATGTCGTGCTGCCGTCGTCCGAAGACGGTCTCTTGCCCACGGTCGACGGCACGTCCGTGGAGTACGTGGACGAGCCCTGGGGTATGCGAGTTCGGGTCGGATCCCTCATCGGGGGTGAGCTTCGCCGTGTTGCATTCGTCACGGTGGCGACCGCGCCGTAGGAGCAGATCGGGTGGCACCGTGGAGACACAGCATTAGACGGTCGGCCCTGGGGCTCGTCGTCCTCGTCGTCTCCGGGTGCGCCAGCAGTGCATCGCCGGGAATGGTGGTCGCGCCGGAGTCATCGGCCGTGCCTCTCGTGTCCGGCTATCACGTGTACTGGGCGGGAGAGGCGTGGAGTCAGTATCCGCTCGACCTTCTGGACCAACTGTACTTCTTCGAACTCGAGGCGAATGCCGAGGGAGGATTTCTCGATCGCCACGGGTGGCCGGAACGTTGGGAGACCATGGCCAGGAGCGCGAGGGCCATGGGTGTTCAGGTTACGCCGACGGTGTCGATGCATGACGCCGAGGCGTTCAGAGCATTGTTTTCGAATGTCGTCACGATGGAGCGCCTTGTGGAGAACATCCTCGGTCTCCTCGACACGTCTCCGGGTGTGTCCGGCATTCATCTCGACTTCGAGGTGTTCGAAACGGTCGAGCCGGAAGTCCGGGACGGATTCACCGCCTTCGTCGTGGCGCTCGCGGAGGCGATGCGAACCCGACACCCAAGGATGGCGCTCTCCGTCTTCGCGATGGCCTTCGAC
>JAYOKZ010000066.1:0-9401 GCA_038120095.1 Gemmatimonadales bacterium
GGCTCTGGTGCGTGCCGCGGGCGGAATGGTGTGTCTTCGGGATGGGTCGGTGCCGCCCTTCAATCAGGAGCGCCCGATCTACCCGAACTACGTTGCGGCCGGCCAGGCCGTGGGGCAGGCGGCGGTTGAAGGGTGGCTCCTATGATCGTGGCCAGGCGATGAAGGGGGTCGTACTGGCCGGAGGCCTCGGCACGAGATTGCTCCCGATGACGCGGGTCACCAACAAGCATCTCCTGCCGGTCTATGACCGCCCGATGATCTTTTACCCGCTCCAGCAGCTGGCCGCCGCGGGTATCGACGACATTCTCGTCGTGACGGGTGGAGACCATGCCGGAGACTTCCTCAAGCTGCTCCGTAATGGTCAGGATTTCGGCCTCCAGCACCTTCGCTACGGGTATCAGGAGGGAGAGGGAGGCATCGCGGCTGCCCTGGCACTTGCTGAGCACTTCGCGGCAGGGGAACCGATCGTCGTGATCCTGGGCGACAACATTTTTCAGGATTCACTGGGTCGTGCGGTGGACGCCTTCCGGGCTGATCCGCATGGAGCGACTGTCCTCCTGAAGTCCGTGCCCGATCCCGAGCGCTTCGGGGTCGCGAGGATCGAAGGGGATCGTGTCACGAGGATCGAGGAGAAGCCCACTGAACCCGAGACGAACCTCGCTGTGACGGGCTGCTACATGTACGACGCCCGCGTCTTCGATGTCATCCGCGGGCTGAAGCCCTCCCGTCGTGATGAACTCGAGATCACGGATGTGAACAACCAGTACATCGAGTGGGGTGATCTGCGGCATGTGGAGCTGGAGGGTTGGTGGACCGATGCCGGAACCGTGACCTCCCTGTACAGGGCTTCGCAGCTCGTCGCGGCGGACCGTGGGAATCCGGTCCTCGCGGGGGATGTGCCGGCGGCACGGCCTGGGGGAGGCTGAACCAATGCGGGTGCTCGTGACGGGTGGAGCAGGATTCATCGGGTCTTCGCTGGTGCGACACCTGCTCACGGCGTATCCGGATGCCGAGATCGTGACGCTCGACGGGCTGACGTATGCGGGTCATCTCGCGAATCTTCACGAGGTGCTCGAACACCCGCGACATCGGTTCTTGCAGGGTGATGTCTGTGACGGCGAGCTCGTTCGTGGTGCACTGGAGGAGGTGGACCTCGTCTTCCACCTGGCGGCCGAGTCCCATGTAGACCGGTCGATCGAGGCCGCTCAACCCTTCGTCCGGACCCATGGGATGGGCACGGCGACCGTGCTGGCGGCAGCCCTCGACGCAGGTGTCGGGCGCTTCGTGCAGGTGTCGACCGACGAAGTCTACGGAGAACTCCCGTGGTGGGATCCGGGATGTGCCGCGGACGAAGAGCGGTCTGACAGTCCAGGTGGCGCGCCCCAGCCCGCAGCTGCACAGGTGAGGTTCACCGAAGAGACGCCCCTGGCCCCGCGATCGCCGTACGCGGCGACCAAGGCCGCGGCGGACCATCTCGTTCATGCCTATCACGTGACCCACAGGCTCGACACAGTGATCACCCGGTGCTCCAACAATTACGGGCCCCGTCAGTATCCGGAAAAGCTGATCCCGCTGATGATCCGCAAGGCTCTCTCCGGCGATTCGCTTCCCGTTTATGGAGACGGTCTGCACGTCCGGGACTGGATCCATGTGGATGATCACTGTCGGGGGTTGATCGCCGCGGCGCGCATCGGCGTGGCTGGCCGTGTCTACAACTTCGGTGGAGACTCGGAGCGTACGAATCTCCAGGTGGTTCGCGCGATCCTGGCGGCGCTCGAGGCCCCCGAGGCGCTCATCGACTTTGTCGAAGATCGGCCTGGTCATGACCGCCGGTACGGGATCGCTTTCTCGCGTGCGCAAGAGGAACTCGGCTGGGCGCCGGAAGCCGATTTTTCGAGTGCCCTCGCCGAGACCGTCGCGTGGTATCGCAGCCATCCCCATTGGGTCGACTCGGTCCTGACGCCTTAGGGGCGTGGTCGGCCTTCAACGGGTCCGTCGGTCGTTGCGATCCATTACTTTTTCAGTTCCCCGACTTCCCTGGAACGCACCACCATGACTGCTAACCCACCCGCGACGACCCTTGGCGTGATCGGCCTCGGATATGTTGGTCTCCCGCTCGCCGTCGAGGCAGGACAGGCCGGTATCCGGGTTCTCGGCTTCGATGTCAACGAGGCCGTCGCGGATCTCGTAAATGCGGGTGACTCGCACATTCAGGATGTGCCGGCGGAGCACGTCGCGACGCTGCGCAACTCGAATCTGCTCGAGGCCACGACCGACATGTCTCGGCTGACCGAATGCGACGTCATCTCGATCTGTGTCCCCACTCCGTTGTCGAAGACGCGGGATCCGGACGTATCCTACATTCTCGCAGCCTCCGAATCGGTCGCGGCGGGCCTCCGGAAGGGTCAGCTCGTTGTCCTCGAGTCGACCACGTATCCAGGCACGACCCGGGAAGTGATGCTCCCTGCGCTGGAGGCCACGGGGCTCAGGGTGGGAGAGGATTTTCACCTCTGTTTCTCACCCGAGCGTGTCGACCCGGGCAACCCCACATGGCACACGAAGAATACGCCCAAGGTCATCGGAGGGATCACGGCGGAGTGCACGGCGGCCGGGGTCGCGTTCTATGAGGCGTTCCTGGACACACTCGTTCCTGTCTCCTCTACGGAGGCGGCCGAGATGGCAAAGATTCTGGAAAACACCTTTCGTGCCGTGAACATCGGGCTTGTGAACGAGACGGCCCTGATCGCGGAGCGGCTGGGTGTCGACGTCTGGGAGGTCATCGACGCGGCAGCGACGAAGCCGTTCGGCTTCATGAAGTTCACGCCCGGGCCCGGGCTTGGGGGACATTGCATCCCGGTGGACCCCCACTATCTCTCGTGGAAAATGCGGACGCTGAACTACAAGACTCGGTTCATCGAGCTCGCCTCCGAGATCAACTCGGAAATGCCGTACTTCGTCGTCGACAAGGTGCGCGAGGCTCTGAATCGTCAGAGGAAAGCGGTGAACGGAGCGTCCGTCCTGCTGCTGGGTGTCGCCTACAAACGGGACATCGACGACGTCCGGGAATCTCCCGCACTGGATGTTCTGAAGCTGCTCGTCGAAGACGGCGCGTCCGTGTCGTATCACGATCCGTTCGTGCCCGAGCTGCGTGATGAGGGGGCGGATCTGGAGTCGGTCGAGCTGTCAGACAGCGCTCTGGCGGAGGCGGACGCTGTGGTCATTCTTACCGATCACTCCGCGTTCGATTACGGGCGGATCATGCGTGAGGCGCGTGTCGTCGTGGACGCGCGGCATGTCGCACCCCGGCCGGCCGGGGCCGGACCGGGGTGGATTGTGAAAGGCTAGAGCGCTCCGGACTGCTGTGGTTCCGAGGAGGCTCTGGTCACGTCGGCACTCTCGTCCACGCCCGACGTCAGTTGCGATCGATCACGATCGCCAGCGTTGCGACGGATCCGAGAATTGCGACCAGATTGCTCGTGAACTGGACCTTGTCGAAGCGGTCGTTCGGATCCTTGGCGGGAACCGAGATGACGCTTCCCTCATCCGGAGTCGGGTAGCTCGACCAGAACAGGAACCTGGATCTGGTTTGTGCGAGGCCGCTGGCCAGACGCACGGAGGATCGTCCCTCATCCGCATCGTTGCGGAAACCTCCGGCCGCCTCGATGTAATCGTTGAAACCGAAGCCTTCACGCCAGAGGACGGTCACGGGCGAGTTGACCGCACCTTGAACGACGACGGTCGGCGAATACTCGGGAATGTACAGAGAGTCTCCCGCGAGCAGCTCGATGTCGTTCCGGCTGCCGGGGTTGGATACGGCGAGAGCCAGGTCGACGCCGACTCGGTCGACCCCTCCCTCTCGACGAATCAGACGGGCTGCCTCGACGTGCCCACCGTCCAGAATACCACCCGCGCGGGCGATCAGAGAACTGAGCCTCTCTCCTCGCGTTTCGAGCGTGTACCGCCCCGGGACCGATACCTGGCCTGAGATGAAGACCGTGTTGAAGGCTTGAAATTCCGGCTGCGGGAGGAGCTGAATTCGGTCCCAAGGCTGGAGCTCGAACTCCGGGGCTGTGCCAGATGGCGGAAAGCCGATGCCGGCGGGCCCGACATATGCTGCCGACGCGTCCGAAAGGCTCAGGTAGCTGGAGTCCATCGGGACCGACAGAAGCTCCGCCAGCTGTCCGGTTGCGCGATCCCGCGGGAACCGTGAGACCTCCGCCGCGCGAAGATCTGCTCCGATGGACGGTCCTCTTGCGAGTTCGATGGCTTCCCGCAGGGTCATGCCCTGACGCCAGGGAAACATCCCGGGCTCCTGAACGAGTCCGGAGATGGTCACGTGGAGGCCGTTCGCGAGCTCGGGAATGGCACCGATGACAATCGAGTCTCCGTCCTGAAGCCCCACAGGGGGGACAATGACACCCCCCAGTTGACTCCCTTCTCCGGGCTCCTGAGCGGCCCTCAGAGAGAGATCGATGGCGATGCGGTCGGTGAGTGACACTTCCCGCTCCGCTCCTCGCGCGACACGAAATATCGTGAGTCGCTGACGGTTCGCATCGGGCGCGAAGCCCCCGCCGGCCGCCAGGACATCGATGAGATCTTCGTCGCTTGCCAGCTCGTAGAGCTTGGGACGCACCACGGCCCCGGACAGACGCACACGACGGTCCTTGAGAGGCACGAAGACCACGTCACCCTGCTCGAGCGTCACGTCTCCCCCGATGTCCCCCTCCAGGAGGTAGGGGTACAGATCCAGAGCCGTGTCATCCCCGTCGCGACGGCGGACTCTGACGTCCCGGAGGTTCCCGAGGTCCGTCGGCCCGTTCGCGGCGTAGAGAGCATTGGTGACGGTCGCCACGGACGACAGCTGGTACGCTCCCGGCTGCTCGACCTCGCCAACCACGTAGATCTGAATTGTGCGAAGCTCCGTGATCGAGAGATTCACGGAGGTCGTACCACGACGGATCCCGGAGTAGAAGTCGGACAGCCGCTGCCGGAAGAGGGTCCGAACCTCGGCCATGGTCAGGTTGGCTACGGAGATTCGTCCGACCTCGGGAACGACGACGAACCCCTCTCTCGTGACCTCCAGATCGTGGGCGAGCTCGGCTTCCCCGGTCAGGAGCAGGAGGACTCGGTCGCCTGGACCGAGTCGGTACTGATCCGAAACAGGCCCGGACAGAAGCGGCTGAAAACGAGACGATGCTCGCCGAAACACATCGTGGCCGAACACGGGGGACGGAGGCATGGCGGCCGAGGTTCCGTCCAGACCGGAGACGGTGGGTACCGATTCCAACCCGTCAGTTCCGGTAGAGACGACACCGAGCGACTGCAAGGCGGCCGCGGCCCCGGGCGTCATGCCTGAAGCGGACCCGGTCGACCCGCCCGCGAGGAACGCATCGAGCGTGCTGGCGGGGTAACCCATGGCGGAGAGTCGGGCACGAACCTCCGCATCGCTGAGTCCGGAGTCTCGGAGCCGCTGGCGAACGAGTTCGGGGTTTTCCCGCAAGAGCTGCTGCGCCTGGGCCGGCGATACCGGGAGCTGTCCGGACAGTGGGGCCGCCGCGACAAGCGCGGTCGCAAGCACCATTGTGAGAGCGATACCTCGGGTCATTGCGTTCCTGCGCTTGGATGCTTCAAGAGAGAGAGGGCCACCCGGCGAGCGAGTCGCTGTCGGCCTTGCCATAGCCGAATCCAACCTCTGGGCGGGCATTGAAATGTAGGCCGGGGGTCAGCGCCTTACAATAAAATCGACCGGATGATCTGCATCCTCACCCGTGAACTGCGGAGTGTGGCAGGACATGTCTGGACATCGACCAGCCTGCCGGGGCAATCAGCTTCATGCTCAACGGATCACGGCCACGGCGATCCCTGCTACCCCGAGAACTGTCGAAACGACGAAATTCTGATTCCGCTCCCACCAGCCCCGACGATCCACGAAAATCTGGTCGCCCGACCGGATACCGGTGGACAGGAGATCCGTCGCCGGATCGATGCCGGTCATGACCGGTTCCCCACCTCGGATGAGAGACAGTTTCCGAAGGTCGCCCTCACGGTTCGCGCCTCCGGCGAGTGCCACGGCACTGGCGAGTGATGCCGTCGGGTCAAGGCCGTAAAGACCAGGACGGTTGACCTCTCCGAGCACGTAGACGCGTCGAACCGGCGTGATGGTAATCGACGGGTTGCGCAGTTCAAGCTGGTACATGTCGAGTAGCTGGCGACGCAGACGCCGCACAGGAACATCGTCTGTCGAAATGCGCCCCAGCATGGGCAGCGTTACCACCCCATCCTCGTCCACGACGAAATCTCCGCTGAGATCGGGCTCGAGCCAGATTCGAACCTGAAGCGCATCACCGGGCAGCAGGTACGCAGGCACACCTGTCGGGACCGCGGCGAGTCCGGATGCAGATGTTTCCTGACCCGCCACGTCCGAGGATCCGCCCACGGCGATCAAGACCATCATGGCGAATGAGATGTTCGTGACTCGAGCGCGGCCCCACGGGGCGGAAGAGGTAGAGACCATGAGAGGGAAGCTATCCGAGCCCACTTTCACCAACAAGCGAAGTGATTCTCTCTGGCGGAAGACGTGTGATCCGCCATGAGACTCGGTAGCTTACCGAAGTTCATTCATCCAAGTCGGCGAGATGAGCCGGTGTCTCGAAATACGCCACGTCGAACCCTGTGGGTCGCCTTGGTGAGCGCGAGTTTAGGGTGTGACAGTGTGTTCACGGAGCCGTTTGCCTACGGAGCCGTGGATGTCACGGTGACTCTACCTGACGACAGGGGAGTCCCCGGGCTCGACCTGACGCTCTATTCCGGCTCTCGCCACCACGCCTATGCCGTCACCGACTCGACGGGCTTTGCTCGCTTCGAATTCGTACCCGAGGGCCCCCTGGGGGTGAGCATCGCGCCGGATCCGACGTTCCGATCGGCGGCTCACCCAGACGGTTACTACCAGACCTTCAGGATGAGGGAGGGGCAGGAGGTGGGTGTCGACTTCGAATTCATCGACACGCGCGGCACCATCGAGGTTCTCGTAGCGACTGAGTCCGGAACCCTGCTACCGGGTCAAACGGTCGAGCTTTACAACGCCTGGGAAGGTCTGGCCCGGGCCGAGACGGACGAACACGGACGTGTTGTGTTCGAGTTCCTGCCGCGAGGAGACTTCGGCGTTCGGGTCGTCGCGTCTCCAACGTGCGAAATCCGACCGGACCGAGCCTTCCAGGATGGTCTGGTGGTTGAGGCTGGCGAACGGTTCGAGGTTACGATCGTGCTGGAGAACTGTTGACTGCTTGTGAGCGACTGATCAGGAGTCTGGCAGAGTCGCTGAGCGAGCGCGTGGGCCGCTCGAGGTTTCCGCGAGGATGGCGTTGAACAGCGCGACCAGAAGTCCGAGGATCCCGGCGAGGAGCCACGTGATGGATCTTCGAGGAAATGCGGGTTTGTCCTCGATCACTCCCGTATCGACCAGGCGCACCTCGGAATCGTCAATCGCCTGGGCGACCCGTGCATCCACAAGTCGAGCCTGAAGGGAGACGTACACCTCGCTCAGCAGGCGCTGATCACGTTTTCGGCGGGCGTACTCGAGTTCGACGGTGGGCACCGCCTGCAAGAGTTCATCGAAATCGAGAAGGGTCACTCGGGTTGATTCCAACTGAGCATCCAGCCCCCGGAGGTAGTCACGCGCTATGCTGAGGAGTTGTTCCTCGATGTCGCGGACGCGGCCCTGCAAGGCGACGACCTCGGCGTTGGTCTCGCTGCGGCGGATCAGCAGATCAGCACGTTGATTCTCGAGATCAATCAGGGAGAGGAGCAGCTCCTGCACCCCTTCATTCGTGATGAATGACGGAAAGCTTGCGAGGGCACGAAACGGGGTTTCTTCGCCGGGGCGGGGGGTGCGTGACGACAGCGACTCGAGCACGGTCGTGAGCGACGCGCGTTCCACGCTCAGGGCGTCATGCCGTACCTGAACTCCGGCAATTCTCTCGATCTGAGCCGCGGCCTGCTCTTCTGGGGCGATCACTCGTTCTCGCTCCTGAAACCGTTCCAGTTCGAACTCGACCCTCGCCAGATCTTCGGAAAACCGGGTGACTTGCTCCGACAGGATCGCGACCTCGCGCCGAGCGTCGCTCTGACTCGTGGTCAGGGAGTAGGCGACAAAGTCCTCCGCAACTCCGTTCACAAACGCCTGAGCGACGGCTGGGTCGGGGTTGCGGTACTGGAATTCTACGAGGCGAGAGCCGAGATCCGACCGCTGGACTTTGACACGCTTTCGAAGAGTGCGAATGGTGCGGCGGAAGGGCTCCACCGAAAATTTTATGACGGCGGGAGGATCGGCTGCGAGAGAGTCGTGGAGCGTGAAGGACATCGAGCCGATATGGAATGGCCGTCCCGGCTGAATGAGGTCAGGTAAGGCCAGATCGACGAGGGTCCCCCCGGCCGACACGTGATATTGGCCGCCGCCCTGGTGTCTCAACGTGTATGTGCCGCGAGGCGCGTTGGCATCTGCCGAGATCGATGAAAACACTTCCGAGCGGAATGCCCTCCACGGCCGCCTCAACGAAACGTGCAGTGCAAGAGCCTCGGCCCTGGGTTCCAGGATCGAACGACTGCGAAGGATCCCGATTTCGGTCTGGACATCCGTTTCGCCGAGACCGCTCGGCAGGGAGAGTCCACCGGGTAGCGATCCGGCCACGTCGCCCAGTCCACTCAAGACGCTGGAACTCAAGGCAGAGCCGTCCGGCATACGGACCCGAAACGATGCCTCGCTCTCGTAGACCGGGGTGATGAGAGACGACAGAACGATCAGCGCCAACGTGAGGCCCGCAGCGGTCACAACGAAGCGCGGTCCCCTGCGAACGACGACGCCCGGGATCGCCCGCAGAGGAACCCCGGTCTCGGGAGTTTGCTTCAGCTCTTCTGGCATGCGTCGGCAGTACCGGCTCAGGGTGCAGGAACGAGTGACGAGGGTGAGTGTCGGGCAGGGTCAGAGGTGTTCTTTGAACCTGTTAGAAGCTCGTGGTCGCCGGCTACCCACGCCAGACAAAGCAAGAGCCACATCAGTGGCTCGGTATGGGACTGCTGGAACAGGTTGAACACGAAGAGCCCCGCGACGATGGGTCGGAACGTCCGCCCCCGCTGGAATACGACGAAAAACATCGAGAGCACGCCGATCGCGGCAAGGACACCGGCCTCTGCGAAAAAGGTGACGAACAGCGAGTGGAAGTTCCCGTACGTGTTTCCCGGGAAGAACGACTGAGTTTCGAGGAATGCGTTCCCGTACCCGATTCCCAGAAGGGCGTGCTTGACGTCGCTCGTGGCGACCTCCAGCCCGAGAAGAATGAGCTGCGTATGCTGGCTGCTTGATCCCTCGTCCAGCGTGAAACGAGTACCGAGCATCCTTCCGAGAG
>JAYOKZ010000067.1:0-8531 GCA_038120095.1 Gemmatimonadales bacterium
GTGTATCCCCCTCGAAAAAATCGGTGACATCCACGACCGAGGCGTTCCCGGACGGGTTTCGCGCCTCGATGTCGAAGGACGCGAGGATCGGCGCGAAGTAGTTCGACTCCACGGAGAGGGCGATGGCCAGAGTGTCGTCGGCTACCGCCTCCCCGGAGTACTTGCGGAGGAGAATCCGATCGTCGGCCCGCTCGAAACGGACCATCTGCCGGTTCACCGCAGCCCCCGCCGGCAGAAATCCACCCATCCCCGACTGCACGCCCGACACCCGGCTGATCAGCAGCATGTCGGTGCTCAGGAGAGAGTCGGGGATCTCGAAGTAGACGTCTGCGTCCGACCGGTGCACGGTGAACAGCCCAACGTCGGACGTGGCCTCTCCCGTGAGCTCTTCGTAGCTGCTCTGAGCCGGGGCGGAGCGAACTTCATCGACCGGCCGCGGGGTGGATGGGGAGGCGATCGGGGCCGTGACACAGGAGGAGCCGGAGGCCACCACTGCGGCGACGAGGATCAGGGTTCGATGGAGCGATCGCATGGCAGCCGGCGGGAGAGCGGAAAAAGGACCCGGGGCCGCAGTCGATCAGACGATGCTAGTCGGCAGCTACGACCCGGGATTCGGTCGGAAGCGAATAGAGATGGACCGTGATGGCAATCGCGACCAGTAGCAGCAACGCCACAGCCCAGAGGCGACCAGCAAGGACGACCCCCGAGATCGTGATGAAGAGCCACAACACCGCGACCGACACCGTCCGAATCCTGCCGGAAATGACGCCGCGCTCGCGGTAGTCGCGCAGGTACCGGCCGAACAGTCGATTCTCGTGAAGCCAGCGTTCGGCTCTGGTCGAACTGCGCGCGAAGCACCATCCGGCCAGGAGCAGGAAACAGGTTGTTGGCCAGAGGGGCACGAAGATCCCGATCAAACCCAGGGCGACGCTGAACCAGCCCACAGCGAAATAGACCCCGCGCCGAATCGGGCCCGGGATCGTCTCCATGGCCTGCTCGGCGTTCTCGTGGTCGACGGGGCACTCCTGCGACATGAAGATCTCGGGCACGTGGGAACCGGAGCCGGGCGACGCACCCCGGGACGGGAAAAGGTACTGGAGCTCCCGGCCCTTCGGAATGAGCAGCGCTCAGTAGATCATGTCGTCAGACGCGAGACTCAGGCATGGCCGTACTCCTCACGAAGCTTCGTCTTCTGAACCTTGCCGGTCGCACCCATCGGCAGCGAATCGACGAAGATGACCTCGTCGGGGAGCTGCCACTTGGCCAGCGACCCGGAGAGAAACTCGAGGATCGCGTCCTTCGTCGGTTCCGTGCCCGGTGCGGGAACGGCGATCAGGAGAGGGCGCTCTCCCCACTTGTCGTCGTGGACACCGATGACGGCAGCCATGGCGATCTCCGGGTGACCCATGGCCGAATTCTCGACGTCGATCGAACTGATCCACTCGCCGCCGGACTTGATGAGGTCTTTCGTGCGGTCCGTGATCTGGACGTAGGCGTTGGAATCGATCGTGGCGACGTCGCCCGTGGGGAACCATCCGTCGCCGGAAAGTTTGGCTTCCTCACTCCTGAAATACCCGTCGACGACCCACGGGCCCCGAGCCTGAAGCTCTCCGAACGCGTGACCGTCGTGGGGGAGAGCGGTTCCGTCCTCGTCGACGATCCTGAGTTCGATGCCGTACGGGGCGCGACCCTGCCGGGTCTGGAAGGCGGATCGTTCCTCCACCGGCCACGCTCGATGCGAGGGCAGGAGGGTGTTCACCGCGCCGAGCGGGCTCGTCTCGGTCATGCCCCATCCGTGCCGGAACTCGATGTTGAACTCCCCTTCCAGCGCCGCGATCAGGGATTGCGGTGGGGCTGCGCCGCCAATGAGCACCATCTCGAGAGACGACGGAGCTCCATCCGTGGCTCTCCAATGCTCGACGAGTCCGAGAAAGACCGAGGGCACGCCAGCGCAGAAGGTCACTCCCTCGCCTTCGAGGAGTTCGGTCAGCCCCTCGGGATCGAGCCTCGGACCCGGCATGACGAGCTTGGAGCCGGCCGCAGCCGCGGCATAGGGAAGACCCCACGCGCATGCGTGGAACTGGGGCACGATCGGGAGCACGGAGGCCGAACGACTCAGGTTGAACACGTCCGGCATGGAGACGCCCATCGCATGCAGCACCGTAGACCGGTGGCTGTACAGTGCCCCCTTCGGATGGCCCGTGGTCCCGGAGGTGTAACACAGTGCAGCTGCGTCCGATTCGTTCAGGGTGGGCCAGGCGTACGATCCGGGTTGTCCCCCGACGAATTCCTCATATGAGACCGCGTTCGTCAGCGACGTCCCGGGCATGTGCTCGGAATCCGTCATCACGACGTAGTGCTCGACCGACGGCAGTTGGTTCGCCACGGCCTCGGCGAGCGGGATGAAGGTCGAATCCACGAAGAGAACCCGGTCCTCGGCGTGGTTCATGATGTACACGAGTTGGGTGGGGTGCAGGCGGGGGTTGAGCGTGTGACAGATCGCGCCCATTCCGGAGATGCCGTAGTACGCTTCGAGATGCCGCTGCGTATTCCAGCCGAGGGTGGCTACCCGATCCGCCCTTTCGATCCCGGCGTCGGTCAGCGCTTCCGCAAGCTGTTTCGAACGGCGCAGCACTTCGGCCCACGTCGAGTGATGGATCGGCCCTTCGACGGTCCGTGTCACGATCTGCTGGTCACCGTGCACATTCCCTGCATGCTCGACGAGGCCCGAGATCAACAGCGGGGTGTCCATCATGCGACCGCGCATGGGAGGCTCCTGAGCAGCGCTCGTAACGGGGTTGAGAGGCGCGCAACCTAGGCCGCACCGTGGGGGAGGGCTACACTTCCGGCCCACCCAACAACGTACGGGGGAACCATGGCCGAGAACCTCCTTCTCGAAGAAATGACCTGGCCCGAAGTGGAGTCCGCCATTGCCGGCGGGACCACGACCGTGGTCGTCGCTGTTGGAGCCGTGGAGCAGCATGGCCCTCACCTTCCGCTCCTCGTGGATGCTGTGAGGGGCGATCGACTGGCGGTCGAGGTTGCCCGGCGTCTCGGTCGTGCCCTTGCCGCACCCACGATTCGCGTCGGATGCTCGGAGCATCACATGGGCTTCTCCGGTACGCTCACGCTGCGCCGTAGCACCCTGGAGGCGATCTGCATCGATTATGCGGTGAGTCTCGCTCGGCACGGCTTCAGGCGTATCTGTTTCGTCCCCTCCCACGGGGGAAACTTCGGCCCTCTCGCTGAAATGCTGCCCGATCTCAGGGCAGCGGTGGGCTCGGAGTGTACCGTCGACGCCTATACGGACCTCGTCGGATTCATGGCGCTCTGGGAGGCTGGCGTGGCGGACATCGATCCCGAGCTCGTGGGACGAGTCGGGGGCCACGCGGATATCGCGGAGACGTCGGAAATTCTCTGTATCCGACCCGACCTCGTGCGTGGGGAAAGGGCAGAGGTCGGGCACGTCCAGACCTTCGATGATGCGCTGAGGGATCGAATCTTCAGCGAGGGATTCCGGTCCGTGACTCCGAACGGCATCCTCGGAGATGCACGGGGAGCGTCGGAAGCGATTGGGCTGGCCTGCATCGCGCGCGCGGCAGAAGGGATCGTAGCGGCCCTGGAGTCGTGACGACCGACGAGCGCTCAGCCCCGGGGATCGCGGCGTTCGTCTCTCCGCATGGCTTCGGCCATGCCGCCAGGAGTTCTGCAGTTCTCGCCGCGGCCCACCGTGCAGCGGGAGTTCATGCCCACCTCTTCACGACCGTTCCCCGCTGGTTCTTCGAAGAATCGATCTCGTCGTTCACATACCATCGGGCGGTTGTGGATGTCGGTTTCCGACAGTCCTCTGCACTCGTGGTGGACACTCGGGCGACGGTCGAAGCTCTTCGCGATCTGGTTCCGTTCGACGCGTCGACGATCCGGCGGCTCGCCGACGAGGTCCTCGAAGCCCGCTGCCGCGTTGTCCTGTGTGACATCGCTCCGCTCGGCGTCGCGGTGGCGGAAGCCGCCGGCCTCCCCTCCGTTCTGATCGAAAATTTTTCGTGGCCCTGGCTGTATGAGCCGCTCGTTCGACATGCTCCGGGGCTGGCGAAGGTGGGAGCAGAGCTGGATCGCTGGTCGGCGCGTGCCACCGTCCATGTGCAGACGCGCCCAGTGTGTGTGCGCCGGCCTGATTGTGAGCTCGTCGAGCCCGTGAGTCGTGAGGTCCGCCTGGGTCGCCCTGCGACGCGACGGAATCTCGGGATCCCACTGGACGTTCCTCTCGTCGTCGTGACGATGGGCGGCTACGGGGAGGACATGCCGTTTCTCGATCGTCTTCGGGCGCGAGCGGACATCCATTTTCTGGTTACTGGTGCAGAAAAGACGCGGGCTGCCGGGAATCTGCACCTGTTCGACAACCGCACAGCTCTCTTCATGCCCGACATACTCCACGCGTCCGACGCGGTGGTGGCGAAGCTCGGGTATGGAACCGTTTCGGAAGTGTGGAGGGCGGGACTCCCGTTCGCGTGGGTCACTCGACCGGATTTCCGGGAGATGGCGTCGCTCGAGGCCTTTGCCGAAGAAGAGCTGTCAGGCTTCCTGCTGTCGGCGGAACACTTCAGGTCCGGAGACTGGATCGACGATCTGGAGTCCCTCGTCGACATGCCTCGCCGCCCTCATTCTGCCGGAGGCGCACAGAGAATCGCCGACATCCTGATCGAGCATGCTGAAGGTCGTTCTGCGAGGACGGGAGGAGACGGACGAACGACGAACCGAGGAGTGCGCGATCACCCCCCCCGCCATAACCCCGGCGGGTCGGCGACACCGATCACGTGAATGGCGAGGAGCCCGATCACGCCAACGACGAGGAGGTAGTAGACAGTCGGTATGATGGTCTTCCGCAGCGTCTCCCCCTCTTTGCCCAGCAGTCCGACTGTTGCGGACGCGGCAACCACGTTGTGGATAGCCACCATGTTCCCGGCCGCCGCGCCGACCGCCTGCAGCGCCACGATCATGACGGTCGACATGGCCAACCGCTCGGCGACCCCGAACTGAAACGCTGAGAACATCAGGTTGCTGACCGTATTCGACCCGGCGATGAACGCTCCGAGAGCCCCCGTCATGGGCGCGAAGAACGGCCAGACCGCGCCGACGTTCCCGGCTACCCACTCCGCCATGGCCAACGGCATCGAAAGGAGATCAGCTCCGTTCACATCCGAGTTGATGTAGACCCTCACCATCGGGACCGTGAACACGAGCACGACACCCGCCCCCACGAGCACCTTTGTGGACGACCGGAATGCCTGGGCGAGCGCGGCACCGTCCATGCGATGCAGCACAGCCGTCACAAGTACCACGACGAGGAGCACGAAGCCGGGCAGATACAGAGGCGTCGTGGTGGCCGTGATCCCCGACCCCAGAATGTTCGCCCAGGAGAGCTCGAGTCGGCGAAGCAGCGCACCCACCGGGAGCTGAGGAAGACGGGTCAGAACGAGGAGCAGCCCGAGCAGGCCGTAGGGCGCCCACGCCGCGACGGTCGAGACACCGCGGCCCTCAGGCACGTCGGCGAGCTCGTCCTCCAGCCCGCTGACCCACCCCGCTTCCCATGTGGACCGGTCCGGAAAGTCCCAGCGATCCTCCGGCAGGAGCCAGCCCTGTCGAGCCACGGACACGACGATGATGAGACCCACGGGGGCCCCGAGGAGCGACGGGAACTCCGGGCCCAGGAAGGTGCCGAACATCACGTACGGCACGACGAACGCCAGTCCCCCGAACAGTGCGAAGGGCACGATCGAGAGCCCCTCCGTCCATGATCGATGCGGGCCGAAGAAACGCGTGAGCATGACCACCATCCACACCGGCATGAGGACACCCGCAATACCGTGCAGTAGAACGACCTTGGCCGTGACCGCGCGCAGATAGTCGAGCATGGTGAGGTCTGCGCCTGCGAGGGCCGTAGCGAAGGCCTCTCCGCCCAGTCCTCCCTGAACTCCGACGAGCACCGGTGTGCCCACTGCGCCGAAGGTCACTGCAGTGCTCTGAATCATCATGCCGAGCATGACCGCGGCGGCGGCGGGAAAGCCGAGTGCCACGAGGAGGGGGGCGGCGACGGCTGCCGGCGTGCCGAACCCGGCCGCTCCCTCGATGAAGGAGCCGAAAAGCCACGCCACAATGACGACCTGGACCCGACGATCGTCACTGATCCCGTTGAAGGATCTTCTAATCGCCGCCACTCCCCCGGACCGCTCGAGGGTGTGGAGAAGCAGGATCGCGCCAAAGATGATGAAGAGCAGGTCGAACGTCAGGAAGAGCCCCTGAATGGATGCCGCCGCGACCCGTGATGTACTCATGTCCCAGGCGAACACGGCGACGAGGGCGGCGGCGATATACGCAGCCGGCATGGCATGCCGTGCGGGGACCCGAAACCCGACGAGGAGGATGCCACCCAGCGCGATCGGGAGAAGCGCGAGGAGCGCCTGCGTGCCCGGCCCCATCAGAACGCCACCCCCACGGCGTCGCACAGAAAGCGAACGAGAGGTACGCCACGCTGAAAGGTGTCGGCGAGCTCCCGGGGCAGGCCCGGATTCGTGATGAAGCTCTGCGGAACCCGTTGCACGCCGATGAAGTCCTTACGCCTCAGGTCGTCGATCAGGGGGTGGTCTGAGTCGAAGCCCTTCGGCGCCCGCTTCAGTGCGTCACCTTCGAGTTGGTAGTGGCCGGTGAAGGCTGCATTGCGGGATGCCTTCTTCCAGGTCTTCGGATCATCCACGATGTGCTCCCGGATCTGCCGCAGGGCAGGTGCGTCCGGATGCCAGATGCCCACGCCCACGAAGCACGCTCCGGGCTCGATATGCACGTAAAAACCGGGTGCGTGGGCATTGGCTGCGGAATCGTGACGAAAGTGGATACCGGCAGCCGTCTTGTAGGGACTTTTGTCTCTTGAGAATCGTGTATCGCGATAGATGCGAAAGAGCGAACGCGGGGTCGCCATGAAGTGAGGGCTCAGGGTTCGGAGCTCGGGCGCGAACGCCTCGATGAACCGAAGTGCCGGTTCCTTCACATGCCGCTCGTATCTCTGCCGGTGCTCCGCGAACCACGCGCGATCGTTGTTCGTCTTGAGGTCTCTCAGGAACTGGAGTGTCGCCCTCGTGAAGTATGCACCCGCCACGGCCAGCCTCCGGCGAAGATGGTTTGGCGATGAAGGGACGGGTCGAGGGGCGTGCCCACAAGTGGACGCCGGCGGCTCAGGGGTAAAGCCGCTCCGTCTGCCACCCGTCACCTTTTCTCGTGAAGACGAGCCGGTCATGGAGCCGGTCGGCCTTCCCTTGCCAGAATTCGATGACCTCTGGACGCACCAGATACCCGCCCCAGAACGGTGGCAGGGGCACATCCTCTCCGTCGAAACGGGCGCTCGCCTCTGAAACCCGGTCATCGAGTTCGCTTCGGTCAGGTAGAGGTTGGCTCTGTTTCGACGCCCAGGCACCGATTCGGCTTCCCCGGCCGCGCGAACTGAAGTACGCGAAGCTTTCGGCGGCATCGATCCGTTCGACGATGCCGGTGACCCGGACCTGGCGTTCGGGCTCTGCCCAGTGGAAGCACAGCGCCGCCCGGGGGTTCGCTTCCAACTCGGATGCTTTTCGACTGCCGTAGTTCGTGAAAAAGACGAATCCGCGCTCATCGACGAACTTGAGCAGAACCATCCGGACAGAGGGCGTGCCATCCGGGGTGGCAGAGGCCAGAGCGACTGCTTCGGGCATGAAGAGACCCGATTCCTCCGCAGACTCGAACCAGATCTTGAAGAATTCGATTGGATCGACGCTCTCAGCAACGGACGGGATTCCGGTGGTCGGACCCGAGTCGGGTGTGAGAAGCGTTCTGATCGATGGATGAATCGACATGGTCGCGAACCGAGTTGGCAGGGTGTTGACCTGTCGTTACCCGCGGTTGGGAAACCGGTTCAACCGAGTCCGGCCTACCAGGGTCGAGACGGTCATGGTTGACGGCATGGCACGCATACGTAAGCTTCATTCACACCCCCCCCCAGGGTGGGGGGGTTAAAACCCATCTCCTGGAAGCAGACCCGCCATGGCTCTGGATCACCGTGATGATGTGGCTCGTCGCCTGAAGAGTGTGGAAGGGCACGTGCGCGGCGTCCAGCGAATGGTCGACGACGGGGCGTACTGCATCGATGTCGTCAATCAGATCGTTGCCATCCAGCGTGCGCTCAGGAAGGTGAGCGGGATCATGCTCGACGCCCATCTTCACTCGTGCGTGACCGATGCCGTCCGGGGGCCCAGTGTGACGGCCCGAGAGCAGGTGCTGGGTGAGCTGATGCAGGTGTTCGAGGCGTCTGGGAGGGTTTGATGCCCCGGAGTGGCCCGACCCACGATGGGGGGGCATGACCGCGAACTGGAGGGATGAAGGATGTTGAAGAAAACAGTCGATGTGCCCGCCATCAGTTGCGGTCACTGTGTGATGACGATCGAGCGCGAGGTGGGCGACCTGCCTGGCGTCGATTCGGTGCAGGCGGAGCAGGCGAGCAAGCGCGT
>JAYOKZ010000068.1:0-8174 GCA_038120095.1 Gemmatimonadales bacterium
CGCCGAGAGACCTCGCCGGAACCGTCTGTCGGCAACAGGTTCCACCTGAGGTGACATGCCTCCACCAAAATCCTACCTGCCCACACAACCAAGGATTTCATGCCCGGCCCACAGTTCATCTACCACATGCACCGGCTCTCGAAGATCGTCCCGCCGAAGCGGGAGATCCTCAAGAACATCAACCTCTCGTTCTATCCCGGAGCCAAGATCGGCGTCGTCGGTTCGAACGGATCGGGAAAGAGCTCGTTGCTGAAGATCATGGCCGGGCTCGACACGGATTTCCTCGGAGAAGCGTGGGCTGCCAAGGGCACGAAGATCGGCTACCTCGCTCAGGAGCCCGAACTCGACGCCTCGCTCGATGTGCGTGGCAACGTGGAACTGGCCGTCGCCGATACGCGCAACCTCCTCAAGCGGTTCGAAGAGGTCAGCATGGCGTTTGCCGAGATCTCGACCGACGAAGAGATGAACGCGCTGATCGAAGAGCAGGCGAAGCTTCAGGACCGCATCGACGCCTCGAACGCGTGGGACCTCGATCGAAAGATCGAGATCGCCATGGACGCACTCAGGTTGCCGCCCGGTGAGTCGAATGTCACCACGCTATCGGGAGGTGAACGTCGGCGTGTCGCCCTCTGCCGGGTCCTTCTCGAGCAGCCCGACATGCTTCTGCTCGACGAGCCCACAAACCATCTGGATGCGGAATCGGTGGCCTGGCTCGAGCATCACCTCGCCGCGTTCCCCGGCACGATCGTCGCGATCACGCACGACCGCTACTTCCTCGACAACGTGGCTGAGTGGATCCTGGAGCTGGATCGCGGCCAGGGGATTCCCTGGCAGGGCAACTACTCCTCGTGGCTCGAGCAGAAGCAGGAGCGGCTACGGCAGGAGGAGAAATCGGAATCTGCACGCCAGAAGACCCTCGAGCGCGAGCTTGACTGGATCCGCATGTCGCCGCGCGCGAGACAGGCCAAGGGCAAGGCCCGGATCAATGCGTACGAGGAGCTGCTCTCGGCCGATGAGCGGGAGCAGATCCGGACCGCCGAGATCCTGATCCCCAAGGGTCCTCGCCTCGGAAACGTCGTGATCAAGGCCGATGGACTCGCGAAGGGCTTCGGAGAGCAGCTGCTGATCGACAACCTCACCTTCGACATCCCTCCCGGCGCCGTCGTCGGGATCATCGGCGGAAACGGTGCGGGCAAGACGACACTCTTCCGCATGATCGTCGGTGATGACACACCGGACTCGGGGGATCTCGAGACCGGGCAGACAGTCCAACTGGCCTATGTCGACCAGTCTCGCGAGGAGCTCGATGGAGACAAGACGGTCTTCGAGGAGGTAAGCGGCGGCGCGGACGTGCTGAACTTCGGCCGCGCGGAGGTGAACCCGCGAGCCTATCTCTCGTGGTTCAATTTTCGTGGAGCAGATCAGCAGAAGAAGGTCGGCGTACTGTCCGGCGGAGAGCGAAACCGGCTTCACCTGGCCAAACTTCTCAAGACGGGCGGCAACGTGATGCTGCTCGACGAGCCGACGAACGACCTCGATGTGGATACCCTTCGCGCCCTGGAAAACGCCATCCTGGACTACGCCGGCTGTGTCCTCGTCATCTCCCACGATCGCTGGTTCCTCGACCGGATCTGCACCCACATACTGGCCTTCGAAGGTGACTCGCAGGTCGTGTGGTTCGAGGGCAACTACCAGGAGTACGAAGAGGACCGGCAGCGTCGACTGGGAGCCGACGCCATGCAGCCCCGACGCATCAAGTACCGCAGGCTCGTGCGCGACTGACCGTAACTGTCCCGGCCGGCCCGGGCGCGACTATCTTGCCATGACCTGCTCTTCTGCCGGAGAGACCGTTGGTCGGTAAGCGCAAGACAACGAGATCGACGAAGCAGGGGGAAGCGGCCGATGCCGCCGAACCGGCTGAGATCATCTCGCTCGATGACGACGGCACGGAATCGTCCGGGGAGGAAGACGAGCGAATCCGGGCCCGGCTGATTGCCGAAACGATGGCCCTCGCAGCGGGAGAGGGAGAAGGGGAGGATCGCACGGGTTCCACCCCATCGAACGAACCCCTGCCCTCCGGGGCCGAGGCCGCTGAACGCGGGGATGGTGGTGACGCCGAGGATGACGACCCTGCCCCGGTTCCATTCACGAGCGCTTCGCCGACACGAGATGCTGCGTCCGCGCTGAGAGAGATGCAGGCACAGGGGCTCATCGAACTGCCCGGCGATTTCGTCATCGACCTCGGGGACGCGGCGACGGAAGACGAACGAGATCGACTGCTCGCTGCGGCACTGGCCCACGTCGAAATGCAGGAGGCACGCTTTCGTGTTCCCTCGGAGACAGGCCGAAGACGTCGGTGGAAGGGCACCGTGACGACCTCCCTCGTCATGCTGGCCCTCCTCTTCGCCGTCGCGCCACCCGCGGTGCTGGTGCCTGACCCTCCACCCGGACTGACGGAGTCCGACCGGACATACGGGACGCTGGTGGCGCTGCTCCTCCAGGCTCAGCAGATCGATGCATTCCGCATCCGGGAACAGCGACTGCCGGACACGCTGGGAGACCTTGATGCCGTACTTCCCGGGATCCGTTACGTGAAGTCGAGCAGCCGCCTCTACCAGCTCGTGACGTACACCTCCGACGGTATCGCAGTCGTGTACGATTCGGCGGCGCCGGCTGCCATCTTCCGGCGGATCGCCGAGACCTGGGTCACGACGCAGGGCGCTCCATGACACGGCATGACCCGCGCCGAGCGGGCGCGGCGAGGTCCGAGGTCGTCCTGGTGATCGCCGCCGTGGCCCTGACGATCTCCGCCCTCATGCCAACGTGGCGCGCGCGATCCGTCCAGATGTCCGTCGACGAGGCGGCAACGGACGTTGCGACGTTTCACTCGGCCGTGGAGGAGTACTTCGCTTCGACGGGCTCGTGGCCGGCGCCGTCGGAACCGGGAGAACTCCCCCCGGAGGTGGCGTACGCATTCCCTGGACACGGGTCCCTGACCCACGCCGACTACTCCCTGGAGTGGAGCCTCCTCAAGGTCCCGGGGAACCCCCGGCGAGCCGGCGTCCCCACAGGCTCCGAAGGCGATACCGCTCCGGACTCGCTCGGCGGAGCGGGCGTTCACATGGCAGTCGCAGTCGGAGGATTGACGGTACACTCGGGGAACGACGCATTGCTCGCGGATCTCCTGAGTCGATACGGGTCCCGAGCATCGTTCGCCCGTGACTCGACGTGGACACTCATCGTAGGGATGCGCCCGCAGAGTTGAGGGCCCTCCCATTCCCGGCGATTCGACCGATCTTTTCTGCCTGAGACTCGACCGCAGGACTCCGAACAGGACCCGCATGATCAACATCCTCAGTCGTCCCGATCTCGCGCCGGACGCGGTACAGGATGCCCTGCGTAAGCATTACGGGATCGAGGGCACGCTCACGCCGCTCCCCGGTGACCGCGACCTGAACTTCCTCGTCACCACGGTCGAGGGGACCAAACGGGTCGCGAAGGTGTCGACACCGGACGAGACCGACGAGATCCTCGAGATCGAAGCCGACCTCATGCGCCACATGGCGCGGGCCACGGACGGCTTTGCGGCGGACGTGATCCCGTCCAACGACGGATCCTGGATCGTGAAGCATACGACCGGCGACGGGCAGACCCATCGCATCCGGGTCGTCGAGTATCTGGAGGGCGTGCACCTCGCCGACGTTCGACCTCGCTCTCTTCCGCTGCTGTACGACCTGGGTCGGCGAATCGCGGATATCGACAGCGCGCTCGGTGCCTACCCCGACCATCCT
Organism: Gemmatimonadales bacterium; assembly: GCA_038120095.1. Taxonomy (GTDB): domain Bacteria; phylum Gemmatimonadota; class Gemmatimonadetes; order Longimicrobiales; family Gaopeijiaceae; genus UBA2589. The sequence continues at coordinate 3,792 of JAYOKZ010000068.1, forward strand.
CCCGCCCGTATCGATTTCGAATACGCCCTCGGACGGTCCGGCCTCGTGATGGAGCGCTGTCTGGATCTCTTCCAGGGTGAACAGCTTCAGCTGATCCGATCGGTCTACGAGGGATGGATGTCGCGGGAATCCGATTTCCTCGGTCTGGGGTCCCAGGTCATCCATGGGGATGTGAACGACTACAATGTCCTCGTCAGCGCACCGGGCGATCATCCCCGGCGCATCTCGGGGATCATCGACCTGGGTGATGCCCACTCCGCTCCCCGTGTCTTCGACCTCGGCATCGCAATCGCGTACGCGATTCTTGATACCGACGACCCACTCATGGCGATGGCCGCCATCGTCCGCGGCTTCCACGACCGCACTCCACTGAGTGAGGAGGAAGCCAACGTCGTGTTCGCGCTCGCCCGGGCACGACTGGGTGCCAGCGTGAGCATCTCCGGGTGGAAGCGGCACCAGTCGGGGGAGGTCGACGACTATGCGCTCATCTCGGAGCGCCCGGCGTGGGATATGATCCGCCGACTGGATGGAGTTCCGGTTCGTCTGGCCGAAGGTATCGTCCGAGATGCCGCGGGCTACTCGGCCTCACCTGCGACTCCGGTCCTGGTCGACTGGCTCGAGCGGCAAAAGGTCGAACCCGTCGTGACGAGCCCCGAGGCGGACGCTGAGATCACCGTGCTCGATCTCAGCCTCTCCAGCCCGCTTCTGCGAGGCCGGGACACCGACGATGTGCAGGACTTCACACGCCGAATTGTTCGCTCGATGGAGGACGAGGGAGCCATGATCGGCATCGGTCGCTATCTCGAGCCCAGAGCCTTCTACCTCACGGAGATCTTCGAGGGACGACCCGGGGACCCCCGAGAGCGCAGGACGATTCACACCGGACTCGACATCTTCACCGAAGCAGGTGTCGAGATCCGTGCTCCCCTCCCGGGGCGCGTGTTCTCCGTTTTTGATAACGGACAGGGTCTCGACTACGGACCGACCGTGATGCTGGAACACGACGGGCCGGCGGGGCCCTTCTGGACCCTGTACGGTCATCTCGAGGCGGCCTCGGTCGAGACCCTCGAAGTGGGGGGCGAGATATCAGCCGGGGACGTGATTGCGCGCATCGGTCAGGCCTCGGAAAACGGTGGATGGCCTCCCCATCTTCACCTGCAGATCGTGACGGACCTTCTCGGGTTCGAGGGGCAGTTCCCCGGGGTTGCACTGCCTCGCGAGCAGAGCGTCTGGGCCTCGTTCTCACCGGACCCGAACCTCGTCGCCCGCTTCCCGCTCAAGACCACATACGAGCCAGCTGCCGACCTGACGGACCGCCGGGAGCGTACATTCGGAAACAATCTGAGTGTTTCGTACGAGCGCCCTCTCCACATCGTTCGAGGCCGGGGCACATACCTTTATGACCCGATGGGCCGCGGCTACCTCGACTGCGTGAACAACGTCGCGCACGTCGGGCACGAGCGGCGCTCGGTCGTCGAGGCGGGGCAGCAGCAGATGGGTGTCCTGAACACCAACACGCGCTACCTCCACGAGACCGTCCTCGAGTACGCCGATCGACTCTCGGCCCTGCTCCCCGAGCCGCTGTCGGTGTGCTTCTTCGTGAACTCGGGCTCGGAGGCGAATGAGCTCGCCCTTCGTATGGCTCGCGCCCACACCGGTGCACGGGGGGTCGTGGCAATCGAGGGAGGCTATCACGGGCACTCCCAGAACCTGATCGACGTGAGTCACTACAAGAACGCTGGACATGGTGGCGAAGGCGCTCCGGATTGGGTTCGCTTCGCCCCCCTGCCCGATGACTACCGTGGACTGTACGGGCGCGAGGTGATGGATCGCGCTTCCCGGTATGCCCTGCACGTGGGAGAGGCGTTCGGTTCACTGAGCGCGAACGGACACGCTGCCGCAGCCTTCCTTGCCGAAAGTATCCTGTCGTGCGCGGGCCAGATCGAACCACCCGCCGGCTACCTGGAAGAGGCGTATCGAATCGCCCGGAGTCGGGGGGCGGTCTGCATCGCAGACGAGGTTCAAATCGGCTTCGGTCGAATCGGAAGTCACATGTGGGGCTTCGAGGCAGCGAACGTCGTTCCCGACATCGTCACACTCGGGAAACCCATCGGGAACGGCCACCCGATCGGTGCTGTGGTCACCACAAGGGAGATTGCCGACTCCTTCGCCAACGGGATGGAGTTCTTCAGCACGTTCGGAGGCAACCCGGTCTCGGCCGCGATCGGCCTCGCCGTGCTCGACGTCGTCGAAGAGGATCGCCTGCAGGAGCACGCGGCCGTCGTGGGAGGCACGCTCAAGGCCAACCTTGCGTCACTGGCGATGAGGCATGAAAGCGTCGGAGATGTTCGGGGTCGCGGCCTCTTCCTCGGCATCGAACTCGTCGAGAGCCGCGTCGAAAAGACTCCGAGTGCCAGGATCGCCACCTATGTCGCGAATCGAGCTGCCGAGCTGGGTATACTCCTGAGCACCGACGGACCGCAGCACAACGTCATCAAGATCAAGCCGCCGATGACCTTCGATCAGCGTGACGCTGAACGTCTCGTCGCCACGTTGGACAAGATCCTCATCGAAGACGGGGCGCGACCGCACGCGTAACACCCGGTCGCCCGTCCGACTCCGTCGATGCCGAAGCCCGCTGTCGGGTTCACGGCGCCAAGGCGTATAATGGGGCGCTTGAGAGGGCGACCACCATCAAAGTGAGGACTCATGCGTATCCCGGAACGCGGCCGGCACCTGATGCTGCTGGCTCTCGTGAGTACCGTGTCGGCGTGTGCATCGGAGACCGAGCGCTCTCCGGGAGAGCCGATCACCAAGGGCGGCGATGACCGGACCGGTGAGTACGACGCGGTCGAGGGCTGGTGGAAACCCGCCCCGGATCATGACGACGTCTGGGGCTGGGGGCAGGTCTCTGGCGTGGCCGTGGACAACCCCGACCGAATCATCGTCGGCGTGTGGGGCGACCGGGATGCCCAGAACCAGGAGCGAGCCGGCAGCTCCAATTACCTCGTGGTAGTGGACGGTGATGGCAACATCACCGAGAACTGGAGTCAGTGGGATTCTCTCTTCAACAAGCCACACCAGATCTACATCAGCCCGTACGACCCGGAGCGGCATGTCTGGGTCGTCGAGCGCGGGCTCGGCATGCGCGACGTGAACATGCAGATCCTCAAGTTCACGAACGACGGCAGTGAGCTCGTAATGCAGCTCGTTGATCCGGACCATCCGAGGACCCGTGCCGACGCAAGGGCGAACCCGAATCCGGGACCCTACACGTACGGAGATCCCGCGGTCCTCGCCTTCTTCCCGAACGGAGACTTTCTCCTGGGGGACGGCTACTGGAATTCCCGAGTGGTGAGATACAACGCCGACGGCGAGTTCCTCATGGAGTTCGGAGCCCTTGGCGACGGGCCCGGCCAATTCGACCTCGTCCACGGCGTGGCGATCGACCGAGATCACCGAATCTACGTCGGCGACCGGACGAACAACCGGATCCAGGTGTTCTCGGAGGAGGGCGAGTTCATCGAGGAATGGCCCGACGTGTCCGACCCCGTCGGTGTCTTCATCGACGAGAATGAGGCGGTGTGGGTCATCTCGGCACGGCTGAATCGCCTTCTGAAGTACAATACGCTCGGAGAACTCCAGTACTACGTGGGTGCGTTCGGTGGAACCCGCGGTGGATTCGCTGGTGGTCTGTCTCGGCCCCATCAGATGGACGTGGATCAGGAGGGCAACCTGTACATCGCCAGCTGGGACGGCGGGTGGATGGACAAGTTCGTCCCGAAGCCGGATGCAGATCCCGAAAAGCTCGTGGGCAGACCGCTGGTCCTCGAGCGCTAGCCGATCCGTGCAGTCTCCAGTGCAGCCAGTTCCTCGATCTCCCGGGTCGTGAAGTGGTTTCCTTTCGCCCCCTCGCGGGCGGCTCGAATCAACGCGAGCCCGAGGTGATCCGTGGACGTCGCAAACCCGGGGACACCGCGTAGCAGGCGAATCAGAGGGCCGAACACCGTGTAGCCGGCGCGGTAGAGCTTCGTACGCGATCGGACGCCCTTCATTGGCTGAATGACACCCGGTCGGAAGATCCAGATCGGGCCTCCAAGCGCGATCAGATGGTTCTCCAGCCGCCCCCGAACCCGCGCCCACATGATTCGTCCCTGCTCGGTGGAGTCGGCTCCCTGCGCAGAGACGTAACAAAAAGCCAGGTCCGGATTCACCGACCGAAGAGCCTCGGCTGCCCGAATCGCGAAGGTGTACGTCAACCGAGTGTATGCATCCTCCGACATGCCGGCCGCTGATACACCAAGACAGAACAGGCAGGCGTCATACCCCCGCATCTGCTCCGTCAACTCCGAGTAGTCCTCGAAGTCCTGGTGCAGGATCTCG
>JAYOKZ010000069.1:0-5053 GCA_038120095.1 Gemmatimonadales bacterium
CCTTTTCGAACTGCTGCACGTGCTTCGGTGCAGATCCTCCTGCGCCGGTCTCGAACAATCCACCGCCGTTGAGAAGCGGGACAATCGACAGCATGCGGGCACTGGTGCCGATCTCGAGAATCGGGAAAAGGTCGGTCAGGTAATCCCGAAGAACGTTTCCGGTCACCGAAATCGTGTCCTCGCCCCGTCGAATACGCTCCAGTGAGAACGTCATCGCATCGACGGGGGCGAGGATTTCGATCTGGAGCCCCTCGGTGTCGTGCTCCGGAAGGTAAGCCTCGACCTTCTGAATCAACTCCGCATCGTGCGCCCGCTCGCGGTCGAGCCAGAACACGGCCGGGGCACCGGTCGCCCGAGCCCGGCGGACGGCGAGGCCAACCCAGTCACGAATCGGCGCATCCTTCGTCTGACATGCCCGCCAGATGTCACCCGCGTCGACCTCGTGTTGGAGCAGAATGCCGCCATCGTGCGATACCACGCGCACCGTACCAGCCGCAGCGATCTCGAACGTCTTGTCGTGCGAGCCGTACTCTTCCGCCTTCTGCGCCATCAGCCCGACGTTCGGCACGCTACCCATGGAGGACGGATCCAGCTGGCCGTGAAGCTGGCAGTCGCGCACACACGCGTCATAGATCCCGGCGTAACTGGAGTCCGGAATGACGGCCTTGGTGTCCTGAAGGACCCCCTCTGCATTCCAGAGCCGCCCGGAGTCACGAATCATCGGGGGCATCGAGGCATCGATAATGATGTCACTCGGCACATGAAGATTCGTGATTCCACGGTCGGAATCCACCATCGCAATGGCGGGGCCCCGAGCGTAGACCTTCTCGATGTCCGCTTCGATGACCGCCCGCTCTGAGTCCGGCAGCTCCGCAATCCTCGCCAGCACGTCCCCGAACCCGTTGTTCACGGACACGCCAAGCCGGTCGAACGTTTCACCGTGCTGGTTGAACACGTCCTCGAAGAAGACACGCACCGCATGTCCAAAGATGATCGGGTCCGAGACCTTCATCATCGTGGCCTTCATGTGCAGTGAGAACAGAACCCCCTTGTTTCTCGCATCCTCGACCTGAGTCCGCAGGAATTCAACGAGCGCGTTTCGGCTCATGAAGGTCGCATCGAGGACCTCGCCCTGCTGCAGCGAGATGCCATCCTTGAGGACCGTGACCGAACCTTCCGGCGTGACATGTTCGATCCGGGCGGTGGTGGCCGCCTTCAGAGTCACCGATGTCTCGTTATGGCGAAAATCACCTCGAGCCATCGTCGACACATGCGAGGCCGAATCGTCAGGCCATGCCCGCATTCGCGGAGGATTCGCGCGAGCGAAGTCCTTCACCGATCTCGGTGCCCGACGATCGGAATTGCCCTGACGGAGCACCGGATTCACGGCGCTTCCTTTGACAGAGTCGTAGCGCGCCCTGATCGCATGCTCTTCCTCGGTTCCCGGCTCATCCGGGTACTGCGGCAGTGGATAGCCCTGCGACTGCAGTTCCGCCACACACGCTTTCAACTGAGGAATCGACGCACTGATGTTCGGCAGCTTGATGACATTGGCGGCCGGTGACTCGACGAGACGACCGAGTTCGGCCAGGTCGTCGGGAACACCCTGCTGATCGCCGAGCACGTCTGAGAAGACGGCAAGGATGCGCCCCGAAAGCGAGATATCTCGTGTCTCGACCGGCACCCCCGTCGCCCCGGCAAAGGCCCGGATCACCGGAAGGAACGCGTGTGTGGCGAGGTACGGTGCCTCGTCGGTCCACGTGTAAATGATGGACGGAGGTCGTGTCATGAGGCGGCCGGATGCAAGGTCAGCAGGACGCGTGCGCGAACACCTGAGCGATCAGCGTGGCACGAACGCAGCGCGACAGTATAGAACGCCTGACCGTCCTCTGCGAAGTCCTGACCGTCGCGGGCACACGGCATGCCCCGTCCCGAACCCTCGGGACATCACGATCGGTGAGAGCGACGAACGCTCCCCGGAGATACCGACTTCGCAGCCGGCTACCTCCGGGGAGCGCGGGCGGGGGCCGGACGACGATTCCGTCACCCCGATGACATCTCATGGGGTCAGAACTGAATATCCCATTGCACACGGAAGCGCCCGTCGTTCTGCTCCGAGGCCGCCGCCTGCGCTCGGAACACCGCGTATTCCGCCGTGATCTTGTTGTCGTGGTCGGCAAAGAACCAGTTCACCGCAAACGTCAGTTCTCTCCAGTCGGAGGCGTCGACCGAGTCGTCGGGACGGAATTCCGACCAGCGAAACCCGATTTCGAGAGGCTCCGGCACGCTTTCGATGAGCTCGCTCGGGAAATACCCGACCATGACGTAATTCCCCGTGAGTTCGGTTTCGGCGGACGAAGCTCGGTCGAGAATCATTTTACGATGGTACTCCTGAGCCCAGGAGAAGCCACGGTAGTGGAACGCCGTCTCGAACATCGCCTGCTGAACCTGGTAGTCGCCCCCCGAAGCGTAGCCTTCGAGCGCGCCACAGCCGCTGCCGGAGAACCTCGTGCATGGGCTGTTGTTGGTGGTCGCACCGACCGCGAGGGACAGCTGTGCCTGTTCAGAGCGGGCATTGTCACCGCTACGGAACGGCACCTGGTTGCCGAGAGGACTCCATTGGAGACGACCCATGTACATGAGGTCGTTGTCGTCGTTACGCGTCCCGCCAGCCCCCAAACCGGTGAAGGCTGACACCCAGTAATTCAGGTCCGCCGCCGTCCCTTCGGCGAGTTGGCCGTACACCGACAGACCCTGCTGGCGGTCGATTGTGAATGGACGGTTGATCAACGAGCGGTCGACCGTGAGCTGCCTCCCAGAGGAAACGACCCGCTCTCGCGTGTAGAACGCTTTCCACTGACCGACCTTGAAATTGAACCGCGGCGAGGGTTCAACCTTGACTTCGTAGTTGAGGAGTCGGGCACTCGCCACATCGAACTCCATGTAGTAGCCAAGCCACGGCTGAAACCCCTTGCCGTTCACCTTGAAGCGAGCTCGCCGAATCGCCGTGTTGGTCGTTTCCGTGTCGAAGTCCCCGAGGTCATTCGGGTCCGAGTCGTAGGGGCTGGACATGCGGAACTGAAGTCTGAACTGAAACGCCGTGCTCCAGATACCGTCGGCACTCTCGATGAAGACACCCCGGGAGCCGCGATCTGCCTGTTGAGCGAGGACCGAGGACGGGATGAGCAGAAGCGCGAGGAGGGGGAGCAGGACCCGCTGAGATTTCGACATTAGCCTTGCCAACGAATCGTGAAGAGATGACGAACTCGTAACGTTCGTGGCACAAATCATCGAAACGGTGACGCTTTTGTCACAAACATGTCACGGTGACCGCCGTGCGTAACGAAATCAGTGACGCATTGATCTTTTTGTAACGGCGAGGTCAGCCGTAGCGGCCCTCGATGTAGTCGGCGGTTTCAGGCAACTTGGGTGACAGGAACAGATCGTCCGTGGGGCCGATTTCCATCATCCTGCCGAGTAGCATGAAGGCGCACTCCTCACTCGCCCTCCGAGCCTGCGCCATGTTGTGCGTGACGATCAGGATGGTGTAGGTCCCCCTCAACCCCCAGATGAGCGCTTCCAGTGCCTCCGTCGCCTTCGGGTCAAGTGCCGAGGTGGGCTCATCCATCAGCAGGACGGAAGGTTTGACCGGCAGCAGACGGGCAATACAAAGCTTCTGCTGCTCCTCGAGGGAGAGCGACGTTGCTCGCTGGCTCAGTCGGTCTTTCACGTCGTCCCACAGAAGCACCTGCTGTAGCGCATCTTCCACGAGCGCATCCTCCTCTGCCCGTGACACCTTGGCTGGACCGCGGTGAATGCGATGACTGAACAGGACATTGTCCCGAATGGACAGGGGCAGCGGATTGGGACGCTGGAAGACCATCCCGACTTCCTTGCGCAAGCGCGCGAGCTCCACGTCCTCGCCGAAGATGTCCTCACCCATGACCTCGACGGCGCCCGTGGTGCGCACGTACCCCAGCCGTTCGTTCACACGGTTCACCGTCCGCAGCAGCGTCGACTTTCCACATCCGGACGGCCCGATCAGTGACGTGATCATCCCCTGCCTGACGCGAATGTTCACATCGAACAGTGCCTGAAAGGATCCATACCAGAGATTCAGGTCCCGGGTCTCGATGGCGATGTCAGCCAAATCGCCCCTCCACGTAGTCGCGGGTCCGCTGGTCCTTCACCGACCCGGTGAAGAGCTCTTCCGTGTCTGCGACTTCCACGAGCTCACTTTGCAGGAAGAACGCCGTTCGGTCAGCCAGACGACGCGCCTGCTGCACGAGGTTCGTGACAAGAACAATGGTGATCTCGTCCTTCAGCTCCTTCAGCACGTCCTCGATCCGCATCGTGGTGACCGGATCGACAGCAATGGAAAATTCGTCGAGAAGCAGAAGCTCCGGTTCCTGCGAGAGTGCTCGGGCGATTGTCAGTCGCTGCTGCTGCCCCCCGGACAGAAGGCTGCCCAGGGCATGGAGGCGGTCCTTCACCTCATCCCAGAGGGCTGCGCGCTTCAGACAACGCTCGACGATCTCGTCCAACTGGGCCTTTTTCCTGACCCCCGCCAGCCTCGGAGAGAACGCCACGTTCTCATAGATGCTCATCGGGAGACCCACCGGCAGGGGAAACACCACACCCACCTTCCGTCGCAACGCATAGACATTCCGGATCGCGGTGATGTCCTGCCCTTCGAAGAGGATCTTTCCCTCGACGGTCATATTACTGTCGAATTCCTCCATGCGGTTGAGCGCACGAAGAAACGACGTCTTCCCACTGTTGGCGGGGCCGATGATGCCAAAGATCTCATTGGGCATCACATCGAGGGAGATCCCATCGAGGGCGGTGACCCCTCCGTAGCGAACCGTCAGATCCTGAACGGACAGCTTCGGGACGCCGACTACCATTTCCGCTTGTTCCGCAAATACACACGGAATGAGATGGACGCCGCATTCATGACGAGAACCATGGAGATCAGAATCAGGGCGACTCCGAAAGGGAGCGCTTCCGGTACGTTGGGCACCTGCGTCGAGACGACGTACAGGTGCAGAGA
>JAYOKZ010000069.1:5070-8083 GCA_038120095.1 Gemmatimonadales bacterium
TGGCCATCGTCTGATCCAGCACGCCCTGCGGAAGAAACGGGAGGAACGCTGCCGCGCCCGTGAACATGATCGGGGCGGTTTCGCCCGCTGTGCGCGAGACCTCCAGGATCACACCTGTCAGGATTCCGCTGATCGAGTTCGGCAGGACGACCTTGCGGATGGTCTGCCAACGAGTGGCACCCATGTTCCAACAGGCCTCACGGAACGCATGAGGGACCGCCTGCAACGACTCACGCGTCGCAACGATGACGATCGGCAGCGTCATCACCGCGAGCGTGAGGGATGCAGCAAGAATGCTACGACCGAAGCCGAAGAAGACGACGAAGGCACCCAGGCCGAAGAGGGCATGCACGATGGACGGCACGCCGGCCAGATTGATGATCGCCAGATTGATCGATCGGGTCAGCCAGTTGTCCGGCGCATACTCCGAGAGGTAGACCGCGGCAGCGACCCCGATCGGCACGGAAGCAATCAGGGCAACCGAGACGATCCATACCGTCCCGATCAGTGCCGTGAAGATTCCTCCTGCGGTCATGCCATTCGTGGGCACCTCGGTCAGGAATCCCCACGAAAGCACGGGCGCTCCGCGCTGTATGAGAATTCCCATGATGAGGATCACCGGTACGATCAACAGGACCGTCATCAAGAGGAACAGGGTTTTGACCAACCACTCGACGCGACGGTTCTGCTGGTCCAGCGCCGTTCGGGCAAACACGCTCATTGCCTTTTGCCCACTCCCTTCACGACGATGTCTGCCGTGAGATTGATGACGAAGGTTACGACGAACAGAAAGATCCCGAGCGTGAAGAGCACGCCGTAGTGATCTGAACCACGGGCCGTGTCACCCAACTCCGCGGCAATCGTCGCCGTCAGGGCTCGCACTGAATCGAACGGGCTGGTCGGGATGTTGATCGCGTGGCCACTGGCCATGAGCACGGCCATCGTCTCACCAAAGCCGCGTCCCACGCCGAGCAGGACGGCAGCCATCAGCCCATTCTTGGCGGCCGGCAGAACTACCTTGAAGATGACCTGCCACCGGGTCGCACCCATGGCCTCGGCGGCTTCACGGTACGAGTCGGGGACCGCCTTCAGCGCGTCCTCCGCGATCGTGGTCATGATCGGAGCCGCCATGAGGCCCAGGATCACTCCCGCATTGAGAACGCCCAGGCCCACCGGAACGTCGAAGACATCGATGATGAGGGGATTCATGATCGACATGCCGATGAAACCCCACACCACCGAGGGGATCGCCGCCAGAAGCTCCACAAGGACCTTGAGCGACTCCCGAAGACGTCCCGAGGCGAATTCCGCAATGTAGATCGCGGCACCGAGGGAGAAGGGGACCGCAACCAGCATGGCGAGGCCCGTAACACTCGCCGTGCCGGCCATCAGCGCGAGGATCCCGTAGGTCGGATTCCGCTCGGAGGTCGGGCGCCAGTTCATCGACGTGAAGAATTCCTTCAGATCGAGCGTTCCGAGTGCGAAGCCCAGCCCCTCACGCGTGACAAAGACGAAGATCCCGATGATGAAGACGATCGCCGACACCCCACCCACGAAAACGCCGACCGATACCACCCGGTCCACATACCAGTCGCGTCCGCGGGTGTTCAGGTCGTGAGCAATACCCCCGCCGGCCGCCTGAGGCTGCACGTCAGCGGGCATCAGGCCCCCGCAGAGTCAGCATTAGATCCCGAACTCCGAGTTTCACGCTCTTCAGCGCTTCATCCATCTGCTGCTCGGTCAGGTCTTCCGGGTGTCCCTCGGCCGAAACCGCTTCAGACCAGTCCAGGAACAACGTGCGGAACGGGAGAAGGGGGATGTGGTTGCGAGCGTCCGAATGAAGTCCGACGACGATGTGCCAATGGCGAGGCTCTTCGTGAATCGGTCGCAACATCGTGGGTCTGCGGCCCCGCATGTCGATCCCATTGCTGTCCATGAACTCGACGAGTCCGGGATCCAGCGCGTCGACCGGAGCCCAGCCGGCGCTGCCATACGATCCACTTTCCGGGAACGCCTTGGCCGCATAAGCCTCGGCCATCTGCGAGACCCCGTCATTCCGTTCGTCGAGGAACAGGATCCTGAACGACTTCGGATCTTTCGTCTCCCCGGTGACGGAAAACAGGGTCTGTTCGCATACGTTCTCTGCCTGCTCCGCGACCCGTTTCAGCAGGTTGATGATCCTGAGGAGGGCGAACACATCCCGCAGCGGTAATTCCTTGCCCTCTCCCGCCGCGAGGAGTTCCTCGAAGACCTTCTCGAGGGTCGAGTCGGTCTGACCCGCGATCCCGTAGGTCTCGTTCGCCAGACCTTCATCACCTTCCTGAAACGAGATCAGAGCCTGCCGAAGGGTCCGACGAGCCTGATGACTGATCAACTCGACGTCGCGCACGATCCGCTCGGGCGGGCGCCCGCTGAGCTGAATGATTTCTCGACCGATCGTGCTGGCGTAGTCGCCAATCCGTTCGAGCGCCACGTCGAGGCGGAGTACCGCCGACACATATCGAAGGTGCCCCGCACTCGGCGCGTGCCGAACGATGAACGCATGGCACATGTGATCGATCTCGCGAATCTTTCGGTTCACTCGTCGATCACCGAGCACTACATCGTTGGCGAGGCTCCTGTCCTCTTCGAGGAACGAGTGGACGGCGTCTCCGACCTGATTCTCGATCAGGCCTGCGAGTCGACCGACTTTCGCACGAATCTCGGCGAGATCCGCCTGCATTCGTTCTTCATAATGGGCCTGAGTGGACACGTCTCCTCCGCTCCTCACCGTTGATCTCGAGTCCGGGACGACGTCAGGCGCAGGTCACGTTCGTGACCGGAGCGTATCCCTTGTCGAAGATGATGCACTGCCCTTCATCACTGAGAATCCAATCCATGTACTGCTTGACATCACCCTCCGGCGTCATGGCGGTGTACATGAATAGCGGACGAGCGATAGGGTACGATCCGTCGATCGCAGTGTCCACGGATGCCGATACGCAAGGCGTCCCTTCTCCGCCCGAGACACAGG
>JAYOKZ010000070.1:0-7790 GCA_038120095.1 Gemmatimonadales bacterium
TTCATGCTCGTGACGGCACTGACGTCCCAGGCGCTGATGTCCTGATTGAAGGCGTTCGCACGGTCGAACACGCCTTCCATCGTCGTGACGCTGCTGACGTCCCAGCTGCCGATGTCCTGATTGAACGCCTGGGCAAAATAGAACATGCGCTGCATCGTGGTCACATTACCGACGTCCCAGCTGCCGATGTCCTCGTTGAAGCTCGTCGCTTGGGCGAGGAGGCTGCTCATGTCCGTCACACCAGACGTACAGCTCGTGGCCAGCCCGCTGAAGTCACCCGTCGAGAACCCATCCTGGACGAGCGCATCGAGCGCCGGACGGTCACGCTTGGTGTAGGTCACTCCGTTGACGACGCCGGTTTCACCCACGGCGGCATCGGTACACACGACCGTGACTCCGTTCGCAGCCAGGGTGAAGGAACCGGTGCTCGACCATGTCGCCGATGCACCGCCGACTGTCTCGAGGAAGTCCGAGAAGTCGGCTGGACTCGAGTCTTCGAAGTCGAGTGACAGGGTGTTCCCGTCAGCGGTCGTGTCTTCGATACGGACGTAGAAGCCGCTCGTCGGCACCGTCGCGAACGACAGGTCCGAGAAGACGAAGGGGGTAGACTGCCCCGGGTGCGCGATCGTGAGCTGGGTGACCGTGGGATCGTACACGCCGAACGACACCCTATCGAAGCGGGTCAGGCTTCCCCCGTTTGAAACCACTCGAAGGTGTTCGAAGGACGCTCCTGATACGTCGAGCCCGGTCACGAGGAGCCTCTGAGAGGAGTCCTCTCCCGCCAAGGAGACGCCGGGCTCGTTCACGATCAAGGGCCCCACAACACTAAGATTGCCCCTGAGAAGCACGCTTGCCGTGCTGCCGATCGTCAGGCCTCCATCGTTCTGAGAACCCGAGGTGTCGAGCGTGAAGGGCAGTGGGCTCGGGGCGATGTCGACCGCTCCCCGCAGCGTGAAGGATGCTGCCCTCATCGTTTGTATGGCCGACGATCCGACGGTTGATAGCGTCCCTGTCGAAGACTGGGTGACGTCAGTGGAGCCGAAGTCGACCGTAGCCTCGCCGAGGCCAAAGTCCAACTGGCCATCCCACGTGATCCCGCTCGGGATCGAGACGAAGGCGGGATCGAATATGCCCACCGCGACGCGCCCGGACGCGGGAAGGGCCACGGCGCCGTTGAGCTGCACGGTGTCGCGAAGCTCTGCGGTCGAGCCAAACGTCACATTCCCGTTGATCGTCGACGCCTCGATGACAAGGGTGGCGCCCTGATGGACGAGGGCGCTCGTGGCTACGGTCGACTGGGTCATGGATATGCCACCGCCGCCGGTCGTCTGGATGGCGCCGTTGACCGTCAGCGTCGATCCGGGAGGCAGCTGGACAAGTTGAGTCCCCGTCGGAGCGCCGATCTGCATGTTCAGGAATTCGGCTCCTTGATCGAGCACGACGACGTAGTCACCCTCGGTCGCGATCACGACGCTGTCCCCGATGGTCGGCACGGCACCGAACTCCCAGTTGGCGGAGTCGCTCCATGCGCCGCCGGCAGCGTTGATCCAGCGCCGCGGCCCCGCGGGTGTCCCCACGCTGACGCTCACGGATCCGGTCACACCTTCCGACGTCGCAAGGATCGTCGTGGTACCGATGGCGACCCCCGTCACGAGCCCTTGAACATCCACGCTCGCGATCGACGGGTCCGACGTGGACCATGTCAGTTCGCGACCGACGAGTGCGGCGCCCGAGGCGTCACGGGGCGTGGCCGTGAGCTGTACGGTGCTGTTCAGAGAGATCGTGACCGGATTTGGCTGGATCTCGACGACGTCGACGACCGAGGTCCGTGCAGGGATCGTGGCCGACAGAGTGTCGAACGAGGCAGTGACCGTCGTCTCCCCGAATACGAGCGCTGTAGCGAGCCCCGCGGGCGTGATGGAGATGATCGAGGGATCCGCAGACGTCCAGACGGGGGCGACACTCGAAATGGTGTCCGAGGAGGCGAACAGGACGGCCGAGCCGAGCTGGATCGATTCGCCCACGTTCGGAATCGAAAGTGCTGCCCGGTCGATCCCGACGCTGGCAGCGAGTGGCGTTACCTGAACCTCCTCCGACACGGGCACGCCCGGTTCGACCGGTACCACCGTGCGGCCTTCGAACAATGCGACCCCCTCGGAACGAAGCACCGCGTCGATCGCCAGCGAGTCGATGTTCTCCCCGATCTCGAGTGACACCGGCACGCGGATGATGCCGTCGACGGGCACCGCTGCAAGCACGGTGTCGCGGACAATGCCGTCAGATCGGGTGAAGCGGGCGGCGACCTCCCGGACCCTGGAGAATGCCGCAGCTTCGCTGCCGGTTGGGGCTCCCTCGAGCTGGAACTGCACATCGACGGACGCGGGCGGGGGTGCGGGCTCCGTCAGCAGCATGTCACAGGCAGCGAGCGCGAGCAGGAGCGCGAGTCCGCCGCGGCGTACCCCTCTGTGCATCTTCATCGTCCACCTCCCACGACACGAATGCCGATCCCCGCCTCATAACCGGAGAACGCCGAGTTCGAACCCTGCTGGACCTCGACGCTCCCGAGACGGAACGAAGCGGACGGGCTCACGAAGATCTGCGTCCGCGATGCGTTCCCGGCGATCCGGAGGTCGAGGCTGCCTCCTGTGGTCCCCACCCAACCCTGACTGACTCCGTCTGCGGCACGGAAGGCCGACGCTTCGGACGTGAAGATCACCGCAACGGCACCCGAGATCGGCCACCGCACGTTGGTCCCACCGCTGAAGAGCTGCTGGGATGGCGTATCGCTGAGGCCGCTGAGCACATCGGACAGCAGCGCGGATCCGTTGGCTCGATGGTTCATGCCTCCGAACACCAGCGCACTGCCTCGTCGTCCGACCGGGAAGGCGTAGCTCACGAGACCTTGTAGACGAAGTCCGGGCCGAAACAGGTTTTGCCCATCGAACTGGTCTTCCGAAAAGCGCTGTGCACCGACGAGCATCGAGAGCGTGCCCGATGCCCCGACGTCGCGATCCAAGGCGAGACGCAGCTGTACCTGATCTCCGGGGCGATACGCGAACGGCTGGTCAGGAATCGCCTCGAAGCTGCCGGACAGGCGATAGCCGGCCGACAGTCCTACGCCCCAGTCACCCAGCTGCTGAGCGATCGCGACGTCTCCGCCGAAACCACCCCCGGTACCCCACGCGCGAACAGGGAAGGGCAGAAGCTCCGCAGCTACGCTGGCGGCGACGAACGCGTCTTCCGACGACAGTGCCGTGGCACCGGTCGGGATCGTTGCCGCCAGGGAGAACACCAGCCAGTCCGGTCCGGGCGTGAGCGAGACGAGCACGTTGGTGTCCGTGAGACCGGACAGACTGGTCGAGGTGCCGTTCGTGCCGAGCACGCTTGCCATCGCGTAGCTGCCCGCCACGGCGACCGACCCGAACGATCCGAGTGGGACCGCGGCAGCGAAGGGCGACGCGACCATCCGGATCTCGGTAAGCCCTGCAATCGCGGGATCATCGAACCGGTACGAGGTCAGCGTCGGCGTCGCTCCCAGATCGACCTGTGCCAAGGTGGGTGTGCAGGCGATCCCGCCAACAACAAGTCCCACGGCAGTGGAAGCCAGCCACGCCCTGACGCGGCGCGATAAAGACCGGGCGGTCGCGATCTGAAGTAAGGAACGCATCAGTTCGCACCTCCCGGCACGCGGAAGATCAGTTCGAGCAGGATCGCCCGGCCGACCCGATCCTGGTTCAGCACTTCGGCGAGGACCGACCGCGGCTGCTGGCCGAGCGTCGTAAGCACCCGCTGCTGCACGGTGGCCGGCGCCTGGGTCAGCTGCTGGACCGCGGTCTGCTGGAGCGTCGTGGTACGAATCGCCTGCGCAGCCATCACGTTCGTGGGAGGCTCCGTCAGCGCTGAAACACGCTGCACCTCGGCCTCGGGAAGGCTGAAGGACGGATCCGCCACGGTCGCGGCCTGAAACTCTGCCCGTGCACCCTCGAAGTCACCCGCGTCCATCGCCGCCAGCCCCCGGCCAAAGGCGAGAAGGGCCTCGATGCTCTCCGTCTGCCGCTCGTTGATCGCTTCGCGCTCTGCCGGTGTCAGCGCGATGCCGAGCTCCTCGTAGACGTCGAAGGCCAGAGACTTTTCCAGATCGAAGAACCGGTCGACCGAACCCTGTCCCTGAAGAGGATCGACCTGCTCCGGCTGCGCGCCGAGCACCTCGACCAGGGATGCATCGACCGATACCTCGCCGTCCTGACGTACACGAAGCCTGCCCTGGACGATGTGGCCCGAACCGAGGATCCGGCCACCGCGTGCCGCTGTGGAGGATGCGACGCGGCCGGCTTCGGTCAGGGCAATCTCATCGAGTAGAGCCTGTACGGCGATCCGCTCGACGATCTGCAGGCGTCCGGTGATGCCGAGATCCGTGCTCAGGAGCTCGGCAAGCGCCAACGCCAGCGGTGCCCAGTTCTGATCGGAGCCCTCGTAGACGAACGGAAACACACCAATCGTCGTCGGGTCCGCAGGCTCCTGACTGACCTCTGCCTCCCGGTCGAGCGAACGTCGGATATCGGCACGCATGGCTTCGACTCGAAGACGCTGGACGCGGAGTTCCACATCCTCGCGAATGGAGGCATCCAGGTCGCCCGAGAGAAGTCGATCGAACTCCGAGAGCGCCTCGTCGAACTGATCCGCATCGTCATAGAGGACGCCTGAAAGAAAGGTGAGGCCCGGCTCGTCCGGGCTTTCCTGTTGAAGGTCTCCCAACAGCTGCCGAGCATCACCGGCGCGGTTCGCACCACGGTAGGCCATGACCAGCAGCATGCCGGCGTCGATGTCTCCGGTGTCGGAGTCGTAGGCTTCTTCCAGCTGCGGAATCTCTGCCGGCGCGGGCGCAGGTACGTCCCACGCGGTCGACGCACAGCCGTGCATGAGGACGAGGACGACAAAGAGGGAGAGAGTGAACCGGCGTCGACGCATGACGTGTGCTTCCGAACGGACGAGTGGAATCGGCTTTGTGGTGACAAAGAGGAGTCCGAACGGGTGACAGTGGGCCACGCGCGGGGCCTCCTCCGCTGAAC
This sequence comes from Gemmatimonadales bacterium, assembly GCA_038120095.1. Classification (GTDB taxonomy): domain Bacteria; phylum Gemmatimonadota; class Gemmatimonadetes; order Longimicrobiales; family Gaopeijiaceae; genus UBA2589. The sequence goes on from JAYOKZ010000070.1 coordinate 5,070, forward strand.
TTAGAAGGGACGGGACTCCACGAAAGACGTGGGGAGACGAAATCCGGGAATCGGGCGCTCGCGGAGGCGACCGGCCCACCGAGTGGGTTCAGACGAGGCTGGGGGCGCGACAGGACCAGGGACGACCGGACGCGACCGGGCCTTCAGGGGGGAGGTGCCCCACCCTCAGCCCGTGGGTGGGGCTTATCGGTCGGTCGCACAGAGATGCGCCCGCCGGTCTACCTACCGCCCTCCAATCGATACCACGATCTGTCCGGCCGCCGTCTCGCCGATCTCGTCCCCGGACCGCATGGCCGCCGCACCCGACAGGTTGAGAGGTCCGAGAACCAGCGTCGCACCACCGCTGATCATTCGGCCGCCCGTCACGAGCGCCGCGCCGCCTTGCAGGCGAATGAAACCCAGCCCGTGGTATTCGGCGCCCACACCCATTCTGGACTCCGGTCGGAACACCAGCCCACCCTCACCGATTCTGCGCTCGATGTCTCCTGTCAGAGTCACCCCGGGGAGCCCCTCGAACGCGACGCCGGCTCGCACCGTCGGCTGGATGACCATATCCGCGATCCTGGATCGAAGCGGGCCCGGCGCCGCCGACAGGGGACGTTCGTCGAAGGTGGCGGAACTGGAGTCCGCATTCACGAGGAGGCTCCCGTCACGGAACGAAAGGGTCGTTTCGTCCCAGGCGAAGGTGTTGAGGGCGTCGTGGACGGCAGCACCGACGCGCACGGCTCCGAGGTCAGCCATGAAGCCGACATCGAAGCCGAACCCGCGACCGCCGGACATGGGGTCACTGACACAATCTCCGAGCCCGGGATCTTCGCACGGACCGACCATGGGAAGCTCGATCGACGCCTGAATGGGATCGCTCACGAAGCCACCGGCAGGGGCTGTTCCCAGGAGCAGGCCGTGCCCGAGCAGATACTTTCCGGTGATCCCGATCGCCGCGGCGTCCCCGATCGAAATCGCGTAGCTGGCGGCGGCGGTGCTCACCGCGAACGCGTCGACGGCGAGACCGGACACGCTGATGTCCTCCGGCGAACCCGTAAGCCCGGCGTTACCGAACAGCAGCAACTCGGCAGCGCCCGCTGGAAGGGACATTCCACCGACCACCGAGGACGATACCTGAAGCCCGAGGTTCCCGATCGACAGCGAGATCAGAGACACGTCGGCTCCGAAGTCGATCCGCTGGGCGCCCGTCCCCTGGATCCGTGCCAACCACTCCTGTCGTACCGCTGCGGGGACGACGGCTCCCTGCCAATCGTAGAAATCCTTCCACGAGATCGGCGACAGGCCGACGGTTGCGCCGGATGGCGCCAGTGCCAGTGAGAATCCGGAGCCCGGCATCGCCAGACCGGCCGGGTTCACACCGATGGCTCCGAATTCCTCCACGGAGGCGGTTGTCGTACCGCCCATCGCGAGGGTGCGCGCGCTGGCGGGGGACAGCTGACCTGATGCGTCGTAGGTCGAACTCGCGAGGGCGAGCGTGACTAACAGGGTGCGCTTGATCACCGTAAGACTCCTACGACCGGATGACGATGAAGAAGGTCGGTTTGAGCGAGAGAGCGTCGGCCACGTCGATCTCCACGGACGTGCCCGTCGCGGTAGCCGAGCCCGCGAGATTGAAGGCGCCAAAACCGAACAGTTGCTGAAGTTCGAATCGGGAGAAGTCGAGCCTGACGGTGCTGGAGGCCCCACTCGGGATCACGATCGACTTCGAGATCGGGCCGAGTGTGAGGACGCCATTGACGGACACACCCCACGGGTTGGCCACGATCAGCTCGACCACACCGGACTCGAGCCGGGAAAGCACCTCGTCTCCCAGGTCGCTCTCGAACGTTTCCGGGCCGAAGCTGAACGCTTCGTTGATCGATCCCAGCTCGCCGCCGGTGACGATCAGGCTGGTGAACGCGGCACTGACGGACAGTGATCCGGAGGGGTCGATCAGAGCGGTCTGACCGCCCGGTACGTTGACGACGGCTCGGAATTGACCCGCGAAGTCGATCGAGCCGATCGGAAAGGGCGCCTGAAGCGACGTGCCACTAGGGAGCCCCTGACTGGTATCGAACGTCGTCGACGCGACCACCACACCCCCGGGGCCCAGAACCTCGAGCGAAATCGTTCCACCATTTTCGGTGGGATCGAAGCCCAGATTGTTCGTCACCGAGACATTGACCGCTGCTGATCCGACGCGGGCCACGTTGAGACCGGCGGGTAGATCGAAGTTCGAGTCGATCGTGGTGGAGAACGAGGGTACCGGGGCCACGAGACCTCTGAGGGCGTCACATGCCGTCCCGCACAAGGTTCCGAGGTCCGTGGACGAGACGACCGGAGAGACGGCCACCTCGAATCCCCCGCTGACGGGGATCAGGAACGATGGAGCCACGTCGGCGGCGGTGATGGACGTCTCGGGAAGCGGTACGGCCCACGTCTGCTCCAGAATGGGCGGCTCGGTGGGCACGTCGCATCCCGCTGTCAGCAGCGAGCCGGTCAGGAGCAGGGTGCAGACGCGAATACGATTGGGCATGATCGCAGGAGGCTGAGAAACGATTCGCAGAAGGCGGAAGTTTAAAGATTTTAACGCGACTTCAGCAGGGGTGGCAGGGCCTCGCCATCGCGGGACGCTCCACGGAAAACGGGGGTGGGGTTGCCGGCTTCGCTGGTTCAGCGGTGCCATACGCGCTTCGCCGCCGCTTGCATCAGGCGCCGGAGGAGGCCGGCGTACAT
>JAYOKZ010000071.1:0-7565 GCA_038120095.1 Gemmatimonadales bacterium
GTTCTCGACTCGCTGCGGCCATGTCCAGCCGGAGTGCCGGGACGCGTCGCCGCCACTCGAACCGGTCTCGATCGGGCATGACATTCGGTGCCGTCGCTGGACCGAACTGGACCTTGCGGCAGAGGACACCCCGTGACGAACGAGCCGCGCCTCGTGGACGACCTTCTGCGCGTAGAGGGCCTCGTGAAACACTTCCCCGTCCGCGGCGGGGCCTTGAATCGCGTCGTGAACCACGTTCAGGCCGTGAGCGGTGTCTCGTTCACCGTGAAGCGTGGGGAGGTCCTGGGACTCGTCGGAGAAAGCGGCTCGGGGAAGACGACCGTCGGCCGTCTCGTGCTCCGGCTCGAGGAGGCGACGGCGGGGAGCGTCGTCTTCGACGGCACCGACATCACGGAGCTGTCGAGGGCGGAAATGCGCCGCTTCCGAACGCGTATGCAGATCATCTTTCAGGATCCCTACGCGAGCCTGAACCCCCGCGAGCGCGTGCGGACCGTCATCCATCATGCCCTGGACCTGCACGAGATCGGCGCTCCTGACACCCGAGCGGATCGGGCTGTGCAGCTCATGGAACAGGTCGGCCTGTCCGCCGCTCAACTGGACCGCTTTCCTCACGAATTTTCAGGAGGGCAGCGTCAGCGCATCGGAATTGCGAGAGCGCTCGCCGTGAACCCGGACTTCATTGTGGCGGACGAACCCGTCTCTGCACTCGATGTCTCGGTCCAGGCTCAAGTCATCAACCTGCTCAGCGACCTCAGGGATCAACTCGAACTCACCATGCTGTTCATCGCTCACGACCTGGCCGTCGTCGAGCACGTGTGTGATCGCGTGGTAGTGATGTACCTGGGCAAGATCATGGAGGTCGCTCCCTCGCGGGCTCTCTACAGCGATCCAAGCCATCCGTACACGCAGGCGCTGCTCTCCGCGGTGCCCACACCGGAACCAGGGCGGAAGAGAGACAGGATCGCTCTTCCCGGTGATATCCCGAGCCCGATCGATCCACCGTCAGGTTGCGTGTTCCGAACACGGTGCCCGCGGGCGGAGTCGATCTGCGCCGAGAAGACTCCGCCGCTGATACAGGTTGGGCCGGAGCACTTCGGCGCCTGCCACTTCATCCCGTCCGGAGCGCCCGAATCCGCTGACGGCTAGGGTGCCGACGCACCCCCGGCAGCACACCGACTGCCGATTCCGTGGGTTTGCCGGGCAGGCCTTCACGCCCGATCGCTCTGGAACTTCAGGACTACGTCGGGGGTCTCCGCCACCCTCCGCAAAGTACCCGCAACGCGCCCCCATCCCTCTCGGCCATGAACACCGACGAAGACATCCTCGCAACCGCTGCGCGATGGCGCGATGAGGGCCACCGGGTCGCGCTCGCGACCGTGATACGCACGTGGGGCTCGGCTCCGCGACGAGCGGGAAGTCACATGGTGATCAACGAGACCGGTGCGTTCTCCGGGTCGGTGTCGGGCGGCTGCGTCGAAAATGCCGTGGTGGATGCGGCCCAGACCGTGATTCGGTCGGGCGAGACCGCTGAGCTGACCTTCGGCGTCACCAACGAGCTTGCGTGGGAAGTCGGGCTCGCGTGCGGAGGCAAAGTCGCGATCCGACTTGAGCACATTTCGTGACCAGCGACCTCCTCGACGAACTGCTGCGGGCGATCCGCGAGAAGCGTCCTGCCGTGCTAGCTACTCGGCTTCCCGACGGCAGGCAGGAGCTCCTCTTTCCGACGGAAGAGGACAAGACCCAAGCCGGCGCCGAATGGCCGATGGCAGCCGCCCGGAGGGCGTTGGTCGAGGATGAGGCGATCACGGAAGCATTCGGCGACGGCTCCGTCTTCCTGCGTCCCTACAACCCGCGGGTCCGACTCATTGTCGTGGGAGCTGTCCACATCGCGGCGCCGCTGGCCGAACTCGCTCGTCCTGCCGGCATGGACGTCGTCCTGGTCGACCCCAGGACGGCGTTCGCGACGGCGGATCGCTTCCCGGGTATCGAGTTGGTCCACAAATGGCCGGAGGAAGCGCTCGATACGCTGCGCCCCGATCACCGGACAGCCGTGCTGACCCTGACGCATGATGAGAAGCTCGACGACCCTGCTCTCATGGCGGCGCTATCCGGACCCTCCTTTTATATCGGCGCCCTCGGTAGCTCTCGAACGCACGAGAAACGGACTCAGCGTCTTCGGGATCAGGGGGTCGCCGAAGAGGATATCGCGAGAATTCAGGCACCGATCGGATTGAGCATCGGCGCGCGCACCCCTGCAGAAATCGCCGTCGCGATTCTGGCCGAGGTCGTAGCTCACCTGCGCGGGGCGGCACAATCGTGAGGTATGGGTCGGTCCCGCTGAACCAAGCCAACGGAGCCCGTCTTGCGCACGCCAGACGGCTCCCTGACGGGAGCCGCCTGAGCAAAGGGCATGCCCTTGTGCCCTCCGACCTCGAGGCTCTGAGCAACAGTGGCGTGGAATCGGTCACGGTATTTCGGCTCGATCCCGATGACGTGGCCGAAGACGAGGCGGCGCACGCCATCGCCGAACTCCTCTCGGGCCCGGGAACGAAGATCCGCCCGGCGACCACCGGGCGGAGCAACATCGTGGCAGACGTCTCGGGCCTCGTGCAGATCCACGCCGGCATCATCGACCGCCTCAACCGTGTGAATGAGGCCGTCACCGTGTCGACGCTGCGCCCGGATGCCCCTGTTCGTCGGGGCTCGCTGGTCGCAACCGTCAAGATCGTCCCCTTCGCCACGAGTCGGACCGTACTCGAAGCTTGCCAGTCCGCTGCGGAACCGTCCGCATCTGCCGTGCAAATCCAACCCTTCCGTCGTGTCCGGACAGAGTTGGTGCTCACCGAGATCCCGGGTATGTCGACCGAGCTTCTGGTCAGGAGTGAGGAGGCCATGCGGGTGCGGCTCGGCCGCACCGGAAACGAGCTCGACCGAGTGCATCGGTGTCGGCACGACGCAGGAGACATCGAGCGGCATCTGGTCGATGCCATCGGCAGAGGGGCCGACCTCGTGCTGGTCCTCGGCGCATCTGCGGTCGGCGATCGCAGTGACGTCCTGCCGGAAGCTCTGCGGCGAGCCGGCGGCGAGACGCTCCGGCTGGGTATCCCGGTCGACCCCGGAAACTTGACCCTGATCGGGGCGCTCTCGGATCGCATCATCCTCGGCGTGCCCGGGTGTGCGCGATCAACTCGCCGAAACGGGTTCGACTGGGTGCTGGAGCGGGTCCTCACCGGCGCCGACGTGCGGACCCTCGAGGTCGCTGCTCTGGGTGTCGGGGGGTTGCTCAAAGAGCCGGCACAGAGGCCTCAACCTCGCCGTGAGGTCGAGGAGCCCGAGACACCGACCCTGCAGGTCGCAGGGGTCGTTCTGGCAGCCGGACAGTCCAAGCGCATGGGGGAGGCGAACAAACTCCTCGAGCCCGTCCTCGGCGAGCCCATGGTGCGGCGGGTCGTTCGTACCGCACTCGACGGGGGCCTCGACCCGGTGATCGTCGTGCTCGGTCACCAGGAGACGGAGGTTCGGGAGTCCTTATTCGGCCTCCCCGTACAATTCGTTTGGAACCCCGAGTACCAGGCGGGCATGGGAACGTCGGTAGGTCGCGGTATCGGTGAACTGGGCCCGGATACCGCAGGAGCAATGATCCTTCTGGGGGATATGCCATGGGTTTCACCGGAACAGGTGAAACAACTCACTCACGCGTTCTCGCCGAGCGAGGATCGCGGCATCTGCGTGCCGATGGTTCGGCGCAAGCGAGGCAACCCGATCGTGTGGGCCGCCCGTTACTTCCACCATCTCAAGGCACTCGATGGCGACATCGGGGCACGTCACCTGTTGTCCGAATACGACCGGGACGTGTGCGAAGTTCAGATGTCCGGTGACGAGGTATTGAGAGACATCGACACGCTCGCCGCGCTCGCCGACGCGGCTCGAACTGGAGGCTGACCGAGATGTTCGATTCCATTGAGGAGACCGCGGTAACCCTGGAGGGGGGAGATTACTTTGCCGACCCCGGCCTGGTGACGAGCCTCTTCCTCTCGCTACGCATGGGGAAGCCGCTCTTTCTCGAGGGCGAGCCCGGTGTCGGCAAGACCGAGGTGGCACGAGTCCTCACTCGACTCCTGTCGACCGAGCTCATCCGCCTCCAGTGCTACGAGGGCCTGGACGTAAACCATGCGGTGTACGAGTGGGACTATCCCCGACAGATGCTCGCCATTCAGGCCAAGGCCGACGCTGCATCCGAGGTCGCCGACCTCTTTTCCGAAGAGTTCCTGCTTCGTCGCCCCCTGCTGCACGCGATCGATCGAAGCCATGAACAAGCTCCGGTGCTGCTGATCGACGAGCTGGATCGCGCAGACGAGGAGTTCGAATCATTTCTTCTGGAGCTCCTCGGGGATTTCCAGATCACGATCCCCGAGCTCGGCACCTATCGGGCCAAGCACGCCCCCATCGTGATCATCACCTCGAACCGCACGCGCGAAATCCACGATGCACTGAAACGTCGCTGCATCTACCACTGGATCGACTACCCCGCGCGAGACCAGGAGCTTCGAATCGTTCGCAACAAGGCTCCTGAGGTCGGAGCCCAACTCGCGACGCAGGTGGTCGACTTCGTGCAACGGCTCCGGGGTGAAGAGCTCTACAAGGTCCCGGGCGTCGCAGAGTCTCTGGACTGGGCGAGAGCCCTGGCCCACCTGTCGACAGAGGAACTTCACCCCGAAGTGGTCGATCGTACCTTGGGTCTCCTCCTCAAATATCAGGACGACGTCGACGTGGTCCGTGGACGTCGCACGGCAGAACTCCTCACCGATGCGGGCACTCCTTGAGCGGTCAGGCATTCCTCTCGAACGTGCTCGAATTCGGCCGTGCTCTGCGGGCTGTCGGGATACCCGCAGGGCCTGCCCGACTCGCAGAACTTGCTGAGGCCCTTGCATGGATTGGCGTCGACGACCGACAGCGGTTCTTCCACGCGGCGAGGGCGCTCCTGGTGTCACGACACGAGGATCTCGCACTCTTCGAGACCGTGTTCAACTCGTTCTGGCGTCACCCTGACGATCATCGTCCGCGCAGACCGCGCTCCACGGCGCGGCGGCCCGCGGAGTCGGCACGAGCGTTCACCATCGCAACGTACGCCGCATTCAAGGCGAACAAGGAGCTGGAAGAGCGCGATGTGCTGGATCGTGCGGGGACGTTCAGCGACATGGAATGGCTCCGGCACAAGCGGTTCGCGGAGATGAGCCCGGACGAACTGGAGGAGGCGCGTCGGTTGCTTCGGACACTCGACTGGCGCACCGCACAGCGGGTGACCCGTCGGCGAGCCCCCCATCGATCCGGGCAGCAGATCGACGTGCGACGCACGCTTCGGCGTGTGAGTCGGCTCGGAATGGTTCCACCTGAACTGCCGAGACGCCGACGAGTCCGAAAGCCGCGCCCCCTGGTTCTGCTCGCTGACGTCAGTGGCTCGATGGAAGTCTATTCGAAGCTCGTGCTTCAGCTCTTCCACACACTGATGCGAACGATGCCGGACGTGGAAACCTTCGTCTTCGGAACACGTCTCTCCCGGATCACGTCCCAGCTCCGACTGAGAAACGTCGACCGAGCGCTGGGTGAAACCTCGCACGAGGTCCTCGACTGGGCGGGGGGAACTCGGATCGGTGCGTGCCTCGGTGACTTCAATCAAGAATGGAGTCGCCGAGTGCTTCGAAGGGGCGCCATCGTCGTGGTCGTCAGTGACGGCTGCGATCGAGGTGACCCGGCGGAACTCGCAGGGCAAATGCGCCGGATCAGGCAACGATGTCATCGCATCATCTGGCTGAACCCCCACGCCGGTCATCATGAGTATCGGCCGAGGGCGGCGGGCATGGCCGCGGCCCTGCCCTACGTCGACACCTTCCTCCCCGCTCGAGACCTCGCCTCCCTGACCGATTTCGCGACCGCGCTCGTCGACCCGCGACGTGTCAGCGCTCGCGCGTAGAGGAACTCCGTGTTACAACGAAACTGAAACATCTGTGATACACGGGGGTTTCTTGCGCTCCCTTGAGACAGCCCATGGCCCAGGAGGTCAGCAATGAAGGTTGGAGGTGACTATACCTTCGATGGTCCACAGGACCTCGTGTGGGAGACCTTCCTCGATCCCGTGGTCCTCGCGAGTGTCCTTCCCGGATGTGAGAAACTCGAACTGATCGGAGAAAACGAGTACGAGGGTGCACTCAAGATCAAAGTTGGTCCGGTCCAGGGTAAATTCATGGGCAAGGTCAAACTCGAGGACATCAAGGCACCCGACTCGTACACGATGCAGGTCGACGGTCGGGGAGCTCCGGGATTCGTCAAGGCCACGGGGCACCTGACACTCGCGCCTTCCGACGACAAGACCTTCGTTACCTACGAGGGCGACGCACAGGTGGGAGGCAAGCTCGCAAGCGTCGGGCAACGCCTCATGGAGAGCTCTGCCAAGGCCATCATCAAGCAGAGTCTGGATGGTCTCAATGCAGCGGTCGTCGCACGCGGGGAAGCAGCGGCGTCCGGGAGCGAAGCTCCGCCGATCACTCCCGTCCAGGCTCCCTCTCAGTCCGAGTTCGCGGCGAATGTTGCAAAAGAGGTCGCGAAAGACCTCCTTCCGCCATGGGCACGGTGGGGGATCGGGTTGATCCTCGGAGCGGGCCTGCTCTACCTGCTCTTCACGCTGTTCGCATAAACGAGACCCCGAGGGGCCCGCGTCCGCGGGGTCATCGGCACTGATCACCGATTGCAGATCAAGGAGGACAAGTGATTCCCGGAGACTTCGAATATCACTCCCCGGCGAGCGTCGACGAGGCGGTTTCGCTCCTGAGCCAGCTCGGGGACGACGCGAAACTTCTCGCAGGTGGGCACAGCCTTTTGCCTGCCATGCGCTTCAGGCTCGCTGCGCCCGAGCACCTCATCGACCTGAACCGCATCGAGGGCCTCGCTTACCTGCGTGAGGGTGACGGGCATCTCGCAATCGGAGCCATGACGCGGGAGGTGGACCTCGAGCGATCCCCGATCGTGGCTCAGCGGTTTCCGATGCTCGCCGACGCGGGACGGGTCATTGCAGACCCCCTGGTTCGCAACCGAGGCACGGTGGGGGGCAACATCGCCCATGCGGATCCGGCGAACGATCATCCGGCCGTAATGCTCGCGTATGGAGCCACCGTGGTCGCTCATGGCCCGAGCGGCCAGCGTGAAGTCGGGATCGATGATTTCTTCGTTGGTCTGTTCGAGTCGTCCCTCGCCCCGGATGAAATTCTGGTTGAGATCCGGATTCCTTCACCTGGTGAAGGTTCAGGCGGTGCGTACGAGAAGTTCGAGCGGAAGGTCGGTGACTATGCCATTTCCGCTGCGGCCGTCCAGCTCACCATGAGCGGAGACACCTGCACGGCGGCAAGGATCGCGTTGACCAATGTCAGCCCTGTCCCCATGCGTGCAACCGCTGCCGAGCAGGCGCTGGTTGGAATGGTCGTGAACGATGAGTCGATCGAATCAGCTGGACAGGCTGCCGCTCAGGAGTCCGATCCCTCGGCAGACCTCAGGGGTTCAGTGGACTACAAGAG
>JAYOKZ010000072.1:0-7447 GCA_038120095.1 Gemmatimonadales bacterium
TGGGGCGTTCGGACTCGGGGCGCCCGTGCTCGCCCGCGCCCGTCGTCGGCTGTCCCTGTCGGACATGTCGTTACCACATGCAATGGCGGTAGAGTTCCTGACGGAGCAATTGTATCGGGCAGGAACGATCCTGCGCGGAGAACCCTACCACAAAGGCTGAGATGGAACTGATCGTATCGCGCCCGTCAGGTGCGGCGGTCGTGCGTGACTACCTCGAGGCGAAGCCGGAGGCAGTGTCATTCTATGGCCGTCACTTTGCCGAGCCCGGTGCGTTCGAGGCGAAGGCCGCCGAAGTCGAGCGTCGCTTCGATGCCGAGGCTCGGCGTCGAGCCGTGGAGGCCCTGATCGTACCTCCGGGCGCGAAGGGGGAGCGGCTTGATGCGTTCGTCGAGGAGGGTGGCTACATGGTCACAACGGGTCAGCAGCCCGGGCTCTACGGCGGCCCGCTCTACAGTATCTACAAGGGACTCACCGCAGTCCGCCTCGCGGAGGCCCTCGAACAGCGGGTGGGCAAGCCGGTCATTCCGGTCTTCTGGGTGGCCTCGGATGATCACGATTGGGAAGAGGCGAACCATACGTATCTCATTGGTACCGACAACGAACTGAGGCGCTATGCCGTCGCCGCGCCGTCGGAGGTCGCACGGCCGTCTCTTCATCGGGTCGAGCTCGACGCCGACGCCGACGAGGTTCTGGCTCAATTCGTTGCCCACCTGCCGCCGTCGGACTTCGCGGCTGAGTTCATCGCTCTGCTCCACGAGGGGTTCCGGCCCGGCCAGACCCTGTCTGGCGGTTTTCATGGATTGCTGCAGCACCTTCTCGGGAGGTTTGGCCTCTTCTTCACGGATGCGGCACACCCCGGCGTGAAAGCTGCCTCGGGCGAACTCCTCCTCGGGGAGCTTCCGAGGGCGAAGGAACTCGAGAGGGTGCTGCTCGAGACCTCTCAGGCGCTGGGAGATGCCGGGTACGACGTGCAGGTGCCGATCATGCCGGGCGGGGTGAACCTGTTCGTCGAGGGGCCGGCCGGGCGCGAGCGTCTTTACCGCGACCCGGCGGGGTTCCGCCTCCGCCAGTCCGCTCACGTGCACTCGGAGTCCGACCTCCGTGTCATGTTCGACGCGGAGCCTGTGTCTCTCAGCCCCAATGTGCTTCTCCGTCCCGTCGTGGAGAGCGCGGTGTTCCCGACCCTCGCGTACGTAGGCGGACCGGGTGAACTAGCATACTTCGCACAGCTGCGCTCCTACTTCGAGGCACACGGCATCGGGATGCCGGTCGTATGGCCGCGGTTTGCCGTCACGGTGATCGAGACCAAGATCGGTAAGGTGCTCAAGAAGTTCGATATCGATGTGGACGCGCTTCGCCGTCCATTCCACGAGGTGGCGAGCGATTTCGCGCGTGATGAAGTTCCGGCCAACGTGAACCTCGCGATCGGCCGGCTTCGCGGTGCGATTGGGGCCGGTGTGACAGAACTGCAGACGGCGGCTGCGGCGGTGGACCCGACGCTGAAGGGGCCGGTGCAGGCGCTCCGAAACCAGGCATTTGCTGCGCTCAGTGAGGTAGAAAAGAAAGTCGTGCAGGCCGTGAAGAGAGAAAGCGAGATCGCTCTGGCGCAGATTGAAAAGGTACAGCTGCATCTCATGCCCCACGGAAAGCCGGCTGAGCGGGTTCAGAGTCCGCTGTACTATCTGACTCGCTTCGGTGGCGCGTTTCTTGATGATGTGTATGCCCGTTTCTCGATCAGCCTCGACGAATCGTCGGACGATGGCGGTTGATGTGAGTCTGTCAGTTCCTTGTGGCCGTCTCTAACTTTTCGGCATGATGTTCCTTCAGTTCATCCTCGTTCTCGTCGTCTTGATTCCGCTGCTCGCGGTGGTGCTGGACTCGCGATTTGGACAGGCACTTGCGTCTCGGATGGAGCGGCGAGGGCTCGATTCTCCTGGCGACGTTGCGGCTGAGCGCCTGGCTTACCTGGAAAGTGAGGTCGAGCGGCTTTCGTCCGAGGTCCTGCGTCTGGATGAGGAGAGCCAGTTCGTGCACAGGCTGCTGACCGACAGATCCAATGCCGAGGGCGATGCACTCCCTCGGAGTGCCTCGGACGACTGAGTCGTCGGGGAGCGGCGTGACGTCGGATCCACTTCGGCCGCAGGGTAGCGGCGACGCTCCCTCGGGCGGGCGCAGCGCCGTGTTTGTCGGGGCCGGGATCTTCATCAGCAAGGTCTTCGGTTTCGTGCGCGAGCGCGTCTTTGCGCACTACTTCGGTTCGAGTGGCTTCGCCGACGCATGGTGGGCGGCGCTGAGGATGCCGAATGTCATCCGAAACCTCCTTGGTGAGGGGACGCTTTCAGCGTCACTGATCCCCGTGTACGTGGAGTTCCTTGAAGAGGGACGTGAGGCAGAGGCGGCACGGTTTGCGGGCGCGGCCCTGGGTATCCTCTCCATCCTCGCCGGAACCCTCGCTCTTGGAGGGATGGCAGTCGCTCCGCTCCTCGTTTCGCTGTTCTTCCCGGCGTGGGCTCCCGAGACGCAGGAGCTTACGGTGCTCCTTGTTCGAATCCTCTTCCCGATGACCGGGCTGTTTGTCATCTCGGCGTGGGCGCTCGGCATATTGAACAGCCACCGGACCTTCTTCATCACCTTCGTGGCGCCGGCGTTCTGGAACCTCGCGATGATCGCGACGTTGGCCGCGGGAGCGGTCTACTGGGGCCTGGATGGACGCGCGCTGGTGGTTGCGCTGGCGTGGGGCGCGCTCGTCGGGGGAGCCCTGACACTTCTGGTCCAGGTTCCGTTCCTTCTGCGGTACACGAGAGGGATGCGCCTCTCGACGGGACGAGGCGTCCCGGGCGTCGCAGAAGCCGTTCGGACCTTCGTCCCGGTCGTGAGTGCGCGAGGTGTCGTCAACATCAGCGGTTGGATCGACATGATTCTTGCCGGGCGACTCCTGCCGGGTGCGGTAGCCGTCATGGGGTACGCACAGACATTCAGCAACCTGCCCATCTCCCTTTTCGGAACAGGAGTTGCCGCGGCCGAGCTGCCCGAGCTCTCGAGAATGAGGCGCGAGGATCGTGAAGCCCTGGCCCAACGCGTGGCTCAGGCGCTCGAGCGGGCGCTCTTTTTCCTCATACCCTCAGCCATCGCGTACCTGGTGATGGGTGACCTCATCGTTGGAGCCCTGTACCAGACGGGAGCGTTCGGTGAAGTACAGACGCTCGTGACGTGGGCCGTCCTGTCCATGTACGCGCTCGGCCTGCCGGCTTCCGCCTCTTCTCGGGTTCTCTCCTCCGCGTTCTACGCGCTCCGGGATACTCGCACCCCGGCGAACATGGCCTACCTCCGCGTATTCATCGCCGTGGGCGTGGGCATTGCGGCCATGTTTCCGGCGGATCAGCTGGGTTTCTCCACATTGCGGTTCGGCGCCGCAGGACTTGCACTTGGATCGAGCTCCGGCGCATGGGTCGAGTACTTGATGCTGCGGCGCTCACTGAATCGTCAGATCGGCCCACACAGTGCTGGTGGTTCTCGTGTTCTGCGGATGGTCCTTGCCTCGGTCGTCGCTGCCGCGTCCGGGGTCGGAGTTCAGCTCCTCGCACCGGCGTGGCACCCAGCTCTGGTCGCGATCGCGTCATGCCTGCCATTCGCGGCGGTGTATCTGGGCGCGGTGGTGTTGCTGGATCTGGGATCACCGGTCCGGTGGGGTAGGCGCTGAGGTGGCTGTTGCCCGTGAGGATCTCGCCCGCCTCTCGATGAGTCCGGGCGTTTACCTCTTCCGGGATGAACGGAAGCATGTGCTCTATGTGGGCAAGGCCAAGGCACTACGGCCGCGGGTCCCCAGCTATTTCCAACGCGAGGCCGACCTTTCCGCCAAGAACCGCGAGCTGGTCAAGCTCATTGCCGACGTGGAAACGATCGTCGTCGGCAGTGAGGGAGAAGCTCTGATCCTCGAAGCGAATCTCATCAAGGAGCATCGTCCGAGATTCAATATCCTGCTGAGAGACGACAAGAGATATCCGTACATCAAGGTGACGGTTCAGGAGCCGTTCCCTCGGGTGTTCGTCACACGGCGCGTCGTCAACGACCGCAGTCGATACTTTGGGCCGTACACCTCCGTCGGTCCCATGCGACAGGCGCTCGACCTGATCAAGCGACTCCATACGGTGCGGTCCTGCCGCTACGATCTGCCCCGTGACACACCTGACCGTGCGTGTCTGGATCATCACATCGGTCGCTGTAAGGCTCCGTGCGTCGGGTTGCAGACGGAGGATGACTACCGCCTCATGATCGACGACATCCTCGGTATTCTCGAGGGTGACACGGAGGGTCTCAGGTCCGAGATCGAGGAGCGGATGCGCCAGGCTTCCTCGGTACTCGACTTCGAGCAGGCGGCCCGGATGCGCGATGTGCTTTCGGGGCTCGACAGCCTCGCACGTGAGCAGCGGGTGCATAAGGCGCAGGGTGGAAGCTTCGACGTCGTTGCGACAGCACGAGACGGCGACATTGCTGCCGGCGTTGTCCTGAGGGTTCGGGCAGGGCTCCTGTTGGGCCGGGAGTCGCAGCGCTTTTCGAAGATTCGGGAGGAGTCGGACGCTGATCTCATCAGTTCTCTCGTGTCCCGGCATTATCTCAGCGCCGGGGAACGCGTCACCGGTGATGTACCGAGGCATGTGCTCCTGTCGAATGACTTCGACGATCGGACCCTGCTCGAAGAAATCCTCACGGCTGCTTCTGGACGTGCCGTGTCGCTCAACGTCCCCCAGCGTGGTGAAAAGGCGCGCCTCGTCGAACTCGCTCAGCAGAATGCCCGGCAGGTCCTCGACGACCGGGTCACCGCACTCGAATACGCATCAGATCGCGCAGAGGAAGCGCTGTTCCGACTCCAGGACGAACTCGATCTGAAGGTCGTTCCGCGCCTCATGGTGTGCTTCGACATTTCCCACACGCAGGGGACGGAGGTCGTGGGCAGTGCGGTCGTATTCGAGAACGGCGAACCCCGGCGGGCGATGTATCGCCACATGCGCATAAAGGGCGATTGGGGGAACGACGACTTCCGATCCATGGGCGAGGTCGTCGGCCGCTACTTTCGACGAACCCGAGACGAAGGCCGTCCGATCCCGGATCTGGCCGTGATCGACGGCGGAAAGGGTCAACTGTCGGCTGCTGTTGAGGCCCTGCGAGAGCTGGAGCTCGGTGATGTCGCAGTGATTTCGCTGGCCAAGCGAGAGGAAGAGGTATTCGTGCCGGGCCGCGAGACCGCTCTTCGTCTGGATCGGCGACATCGGGCCCTCCATCTCCTGCAGCGAATGAGGGACGAGGCACATCGCTTTGCCGTGCGCTACAACCGAAAACTTCGGCGTAAGCGGACCTTGCGATCGGACCTGGGTGACATTCCGGGCGTGGGCCCCAAGAGGCAGCAGGTGCTCCTTCGTCGGTTTGGATCAGTCAGAGGTGTCAAGGATGCGACACGGGAGGAGATCGCGCGTGTTCCGGGATTTTCAGAGGCGCTCGCGAGTCGGATTCTGACGTATCTGGGACGCTGAGGCTTCTCGACGTGCAGGGATAGCCGCCTGGACCCGTGGAACCTGGCACAGCCGAGATCGGCCTTTTTGCGGCAAGATCCTTGCATCAGAGGATTCGCGTACGTGGAAAAGAACCGGAGCGTTCAGGTTTCTGTGTCCCAAGTGAGCTTGGACGATTTTTCAGGGTTTTCTAGTTTATCCGGTTGATTCTGCACAGGACCCCAGAGGAGAACGCGGGATGAAGATCCGTTTCGGGCTCGTGCTGACCTTGCTGGTCGGACTTGGACTTTCGGGCTGCGCGTCCGGAGGTGGCGGCGGTGGGATGTCGGGCATCGGTGGAGCAGGCGCAGGTCTCAATCCACGGAACACCGACAACACTCGTGCCGCGGAGGATGCGATCGAGGCTGCGGAGGAGGCTGAGGACCCGACCGAGGCCGCTCAACTCTACGCACAGGCGAAGCAATTCGCGGAGTTGGCGATTCAGGAGGACACCCTCAACCCGCTCGCCTATCGTCTGGCAGGCGTGGCATCGATCGGCACGGATGACTACACCGAGGCGGGTGGCTACTTCGATCGGGCAATCGAGTTGCGACCGCTGTACGAGTTCGATCTGGTGGCCGTGCGCGAACGGGCCTGGCTGGACCTCTACCAGGAGGGCACGCCCTACGTACAACAGGGGGACTACGAGACTGCGACTCGGTATTTCGAGTGGGCGAACGACATCTACGATGTGCGTCCCGAGGCGAGGGTGATCCTTGGTCAGATCTACGCGCAGCTTCGGCAGCATGATGCATCGATCGAAAATCTCGATGCTGCGCTCGCATTCGCGGACTCTGAGACGATGATGCAAGCGGATTCTGCCACTGCGGCCGCCTGGGAGGAGCAGCTGGCACCGCTTCCACTGCTCCGGGCTCAGGTTCTCGCCGATGCGGGCCGGTTCGAGCAGGCGGTCGGGACGTACCGGCAGATGTCGGCGGCGAACCCTGAAGATGTCGAGCTCAAGCGGGGTCTGGCCGCCATTCTCATGGAGATGGGGAATGAGGCGGAGGCCACGGCCGTGTATATGGACATGATGGAGATGCCCGGGTTGGACTCCGAGACCCTGTTCTCGATTGGGGTGGGGTTCTACCAGTCGAGCGATTACGTCAATGCGGCGACGGCGTTCGGGAATGCCGCCACGGCAAGCGTCAATGATCGTGACGCTCTCGAAATGTGGGCCCGTTCGTTACAGCTCGATTCCGCCTACACGGACATCCCGGCTGTTGCGGAACGCTGGACCAACCTTGATCCGAGTGGGCAGAATGGCTGGTTGATCATGGCTCAGGCCGCGAATCAGCTCGGTGACTCCGATGCGACCCGGGAGGCGATTGAGGCGGTTGATGCGCTGGAGGTCATCGTGAACGATCTCCAGTTGCGCCGCTTTGGGAACGGTGGCGCTGAGGTGAATGGCTCCGTCGTCAATAAGAAACTGAGTCAGGGTGACAGCGTCACGCTGCGCTTCACGTTCTACGCGGATGACGGGGCGCCGATCGGTTCGGTGACGGAGACGGTTACGGTAAATGCCGTCGACACGGCGCAGGTGTTCAACGTCCAGTTCGACTCGGCTGAGCGGGTTGGCGGGTACGGGTACCAGGTTAATTAGTCTCGGGAGTAGGGCGCGGGATTGCGGGCGAGCCGGCGAGCAGCCGGGTCGCCCGCTCTCGTGTTGACCGCCTGACCCCCCGGGCTAGATTTCGGCGCTTCGCGGGAGTAGCTCAGTTGGTAGAGCATCAGCTTCCCAAGCTGAGGGTCGCCGGTTCGAGCCCGGTCTCCCGCTCTGTGGGACATGAAAGCCCCGGTCGGACGCAGCGTCCGGCCGGGGTTTCACTCTGGCCTCTTGCGCGGCCTGCCCGGGACGATCAGGGTCACCAACTGCCCCCAATGGCGTCGGCTGAATGCCG
>JAYOKZ010000073.1:0-7428 GCA_038120095.1 Gemmatimonadales bacterium
GGTCTTCGCATATGTGTGTCGGTGGGTGATCCAACGAATGAGGCGAAGGGTCGAAAGCAGCGCAGCGCAGCTCGATGCGCGCCGCCTCGAGCATTTGCTCGGGCCCCGGGCTTGCAGGCTGCCCGCGGAGGTTCATCGGACCCCGGCTCGTCGCACTCTGGATTCGGAACGCCTGGAACTCCGGCTGCGCGGCGTCTCCTGACCATCCGTCTCAGGGCAATTTGAACCGACCCGGCTGAATGTGCCGCCTCAGTTTTCGTGCGCCCCGTCTGTATCGTGAAAGTGATCGTCGTAAACTGTTGCAGTGCATCAGTTTGCGGGTATCCTCAGTCTTTGGTGTAGTGGCATGAGAATTGCGAGTAGGGGACACTGTTGATCTGGTAATCACGTTCACGGGAACCTTCATGAGCGGACCTCCGAGCCTTCGAGCGGCTGGTCGGGCACTCCTGTACTGGGAGCATCGGCAGCAGGTGAATGCCAACAACCTCGCGAACACGGACACTCCGGGTTTCAAGGCTCAGCGCGTGTTCGGCGAGCTGATGGAGGGAGGGGTCCCGATGATCGGGACGGCGACGGACACGCGCCCCGGGAGTCTTCAGGAGACCGGTGCGCCCCTCGATCTGGCTCTGATCGGAGAGGGTCTCTTTCTCGTGGACGGCGCCAATGGCTACGAAGGTGTGCGGTCGGGTTCGTTCTCTCTGGATGGGGATGGTCGTCTGATCGACTCGAACGGCGCATCCCTTCTGGGCGAGGGTGGCCCGATCATCGTCCCGCCGGGGCCGGTCGTCATCGATGCACGTGGAGGGGTCTCCGTCGCTGGAGAACTCATCGATCGGCTTCGCATCGTGCGCTCGGAAGGGCCCCTGGATGGCCCGCTCGACCCGGCATCGATCGAGGATCTCCGCGAGGATGATGTCTTGGTGAGGCAGGGGTTTCTGGAGGATAGCAACGTCACGTCACTCGATGCTCTCATCGAGATGACGACGATTCAGCGCTCCTTCGAATCCGTCAGGAATGCGGTTCGGGCGATCGACTCGATGATGGATACGGCGGTCAACCGGATCGGTCGTGTGGAATGATCAAGGGCTCTCGAGTTCCTCGAGGCTGAACAGAAAGAGGTAGAGACATGGATCCAGGGCTGAAAACGTCGGCCAGCGGCATGGCCGCACAGCAGACGCGGATGGACGTGATCGCGAACAATCTGGCCAACGTGAACACGCCGGGTTTCAAGCGGAGTCGCGCCCAGTTCGAAGACCTGCTGTATGAGACTGTGCGGGGGGAACAGACGGTGAGCACCCCCGGAGCGGAGATCACGGCCCAGGCCCAGATCGGGCGCGGGACGCGGCTGGCCGGCGTGGCCCGAGTGCATGCGCAGGGGCAGTTTGAGGTGACCGAGCGACCCCTCGACCTTGCGATCGACGGGGAAGGGTTGTTTCAGGTTCGTCGACCGGACGACACGATCGCCTACACGCGAGACGGTAGCTTCTCGCTCTCTGACCAGGGCGTCGTGATTACCTCCGGCGGATATCCCCTGCTGCCCGAGATTCAGGTTTCCGAGGACATGACCGAGCTCATGATCTCCCGGACAGGGATCGTGACGGCTCGGGTGGATGGACAGGTCGACCCGGTGGAACTCGGCAGGATCGAACTTGCCCGTTTCCCCAATGAGCCCGGGCTGAAGGCGATCGGCGAAAACCTCTGGGTGGAAACCGCGGCGTCGGGGCAGCCGATGCTGGGTGCCTCGCAGGAAGACGGATTCGGTCGGATCGTGCAGGGGGCCCTGGAGTCGAGCAACGTACAGGTCGTTCAGGAAATGGTGGACATGATTGCCGCGCTCCGAGCCTATGAGGTGAATGCAAAGGCCGTTCAGGCAAGTGAAGACATGGCTGAAGTCACCAACTCGCTGGCTCGCTGAGCATGCTCGTTTCGTTTCGCTACGCAGCGGCACCTCTGGTCCTGCTGGGCCTGTTCCGGGTTGATGTGGGTGCTCAGTCGGCGATGGAAGATTCGCTTCGTGACCGTATTGCCGCGGAGTGGGAGATCGAACCGGGCGAGGTGTTCGTGACGGTGTCGGACGAGTGGCTCTCGGAAGCGGACTCGGTGGCGGTGCGTCCGTCAGATTCGGATCGCTGGCTGGTCACCGCATACCGGGAGGATTCCGCCGTTCGCCGCTTCGTTCGCGTCGGACATCGGGCGTTGCGCCCGGTTGCTGCACACGACCTCGATCGCGGGAGTATCGTGGCCGGCGACGCCGTCACCTATGAGGTCATCACCGTTCCGGGCCCGCCGCGCGCGGAGGAAGAGGTGGATGGCTGGGTCGCGCAGCGCCGGATTCTCACTGGAGAAGTCCTCACGCCCCCGGCTGTGCGCCCGCCCCAGGTCGTACGAGGAGGGGAGACGGTCGAGGCGCTCGCACGGTCCGGCGCAGTCGAGATTTCGGCTCGGGGTACCGCCCTGAGTTCCGGACGTATCGGAGACCGGGTGAGGGTGCGTCTGGCATCCGGTCTCGAATTATCTGCCGAGGCGGTTGCGCCTGGCATCGTACTTCTCATTCAAGGAGATCGCTGATGCGCTCCACGATCGTGGGCGCCGCCCTTCTGGTTCTTCTGGTGCCCTTGAATGCTCACGCCCAGGTAGCCGGCGTGATCGGAGATTGGGGATGGTTGTCCGATGGACGCCGTTTCACGGTGGGTGACATCATCACCGTCATGGTCGATGAGTACACATCGGCTTCTGCGGACCGTTCTACGTCGGCGGCCGAGGGGCGCGCCGTCGACATCGACATGGGTGCGGGCGTATCCGGTGTCACCAATTTCTCGGTGGATGGCGGACTCGAGAGTGCGCTGGAAAACGAGTCCGGCCGAAGGGGCCGAGACATTCGACGCGATCGCCTGGACTCGCAGGTGTCCGTGCGGGTGACCGAGGTGGAAGCGGGAGGGATGCTGCGCGTCGAAGGGACCAAATCGGTCATCATCGACGAACATGAGCAGGAGGTCACGGTCCGTGGCGTGATTCGTCCACAGGACATCACGGCCAGCAACACGATTACGTCGTGGCGCATCGCAGAGGTCGAGGTGCTCTACGCCGTCGAAGGCTCCCTGGCGCGGGCCAGCAAGAGCCTGATTGGCCGGTTGTTCGGATGGATTGTTCCGTGAGTGCGCGGGCGATTCGGGCGCTGATGCTGGTGGCGCTGATGGTGGGCGTGCCCGCGGACGTGGAGGGACAGACAGTCCGAGTACGCGACCTTACGCAGGGCGCCGAAGAGGTGCCCGTTCGCCTGGCCGGTTACGGGCTTGTCACCGGGCTCAGCGGGACAGGGGACCGCATCTACGGTGGCGACCGTCGCTCCATGACGGTGCGTGCGATTGCGAATCTGATGCGCAACATGGGCATTGAAGTGCCCGAGCAGGTCATACGTAGTCGGAATGCCGCTGCGGTGCTCGTTACGGCAGAAGCCTCTCCCTATACCCGCCAGGGAGGCCGGTTCGATGTGAGTGTCGCGTCTCTGGGAGACGCAAGCTCCTTGCGGGGAGGGCAACTCTGGCCGACTCCACTCTCAGCCGGGGTCGGGGCTCCCGTTGCGGCGGTGGCACAAGGCACGATCCAGGTCGGGGACGGAGACCGGCGGTCACGGTATGACGTCGAGACGTCCGCAACCATCCTGAGAGCCGGGGTCGCACAGCTCGACTTTGGCGGCGGAAACCAGCCCCCCTCCGGCGTTCTGGTGCTTCGCGAGCCGGATCTGGCGGTCGCACAGGCGATCGTCGGAGCGATCAACCTGGATTTGGGGTCGGAGATCGCCACGGTGACCGATCCCGGGGCAGTCACGGTCGAGCTTCCCGCCGAGGATCCGTTCGGTACGCTGGTTGCGATCGGCGCAGTGGAGGTCACGCCCGATCCGAGCCCTCGCGTAGTGGTCAGTGCCCTTGACGGGCTGGTCGCGGCCGGCGGGGAGATCCGTGTAGGGCCGGCTGTCGTGAGCCACGACTGGCTGACGCTGACGATTGCCGCTCAGGAGGCCGTTCCAGAGCCTCCTGCGGATCCGTTGACGCCGCCTGCAGATCCAGCCGATGCAACGGCTCCGCCGATCGCGGTCGACATCGCAAGCGAGGCTGCCACACAGGCGATGTCCGCCCCCGGGTCGGTGCGACTGGAACCGGGAATACGGGTTCAGGAGCTTGCCGAGGCGCTGCATGCGGTCGGAGCCACAGGTCAGGTGATCGGTTCCATTTTCCAGTCCCTGCGTTCGGTCGGTGCTCTGCAGGCGGAGGTTCAAATCCGATGATTCACTCGGGCCTGCCAGGGGTGACTGACCCCGTAATCACAGTGTCCTCGCAGGGTGCGGAGGGGGTGGCGTCACCTTCGTCCCTTCGTCTGGAGCGTTTGCGCCAGGCGGCAGAAGACATGGAGGCCGTGTTCCTCCACCATCTCACGTCCGCCCTCCGCGCGACGGTTCCGGATGGCGGGCATCCTGATGCCCCGGGAGCGGACATGTACGCATCGATGTTCGACGAGCATTTAGCCGACGCGCTCGCTGCCGATACTGAAACAGGAATTGCGGAAGCACTGTACCGACAGTTATCGGCAAACTTTGGGCTCGACGAGGTGGCGGACACGATGCCGATTGCCGGGCATTCGACCGTCGGTGAGACTTCGCGGCAGGATCACTCGCGCTCGCAGGTTACTTCATCTTCCGAGGGTGTCTGATGTTTGTGACAGAGGAAACTGAACGGACCCGTCTGGTGGAGGCGCTCGCCTACGAGGCGCGACTGTGCAACCAACTGCGTGGCGTGTTCGAGGATCAGAAAGAGGCGGTCTCGGCCGGTGATCCGGATCGCCTTGCAGATGCGGTCTTCGCGTCCACTCGGATCACCCAGACGCTCGAGGAGGCGAAGCGCCAGCGCCAGCGGGTCACCGTATCGCTTTTTGGCGATGACCTCGATTTCGATGAACTCAATGATGTTCTGTCGAGCGACTCGAATCGACCGGTACGAAAAGCGCTGCTCGTGGCCGCGGAGGCAGCTACCCAGCTGCGTCGTCAGGTCTCCGTTCTTCGCGGTGCGCTGCAGGTGACGATGTCCGACAACCAGCGGCACCTCGAACTTCTGCTGGGCCGATCCGGTGCCGAGGACCTGTCCGCTGGTTTCGGGGGCAATGCAGGGTCCGTCGTCGACCGGGTTGTGTGACGCATGGCCGGCTCACTGAACGGTATCCTGTCCGTCGCACGGAGCGGGATGCTGGCGCAGCAGCTGGCGTTGCAGGTCACGGGCAACAACATCGCCAACGCGTCGACGCCGGGGTATTCCCGTCAGCGCGTGGACATGGTGGCCGGTCAGTCCGTGGCTTTGCCACAGGGCCTGCTCGGGACCGGTGTCCAGATTGTCGACATCACGCGGGCCCGCGATGCGCTCCTCGATTCGACACTTCGCCGAGACACGGCACTTTCCGAGGGCTTCTCCACTGCTCAACGGGAGCTGCTGCGGATTGAGGCTGTCCTTGCAGAACCCACCGAAGCCGGTCTGGCGACCGCGCTCGATGCGTTCTGGGACAGCTGGTCGGACCTCTCCAACGATCCGACCAGCACCAGTGCCCGGGCGGTGGTGCGGGCCCGGGGCGAGCAGCTCGTGGAGTTCTTCAATCGGGCAGCGAACTCCTTCGGCTCGATTCGTGCCGATCTGACCGATGCCGTGTCCTCGTCCGTTGGCGAGGTGAATCGGCTTCTCGGGGAGATCGCCGAGCTCAACGGTCAAATTTCGGCGGCGGTCTCGGGAGGGCAGGCGGCACCGGGGATCGAGGATCAGCGGGACCTGCTGCTCGATCAACTTGCCTCGCTCACCGAGATCACAGTCACGTCTCGTGGGAATGGGGGTGTCGGCGTCGCGATCGATGGCATTTCGGTCGTGGAAGGGACCATCGCCTCGACCATCACCGCGACCTATTCCGGCGGCTCCTACTCCATTCAGACGGACAATGGTCTCGCCCTCGACATCGGCGCCGGTGTCATCGGCGGAACGCTGCAGGTGCTGGAGTCGGATCTTCCGTCCATCGAGGCCGATCTCGATGCGATCGCTCGAGGATTGGTCGAGCGCGTGAACGGGGTCCATAGCACGGGTACGAACGTCGCCGACGTGACGGGTATCGCGTTTTTCGATGATTTGGGTGACCTCACGCTTGTCGGGGCCAGAAACCTCAGTCTCAGTGCTGACGTGGCGGCCTCGCTCGACAACGTGGTTGCTGGTAGCGGTGGCGGGGGTGGAGCGTATCAACCGGGGGCGAACGACGTGGCGCTCGCCCTCGCAGACCTCCGAACCAACTCATCCGGCGGACTGCTCGATGGCAGCAGCGTCAACGAAGCCTATCAGGAGCTCGTTGCCGGGGTAGGGGTTCTGGCATCTTCGGCCGGGGCCGGAGCCGAGGGCGCCCAGATCCTGGTTGCGGCCGGTACGGAACGCCGCCAGTCCGTATCTGGCGTGTCCACCGATGAAGAACTGATCAAGATCATTCAGCTGCAGGCGGCGTTTTCCGCCGCGGCTCGCGTCGTCTCGGTTGTGGACGAGATGTATCAGACGCTACTCTCGATCTGATGCTTATACTGCAACGAAAGACGAATGAGGCGATCCTGATCGGTGATGACATCCGAGTGGTCGTGCTCAAGACCGACTCGGGCGGTGCGAGACTCGGAATCGAGGCTCCCGGCCACATGACCATCCTGCGCGAGGAGATCGTCGAGCAGGTGGCCGAGGAAAACCGCCTGGCGAGTGAGGCGGCGACCGGACTCGCCCCGCAGGAGTGACCTAGCTCGTCGCCGGGTCGACTTCGGTCGTAAGGTCGTCCACCGCTGGATCGTCTTCCTCGACCGGCAGCGGGTACATGATCGTCTCACCCCGCTCGAACCACTCGCCATCCTTCTCGCCGTCGACGTAATGCCCCCTGAGCATCAGGGAACCGTCTTCCTCGAAGGTCTCCCAGAGGCCGGTACGCTGCTCGCCGTTGAAGCTTCCTCGCTGGCGGACCTGGCCGTTTTCCCAGAAAAAGGTCCAGGGACCCTGACGCTGGTCCATATCGAAGGATCCCCTCATCAGGAGCGAGCCGTCCTTACGGTGGATCACCCACGGCCCGTGGGTCTTGCCCTGAACGTACGCCCCGCGCGCCTGAGGCTCCCCGCGTTCGTTCCACGACTCCCACATGCCGTCACGTTTACCATCGACGTGGGAACCCCGCTCCCTCCGTTGTCCATTGTCATGGAAGGATTCCCAAGGGCCGTTCTTGAGCGACGCTTTTCGGAAAGGATTCCACACGGGTCGTCAGCGGGGCTGGGGAAACTGAAAAAGAGTCAGTCGGTCCTGATTTCAGAAGAAAGGCGTGGTCGACGGCACGGTCAAGGAAAAACATACTGACGGATGGCGTGAATGTCGCGATCCCGTTCGG
>JAYOKZ010000074.1:0-7352 GCA_038120095.1 Gemmatimonadales bacterium
ATCGGCCTTGCCGATCTCGTCGTGAATCACGTCGAGCCTGAAGCCGAACTCGGTCTTTCGCTCGGGTTTTCCAACATTCAAACGCATTTCGAGGGCGACTTCGCGTGGGCCGTCGTCGATACCGAGATCCAGCTCACGGCCGCGGATGGACGTGCGATTCACAATCGAGGACATGGGACCTACCTCTTCCGGTGGATCGATGGAGTCTGGCGCATCGTCCACACCCAGTCCGCAAGTTCTCCCGTCCGCTAGCGTCGGAAGAGCTTACGCGCATCGGGTCACGCGGGTCACGGGCCAAATATCGGACACCCGCCCCGAGCATGACGCTCGGGGCGGGTGTCTGAGATCCGACCTCCCTGCGAGAGCCTAGCCGTCCGTGACCATCCGGATCAGGCGTTGTAGCCGCTCCTTGTGCTGCTCGAGCTCGGTCACCAGCACATCGAGCCGCTCGTACATGTCGGCTGCGGGCTCCTGATCGGCGCGCTGTGAGTTGCTGTTCAGATAGTTCAGCTGGTCGCGCAGCATCGGCTGCGGGTAGCTGGTGATGGTGCGATCCGTCAGAAGCGCCCGCTCGATCTCCTTGAGCTGGGATTCCACATCACTGCCCTCGGCCACTCGTGCCTGGGCCCCCTGCAGACGCTCGATCGTCGCGTCGGCGTCCTCGATCGCGGCTCTGATCTGAATTCCCAGATCGAACTGAGCCTGCAGATCAGCGATCGTCACGCCGTCCGCAGCAACGCGCGGGTCCATCAGGACCTCGAAGTCACGCTCGGCGACGGTAACCTCCCCGGTGGGACTGTTCACGGTCAGTCTCGCCATGTATGAGCCCGGCACCACCATGGGGCCACCACGGGCAGCCCCGTTCGGCCCCGGAACCGTGAAGTCCCAGAGGAAGCGGTTGAGGCCTTCATGCGTCGTGGGTGTCGGTGACCCCGTACGACGCTGGAAGGGGGCCCGCATCTCCTGCGCGGTCTCCACTCGCTCCCCCGGACCGCTACTCTCGAACGACCTGACGATTTCACCCCCCGTATCGAGGATTTCAACCTTCACCAAGGTCGCGGCTGACGGAAGCATGTAGTCGAGCTCAGCCCCATTACGCGAATACTGCGGCTCGTCGGGGGTACCTCCACCGAAGCCTCCGAACCCGCCACCGCGCAGGCGATACGCATCTTCAGGCTCGAGGAGATACACCCCACCATCCGCCATCGCGGCATCTGCCTGACGAAGTGGCGAGAGGTTGTCCATGATCCAGAACGCCCGGCCCATGGTCGACAGAACGAGGTCGCCCTGATGGACCTTGATATCGGTGATCGGCGTCCGTGGCAGGTTGAACTGGAACTTCTCCCAGCTTTCGCCGTCATCGAACGAGACATACATGCCAAACTCAGTCCCGGCGTAGAGCAAGCCCTCGCGCTCCGTGTCCTCCCGGATGACGCGTGTCGCATGGTGAGCCGGGATTCCATTGTCTCCGGGCGTCAGGAGCTCCCATGAGTCCCCGAAATCTTCCGTCTTGTAGATGAACGGAGTGAGGTCGCCCAGCAGCGTGCGGTAGTACGCGAAGTAGGCCTTACCCGCAGAATGCGGCGACGGATCGATGGTCTGGACCCGCCCTTCCTGCGGCATATCCGGCGGCGTCACGTTCGTCCACGTCTCGCCGCCGTCGCGCGTGACTTGCACGAAACCGTCATTCGATCCCGTCCAGATGACACCGGGCTGGATCGGCGACTCCTCGATCGCGTACAGCACCGAATAGTGCTCCTCGCCCGTGACGTCACGGGTGATGGGGCTCCCTGACACCATTTGGCGCTCGGGCCGGAATGCCGTCAGGTCCGGCGAAATCTGCTCCCACGTGACCCCCTCGTCGGTGGTCTTGTGAACGAACTGCGAGCCATGGTAGACGGTGCTGGGGTCGTGCGGTGAGACCTCGATCGGCACCACACGCTGGAATCGGTAATTCAGGTTCGCCGGATTCTGCCCATACAGATTCTGAAACCCGACGTAGTACTGTTTCTCCTGCCCGGTGACCTGATTGTACCGCCCGAACCGGCCCTTGCAGTTCGAATAGACGATGGTGGGATCACCGGGCTTCGGCACGGCCGGACCGGTCTCACATCCTCCGACAGCCTCCCAGTTCCCCTGGTGGCCACCCTCGGAACCGGTCCCCGGTGGATTGCTCGGGACGCGGATGGTCGTGTTGTCCTGCTGGCCTGCGTACAGCCAGTACGGGAACTGGTCGTCGATATCGACCTGATACAATTCCGCCGTCGGCTGATTCCACTGAGTCGACCACGTACGTCCACCGTCCAGGGTGACGTTCGCGCCACCATCATTGGACTGGACCTGGATCAACGGATTGTCGGGGTTGATCCATGTGTCGTGATTGTCTCCGTGCGGAGTGGGCCGTCGCTCGAAATTGATCCCGCCATCGACGGACTCGTAGTACCCCTCGTTGTTGATGTACACGTGGTCCGCGTCGGTCGGGTCCGCCACGACACCCGTGTAGTAGAACGGGCGATTCATGATGCCACGCTCATTGCTGACGAGTTCCCACGTCTCGCCGAAGTCATCAGAGCGATACAGACCCTCGTCCGGATCCGTGGTCTCGACCAGCGCATAGACGCGGTTCGGCATATCAGCCGACACCGAGAGATCGGTCTTCCCGATCAGACCGCCCGGCAGACCTTCCGACTTGTACTCCCACGAGTCGCCACCATCGGTCGACTTCCAGATCCCATCTTCACGGGCAGAGGCCTCCATTCCGGAGAGGATCGTCCACGGCTGGCGCCTTCCCATCCACATGCCAGCATAGATCTCGTCAGGGTTTGCGGGGTTCAGCTCGAGGTCGATCGCTCCGACGGAGTCCGACGTGAAGAGTACCTGCTCCCACGTCCTCCCGGCATCGCGTGTGCGGTACACGCCCCGTTCGTTGCTCTTGGCCCAGGGATTCCCGAGAGCAGCAACATACGCGACATCAGGATTCTCAGGATGGATTTCGACCGCGCCCAACTGTCCCATCTCGACCAGGCCACGTCGCTCCCACGTCGCTCCGGCATCATCCGAGTAATACATCCCCCGCCCGATGATCACGTTCGAACGGATGCCATCGGAGCCCGTACCGACATACAGCACGTTCGAATCCGACGGCGCGACCCGGATGGACCCGATCGATCCGGTCTCGAAGTAGCCATCCGAGATCGGACGCCATGTCGTTCCGTAGTCCTCGGTCTTCCACAGCCCGCCGCCTGTCGAGCCCATGTAGAAGGTCAAAGGATGATCAGGGTGCCCCGCCACCGCAGTCACGCGCCCCCCTCGCGACGGGCCGACGTTCCGGTAGCTGAGATCGGAAAACGTGCGCTCGACCTGGGACATCCCTTCCTGGGCCTCGACTGCACCCGGAGTGGCTGGCAGGACTGCGAATACGAGGAGAACACCGGCCAGCACGACTGCGGCGCGCGTCGTGACATCAGACATACGGCAACTCATGAGCGATACTCCGAGGACGAATCAGAACGAACGAGCAGAATGCCCGCGACCGACCATAGGGTCAACCAGAAAGACACCGCTTCAAGATACCTCGCTGAAGTGGGATTGCACGGCACAGGTGTCACCTCCAACGCCCGGTGATCAGCGCCCGTCTCGACCTGGCCGGCGCGACCCCGGTTCGATCGACTGGCCGGCCCAATCTGCGAAGGCGGAACACGACTCTTCGAGCACCTCGAGACGAGTCCGTCCGGAGCGTTTGAGCACCTGAAAGCCATGGTCCGCACCATCCACCACATGCAGCGACGGCGTCGGCGTTACCCGGTCAAGCAGCGGTCGCAACAAGGTGAGGTTCGCAAGCTTGTCCCGGGTGCCCTGAAGGAACAGCATCGGCAGTCCGACCGTTGTGAGGTGCTCCCCTCGCTCCGAGGAGTCGCGCCCTGCAGCGTGAAGTGGAAAACCGAAAAACGCGAGGCCTCGCACCGACCCGAGACCCCCGCTCGCCGCGGCGGTCGATGTCATGCGCCCGCCCATCGATTTGCCACCGGCAACGATGGGAAGGTCGGGCACGAGGGACTCGGCCGTCGCGACAGCCGACCGGACCGTCTGCACGAGTACCGGGGCGGGATTCGGCAACCTCCTGCCCGCCTCCATGTAGGGAAACTGGTATCGGAATGTTGCGACACCATGGTCTGCCAGGATCGATGCACAGGTCTTCAGGAATTCATGGTGCATGCCTGCCCCGGCACCATGACCGAAGACGTAGAGATACCGGGCTTCCGGAGGACGCAGCAGAGCAGCCGACACGACTCCGATCGACTCCCCTACCTCAAACTCGTGCGTCGAAGTCAATCTCGGTCCCGGACCTTCAGAGTCCGAAGCGTACTGCCAGCCTGAGCATAGGCCAGACCCTCATGTACGTCTTCATCTGGGCATCAAAGTCAGCCGCCTGCGCCGCGAGAAGCGGTTCCAACTCAGCCGCGGAGAGCGTTCCGCCGCTGGCGCGAAGGGTCGTCCGCGGCTCTCCGAAGTAGGCTGCACCGAAGTCCAGCACCAGTCCGACGCCGGGCGCGACGTGCCTTCCGAAACCGAGGAGCGCGAACGGAGCCCGCCTCCATGTTTCGATGACGCCCGTCAGCGAACCAAGCTGCTGGGGCGCGAGGATCCGTCCACCCAGGTCGATCGGATCATCCTTCTGAGTGAGGCGGAGCGACGTTCGGGCCGGTCGCGCCATGATGCCGATCCCGATTCGGAATGCCTCGCTCAGGTGAATATCGAAGCCGCCCGTGTAGGATTCTCCCGGAAGGTCGAGTTCGACCGGGATGCTGTCGAAGGACGTGGTCGCGTCGAGTCCGGAGATGCCCGCGCCCACGCGGAAGACGACACGTTCTCCGATACCGATGGCGACCTCACCGCCGAGCCCCGTCGTGCCAAAGCCACCCGTCAGACCGACCTGACCAACGATCGGGATCGGTACGAGACACGGCCCCAGGCTGCAGAGGACAAGCGCCCGGAGGAGCCGCATGATCTTCTCAGAAAATCCGGAACGAGATCCACGCGCCCACGTACCCCAGCAAGAGCATGTACGTGAACTGGATCAACGGCCACTTCCAGCCAGCGGTTTCCCGCCGCATCACGGCAACGGTCGACATGCATTGGAGGGCAAATGCGAAGAACACCAGGAGTCCGATCGCTGCTCCCGGCTCCAGATCCCGCCTGAGCACATCCTGCAGAGCCAGCGACTCCTCATCCGCAGCTTCAACGCCATAGATCGTCCCGAGCGTGCCCACGATCACCTCACGAGCCGCCAGCGAGGTGACAATGCCAATGCCGACTCGCCAGTCGAAGCCGAGCGGCTCGATGACCGGCTCGATGACGTGCCCGATCGTACCCAGGGCGCTCTCCTCGATGTTCGGCGGGCCACCGTCCGATCGGGGAAATTGCGTCAGCGTCCAGAGGACGATCGCGACTGCGAAGATGATCCGGCCGGCCCGCCGCAGGAAGATCTTGCTGCGGTCGACGAGCCGGAGCAGCAAGGTCCGGGGAGAGGGTATCCGGTACGGCGGGAGCTCCATCAGGAACGAGGTCGGCTGCGCCTTGAGGAGCGTGCGCTTGAGCAGAAAGGCCGTGACCACGGCCGCGAGAATCCCGAGTCCGTAGAGCCCCAGCAGGACGGCAGCGCGCTGGTTCAGGAAGGGGCCGAGCATCGGCTGATCGGGAATGAACGCCGCGATCAGAAGCGCGTACACGGGAAGACGCGCCGAGCACGTCATGAAGGGTGTGACGAAGATCGTCGCGAGGCGGTCCCGTTCGTCGTCGACCGTTCGAGCAGCGAGAATCGCCGGCACAGCGCACGCGTAGCCGGAGAGCAACGGAAGAAAGGCACGGCCCTGAAGTCCGACCCGGTACATCGCACGGTCCGCGATCACTGCCGCACGCGCCATGTACCCCGAGTCCTCCAGAATCCCGAGGAACAGGAAAAGGATGAGGATCTGGGGCAGAAAGATGATGACCGATCCGACTCCGGCCCACACACCATCCACGAGCAGGGAACGGTACCACGTATCTGGAAGCGTTCCGGCGACCCACTCACCCGAGGTCGCGACCATCCAGTCGATCCCATCCATGAGCGGTACGGCCCACGTGAAGATCGATTGGAATACCAGCAGCACGACCCCCAAAAAAATGAGGGGTCCGGCGAACCGATGCAGGAAGAACGAGTCGAGGGTCTCCGTCAATCGTGATGGGCCCGGAGGCACGAAGGCCGCCTCCTGCACGACGTCACGGACCCGCTTTCTTCGAGCAGCGAACGCATCGACGACCGGTAACGCGTTGGACGCGGGCACGTTCGAGAGTTCGCGCTCCACATGCACGCCGACCGCCCCACCCGCTGCATGGCTCTTCAGGTACGAACGTACGTCGCCCAGGCCCGCCCCTGTTCGCGCACTCGTGCGAACGATATCCACACCCAGGCGCAGAGCGAGGGCCTCGTCGTCCACGGCCCCGCCCCTCACCCCGAGTTCGTCCGCCATGTTGAGCACCAGCAGCGTCGGCAAACCCATCTCCAGGACGGGCTCGACCAGCATGAGCTGACTCTCGAGGCGGGTCACATCGACGATGAGAATCACGGCATCTGGCGACCGCATCCCCTCGACCTTGCCCTCGAGCACATCTCGAGTGACCCGCTCATCGAGGGTCCGAGCCGAGAAGCCGTGAACACCCGGAAGGTCTACGAGAGCGAGGGACCCGCCGCCATCGAGCGTCACCTGTCCGACATGCTTCTCGACCGTGACACCCGGATAATTCGCGACCTTCTGCCGAAGTCCGGTCAGCTGGTTGAAGAGCGTGGTCTTTCCGGAATTCGGGGGGCCGACCAGGGCGACCAGAGCCGACTCACGCGGCATCTCGGTCGAGGTGGCGCCGCCGTCAGCGACCGAATCCTGCTTGCCCAAGGTGAGGTCTTAGCCTCAGTCCGCGTCCTGAAGCGAGGAGAGCAGCTTCACGCACAGACAGTCGGCCGTCTCGCGACGGAGGGCGAGCAGCGAACCGTCGACCGATACGATCGGGTCGCCCCCGGGGGAGGAACGCACCGGACAGATCCGGCATCCGGGAAGGACACCTCGTTCGAGGAGGGGCTCGGCGAGCTCGACCGGCAGATCGATGGACACGAGCTCCACCTCCTGCTGCAACGGGATGTCCCCGAGGCGCAGATCTGAGCGCTCGTCCTGACCTTCCACGACTGGAAGCTGCATGGTCTGCCCGCTGCTCTCGAACCGGATGATACGGCGCTGAGATTGAAATTGACTCTCAACTAAGGTACTCGCCCCCGGTGGGGTGCGAAACCCGCGAGGCGGTTGGTACATCTCCCGCCC
>JAYOKZ010000075.1:0-6451 GCA_038120095.1 Gemmatimonadales bacterium
GAGACATACCCCGTAGTCACGACGCCCCCACGGAGGGAGTACGTCGGCGCACAGGTGGCAGGGGGCGGCCGGCTCGCTCAACCAGGACTTCCGAGAGAAGATCGGGGCGATCCGTCTGAATTGCGTCGACACCCCAGGAGAGGAGACGGGCCATGTCCTCGGGATCGTCAACGGTCCAGACGTGGACAGGAATGTTCCGCTTATGAGCTTCGTCGATCACTCTGGGTGTCAGCAGGCGCACGCCATTCCAGAACTCGGGGACCTGAAGGACATCAACGTCGGGCGTGTATCTCGATCCACCCGGTAGCCGATGCGCCAGCAGGAAGAAAAAGCAGTCGGTCCGGCTGGCACCCCAGGGACCCGCATACCCCCGGGCCGCGACCCGGTTACGTTCGTGCTCCGCTGCGACGAGTACCCGGTGCTCGGCCCCGAACTCGCGGATGAGATCGACGAGGGGGCCAGCTACCGAGGCTTCTTTCGCTTCGACGTTCAGCCAGACGGACGGGCACGCTTCCAGCAGCTCACGCAACGTCGGAATCGTCACGCCCAGACCACGGAAGGACGACTCGCCGTCGAGGTTCTCGAAGCGATGCCCCGCGTCGAGCTGCTGGAGCTCGTCCCGCGTGAAGTCCACGACCCGACCTCTCCCATCCGTCGTCCGATCGACTGTCTCGTCGTGAATGACCATCACGACCTCGTCCTTCGACAGTCTCACATCCAGCTCGAGCATGTCCGCCCCCCAGTCATCGACTGCGGACCGAAACGCCACCATGGTGTTCTCCGGTGCGAGGCGACCACCCCCTCGATGGGCCACCAGCAGGGGCGCTCCCGCGAGGTACGTTCGCCCCGGCCGTGGCCGGTGCTCGAACAAGGGAAAGTCGATCAGGCGGAGGCCCGAGCGACCCGTTCGACCTCCTCCTCGGAGAGGCCATGATACAGGTACAGAACGCGATCGATGAGACGGGTCGTCATGTCGATCTCGGATCGACTCCGGTCACGGTCCTCGTCATTGGATTCCCCAAGTCCGTCCTCGAGCTCCACCACACGACTCGCCAGAAAGTCGAGCGCATCCGAGACGACCTGCGGTCGTGGATTCGCGGGAGCCAGAGAATCCGGCATCACCTCGCTTAGGAGCAGTCCCCTGACGTATGCGAGGAGGCCGGGAAAGGTGAGTTCAGCCAGAGCGCCCGCGTCGAGAGACTCTTCGTCTGTGATGTGTTCCCACTCTACCTCATTCCAGTAGAGATCTTGAACCTCACTGAGGAGGTGCGAACGGGTCTCGCTCGTGATCGGCTCCTCTGCACCCGCGGTTGGGGGTGCGACCGGGCGGCCCAGGATACGCTCGATGTGGCCGCGTCTGCCGCTCAGGAGCGTCGCTGCACGTTCGGACATGAAAATCGCATGTGGGGAGGAGAAGGCTCAGGACCACCGCCAACATACCGAACGGATTGAGGGTGGGGAATGCGACGTGAGGTCGTGAGGGTTTCCCCGACCGTCACCAGTCTACACCGCCGGGAGGAGGCGACCGGAGGGTCACAACCCGGGAACGGGATCAGCCGGCCGATTTCAGGCCGACGACGACCTCGCCTCCTGCCCCGAACCGGACGTCCGCGGCACCGAGACTGCCTCAATGACAGCCAGGAATTCACTCATGCCGAACGGCTTCTGCAGCACCGGAAAGCCTCGTTCCATTCGTTCACGAAGCATGAGCACAAGCTCGGGCTCCGTGGCGCCTCCGGTCGAGAAGACGATCCGATCGGCAACATCCGGAAACTGGATCTGACATTGCTCGAGAAGCTCCGCCCCGCTCATGACCGGCATCATGAGGTCACACAGGACGATGTCGAAGTCCCCGTCATCCTGCTCGATCAACTCCAGAGCCTCCGCGCCATTACTCGCCGCCGACACATCATGTTCCTCGTCGACCATGCTGACGAAAAGCTCCCGAAGCGCTGGTTCATCCTCCACGATCAGAATTCGCTTCCGGCCTCCGGATGGCCCGACCGATGCCGTGGGTACCGGCTCCGTGACGTCATTCGACCGCTTCGGTGATGCCGGGTCACCCGGCAGGGAGATCGTGAACAGGGAGCCTCCGGCCGCACCCTCGCGGTAGCTTACCGAACCTTCGACCGATTCGACGATACTCTTGACCACGGCGAGCCCCAGTCCGGACCCCTGACCGGCATGCCGGGACGTCACGAAGGGATTGAACATTGTGGCGACCAGGTCCCCAGGTACGCCCGCGCCGTTGTCCTCGATCTGGATTTCTACCCTGTGATCCGCGTTGGACCGCTGGCGTATCCTGATCCAGCCTCCGTCCTCACGGTGCTCCGCCACCGCGCGGGCCGCGTTCTCGATCAGATTGTCGATCACCTGATCGAACCGGTAGGGGTCGATCGTGACAGCGAGGCCCGGATCAACTTCGAGGTGGAACTCCGGAGCCTCGGCCACTCGATCCTGAAATCGCTGGACAGCAGCATGAAGGCTGGCCGAGGGATCAATCGCTACACGCTCTTCCTTCCCTGCCCCCGCAAGAGCATTCATGTCGTGGACCGTTCTGCGAATCCGCTCGACCGAGTCACCGATCGACGCCAGCATTCGCCTCGTCCCACGGACATCATCGATGTTCAGTTCGACTTCGCGTTCTCGGAGCGTCGTATTGAGGTCGGCCAGATGTCGTGCGAGTCGGTCGCGATTCCCTGCGATCAGTGCGAGCGGATTGTTGATCTCGTGGGCCACCGAAAGCGCCATCTCACCGACCGTCGACAGGCGTTCCCTGTTCAGCAGCGAATCCGCCATGACTTCATTGTCCATGAGGAGCGCCGTCTGCGCTGACAGAATCTCGGCTCCATCGAAATCCCCTCCGAATTCGAGATCAGGACGGGCGTCGGATGGAGGCCAGAGAATCAGGGAGCCAAGGCAATCAGAACTCTGACCCTGTAGCGGAGCGAGCCACGCGCCCGACAGATCCTCTCGAAGGTCTCGGCCACCGGGAAGAACGAATCGCTCCGCGGGAACGTCACGGGCATGCACAGGAACTCGCGGTTCCCCAGCCGGCATCTGCGCACGCCAGAGAGCCATGAGTTCAGCCAGCGCAGTCAGAGTGTCACGTGGCAGACCCGACCGATCGGCCCGAACACCCTCCCCCTCCTCGGTCAGCGCCAGCACGACGTAACGGTCCGTGGAATAAAGCTTCGGCAGCACCCGATCCAGAAAGCTCTGCAGCGTTCTCGCTCCCTGAACCTCTGCGTCCCGGGTTACTTCGAAGATCGTGTTGCGCCTCTCGACCTGATTCGAGCGCTCCTTGAGATTCCACTGCGCCAGGATCAGCCGCTGACTTTCTCTTCCGACCCTTCGCAGCAAGCTGAGGAGCGCGCCAACCGCAACTGCAGCAAGGACGGCCCTGCCGACCGTCGGCAACGGCACCGCGATCATGATCACGAGCGCCGCAAAAATCACGGCTGAATGAAGCTGACCCTGAAACTGCAAGCAATTTCCGATCGACAGGTCGCAGTAGTGACACGACGGGTAGACAGGCTCCCCGAGTCGTGAAACGACCTTGCAGTTCGGGTTGATCCGACCGGCGGATGGCACGTTCTGCAGCGTGGGAAGTCGCACTCCACGAGCCTCAGTCGCAGGCTTGCTCATTCACCACTCGGAATGCCAGCACGTAGACGAACCGGCCCAGGCAGAAGCTCGTTGCCCCTGCGAGAAAGGCAGCCGTCGCGGCCAACGCGATCAGGGTCCGCGAAGCGATCCCGTCCCACAGCCACCACGACCCAAGTGTCATGGATGCCAGAATCGCCGCCGCAAAGCCCGTCGAATACCAGAAGTGGTCAGGTGGCTGATTTCCCAGGCGACGAATGATGCCGAACCCCGCAACCGTCGCCGCCGTGAGGAGCGAGAGCCCTCCTGCAGCCTGCGTGAACCGGATGTCGCCGACCGCGACAGTCAACACCAGCAGGCCCGCGAGAACGAGGAAGAACGGCTTTACGAACCGACGTGCCGGGTGACGCTCGGCGTTTGTGAACCTCTGAGCCTCGATCGCTTCGGTCGCGCCGGTTGTCAAAGCCATCGGGATCATCCTCCACTTCGCTGTGAGGTCAGGCGGAGGGCTCGAGCCCCCGTGCTCAACGCTTCGGGGATCAGCGGCATGACGACTTCGATCAGTTGTGACACCGGAGGACCCAGAGTTGTGAGTCGATTCTAACGATATGCTAGAAGCTTAAACGAGAGAGGAGATCCCGTCGAGACTCGCTCTTGACCGGCCAGGGACACCCTCCACCTCGTCGAAAAAAGAGTGCACTGCGGACCGGAATGGAGTGGACGTTTGCCGTCCCCCGCGTGGTGACCACCGAAACCGGGGAGGCCTCACCTCGGTAGGGGCAACGCCTCACCCGACTGCAGGGACGGTTCCAACGCTCCGGCTGACTGTTCGAGCGTCTGACGCGCCAACTCCACAAGCACCCAGTACGGGGCGGGGTAGCCGCGCTCCATCTCGAAGGACCGTGCGCGATCGACGAGCTTCGTCTTCAGGAGCGGATGGACGACCTCGACAAGCGCACGGACTCGCAGCGCTGCGTCCACCGTCATCCCCGCCGGGATTCGTGGCCGAGACCCGACCGCAGATTGACCGACCGAAAGGGCTTTCAAGAGTCTACCGGCAGGCCGCATCAGCCACGGGTACCCGAGGTCACTCCCGGCGTCAGCACGCTCCAGCAGTACGTCGGTGATCGCGTTGTCGAGGCGGTAGTCCATCAGCGCCCCAACGTCTCGCCACTCGACCACCGCCCTGAACCGCGCGTCGTACTCGAGGTCCGAGGGTACCAGGGCCCGAAACTCTCGAACGCCCATCGCCGACAGCCACCGAACGAGGCCCGGGGTGGTCATGGCGGAGCGATGGGACCACAAATCGAGACCGAGCCCACTGAAGGCGTGATAGATCACCTCGGAGCAGAACATCCGCTCGGGGTCAGTCCAGTCCATGGCGAAGTCGTAGGGAGCCGGGTCGACCCTGAGCCGCTGCAGCATTTGCGTCGCGGCACGATGAGGAAGCAGCGGATCGGACTGTAGCTCAGCCAGGTCCGGTCGAAGACGAAGCACGAGAATCCGATGCTTCTTGCCTTCGAGATACTCGTCCACAGTTGTCAGAACCGTGCCCGTCTCGATCAGGGACTCCACGACCGTTCCCACACCCGTGGTCTCATCCACATGGACGAGCGCTGCATGAGAGAACGTGTTGGCAAAGTCGCTGCCGCGTGCGATCAGGGCCGAGGTCGGCGCTCCACCACGCGAGAGGAGAATATCCCCGGAATGAACGCGAACACCCTGAACATCGAGAAACGGCGTGGCACTGGCGATGTCCTCGATCTGCACCAGGTCCGAAGCGACAGGTCCGGCCTGCACGATGGCCTCCTCCATCGTGAGCCTCCCCCCAAACACGACTCGGTAGAGAGACTCGTGCGTCTCGCGGTCCCCCACCCACCCTGCGGCCGCTGTCATGACCTCCACCCGAGCGCCGGAAATGAGCGCCTCGACCTCCGGGAGCAACTCTGGATGCGCGGCACCGAGAACGCCATAGCGAAACTGGAGTTCGGCGAGCTCTTCCAAAGCGTCGACCGGGAGCACCTCCGCAACTGCGATCTGCTCCAGCAGAGCGCGCCCCTGCCCTTCCATGAGCTCAGCGGCGGCCTGAGCCCGGTCGCGGGGCATGGCGCGAGCCGATTCGAACTCCGCCTCAAGGGATTCGAACATCTCTGCTGCATCCCACCGAAACGGCGTTGCCTCGCCCACGGTTCTGACAGCCTGTGGGGGAAATGGAAGCACGAGCACAAGGACAAGTGCGAGCACGGCCAGGATGGTCACGGGCACCGTCCCAACGCTCGACCCCCGGCTGCTCGAGCGCGCCCGGCAGACCGACCGAGGGCTCACGTCCGCAATGTTCCCCGGTCGGCCCTGCTTCCCCTGGAGATCCGGAACAAACAGTCGCGGCTCAAGACTCGCGCACGGTGTGGCGCGCCGCCTTGGACTCGTAGAGCGCCTGGTCCGCCCGCTCGAGCAGGCCACTCAAGGCAGGGTCCTGGTCCAGCATTGCGACGCCGAAAGAGCACGTTCCAAAGATCGTCTCTGATCCGGCATGTACCGGCGATGCCTCGAACATGAGCCGAACTTCTTGCGCGAGTCGTCGGGCCTCATGCTCCGGAGTTGCCGCCGCGAGCAGGAAAAACTCATCCCCACCCAACCTCGCAACCAGATCCGTGTCGCGGTGGAAGCAGGCCCCGAGACACGACGCGAAGGCGATGAGCAGCTCATCGCCGGCGGCATGCCCGTACGTGTCGTTCACCTGCTTGAAGCGATCCAGATCGAATGCAACGGCAGCCAGATCCGCCCCGGCCCGTCGCGCCGTGTCGACGGCGATCTTCGCTCTGTCCTCGAATCCGCGCCGGTTCAG
>JAYOKZ010000075.1:6461-7159 GCA_038120095.1 Gemmatimonadales bacterium
CAGACCCGTCATCATGCACGTCTCGGCATCTCGTCTCAGGCGGTCATGCTCGAGATGGCGCTGCAGCTCGCACGCCATGCGCAGGGCGAACGCCTGAGCGACGCCCAGATAGTAGGAGCCATCCTGCAGCAAGTCGGCCTGATCATAGATGGCGATATGACCCAGGACGCCCCCATGGAGCGCACGAAGCGGGATTCCGACGAAGCTCTGGTAGCCAGCTTCCTTCTTGGCCGGGAAAGCGTCGCCCAGCGCGCACGGAATGAGCGTCGGTTCGCCGTCGTACGGGATCAGACAGGGCTGGTCCTTCAGGCGGTAGCTGAAGGGATCCCGCGGAACTCCGTTACGAAACGCATACACGACCCGCACCTCGTCGGACTCCTCTGACACTCGATGCGCAACAAAGACGCTCATGGCACCAAGCGCTCGCGACATCGCTTCCACCGCCACCTCGATGTATCGCATGCCGGACTCGGGAGCCGCGAGGGCGGCCATGTATCCCGGCAGCGCACGAAGGGCAGCCGAGGAATCCGCGACAACCGTGCGAAAGATCGGGTCGTTCGAATCCGACATCCAGATGTCTCCTGGCGGCAGATGGCTCCAACTGCGGTCGCCCGAGTCTTCACGGGCAGCATCCAATCCAATCTAAGGGGCGAATTGGTCAGAAGCGACGTCGCCCTCTGCAGCGAGCGAGCCCGACA
>JAYOKZ010000076.1:0-6845 GCA_038120095.1 Gemmatimonadales bacterium
CCAGATCGTTCGTCAGAGTCACCTCCTCCGAGACACCCTCCGGGTGGAGGAGGAGCATGTCCACGGGATCACCCAGGTAAAAGTGGAAAAGCTCGTCACCCGGGAGTCGATGCATCTCGGAAAACGTCGACGGGGTGAGGAGGAAGTAAATGGCGGTGCCGCACGACCTCGAACCCGCGAACAGACCGCCCGGCTCGAAGCTGTCAGCCGATCGATAGGTCTCACGGTAGAAGCCGCCCTCCTCCGGATGGGGCTCGAGACCAAGGGTTGCGATGATGTGTTCAGCTCGCACCACGCACTCACCTGCTCCGAAGTTTGACCCGCAGCGTGCCCGACGACAGACGATTCTGCCTCGGCGACGTTCGATCCGCCAGCGCCGGGGCGAGGGTGGATCCGCGAAGCTCCACAAGGCCCCTGACGGGGGCCTCTCGGCATTGACGATCTTCGCCGATACCGGCGCGCTGCTGCGGCTGCACGTGCGTGCGGCCTGACGTCCTCCGAGCGTCCTCGTCCATGACGAGCGGCACGCGCGCCTGGAGCAACGCGGAACGCATGCTCCAAATCAGGCTTATTGACGTTTCTTTGACGTGCTCTTCAGTTGCGGCTCAGCCTCCAACCAGCAGCCATCTCCCCCCCCAAGACACATCCAGTCAGCCATGGGCAAGATCCGCATCGATGTACTGGGCCCGTTTCGCGTTACAGGGCCCGACGGGAGGGACATTCGGATTCCGTCCGGAAAGCTGACATACCTGTTGAAGTTACTGGTATACGCGGAGGCCGGCCTACCGAGGGAACAGATCCTTCAAGCGCTCTGGCCGGACGCACCCGAGAAGTCCGCCCAGCGGTCGTTCCGTCAGGCACTCTCGTCGATTCGCGGCTTGCTTGGCTCCGACCCATTTCCTGACACGACGTGGGTGGCGCTCGACAGGTCGATCTGCGCGTCGGATACGTGGGAGATGATCGAGCTCTTCACGGAGCTCGATCATCTATCAGGGATCGGCCTGGTGCGCGGTCCTCTGTCGCACACGGAGCCAATTTCTTCACCTCGCGGTGTGCAGCACGCGTGGGAGCGTTGGTATGACGCGACCCTGCGGCGCCTCCACAGCGCCGTCCTCGCAGAGGCTCGGCAGGCTCTGAAGGAAGGAGATACGGCAAGGGTTGAGTACGCGCTCGCGCAGGGAGTCCGCGCAGGAATATCGGAGGTCGCCCTCCGCAGAGATGTTCGAGGCTCGGACACAGCCGGACTGGGCTGGGCCGATCGGCGGGTCGGCGTGGACGCCCTCCAGTCGATCGTTTTTCGGGCGCGTCGAGGGCTTCGGGCCGCGTGCACGCTCGTCATGGAGTCCGAACCGGGCTGGACGCTTCGCTCGATCGAGTCCGCCCTTGCCGATCTCCCCGACCGGACGGCCCCGAGTCTCATCAGCCTTCCCGAGCAGCGGCAGTTGGGCCACCTCCTTGCTGCCCTGCTCAAGCTGCGTGGAGGAGCCGGGGTGGACTCGGCCACGGACAAGCTCAGTCGACGGCTGCTCGACGACCTACCGTTCGACCTCGACAGCGAGGGGCCTCAGCTTTCCGTGATGAACGCCCTGGCCGACGCGCTGGACGAGGCGACTCATGAACAGGCCATCGTGGTGGTTGTCTCTGCGACGGAGCTGCACCAGTCAACAGCGACCCTTCTGGCCCGGGCGATCGCGCGCTATGGCGGCGATGGCGTGACGCTTCTCCTCGTCGGCGAGGAGGAGAAGGTCTTCAGGCGTCCCCCTGTGACGACCCTGCAGGCGGCATTCGAAAGCGTGAGTCACATCATTCAGATCGACCCGAATGTGGAGAGAGTCCTCGACGCGGACGCGGCTTTGATGCCCGGTGGCGGTCACGCCCCGTGGTCGACGCATGCGATCTGGGCCGCCGCGAGCCTCGCGCTCGTCGCGATCACGGGACTCCTGTCTACGAGATTGGGTGGGCCCGCACCGTTGCCCACGCTGTCCGAAGACATCGTGTTCTGCTCGGCACGGGGGGGGGCTCCCCAGTACTATCGTTGGGGCCAGACCTTCGGCGTGGAGCGTATTTCGGCCGACACCGCCGTGTTCATTCGTCGCGGAGAGGACCAGGTCTGCGGTGGTCGCCTCGTGAACACGGCGGATGGAGACTCAGTCCTTCTATCCGTGATCTCCGACGGCCGCACCGAGTGGCGACGCTACCCCAATGTGCGCACTCGCGGGAACCTTGTCGGAGCCCCACTACCCTTGAACGACCCCACCGGTCAGACCATTTCCCACGGCGGAAGGACACTGATTGTCCTGTCCGCGGAGGAGGGCGAGTGGACCCTTTTCGATCCAGTCCGCGCCACTACGCTGACCGCATCCATTCCAGCGGTTGATCGCCTGCGGGCCGTACGCGAGTCGGACTGGTTGGTCGTGGGTCCGAATGACCGCGGCATCATGGGGACCAAGGTCATCGACCCCCAGACCGGAGCGACCATCTTCGGAACCAACAGCCTGATCGACGAAGTGCAAGCCTCTTGGTTCGACGGTGATCAGATCCTGCTCGCCCGAGGACCGCAGGGAGACGAGGAGGACGGGTCACTGGAACTGATCGTCGTCGACCCGGCCACGGGGTCCGAGGAAATCCTGACTCGAAACGATTGGAACGACTACGAGTTGACGGTCTCACCGGACGGCATGCACGTCTGCTGGCAGTCGGAGGAGCAGGGCCATTTCGCCTCGGACGTGCGTGTCATGCGTACGCGAGGACGAATGATCCTCCCTCAGGAAGACGAACCCGGGCGGCAGGCCGGATGCCATTTTTCGGGCGACGGATCGTTCGTGATCTACTACTCGGACGCCTTCGGAGACCGGGAAGTGGTGGCACGCTCCCTTGCAGACGGGGTGCCGGTCCGAGTCAGCCGACTGCCCGGGAACGAGCAGTTCGTCGGAACGCTGCCGATCCGCTGACCCCCGAAGGTCACGCCGGCGGACTCACCGGCCCTGGCCCGAAGATCGCCGCGACAGTCACGCGCCGAACGCCAGTACGGTCAGGCCGAAGAGCAGAAGCGCCACGGCAGCGAAGCCCACGATTTCAAACACGTTGCGCACGAACCCTCACCCTCCTCGGCTCTGGCGACCGGTGAAGCCCTCTACGACCCAACCACACCGGCAAGCCGGATCAGCGTGACGGTCCGCCTCGCTGCGGGTGAGTCCGAACAGGCGCTACGATAAGAATCGGGTGTCAAAAAAACGTCAAAACGGCCGTCTGCTGGGCCTGAGTGAGGCCTCCTCGGGCTTCGTTCCGGCCACGTTCGTCACACGCTTGAGCTCACCGAGCGCAGATCGTACCCTGAGGGGTCCAGTCCGCGCGTGGACACACCCCGGCTCCCACGTCGAGAAGCTCGATGCCGCAGCTCCGTCTCGTTCTGTCCGCCGTGCTGGGAATCGGGGCGTTCGTTCTCCCGATTCCGGTCGACGGACGATGGACGATCGCATTCGATGTGCTTGTGACCGGGCTGCAGACCCGCGCACCGGGGTTCGTTACCGTCTGGTGTCTCACACTCGTCGCCGGTGGCGCCCTTGCGTCCCTGATCCCGCTCAGGGGCGAGGGACCGCGTTGGGCCCTCTTTCGGGCGGGTCCGGTACTGACCGCCATTCGGGTAACCGGCCTCGCGATTGCGGTCCTCGTTCTGGGAGGCCTCGGCCCGTCGTGGCTGACCGGTCCAGCCGTCGGAGGCTTCCTCTGGTCCAAACTGGTCACGGCGGTCGGTATTCTCGTCCCGATCGGAGCGATGGCCCTCAACCTTGTTGCCGGCTACGGGCTGCTTGAACTCGTCGGCACCTGGATGCGCCCCCTGATGCGGCCCGTCTTCCACCTGCCCGGACGGGCTGCCCTCGATGACCTCATGTCGTGGCTGGGATCGTATTCCGTCGGACTCTACCTGACCCACCAGCTCTTCACTGATGGAACGTATACGCGCCGCGAAACCTTCATCGTGGTCACCGGATTCTCGACTGTGAGTATCGGCTTCGTCGGCGTGGTCGCGAGCACGCTGGATCTCCTCGACCTGTTTCCGCTCATTTTTGCCACGTACTTCGTGGCGGTCTATGCCCTGGCCGCGATCCAGGCTCGGATCAGCCCTGCGGCCGGCGTTCCCGACGTGGTGATCAGCCCTGTAGCCGGCGTTCCCGACGTGGTGATCGACACCGGCGACCGGAAGAGGGCAGCGGCAACGGGGACCTCCATCTGGCACGAGGGGTGGCAGCGCGCCCTGGAGCGAGCCGAGCGGGCTCCGCCTCTCTTGAATCTTGCGGGACGGGGGCTCGTCGACGGAACTCTGCTGGCGGCAACGCTGTTGGGCACGATCCTGACCGTGGGCTCGCTCGCGACAGCTCTCGCCGAGCACACCCCGGCGTTCGCTCTGCTGGGTCGACCGCTCGTGCCCGCCCT
Organism: Gemmatimonadales bacterium; assembly: GCA_038120095.1. Taxonomy (GTDB): domain Bacteria; phylum Gemmatimonadota; class Gemmatimonadetes; order Longimicrobiales; family Gaopeijiaceae; genus UBA2589. The sequence goes on from JAYOKZ010000076.1 coordinate 4,435, forward strand.
TCAGATCCTGGGACTTCCGGACGCCGAGCAGATTGCGCCCGCAATCCTTGCCGGCATCACGGAAATGTACGTGCCGGCACTCCTCGTGGAGGGCGCGTCAGCACCCGCACGCTTTTTCGTCTGCGTTCTCTCGATCAGCCAGCTGATCTTCTTCAGCTCCGTGGGCCCGATGATGCTGGACTTGTTCAAGGATGTACCCATTCGCGTCCGCGATCTGCTGCTCATTTTCCTGCTCCGAACGGTCATTCTCGTCCCGACACTCGCACTCTGGACCCTATGCCTCACATCGATCGGTGTGTTCGAAGGCAGATGACCCGTCGGAGCGGCTCCGTTACTCAGTCGGGGCGAGTGCCGCTCCCAGCGCGTCGAGGGTTTCGAGCCACTGCCGGAGCTCCATGACGCAGGTCGCCTGAGCGTGCGCCTTGTGAATGAGAAGCTGCATCAGTGTGACATCCTGACGAAGCGCCGATAGAACCTCCGCACCTTCGCGGGCAACCATCGGCCCCAGCCAGGAGCGGCCCTGAGCAGCTCCCGCCACTGCGTACGAAGCAAGGTGAATCCGCACATTGGCCCTGAGTTCGCGAAACAGCTCGTCATCCTCGTGCACTTCATCCCACAGGCGAACGGATGCACTCGCCATCGATCGTGCCTCCACACCGGAAGGGGTCAGTACCGTCGCCTCTGCCAGAGTTCGCGAGGTTTCAAGCACGGGGTTGAAGGCATTGCCATTCGGCAAGGCCGCGACCATCGGGAGTACGCTGTCTTCGGGTGTCGTGGCCAATGCCTCCGGGGAAGACCGCATAAAGCGATCGATGCGATCGAGAATCGCCTCGTGCTCCTCGATTACTGGGAGAAGACTCATCCGGTTGAGCTCAACCTCCGCTCCCATCGCCGATATCATCTCCCGCTCCACCCGCACCTCGCCCTGCCGCTGCCACCACGCGTCAATCGCGAAGGCGAGGAGAATGGAGCCGACGATCGTGACGGCCTCCGTGAAACGCCCCCATCCCGATGTTCTCAGTGCCCGAATCATTCGCTCCTCCGCGCGATCGCTGATGCTGAGCAGAACGAGGCATCAGTCCCGAAACTCTGAATCAGACGGCAGACGGAAGCAACATGGTCGATGTGCATACCGGGAGACTCATCGTTTCAGGCCCTCTGTTTCACGATCCCAGTGTCATGAATCCCGCAGGGGGCACGTGGGTAGCAACGCGCGCTACATGCGCCCGACCGAACCATCAGAATGCACCGAGCAGATTCCGACAAGCGATCCATTCTCGAAGAGGCGGAGGAGTTTCTCCGGCTCTTCGAGCGCGAGCAGGGCGGCCGTCACCGGTTCAAGTTTTCGAGGCGACTTGAGGAGATCCGGGCACAGTTCGAGACAGAGGGTACATACACTCACTCACATGCCGAACTTGTTTTCGGTGCACGCGTCGCCTGGCGAAACAGCAACCGCTGCGTCGGGCGGCTTCCGTGGCGCTCGCTCCGAGTGCTGGACTATCGGTCCGTTGAGACTCCTGCCGAGGCGTTCGACGCACTACGGACCTATGTCTCGTTTGCGACGAATCGGGGGCGAATCCAGCCCGCCATCGCGATTTTGCCTCCGTCGCATCCATCGCAGGATCATCCTCCCCGAATCCTCAACAGCAAGTTGATCCGGTACGCGGGATACGGTCATGACGCAGACGGGCGGGGCGACCCGGATGAGCGCGACTTCACGAAGATGTGCGAGTCCCTCGGGTGGCGTGGCGCGGGGACAGACTTCGACCTGCTTCCGGTGGTCGTGGACCTCCCCGGGTTTGACCCTGAGTGGTTCGAATGGCCCGAGGGCGAAGCACTCGAGGTGCCCCTCACCCACCCCGTCTTCAGCTGGTTCGAGCAGCTGAGTCTCCGATGGTACGCCGTTCCGATCGTATCGGACATGACGCTCTCCATCGGCGGCATCGATTACACGGCAGCACCGTTCAACGGCTGGTTCATGGGCGCGGAGATCGGTGCCCGGAATCTGTCTGACGAGCATCGTTACAACGCCCTTCCGCAGATCGCGAGCCGCATGAATCTGGACACGACGAGGCCGGAAACCCTGTGGAAGGATCGTGCCCTGGTCGAACTGAACACGGCGGTCCTTCACAGTTTCAGGGCGGCGGGTGTTCGAATCGTCGACCATCACTCCGTGTCGCGGGAATTCATCACCTTCGCCGATCAGGAGGCGCGAGATGGTCGACAGGTTTGCGGGGACTGGAGTTGGCTTGTGCCGCCCGTCGCTGGCTCTACGACCGAGATTTTCCATCGTGAGTGGCCGAACGACGTGCACACGCCCGGATTCCTCTACCGCGACTCCAACGACATATCCTGTCGCCCGCCGACGCCAGACGGGAGGAGTATGACCGACGCGTCGGACCCGGACCGCA
>JAYOKZ010000077.1:0-6720 GCA_038120095.1 Gemmatimonadales bacterium
GACGGTGTCTGATCGAGGACCCCGGTGCAGATGAGGAGCGCCGAGGACCGCGTACGGTCTCCCCATTGGGGGCTGTCGGTGGATGTTGCAGAGGGGTGTCCGAATGGGTAGCCCCGCAAGCGATGTCCAAAAGGGCATCCTTCAACAGGATCTCGAGGAAGGCCCCGAGCTGACGAGGTAGACCGAGTGTTCAGGGCTGGGAGGCTCATCGCTTTTGCGATGTGGTGCCACTCCTCCGGCCGCCTGACTGCTACGACTGGGTGGCCAGCTCCTCGTGGGTGACATCGACACGGTCCATCCAGACCGCGAGGAGCTTACGGGGAGAGGGGGTTCAGTGCGCCCTCGAGGACCGCACGAGCGCGTTGCCAATCTCTTTGAAGCACGTAGCGCGCTGCATGGACAGCTCGCGTTGGATAGAACCAGAGGGCGAAGCGCACCCGATCGAACTGCCCGAAGTGGGAACGTACCAGCCGCCGTCGGTTTCGCTCGCGCTGACGACTCTGGAAGGGGGGGGGGGGGGGGGTGGTAACGATCCGATGACGGACGACGGCCGTGGGCTCGTAGACCATGGTCTGTCCGTGCTTCGCGAGACGGACGGACAACTCGGCATCCTCGACGTACGCGAAGTATGATTCGTCGAACCCACCCACGTCGTTGAAAACCGTCCCGCGGAACAGAAAACAGCAGCCGGTCACGAAGCTGACCGTGGCCCGCGACTGTGTCGGATCCCGTGGTTTGTCGAGCCGCGTGTGCTTGCCGAGCCCGCGCAAACGGGAAAACGTGCCTCCCCCGTACCATACCCGGTCAGGATCATCGAAATACACGATCTGAGGTGCTGTGACGGCGGCGCTCGACTCTTCCATGGCCTGCACCAGCCGCTCGATGCATTCCCGGTCGACCACGGTATCATCGTTGAGGATCAGGAGATACTCCGCCCCCTCCGCCAGCGCCCGCTCCATGCCGCGGTTGTTTCCTCCCGCGTAGCCGATGTTGGTCGCCGTTTCCAGGTAGCCGACCTCCGGAAAACGAGCGCGCAGACGCTCCCCTGATCCGTCCGGGGACGCATTGTCGACGAGAAGGACGTCCAGCGGCGTATAGGTCGACGCCGCGAGGGACTCAAGGCAGGCCGCAGTCTCCTCTTCGTTACACCAGTTCAGGACGATTGCCGTCACGTGTGCAGCCATTCGAAGCGTCGCTTACCTTGTTCCGGATGTTCGCCGACGGGGCCGTCGCGGCGAGGTTCTCATATGATCGTGGGATGGCATCGACGCGCCTGGGTCGGCTCACCTGCCTGCGATGGCCGCCGGCCACGGCAGCGGACCGTGAAGGCGCCTCTGCCGTGGCCCTACCTGCCTGCCTCTTACTCGGTGCCGGAGTCCTTCGACTTTGGTGCCGCGGCCAGCACCTCGGCTGAGGCCTGATCAGCGAATTTTTCAAAATTCTTCACGAACATCGCCGCCAGTTTGTTGGCCGCCGCATCGTATGCGGTGGGGTCGGCCCATGCATTGCGGGGATTCAGCAGTCCACTCGGGACGCTTGGAACTTCGGTCGGCATCGCGAGGCCGAACACTTCATCCTTTTCGTAGACGACACCGCGAAGGGTTCCTCCGAGGATGGCGTCGATGATCGATCGGGTGTGACTCAGGGCGAACCGCGAACCGGTCCCGTAGGCACCTCCGGTCCATCCCGTATTGACCAGCCAGACATCGACGTCATAGTCACGGATCTTCTGCGCCAGAAGCTCGGCATAGACCGTGGGGTGAAGGCTCAGGAAGGCGGCGCCGTAGCATGCGGAGAAGTCCGGGATCGGCTCGGTGACACCGATTTCGGTGCCGGCGACCTTGGCCGTGTAGCCACTGATGAACTGATACATCGCCTGCTCGGGGGTCAGCTTGCTGACCGGGGGAAGCACACCGAACGCATCGCAGGTGAGGAAAATGATGTTCTTCGGATGCCCACCGACGCAGGGGATCTTGGCGTTGTCGATGTACTCGATCGGGTAGGAGCACCGCGTGTTCTGTGTGATGCTGACGTCGGAGTAATCGACTTCGAAGGTGTCGGGGTCGAAGCCGACGTTCTCGAGAATGGACCCGAACCGGATCGCATTGAAGATCTCGGGCTCTCCCTCCGCGCTCAGATCAATCGTCTTGGCGTAGCAACCGCCCTCGAAATTGAACACGCCATCGTCACTCCAGCCGTGCTCGTCGTCCCCGATCAGGTGACGATTCGGATCGGCGGACAGCGTGGTCTTGCCCGTCCCGGACAGGCCGAAGAAGAGAGCGACATCCCCGTCGTCTCCCTCATTGGCGGAGCAATGCATGCTGAGGATGCCCTGCTTCGGCAGGGTGTAGTTCAGGACGCCGAAGATGCCTTTCTTCATCTCGCCGGCGTACTCGGTGCCCAGAATGACCATCTCCTGAGCCTTGAAATTGACGTTCACACTGGTCTTCGATCCTACGCCGTCGAGGCCTGGAGTCGCCGGCATCTGACCCGCGTTGAAGATGACCCAGTCCGGATTGCCAAAGCCTGCGAGTTCCTCCTCGGTCGGGCGGATCAGCATGTTGCGCATGAAGAGCGCATGATACGCCCGCGTGCAGATGATCCGGACCTTGATGCGGTGCGCAGGATCCCATCCGGCAAAGCCGTCGATCACATAGATGTGATCGCGGCAGTTCAGGTAGTTGATCGCCGTCTGCCTGTTGAGTTCGTACGACGCCTCGGGGATGGGGCGGTTGACCTCGCCCCACCAGATGTCCGCCTTGGTCGTCTCTTCTTCGACGATGCGCTTGTCTTTCGGAGAGCGGCCGGTTTTCGGGGCCGAGAACGCCATCAGTGCGCCGTTGTTGGCCAGGGTATAACGATCCTGCCCGACCGCGAGCGAGTAGAGCTTGGCCACCGACGGATTTCGGTGGACATGGTATCCAACGAGCGTGTGATTCGTGGACTCGCCGGTGATGCCGTACTGCGTAAGATCGAAGCTCACGGGGATGTGCTCCGCTTCGTGTGTTCGGGGAGAACCACGCGGTCAGTCGACGCGCGCAATTCGTACCTGAGAAACGTGCATGATCCGGCGCCGAGGGGAAGCTCCCGACCGATCTTTTTTTGTCCGCTAGCCGGAGACCCGTACGGGAGATGACCGATTCGCGCGGGATCCGTCGCCGAGCTGGCCGTTCTGGTTGAGCCCCCAGCAATACTCGGCGCCGTCTGCCGTCCGGGCGCACGTCTGTGCGCCCCCGGCATGGATATCGGTGAAGCGGTAGCCCCCATCGACCTCGACGGGCCGTGCCTGATTGGCTGTCGTGCCGTCGCCGAGCTGGCCGCTGAAGTTCTGACCCCAGCAGAAGGCACGTCCACCGTCGACGAGCGCGCAGGTGTGGATCGCGCCCGCTGCCAGATGCGTCGGAGCTCCGGGAAGGCCGACGACCTCGACCGGCTGCCCCTGACTGGCGTTCGTGTCATTGCCGAGTTGACCAAACGAGTTGTCGCCCCAGCAGAGAACGGCTCCCTGCGTGATCCCGCAGGTGTGGGCGCGACCGGCAACGATCGTCGAGACCGCCCCCCGAACGAGGACGGGCTCCAGGCGGTCGAGCGTGCTGCCATCACCGAGTTGGCCATTGCTGTTCAGGCCCCAGCAGAACGCGTTGCCACTCGAGGTCAGACCGCACGTATGGTTCCAGCCAGCCCCGATCGCACTGAATACCAGCCCCCCACCGACGGTGCGGGGAACCGTCTGCCCATTGCGGGTGCCATCCCCCAGTTGCCCGCTCAGGTTCTCGCCCCAGCACAGCGGGACGCCACCCCCCGACAGGCCACAGGTGTGGCTCTCACCCGCAGCCAATGCCGAGAAGCGAAGGTCGGTCCGAACCGACGCTGGTCTGGACTGATCAGTGCGCGAGCCGTCACCCAACTGACCACTCTCGTTGGCGCCCCAGCACTGGGCCTCTCCTCCCGCATCGAGTCCGCACGTGTGTGCGGAGCCCGTCGTGATCGCGATGTAGTTCATGCCGCCGCCGCCGCTCTGCCCGCGTTCGTTGCCGCCACGGCACGCAAGTGAACCGCTCATGACGGCGCACACATGGCTGCCGCCGACGGCATACGTCTGAGGGCGAACCGTGACTTCGGTCTCCTCCAGGGTCCCCGGTACTGCTCGTCCGGGCCCAAGATTTTCGACGGGGGGTGTCGCCGTCGCGGCGATCCGAACCTGCCGTTGCGCGTCCGTGAGGGTGCCTGTGAGTTCCTGGGGTCCCTCTACGAGGCCGAGGCGCCAGATGGCGGAGGCCGTTCCCGTGGAGTCGGTGCGGGTCCGGGAAGGTGCGGCGATCCCGTCGCCGCGGGTCACGTCGAATCGAACCTCCGCGTTGGCGACTGGATTGCCCTGACCGTCCACAACCCGAAGGACCGCACGCGTGGGCACCAGCTCGCCAATCGGAGCCCGCTGACCATTTCCGGACACGATCACGATGTCTGCAGCGAGCCCGGGTCGAGCGCTCGCAAGGATGCGCACGGGTACGATCGTCGAGCCGGGAACACTGGCTTCGATGACGGTGAGGCCGGGCTCGACGGGCAGTTGGATGAACGTCTCGCCGACGCCTTCGGTAGCCGTGCGAATCTCATCGTCCTCCAGGATGCCGTTTCCGGACTCGATTTGAAATTGGACAGTCGTGTCGGGCATGGAGATGCCGCCGCGGCCGAGCACGCGGACCGCGACGCGGATCCTCGCACCCACACGCCCTTCGAGATCCACTCGGGGAATCGGAACGATCTCACCGGGGCGGACGTTTGTCGTCGGGGGCGCCGGGAGTTCCGATGACGCCGCGTCGGCATCCACATCACCACCAGCGGAGAGGAAGAACGCGCCGAACCCCACGATCGAGATGACCAGCATTCCGAGGACGACCTGAGGCAGGCGAGACGGGCTCTCCTCGTCCGGGGGGCCATACGCATCGAGTTCGTCGAGCGGGATGGGGGCGGATGGGTCGAAGAGCAGGGCACCGGGGGGGGGAGGCAGGAGCTCCTGATCGTCTGGTTGAGTTGGAACTTCGTCGGACATGAAGTAGGAGCCTAAGACGGAGTACTCATGCCCCTGGGCACGAACGCACTCATGAAGGGTCGAGAGTCAAGGTGATGGCCTGGTCGTCAATCTGGCCACTGCTGTCCGTAACTTGGAGTGTGAAGAGATAGCTGTCGGGCGTGCCGGTCGGAGTGCCCTCGATGATGGATCCATTGATCGACAGCCCGGCCGGCAGCGTTCCGGACACAATCGACCATGTGTAGCCACCGGCACCGCCCGTGGCCGAGAGCCCCTGCGAGTAGGTGGATCCGACGACTGCGGTCGCGACCGTCGTGGTCGTGATGGTCGGGTTATTGTCGATGTTCGTGAGCTCGACGTTGTCGACGAGCAGATCGTTGTAGTTCGAGTCGGTCGAACTCGTCGCGCCCGTGATGATCTCGTAGGCGATGTCACCGTCATCCACCGTGTCGTCGACCCCCGTGACCGTGATGGTACGCGCCGCGTCCCAGTTCTCGCTGGTGAACGTCACGTTGGCCGGAGAGACCGTGCCCTCACTCGTGTTGCTCGACGTCAGGGAGATCGAGACGTCCGCTGTCGGCTCGGAATCGAGGACGATGGTGAACGTGTCCGCACCAGCACCGGCTTCGGTGGTCGTCAGCCCGCTCGTGGGGGAAACGGTGATCCCCGCGGTATCATTGTCCTCGTTCACCACCGAGGGGTCGGGGATCACCACCCCGTTGTAGTTCGAGTCTGCCGACGAAGCATCGCCCGTGGTAATCGTGTAGCCGACGTTGCCGTCATCGACGTCATCGTTCACGCCGAAGACCGTCACGGACTGGCCAACATTCCAGTCGCCGCTGGTGAACGTCAGCAAGGATGTGGACACCGTCCCCTCCGATTCGTCGCTCGATGCGATCGAGATCAAGACGTCTGCAGTCGGCTCGGACTGAAGGACGATGGTGAAGCTGTCGCTGCCTCCGGCCTCGGTCGTGAGGAGGCCACTCGTGGGACTCACGTCGATTCCGGACGTGTCGTCGTCGGTGTTGGTTACACCGACATCCGAGACGACGAAGCCGGAGTAGTTCGGGTCCGACGACGAGGCGTCTGCGGTCACGATCGTGTACCCGATGTCACCGTCGGCCACGTCGTCGTTTACGCCGGTCACGGTGACGGTCTGCGCGACACTCCAGTTGCCACTCGTGAAGACGAGCGGCGTCGCGGAGACCGTACCCTCCGTTACGTCACTGGACGTTACGGAGATCGACACGTCCGCGGTCGGCTCGGAGTCGAGCACGATGGTGAAGGTGTCCTCACCGGTACCTGCCTCCGTCGTGATCAGGCCGGCCGTCTGCGACACCGTGACGCCCGCCGTGTCGTTGTCGACGTTGGTCACGCTCACGTCATCCAGGTCGACGTTGTCGTACGTGCCGTCCGTCGACGTGGAGGCAGCCGTGACGATGGTGTAGACGATATCCCCGTCATCGATGGCGTCGTTCGCGCCCGTCACCGTGACGATCTGTGGTGAATCCCAGTTCGCGGACGTGAAGACGACCGAGGAGGGGGACACGGTCCCTTCGCTCGTATCGTCCGAGGTCAGCCCGATCGTGACGTTCGCGGTGGGCTCGGAGTCGATCAAGTACACGTCGGGCGCTGCCCACGCGGGGTCGCACGTCTAGAGCACGGTGGTCGGCCTGACGTTGAACCCCGCG
>JAYOKZ010000078.1:0-6529 GCA_038120095.1 Gemmatimonadales bacterium
ACCCTCGACGAAACGGATGCCCCTCTGAGGCCCGACCTTTCGGCCACGGCCGACATCATCGTCGAGTCGCGAAACGGAGCCGTCGCCGTTCCGATCATCGCGCTCACCGTGCGCGATGCGGACGAGGTCGGTCAGGAGGTCGATTCGGGGTCAGACCGCCCCACGCCATCCGATGTCGAAGGGGTCTTCCTCGTCGCAGATGACGGAACCGTGACATTCCAACCGGTCGAGATCGGAATTGCCGGACAGGAGTACTTCGAGGTTCTGGAAGGCCTCTCTGCAGGCGATGTCGTGGTGGCCGGCCCGTACCAGCGGATTCGACAACTCCGCCCCGGTGATGCGATCTCGGTTATGGACGACGAAGACCCCGACGAGAGCAACGAGAACTAAGGGATGCATCTCTGGGAGGGCGTCGCGCTCGCGTTCCAGCAGATTCGCTCCGAGAAGCTGAAGTCTTTCTTCAGCCTGCTCGGGGTCATCCTCGGCGTGATGTTCCTCATCGTCGTGGTGACGGTCGTCGAGGGGCTGGATCGGTACGTACGCGAAGACTTCTCGTCTCAGATTTTCGGCGTGAACACCGTAACCCTCAGGCGCTCCGAATCTGTCAATATCAATCGGACCCGAGAGGAGCGAAGGGCGATCGCACGCAGACCGGGCATCACGTTCGCTGACGCCGATGTACTCCGCGACCGCCTGACTCTCCCGGTTCGGGTTTCGGTCGAGAGCGATGCAGGAACGAGCGTGGTAGGTGACAACGGCCGGACTGCCGGAGGGGTGCGGCTGGTAGCGGCGGATGCGGAAATTTTTGAAATCCGGGATCTCGGGATCTCCACCGGGCGGGCGTTTTCTCCGCAGGAGGCAGCGAACGGAGCCCCCGTCGTGGTGATTGGCTTCGAGACCGCGGATCGGGTTTTCGAAGGTCTTCAGCCCGTGGGACGCTCCCTCCGGATTCGTGGCTTCCCGTATCGGGTCATCGGCGTGCTCGACGAGCAGGGTTCCCTCTTCGGCCAGTCCCTCGATAACCAGGTTTTCGTCCCCGCACGATCGCCCGCGCGGGCGATTATCGGTGCCAGGGGGTACGTCGACTCGGTCATCCTCCAGGCTATGAACCCGGATCAGCTTCGGGATATCCAGCTGGAGGCCGAGGGGATCATGCGCTCCCGCCGACAATTGCGCCCGACCGAAGAAGCGAACTTCGCTCTCGAGACAGCTGACGAAGCGATCAGCTTCTGGGACACCATTTCACGGATCCTCTTCACTGCGCTGCCGATGCTCGTCTCGATCTCCCTTGTCGTCGGCGGGATCGTGATCATGAACATCATGCTCGTGTCCGTGATGCAGCGGACTCGGGAGATCGGCGTCCGAAAGGCGCTTGGAGCACGCCGTCGGGACATCCTGACTCAGGTTCTCATTGAATCCGCCACGCTTTCTACCGTCGGGGCAGCGTTTGGTGTGACCGTTGGCCTGCTGATCGCCAAGGCGGTGGAGTCCGTGTCCGTGATTCCTGCGGCCGTTGCTCCCCGGTGGATCACGCTCGGGGTTCTCCTCGGACTTTCCGTCGGAATCGTCGCGGGTGTGTACCCAGCCTCACAGGCTTCGAAGCTCGACCCCGTCGATGCACTGAGGTACGAATGAGTGACGGTACCGAGCGCTGGGCACGACGGACCGGATACCGTCCACCCCGAGGTGCGAGTGGCCTGACCGCCATCACCGAGGGGTTCCTGATCGCCTGGGAGGCGATCCGCGCAAACCTCATCCGCTCGATCCTGACCGTCCTGGGTGTGGCCGTCGGCGTATCCGTGGTCGTTGCGTTCGGCGCCCTCATGACAGGTCTTCGGTCCAGCGTTCTCGCTGCCTTCGAGGCGGCCGGGCCCGACAACTTCGTCGTCTCGCGATTCGACTTCACGGCGATCACCATCAACGACGACGGCGCTCGCCCTCCGTGGTGGGGAAAACCCGTCATCGAGCCCGAAGAAGCCCGCCGGATCGAAGCCCTGCCATCAGTATCGGACGCGCTGTACGACCTCTCTCAGTTTCAGGTCGATATCGCCTACGCGAGCGAGGAAATGCAGAATGTCCTCGCGCAAGGATCGTCCGCAGGCTGGTCGGCGTACCAGATCGGTGACTTCGTCGTCGGGCGAGATTTCACGCCGGCCGAGGTCGAGCAGAATCGGGCGGTCGTCGTGCTCTCGAGCGGCCTCGCAGAGCAACTTTTCGGTCAACAGGACCCCGTCGGTCGACGGGTTCGCGTGGGGAACGCCTTCCGGGGAACACAGGAACCCTTCACGGTGATCGGCGTCTACGAGCCGGAGGAGAACATTTTCTCGGCAGCCCTTCAGAATTGGGCAGTCTTTCCGTGGACCGCTTCGATCCGTCGTCTGCGCCACAACAAGTTTCAGGCACAGATCCTCGTCGTCCCGGATGAGGACGTATCAGCCGATCGAGCCCGGGACGATGTGATCGCGGCGATGCGTGGGATGCGCGGCCTTGGTCCCCGTGAGGAAAATGACTTCTCTATCATGTCCTCCCAGCAGATCGCGGACATGTTCAATCAGCTGACCGGTGTCTTCTTTCTCGTGATCCTGATGCTCGCGTCAGCCGGCCTGCTCGTCGGTGGAGTCGGGGTCATTGGAATCATGCTGATTTCCGTGACCGAGCGCACACGCGAGATCGGGGTTCGAAAGGCGATCGGGGCTACGCGACGGGAGATCCTCTGGCAGTTCCTGGTCGAAGCCTCGCTTCTCACGAGTGCAGGCGCATGCACAGGGCTACTGATCGGCTGGGGGATGGCTGAGGTGGTCGCTGCCTTCAGCCCCGTCCCTGCCGAGATACCGGCATGGGCTGTCATCGCAGCCTTGGGTATGGCCGCCCTGACCGGTATGCTCTTTGGACTCCTTCCGGCCTACCGGGCCAGTCGACTGGAACCCGTGGTCGCCCTCCGATACGAGTAGACGATGGCCGAGCTCGAGGCGCCGCTTGACCTGCTGGCAATCATGGCGCACCCCGACGACGCGGAGTTGCTCTGCGGCGGAGTGCTGGTCAAAAGCAGCTCCCGCGGGAAGCGTGTGGGCGTCGTAGACCTGACCGCCGGTGAGATGGGAAGTTCGGGGTCCGTGGAGACACGAGCTCGCGAGGCCGCACGTGCGGGCGCCCTCATGGGTCTCACGCTCCGCGCGTGCGCCGAACTTCCTGACTCCAACCTCCAAAACGACCATGAATCGCGCCTGGTCGTAGCCGCACTGCTTCGGGCCTTTCGGCCCCGGGTAGTCGTCACGCACTGGACGGTCGGACGCCACCGCGACCATCGAATCGCCGCGGAAATCGTTCGTGATGCCTGCTTCCTGTCGGGTCTGCGCAAACTGGAGATCCCCGGTCAGCCCTTTCGTCCCGTGAAGCTTGTCTACGCAACGGCGTTCCGTGAGGACGCAGATCCACCGGATTTCGTCGTTGACATCTCGCAGCAGATGGATCGCAAGCTGGACGCGATCGCGGCCTACGGATCACAGTTCGACGATGCAGTTCAGGCCGGAGAGGTCTTTCCCGGAGGCAGCCGAGACCTGATCGCACAGATCCGGGCGAAAAGCGCGCACTACGGCTCCTTGATTCGCGTACGCTACGGTGAGCCCTTTCGCATCGCGGAGACACTCGAGGTGGATGAACTCTCCGAGCTCGGAGTGTCGACCTTCTGATGGCTACGAAGTGACACAGGAAACGTCGAGGAGCAATCTGCGCCACGAGGGAACCTCGCCTCCTCGCACGCGAAGGGTCACGGCTGTCGCCACCCCTCCGCTCGACATCCAGGGCCATAACCACCCGGAGACGTCCGGCGGAAGGTGGCCGATGGGTTCCCCGTCGATCGTGTGCACCCAGACCTCCGGGTGGTCCTGAACCGGCGGGTCCGCCACCAGCTTCACCACAGCGCCCTCGCGAAGCTCCTCCAGATATCGATCGCGTCCTGCGAACACCGTCCCATGCACGGTGGCCCGGAAGTGTGGAGGATGTCCCGGAGGAAAGGGTGGCAACGTTCTCGACATGGACCCGTCGCGTGAGGAACTCCGGAGTGGGCAGCCGGCCCTGCCCCATTAACTTAGAAGCGGCCTTCGCCTGGGGAAATTACCGCTCCCTCATGTCCTCCATCTATCTCGATCACGCTGCAACGACGCCCGTTCGGGACGAAGTCGTCGCGGCCATGACGCCATACCTCACCGCGCGCTTCGGGAACCCCTCCAGCATCCATCGCTGGGGACAGGAAGCCGCAGCTGCGCTGGAGGAAGCGCGGGATCGGCTCGCGTCCGCGATTGGCGCTCGTGCTTCAGAGGTACGCTTCGTGCGCGGAGGGACCGAGTCCGACAATCTTGCGATCATCGGTGGCGTGAGAGCCCTCGCCAGAGCGGGGGACTGCCCCGTGCTGATGGCCTCGGCTATCGAGCACAGCGCGGTTCTGCAGCCCAGCCAGTGGCTCGCAGCTCGGGGGGAAGCCGAGTTCCGGCGGGTACCGGTTTCTCCGGAGGGGCGCCTCGATTTTGATGCAGTCTCGGGTGATCTGGATCGTCGCCCTTCCCTGCTCTCTGTCATGTGGGCAAATAATGAGACCGGCGTCCTGTTGCCTGTCGACGAGGCAGTCGCTTGGGCAGCACACTCGGGAACCGTCGTGCACACGGATGCGTCTCAGGCTCTCGGGAAAGTCGCGATCGACCTGGAGGGCCTCGGTATTCACCTACTGACAGCTACCGGGCACAAGATCGGAGGGCCCCGTGGAACGGGCCTGTTGTTTGTCCGGGACGGGGTGGAGATCGAGCCCCTGATGTTCGGAGGTGGCCAGGAGCGGACGCTACGTCCGGGTACCGAGGATGTGGCCGGAGCCATCGGACTGACGGAGGCCATCTGTCTGGCTGTCCAGGAGCTCGATCGCTGTCCCCGCCACCTGGCGGCCATGCGCGATCGACTGGAGGCGCGACTTGTCCGTGCGATTCCCCATCTTCGGGTGAATTGCGAGGAGGCGCGACGAGTACCCCACATTCTCAGCCTCGGCGTTCCGGATATCACGAACCCCGCGGCCTTCCTGATGGCTCTTGACCTGGAAGGGATTGCTGCCTCCAGTGGGTCAGCCTGCCAAAGTGGAGCGGCCAGCAAGAGCCACGTCATTTCCGCTCTGTATGGCCCGAACGACCCGTTTACTACCGTGCGTTTCTCGGTCGGCCCCGGCACGACGGAGGATCAGGTGGAACAGGCCGCAACACTCATCGAGCGAGTATGGAAAAGGCTGAGTCTGACGTGAGCCGCGTTCTGGTCGCCATGTCGGGAGGCGTAGATTCGTCGGTGGCAGCTGCGCTTCTCGTCGATGCCGGTCATGACGTGATCGGTGTGACGATGAAGACGTTCTGCTATTCGGACATTCCTGCTCACGGCAAGACCTGCTGCGGCCTTGACGGCATCATGGACGCGAAGCGGGTTGCGTCGGCTCTCGGCATCCCGCACTACGTCTTCGATGTCGAGGAAGATTTCACTCGAGACGTGATCGACGATTTCGTCTCGGAATATGCACGAGGCCGAACCCCCAACCCGTGCGTCCGGTGCAACTCGAACACCAAGTTTCGGGACCTGCTGGCACGGGGAGAGGCGCTCGGATGCGACCAAATCGCGACGGGCCACTATGTGCAGGTGCAGCCCGATGCCGACGGGGTCGCTCTGCTGCGCGGGCGCGACGAGGACAAGGATCAATCCTACTTCCTGTGGGGCCTCCCGTCCGCGATGCTCCCCCGACTTCTCTTCCCTCTGGGGGGGCTCACGAAGGGCGAGGTTCGTGAGCGTGCCAGAGAACTGCAACTGGCCACGGCGGACAAGCCTGAGTCACAGGAGATCTGTTTCGTGCCGACCGGGGATTACCGGGATTTGCTCCGAAAGCGGCTCGGCTCGGTCCATCCGGCCCTCGAACCCGGCACGATCGTCCGAACCGACGGCACGGTGGTGGGTGAACACTCAGGATTCGCAGGCTTTACCGTTGGTCAGCGGCGGGGGCTGGGAGGGGGTTTCTCGGAACCGATGTTCGTGCTCGAGATCCGCCCCGACTCACGGGAGGTCGTCGTGGGCCCCCGCGAAGAGCTCTTCGGTGCGGTCGTCTCGGTGCAGGAGTTGAACTGGCTCACAACGCCGCCCTCACAGAATGATGAAGTTCGCGTCCAGCTTCGTTATCGCGCCCCGGCAATCCCCGCCACGGTCCTGGAAGTCGGTTCAGAATTGACATTGGCTCTGGGGCAGGCCCAACCGGCAATCACCCCGGGGCAGTCTGCGGTTGTGTTCGATCGCTCACGAGTGCTGGGCGGCGGACGCATCGTGTAAGACGAGCCGTCCCTCCCCTTCCGGAGTGACCATCGCCACAGTCGGTTCAATGCCGGAGTCCGCTGGCCTCCGCAAAGTCCTCCATCGCCTTTCGGTCCACCTCGGAGAGCTGTTCGGGAATCGACACCACGACCTCGACGAGCTGATCACCCCTTAGGTCCCCTTTCACGATGCCTTGAATCCGGATACG
>JAYOKZ010000079.1:0-2896 GCA_038120095.1 Gemmatimonadales bacterium
TGTACGCACTGCGGCTGCGGCTTCCTGAATTTTCTCGAGGTCTGTGCTGACTGTGGTCACGCCGATCTCACCGTCGATGACATGGTCCACCATTTCCGTTGCGGCTACGTCGCCCCATCGAGGGACTTCCGGCGTGGCTCGGACATGGTATGCCCCAAGTGCTCACGAGAGCTGAAACACGTCGGGGTCGACTACGACAAGCCGTCGCTCGTCTTCGACTGTGTGTCGTGTCAGGCTCGGTTCCCGTCTCCCCAGATTACGACGTCCTGCTACCAGTGTCGTCGGATCACTCCGCCGGAAATGCAGGTCATGCGGCGGATCAGGATCTGGAATGTGACGCCGTTCGGGCACAACGCCGCGAAACACGGACTCGACAGCCTGCTGATCAGTGTGCTGCAGGACAAGGTCCCGGTCTACGAGTACCCCGTATTTCGCCAACTGGTCGCTGCCGATCGTCACCGGACCGAGCGTTACGAACGACCGCCCAGTGCGCTCCTCGTTCTCAAATTCGAGAACTATGAGGCGACGGTCATCCGTTTGGGAAGCCGCCGCCAGGAGTTGTTCGAGGCTGTCGCGAAGGCCTTCCAGACCACGCTGCGACCCTCCGACCTGGTATCGATCCGGAATGAGAGCCTGTTCCTCGTCTTGACTCCGGAGACCGATGCTGCGGGCGCGGCGCGCGTGGTCGAGCGGCTGAAGGAGTCGATTGATCGTCTGTTCGAGATGGCCATTGGAGAACTGCCCGGCATCGCTCCCAGTACGGTCGAGGTGGGTCCGGACCTCGATCTCGACGCGTACATCGCGGGCGTGGCGGGAGATTCAGCGGATCTCGCCGGCGGCCGTAGCGAGTAGCGGCGCATGCGGTTCATGGACGGTCTCCTGGCCTTCATGGGAGGGCTGGAGGGCTACCAGTGGCTTTACTACTTCTGGCCATTCTTCCTCGTCGACTTCGCTCGCTACGTGCTGCTCGATACGGCCCTGCTCGTGCACCGCCGCTTCGGGAGCACAGCTCGCCGTGAAAAGGAACAGGCAGCCCGTCACCGCCTGTTTCAGGAACGCCCGCTCGTGTCCGTTCTCTCCCCGGGCAAGAACGAGGGCAAGCACATTCAGACGCTGGTGGATTCACTCGACCTGCAGACGTACAAGCACTTCGAACTGATCGTCGTCGATGACGGGTCTGACGACGATACTCCGTACCTTTGCCGCAGGCTGGAGCGGGAGGGACGGATCACACGCTTCGTTCGGAATGAGCCTCGAGGCGGGAAGGCCTCCGCCGCCAACACGGCTCTGCTCTACGCGCGTGGGACGTACATCGTGCACCTGGATGCAGATTCGAATCTGCGCCATGACGCGCTCGAACGGGTGATTCTTCCCTTCTTCATGGACGAGAACGTCGGGGCCGTGGGCGGCGATATCCGTGTGGAAAATGTTCGGGGCGGTCTGATCGCTCGATGCCAGGCGCTCGAGTACTTCAAGTCGATCAGCGTCGGTCGAACGGCATCGGCCATGCTGGGCATCCTGCGGATCGTATCAGGCGCGTTCGGAGCGTTCCCGCGCGATCTGCTCCAGCGTCTCGGTGGATGGGACGTAGGCCCGGGACTCGACGGAGACCTGACTGTGAAGATTCGCAAGTTGGGTTACCAGGTCATCCACGCGCCGGAGGCGGTCTGCTACACCAACGTGCCCTCGTCTGTGAGAGCCCTGGCGCGCCAGCGATACCGTTGGGATCGATCGATGGTTCGATTCCGCCTTCGCAAGCACCGGGACATCTTCGACCGGAAATCGGCGAATTTCCGCTGGTCGAATTTCTGGTCGGGTGCGGAGAACGTCCTGTTTTCGATGGGGCTGAATGCCAAGTGGTGGGTGTATTTCGTCCAGATGCTGATCCTTCATCCAACGTCGGTGAAGTATCTGTTCGTGATCAACTTCATGATCTACGCCCTCACCAACCTGTGGCAGTACGCGGTGAGCGTGTTGGCCCTCAAGGAGACGTTACGCCGATCCGATGTGGCTCTGCTCCCGATCGTACCCCTGATGCCTCTCTACACGGGCCTGTACCTGCGGGTCATTCGGACCTTTGCGCACCTGATGGAGATCTTCCATCGAGCTTCGTACCGGGATCAGTGGAATCCCTGGAAGGTGTCTCGGGTGGCGGAGAGCGAGTCTCTCTAGACGGGAGGGTCATGTCAGGAGACGAGCTGCTCCCGTTCGACCGATGAAGTCCAGGCGCAGGAGGATCTGAACTCACCGAGGTCCTTCTTCCCCCGGGCCCAACGGTGCACGGCTCGGTCCGCCACGAGGTGCTGTTCTTCGACGAGAGCTGCAAGTGCATCCTCGACATTGATCAGAGACAGGCCCTGCGTTCGGGCCACCAGCTCGTGAGCCATGACAGCGCCGTCCGCCGGCATCCGTTCGACGGCGGCCGCGACGCGCTCGAAGTCGCGGCATACGGGTGCGAACAAACCCTCGACCACCCGTGCGGTGAGTGGTTCTGGACTCCCGGTCGATGCCGGATACCAGAAGCCGTTTCGGCGGACATGTGCCGCGATGGCCGCGTTCTGCGGGTGCAGTGCCAGGGCGTCCGCATAGAACAGGTGCATCCACTGGCTCTGGTAGGTTGGCTCGAGCGCACGGTCTACCGGGATCCGGTCATCGAGAGGGCTGTCGAGGACGCGCCCACCACGCTTGAGGATCTCCGATCGAAGAGCCCCGGGATCGATCGCGAGGCGGGGATGAGACTCGGCGAAGACACGAAGGTGGAAGGTGCTGGGCACGGTGTGCCTCTGGAGTTCCGACACGACGCGTCGACTCGACCCGTGGATGTCCGAGTACGGACCGATACGCACAGGCTCGCCCGCTCTCATATGTACGCGACCGATCTGGACCTGCCCACGAC
>JAYOKZ010000079.1:2906-6021 GCA_038120095.1 Gemmatimonadales bacterium
GGTTGAAGGAAGCGCCGGCCGCGACTTCGCGTGCCTTCGGGATAGAACGAGAGCGGGCGTGCCCCTTGCACCAACCGTTCGATCTGGCGTGTCAGCTCGGGATCGGGCACACCCGTACCACGCCTGATGTAGAACGCCCCTGCATGCTCGAGCATCCGACCCACGATGGGGATTCTTGCGAAATCATCCGTCGCGGCCACCCGGGGCAGCCGCAGTCCGAGTCCGGGGTGCGCGAAACAGAAGAGAGACGTGATCAGGAAATCGAGGTAGCTGCGATGAGTGGGTGCGAGGATCACGAAGTCGCCGGACTCGACGTTTCCCAGCGCTGCTCGCATGCGGCGTTCGTCGAAGGTGACGGCAGCATGGGCTCTGCGTAGTGCTTTGCGAACCAGGTATGCCATGAGGCGAGTGGTCGGGTTCGCACCCGGCTGACGCAGAGCCCAGCTCAGATCCCCTCCCGGGAGGTGCAGCGGGACCTCGGTGGAGTCACGCTTCAGGAGGTGCTCCGACACACCGCCCGAGACCGTGTCGAGGTAGGGGACGAGCTCAAACTCGCTGGTGTCTTGCGCGGCTGTCCTGAAGTCGAAGGTGCGATGGACGAAGTAGTGAAATTGCTCATCGAGATAATCCAGCCATTTCAGCATTCGGCTCGGTTCTCGTGCATCTCGGGGGCGCCCTGCCAGGCGGGCTCGGACCTGTGCAGCGCGCAGAGGGATCACATGACTCAGTAGCCGGCGGAGCCTGTAGGCGGCAGCCGAACGGCCGAGGAAAGCGAGGTGCGGTGGGCGGTCATGGGGACTGCCCCGAAAGAATGAGATATGTCTTCGTGCGAGATCGCCCGTGCGGCCGCTTCGGGCGAGGCCGACAGAGGCATGCCGGATCAGGAAGGGCTGCTGAAGCGAGGGCTCGAAGGCGCAGGCCAGGATGCGGTCCGCCACGGCGTCACACGGCACGACATCGAGCACCGTGTCGGCGTTCGCGCGAACCGCACGAAGGTGCCCGGTGCCAAGCAGGGAGACGAACGCGGCATACGCGGCGTGACTGTCGATCCAGCCCGGAAAGGGATAGCGCCAGCAGGCCGAGACGATGCTCGGTCGGACCAGCGTGAGCGGCGTCTCCCCCCGCTGCTTTGCGAGGATGATCTCGGCGAGGCACTTGGTGAGCGTGTACGTACTGGGATGCCCTGTCGCCGCGAGTAGCTGGTCGCTGTCGACCGCCCCCTCCAGGATCTGGCGGTAGGCATCCTCGGCGTCGAGCGGGATGTCTACAAGCCGCTCGTCCGCTCGGAGAACGCCGTGACCGGGGTGGGGAGTGACGTACGCCGTCGATACGTCGACGAAGCGGCGAACGTGTGCGCATCCCTGAACGAAACGAAGGGTGCGGAGAGCCCCCGTGATGTTGATGTCCGCGGCCTTGGCGAGGGGAAGATCAAACCGGATGGAAGCGGCGCAATGGATGACGTGGGTGAGGTCCGACTGCAGCAGCTGAAGATCTTCAGTCGAGAGGCCGAGGCCCTCCGTGGTCATGTCTCCCGACACGGGACGACACAGCTCCGTCCACGCCGGGTCGAGCAGGGAGAAGCAGCGGGATTTGGCGACGGATTGCTCGAATCGCGCCGTGGCCGACAGCCGTCTCCTGGGTCGGATGAGGAGGTAGACCCGCTCGACCCCGAGTTCCCGACGTCGCCGCATCAACTCCTGAAGTACCACCTTGCCGATGAAGCCGGTCGCACCCGTCAGGAAGACGCGCACACCGCGGTGTCCCTTGGTGCTCAAGATATGAGGGTCTCCAGGTCTCCGTTGTTCCACGGTCGCTGGGCTGCAAAGACCCCGGTCGGATCCAGCGTTGCCTTCATGTCGTCTCGCCACTGCCGCATCGTGGGAGACATGATCTGATCGAGGAAGGGCAGGCGGAGTTTCCCCACCCCGTGGTGGTGGGAGATCGATCCGCCGCTGGCCAGGACTTCGTGTCGGGCCACGGTCTCGATCTGGTGGTATGCCCCCAGCGGGTCTTCCAATCCGCGTGTGTAGAAGGCCATGTAGAAGTAGATGCAGCATCCCGTCTCGTAGATCTGGGTGACGCGACACGAGACGAAGGGATGGCCGGGCAAACCGGCTTCCCGGTGGGCACGGTGGATCGATGCCTTCACCCGGGTCACCAGCTCCTGCGCGCGGCTCCAGGGCACGGAGGTCTCGAACGATTCCGCGAGGATGTGGTGCTTCAGTACGAAGTCCCGGATATAGGCAATTCCAAAGGTGAGCCGATAACCACGTTTCCCGTTTTCCGCGCCGGCCTTGAAGCCTCCGTGGCGTTTGGCCACCGAGTAGACGGTCTTTTCCTGACGTGCCACGTCGCGCTTCGATCCTTCGAAGACGAGGGTTGCCGCCACCATCGTGCCGGGATCGAAGCCGAGCAGTGCGGTGACAACCCACTTCTCGAGTGCACGGCCGAGCTGGCGCCTGCCTTTCCGGGCCGGTTTGAGGACCTGCCCGAACCGGAACTGAAGATTGTCCACGAGGCGCACGCTGGCGGGGTATGAGTCCTGTTGAGCCAGGTCGTACATGAATGCGACCCCGTCCTCGAACGACTTGAACAGAACGGATCCATAGCTGCGCTGTTCCGGCAAGGGGAACAGCTTCACGACGGCGGAGGTGATGACGCCGAGGCTGCCCTCGCTGCCAATCATCCACAGCTTGGGGTCGACGCCGATGCTTTCACGGGGCGCGACTTGAGAGCGCTCCAGCGTGCCGCGCGCGGTGACGACGGTGACATCGAGGAGCATGTCTTCGATGTTGCCATAGCGGTTTTTCTTCATGCCGCTCGCATTGGTCGCGATCCAGCCACCGAGGGTCGAGAACTCGACGCTGTCGGGTTCGTGGCCCATCGTGAAGCCGTACTCGGCGAGCTGCTTCTGGATGTGGCGGCCGACGGCTCCTGCTTCGATCCGGGCCATGCGATTGACCGGGTCGATCCACAGGATACGACTCATTCGACTCATGTCGACGGCCACAATGGGCCGCTCCTCGTCGGTCAGGCACCGCAGTGCCTCGGAGACGTTGGTGCCGCCACCGTAGGGCACGAGGACCACGCCGTGAGTCCGGGCCGCCTGTACGAT
>JAYOKZ010000079.1:6031-6509 GCA_038120095.1 Gemmatimonadales bacterium
GTGGTAGCCCGTCTCCACGAACCGCTTCGATTTCGGCGACGGTGTGGCCGTGGCCGTGGCGTTGGCGGATGTGTTCGTCCGTTCGGACTGCGTCCGCATCCACCACCGATTTGATCGCGTCGAGGAACGCGGGTGCGGCGCGGGATGGCGGCACAGGCGCCGTTCTTAGAGGAGCCTCATCCGCGAGCGGGAAGTCGATTCCCACCACAGTCCGGAACCATGGCAGGAGCTCGGGCATCCTCTCCCCGCTGAGGCCCGGATAGCGGTCACCCGTGACCGTGATCGCGCCCGACGAGTCGACGGCAAACTCCGTATCCTGAAAGCCCCACGACGTCAGGCTGGCTTCATCGCCCGACTCCGTTGGCGGCGGACCAGGATGAATCAGCCCTCTGGCTTCACCGCGCAGGGGGTGAGGGCTCGCCTTCGCTCTGGTCAAAGCTCACTTCTCTCGGTGATGGGTTCAGTCGGCCCCGTCGTC
>JAYOKZ010000080.1:0-6214 GCA_038120095.1 Gemmatimonadales bacterium
CTGTGGCCCGGAGAGACCGTCGGGCTGGTCGGAGAATCGGGTTGCGGGAAGTCCACGACGGGTCGAGCGATTCTGAGGCTGCTGGAGCCGACCGGAGGCAGGGTGCTTTTCGATGGTCAGGATGTTGGAGCACTCGATCATGCAGGCCTGCGGGCGCTCCGCCGGCGTGTCCAGATCGTCTTTCAGGACCCCTTCGGCTCTCTCAACCCGCGTATGTCGGTGGGCGCAATGCTCGAGGAAGCACTGAAGGTCCATTCACTGCATCAGGCGAATCCCCGGCGCCGCGTGATCGAGCTGCTCGAGCGAGTGGGGCTTCGGGCCGAACATGTGGATCGGTACCCCCACGAGTTCAGTGGAGGTCAACGGCAGCGACTGGGGATTGCGCGTGCCCTGTCGGTGGAGCCGGACTTCCTTGTCCTCGATGAGCCGGTGAGTGCGCTCGATGTCTCCGTGCAGGCGCAGGTCGTGAACCTGCTCGACGACCTGCAGCGCGATCTCGGTCTCGCGTATCTCTTCATTGCCCACGACCTCTCTCTCGTGCAGCACGTCAGCGATCGGGTCGCAGTCATGTACCTGGGCAGAATCGTGGAGATGGCAGATGCGGAGGTGCTGTATCGAGATCCTCGTCACCCATATACCCGGGCGTTGCTGTCAGCCGCACCCCGACCGGACCCGATCGGGCGTAGCGAACGTGAGCGATTCCTGCTTCATGGTGACGTGCCGAGTCCCACCGATCCCCCACGGGGATGTCACTTTCACCCGCGATGTCCGCACCCGCTGAAGGATGAGAAATGCCAAAGCTTGTATCCCTCGGAGGAGGGCGGGTCGGACGGCCATTTCGTGGCCTGTCATCACACGAAATCGTGACGCGAATTCGGGCTTGACACCATTTTGGGGGCCTGCCATGTTGCGAGCCTCTTGACCCCGCCCTTCCATACGACGCAGTGTGGAAGGGCTCTCTAACGATCAGTAACTAGAACACTGGCCGGAGGTTCCGTTGGTCCAACTGTACGCCGCCCTACTTCAGATTCCGGGCATGGATGCGCCTACCCTCTCCTGGCAGGAGCAGGCTGCCGTCAACTGGGAAGGGATGGGCTTCATGCGGTGGCCTCTCGCCTTCTGTCTTGGCCTGGGCATCATCGTCATCATCATCAAGTTCGTCACGCTGACCGCAAAGGCATCGAAGACGAAGCGAATCCTGAAGGATGTGGATGAGCTTCTCGTTCAGCAGCGCATCCGCGAGGCGCTCGAGCTGACGCGTGACACGGATTCGCCCGCCGCGAACATCCTCTACGCGGGCCTGGAGCGTCACGAGGAAGGCACCGATCGCGTCATGAAGGCGATCGAGAATCAGGGTCTCATCGAGATGAGCAAGCTCGAGAAGGGACTCGTTGTCCTCGCGACGCTAACGAACATCGCGCCGCTCCTCGGCTTCCTGGGTACGGTGATCGGGATGATCATCGCCTTCCAGTCGATCGAGGCGGCCGGTGAGGTTGAGGCGACGCTGGTCGCGGGTGGTATTAAGGTCGCGCTCCTGACGACGGCTGCGGGTCTCGTCATCGCAATCCCCGTGTCGGTCGGCCACAACTACTTCGTTGCGAAGATCGACGGGCTCGTGATCGACATGGAAGAGTCGGCGCAGAAGATGGTCGACACGCTCCACGCGATCGAGACGGGTCGCGCCGGCTGACGCCGAGCGTCTGTTTCCGCTGTTTCGGAGGCCGCCCCTCGGGGCGGCCTCTTTTTTTTGTACCTCATGGCCACCAAGGGCGTATAGTGGACACGGGTCGTGGCTGAGGTGTGTGGCCACACTCGTGCCGTCCGACTCACTTGATTACTTCGCATGCGTCTTCGTACCGCCCTCGTTTCGCTCAGCGTTCTTCTTCTGACGGCAGCAGCTTTCCGCGCTGAGCCCGAGCCGTGGTCGGACGAGGGGGTCGTCTCGGACTCGGCCCTTGATGAGCTCTCGGTCGGACGGTTCTGGCATGCGGCCCGGATCCTCCGTGCTGAAGGGGCGGCGACCGGGACGCCCTCGGATGTTCTGACACTGGCCCGGGCGGAGGCCGGGTGGGAGAACTGGCCTGCGGTCCTCGAGCTTCTTCGGGAGGCCGACTGGCTCGATCGCGAAAGAGATGGTGTGGGTCGGGCCTTGCTGGGACGGGCGCTCGAGCACGCGGAGGAGTGGGCGGCGGCGGCTCTGCAGTACGACCGGCATCTCCGTTCGATCCCAGCCGGTTCACCGGAAGCCACCTCCATGCGGGTTCGGCTGGCTCGAACGACTTGGCGGGCGGGAGAGCACGACAGGGCGCTCGAGGTGGTGAGGGATCTGCGTGCGGCTCCGTACGCTCGGAGCTGGATCGCGGTCGAGCTGGCCGTGGCGGCTGCCGATGCGGGCGACGTCAGCGCCGTGCGCCGACTCGTGGATCATGCGATCGACCCGGTTGCAGCGGGTGTGCTCTGGCGGACCGAAGCGGATGCGTTGCTGCAGGCCGGAGACTCCGCCGAAGCTGCGCGGGTATTCGAGCGTCTGATGATGCGTTACGAAGGGGTCCGGCAGGCGGGTGCCGCGGTCGAGCTCGGGCGCCTCAGAATCGCCTCCGGTGACACCACGTCGAGTCGGCAATTGCTCCTCGATGGCTTCGATCGCGGTGACGGCCGGGCGCGCATCCGCGCCGCGGAAGCGCTGATGGATCTGGGGGGGGAGGGCTTCGAGCGTACGCTCGAGCTGGCCCGGGTTCTCGACCGGGCCGGCGACGGTCGTCGGGCCCTGCGGGGCTATGACCGGGCGAGGTCGCGTGCCGAATCCGAGGGGACGGTACTTCCCGAGGCGAGCAGGGTGGAGCGGGCGCGCCTCATGTCGACGGTCGCCGATCGGCAGGCAGAGGCACTCGCGGAGTTTCGTGAGATCCGCGAAACGACGGAGAACCCCCGGATCGGCGCCCGAAACCTCGAGGTCTGGGCGCAAATGCGGAGCAGGCAGGGGTTGGCCGCGCAGGTCAGCACGCTGCGGCGCTGGCTCGTCGAGGAGTATCCGTCGAGCAACGAGGCGGCTGAGGTCGTGTGGAGCCAGGGGAGCAACGCCGAGGCGCGCGGAGACCTTGATCGTGCCCTCGATCGGTACGGGTTCGTCGCCGAGGAGGCTCGGACCCACACGCGCGCGGGGCAGGCGCGGATGCGCTCCGGTCAGATTCATCTGAGACGCTCGAATCTCGAGCGCGCCGCGTCGGTGTTCGAGGCGTATCTGGCCGACTTTCCAGACGGGCGACGGTGGCAGGAAGCCGCATACTGGGCGGGACGCACACGCCTCCAACTCGGCGACACGACAGCCGCTCAGAATCTTCTCAATCGCGTGCTGACCCAGCCCGTCGAATACTATGCCGTCATGGCGGCCGACCTTCTGGAGATCCCCTTCGCCGTGAACGTGCCGGAAGGTTCGAAGTCGGAGGAGCCGGGCTGGTTGAGCGAGGGGCTTCGGCGGCTCGACGTGCTTACGACTGCCGGCCTCGAGCGGGGTGCGTCTGCGGAAATCGACAGGCTTCGTGATCGTGCCGGTGATGCCAGAGGTCCGCGGCTGCGGCTGGCGGAGGCGCTCATCGACCGAGGGCGGACGATCGACGGGATCAACCTGGGTTGGGCGCTGCTCGAAGACGCGGGCTCGTGGGATCAGCAGATTCTCCGGGTGACCTACCCATTCCCCTACCGTGAACTGGTCCGCCGGGAGGCTGCGGAGTGGGGGGTCGATCCATTCATGATGGCGGCCATCATTCGCCAGGAGTCGGCCTTCAAGGCCGACATTGTGAGTCATGCCGGGGCGATCGGTCTGATGCAGGTCATGCCCCCGACAGGGGCGGAACTGGCCCGGACGCATGGCCCGAACGGATTTACGCGGGAGTCGCTGACGCGGCCGGAGGTCAATCTGCACCTGGGTGCCGCGTTCTTCGTCGACATGAGCCGCCGCTATGACGGGGAGCTTCCTCTCGTTCTGTCCGCCTACAATGCCGGCCCCACGCGTGCGACTCGCTGGCGTCGGTACCCGGAAGCGTCTGATCCACTGCGCTTTACCGAACGGATCCCGTTCACGGAGACGCGCGGGTACGTGAAGAGCGTGCGGCGGAACCTCGGCCTGTATCGAGTGCTGTACGGACAGGACTGACGG
This sequence comes from Gemmatimonadales bacterium, assembly GCA_038120095.1. Lineage (GTDB taxonomy): Bacteria > Gemmatimonadota > Gemmatimonadetes > Longimicrobiales > Gaopeijiaceae > UBA2589. Next base: position 4,157 of record JAYOKZ010000080.1, read on the forward strand.
AGCGTCACCGCATTCCGCCGGTAACTGACCCGGCCCCTCTCCGTTCCTCAAGGGCTCCGCGACCGCAGGTTCGTGGGGCTCTTTTGCTGTCTCGTCGCACGGGCCTGACGCCGGCGGTAGATTCCCATGCCGATCGCGTCCGAGCTACCTCGAGCCACCCCGGTGCAGATTCCCCCGAAGACCCGTCCCAGAATATTCCTGATCGACGCGTATGCGCTGATCTATCGCTCGTATTTCGCGTTCATCAGCCGGCCGCTGACGAACTCGGCCGGAGAGAACACGTCGGCCCCGTTCGGCTTCACCCGTTTCCTGCTGGATATCCGTGAGGAGTTCGAGCCGGACTATCTGGCCGTCGTATTCGATGCCGGCGACTCCTTCCGCGATGAGGTCTACCCGGAGTACAAGGCGACCCGGGAGAAGATGCCGGATGACCTTCGGGACAGCCTCGCTCGCATTCGACAGATCGTCGAAGGCTTCAGGGATCCGATCGTCGAGCTGGATGGATACGAAGCGGACGACGTGATCGGGACGCTCGCCCGTCAGGCGGCAGAGAAGGGGCTCGAAGCGGTCATCGTGTCCGGAGACAAGGACTTCTATCAGCTCGTCGGGCCCCATGTTCATCTCATGAATCCCGGTCGAGGCGGCTCTTCGGGTGTCGCCGCGGACTGGGTGACCGAGGCGAACGCCAGCGACAAGTTCGGGATCCCTCCGTCACAGGTGGCGGATTATCTGGCGCTGGTGGGAGACTCGTCGGACAATGTCCCGGGAGCGCCCGGCGTGGGACCCAAAACGGCCGTGCAGCTCCTCGAACAGTATGCGGATGTGGAGGAGCTCATCGCGAACGCCGAGTCGCTCAAGCCCCCCCGTGCATCGCGTTCGCTGTCGGAGAACGCCGAGGCGATCCGGATGTCGAAGCGTCTGGTGACGATTATGACGGATCTCGACGTCGAACTCGACCTCGAAGCATGGAAGGTTCACGAGCCGGACAACGAGGCACTCCGGGATCTCTTCGTCGAGCTGGAGTTTCGTCGCCTGGCCGACCAGTTCGCTGTGGCCGCTCAGTCCGAGGCGGGTGGCACACACGGCGAGGCGGCGGTCGAGACGGGGGAAGGAGAGGTGGACTACCTCGTGGTGGACACGCTGGACGAGGTCGAGAAACTGGTCGCCGAGCTTCGGGCCGCCGGGACCTTCGCGCTGGCTGTGGAGAGCTCGCACGAAGATCTGCTCCTGGGCCAGCCGGTTGGCCTCGCGGTCTCGGTCGAGGGTGGCACGGCGCGCTATCTGCCCTTCGGGCATGCCCAGCCCTTCGAGCTCACCTTCGAGGGGGAAGGCTCCGCGGCTGTGCGGAATCTTCCCGGGCTGCAGATGCCCGAGCTCGGGGCGCTCAAGGAATTGCTCGAAGACGCTTCGGTCCGGAAGTGTGGGCACGATCTGAAGCGTGCAGCGCTGATACTCTCGACGGCAGACGTCACGCTGGCGGGGTACTCGTCGGACGTGATGGTCGCGAGTTACGTGCTCGATCCGGGCCGGCGAGACCATGACCTGAAGACCCTGAGCATGGAGGTGTTCTCCCACAAGCCGCTGGATCGGAGTGACGTGACCGGTTCGGGGCGAAGCCGACTCGCATTCTCGGATGTGCCGGTCGAACGGGCCAGCGCCTACCTGTGCGGTACCGCCGATCTCGCGGGACAACTTGCCGCCCACCTGACGGAGCAGATCGACGAGGCAGGACTCACGGATCTGCTCAGGGACGTGGAGATGCCGCTCGTTCCGATGCTCACGCGCATGGAACGCGCAGGGATCGCGATCGACGATGACTTCTTCCGGATGATGCGTGCGAGACTGAAGAGGGAGCTCGATCTGATCGAGGAAGAGATCTTCAAGCTGGCGGGAGGCGACTTCAACCTGAATTCGACGCCCCAGCTGCGGCAGGTCCTCTTCGAAAAGCTGGAACTGCCGGTCCTCAAGAAGACCAAGACAGGTCCATCGACCGATGCCTCCGTTCTCGAAGAGCTGGCAGCGATGGGTCACGAGGTCCCCCGACTCATGATGGAGTAT
>JAYOKZ010000081.1:0-6195 GCA_038120095.1 Gemmatimonadales bacterium
CATCTCGGGTCAGCCTGTTGGCGAGGCGACGATGTTCGTCGACAACGTGTACTTCTACAACGACGCGTCGACGCCGGCGACGGAGCCGACGGAGGCAGCGCCGACGCCGACGCAGGCGGAAGCGGATGTGGTGTCACTGTTCAGCAACGCGTACACGGACGTAGCGGTGAACACGTGGCGGACGGACTGGAGCGTCTCGGCGCTGGCGGATGTCCAGGTTGCAGGGGACGACGTGAAGAAGTACACGGCGCTGAACTTCAACGGCGTGGAGTTCACGGGAGACAACAGCGTGGACGCGTCCGGGATGACGAACTTCCGGATGGACGTGTGGACTCCGGACGCGACTCAGCTTCGGATCAAGCTGGTCGACTGGGGTGCCGACAACGCGTTCGGCGGCGGGGACGACACGGAGCACGAGGTGACGATCGACTCGTCGACGATGCCGGCCCTTGCGACGGGCGAGTGGCTGTCGCTGGACATCCCGCTGTCGGACTTCACGGGTCTGACGAACCGGATGAACCTGTCGCAGCTGATCATCTCGGGTCAGCCTGTTGGCGAGGCGACGATGTTCGTCGACAACGTGTACTTCCGCAAATAACGTCGGCACCGACGTTTCGACTCTGCTGAGCATCCATGACCCCGAGCCCCGACACGAGGATGAATGTTTCTCCTTCCGAGGCTCGGGGTCGTCCGCTCGCGGACACGGTCCTCGAGTTGATCTGGCTTCAGCGCCAGTTGTCGCGGGCTGAAATCGCACGCAGGACTGGACTGTCCCGCTCCACGGTCTCGGACATCGTCTCCGATCTTTTGCGCACGGGACTCGTGGCTGAAGTAGGGGATGGACCCAGCCGGGGGGGACGTCGGCCGATTCTCCTCGAGTTCCAGGATGATGCGCATGCGATCATGGGTATCGACATGGGATCGTCCCATGTATCGGTGGCCCTGACAGATCTGCGCGGCCGAGTCCTCGCATGGGAGCATCGCAGCCATCCGGTGCGTTCCGACCCCGATGGCACGGGTGCCCTGATCGTGGAGATCGCCGATTCGTGTCTTCGTCAGTGCGGGTTGACCCGCAGGCAGCTGCTCGGGATCGGCGTGGCCGTTCCGAGTCCAGTCGATCCACGGAATCCGGAGACCCTGTCGGATATCGCCCTGCCCGACTGGAGAGGACGAAATGGGCTCGAGGGGTTGAAAGCCGAATTCGACGCCCCGGTCTTTGTGGACAACGATGCGAACCTGGGCGCCCTGGCCGAACGCTGGTGGGGGGCAGGGCGTGGTGTCGACGACTTCGCCTATGTGAAGCTCGCGACGGGGATCGGTGCCGGATACATCATCCGGGGTGAGATCTATCGAGGTGCGAGTGGGGTCGCCGGCGAGATCGGACACGTTACGATCGAGAGTGACGGGCCCGCGTGCGTCTGTGGAAACCGTGGGTGCCTGGCCACCTTCATCGGGTCCGAAGCCCTGATTGCTCAGGCTCGCACGCTGCTGGGTGATTTCCCGGATAGCCGTCTTGCATCGGCCGACATCACGATTCAGGCGATCGAAGGGGCGGCGTTGGTGAACGATCCCCTGGCGCTTCATGTGACGCGCCGAGCTGCGCGTCGCCTCGGGGTAGCCATCGCCGATGTCCTCAACCTCCTCAATCCTGCTGTGGTCATCCTCGGAGGAAGTCTCTCGAGCCTCGGCGATTCGCTGATCATCCCGCTTCGCGAGACGGTGGTGCGACGGACGTTCGCGAATTCCGTTGCGTCGGTCGATATCCGGACCAGCGAACTAGGTCCACGGGCGATCGCGGTCGGTGCTGCAACCCTCGTTCTGGACGCGGCCCTGAAGGATCCGCGGTTATTCCCCGACGCCGCAGCCGCGTGAACCTCCTGAAGAGGCGCCGTTCGTGCGGCGTTTCGGCCGCACGCCTCCTCGTCGTCGCTCTCGCTTTCGGTCTCGGAGCGTGCTCCGACGAATTCGAAGACCTCGAGGGTTGGGATCTGGTGTGGTCCGACGAGTTCGAGGGGCCGCAGGGGCAGCTTCCCGATGCACGCTGGTGGAACTTCGATGTCGGTACCGATTGGGGAAACCAGCAACTGGAGTACGATACGGATCGAGCCGAGAACGCGTCCCTGGACGGAAACGGGAACCTCGCGATTACGGCGCGACGAGAGACGTTCATGGGGCGTGTTTACACGTCCGCACGCATTACGACGGCAGGGAAATTCGAGCAGGCGTATGGGAAATTTTCTGCACGAATCAAGCTGCCCCTGGGGCAGGGCTTCTGGCCCGCCTTCTGGCTTCTCGGTTCGGACTTCAGGACGGTAGGGTGGCCGCAGTCCGGTGAGATCGATGTGATGGAGTACCGAGGCCAGGAGCCCACCGTCGTGCACGGCACGGTTCACGGCCCGGGCTATTCGGGAGGCCGAGGCGTCACCGCTCGGTACGCGATCCCGTCCGGGCGGCTCGACGATGAGTTCCACGTCTATTCGGTGGAGTGGGAGAACGGTGTCGTGCGGTGGTATCTCGACGGCGAGCTCTTTCACGTGGTGACTCGCACCATGATCGAAGGGCGGGGAGACTGGGTCTTCGACCACCCGTTCTTCATCATTTTGAACGTAGCCATCGGCGGAACGTTCTCAGGGGGCGCTCCGACGTCCGACGTGCAATTTCCTCAGAGCATGCTCGTCGACTGGGTGCGTGTATACGAGCAGGCTCGATGAATGCGGTGAGGCGCTTGTGGGCGACCGCGATCGCTTCGTGGCACAACCGTCTTTCTGCTGAGAGTCAAACGCACTTCGAGACGGCTCCAGAAGACCGGATTTCCTTTGCTCACAAGGTCGTTTACGGACTTGGCGCGTTCGTCAACAATCTGCTAGCGGCGGCGATCGGAGGGATGGTGATCATCCTGAACCTGGGGTTGGGCATGAACCCGGCGCTCGTCGGTCTTCTCGGCGCTTTACCCCGGCTCACCGACGCGATCACTGATCCGTTGATGGGATACATCTCTGACCAGACCCGGTCCCGTTGGGGTCGCCGACGTCCCTTCATCTTCGGTGGTGCGATCGCGGCGGGGCTGATCTTTGCGCTGTTGTGGCAGTTGCCGAGGGGCCAGAGCGAGCAGTTCTATTTCTGGTTCTTCCTGATCGGCTCTCTGGTCTTCTACCTCGCGTACACGGTGTTCGCGACGCCGTGGGTCGCATTGGGGTACGAGCTCACGCCCGACTACCACGAGCGTACGCGCCTGATGGGTGTCCAGAATTTCATTGGGCAATTGGCGTATCTCGTATCTCCGTGGTTTCTCTGGATCATGACGAATGAGGCGTGGTTCGACGATCAGGTATCGGGTGCCGCAGGGCTTGCCATCGTGATCGGGGTCTTCGCCGCGGCAGTGGGAATTCTCCCTGCAGTGTTCCTGCGAGAGCGATTTCAGGATCGACCTGACCGAAATGCTGACGGGCAGGACGTCGACCAGGTGGCTCACGCCGGCGTGGTGGCGGGCGGCCAGCTCCGGTCGTTCCTGGAGGGTTTCAGCGCCACGTTGAAGTCGAAGCCGTTCCTGAAATTGTGCGCTGCGACGTTTCTGGTGTTCAACGGCTTCATGCTGATCTCGTCCTTTCAGTTCTACGTGATCATCTACTACGTGTTCGAGGGTGATCAGGCTCGGGGCGCGGAGTATGCCGGGTATGCGGGGACCCTGGGGGCTGTATCGACCTTCGTGGTCATCTTCCTGGTGACGTGGCTTGGAACGCAGCTTGGAAAACGGCGCGCATTCTTCATTTCCACGGGTATCTCGATTCTCGGCTACGGCATGAAGTGGTTTGCCTACAACCCCGATCACCCCTGGCTCGTGCTGCTTCCTGCTCCCTTCATGGCCTTCGGTCTCGGCGGACTCTTCACCCTGATGGGTTCGATGATGGCCGATGTCGTGGACCTTGATGAACTCGAGTGTGACCAGAGGCGGGAAGGAATGTTCGGATCGATCTACTGGTGGGTCGTAAAGCTCGGAATGGCGGCAGCACTTGCGGGAGGCGGGTTCCTTCTCAATGCAACCGGTTTCGACGTGGCGTTGGGTGGCGACCAGCCGGAGCGAACCATTTTCCTGATGCGCCTCTTCGACGTGGCCATTCCAATGGCGGCGTCTGCGATCGGGATCTGGGCGATTGCTTCCTATCCGATCACGGAAGAGCGAGCGAGACGAGTGCGCGAGAAGTTGGAGCGGCGACGCGGCTCCTTGAAGGCCGTGAGCGCCTGAGCGTCCCGGTGTCGAGGCGTCGATGACCGAGTCGTCGACGGAAGACGTCGCGGGGTCGAACGCTCCACGGGTCGGGATCGAAGGCCGCCGACATCAGCAATGGGCCAGGGGCGACCGCGGCACTAACGCATGGTGAGGCCGAAACCTGCAGGGTAGCGAGGTTCATAAGCCGGGTTTTCTCGATCCGGATTCTGCTCGGATCGTGCTGGCCAGGAGAAGGGGAGGCGGCCTCGGAAGTCATGGTCGCCAAATAGCACGTCGGCTACGCCCGCCCCCTCCGATCCCGGCAGCCACGCGGCTACGAATGCCGTGGCTTCGGCCATCTCTGGAGTCACGATCAGGGGACGACCCGACACCAGGACCGCAACGACCGGGATGCCCCGTTTCGTGATACGACGGATGGTATCGAGGTCTTCCGGGTGATTGACGGCCAGTTCCAGCGTGTCGCCGTACGGTTTGAGGCGCTCGATGGGCGCGCCCGGTACAATCCCGGGGCCCGACCCCGGGGCGACGACGGTGTCGGCGGCCCGAATGTCCCCCATCCCTTCGGCGTACGGGGTCTCACCGATGACGACGATCGCGACATCGAACGATTCTCCTTTCGGCGCGGAGCCATCGGGACTGTATACCGCGTGCTCGGCCAAGCCCTGTATGCCTTCCCAGATCGACGTACCTCCCTCGATCACATCGTTGCCGGACTGGCCCTGCCAGGCGACGGTGAACCCTCCGCACTGGTGTCCCCGGTCATGCGCGTTCTTGCCGGCGACAAGAATTCGGGCTTCACGAGCGAGGGGGAGAAGGTTGTCGCTGTTCTTCAGCAGAACGAGCGACTTGCGCACGGCCTCCCGGGCGACGCTGCGGTGATCACCCGCCCCGAAGGTCGCGGAGTTCGACCACGTGCGTTCCGCGGGGCGAGGAGCGCTGAAGAGCCCCATGGCGAACTTCACGCGCAGAATGCGCAGCACGGCATCGTCGATGCGCGCCATCGGTACTGCGCCGTCAAGGACGAGCCCCTTCAGATCGTGAATGAGCCGTTTCCATTTCTCCGGCATCATGATCAGGTCGATCCCGGCGTTGACGCCGAGAGCAATGGATTCGGTGAAATCGGCCGAGAGCTGCTCCGTCCCGTTCCAGTCGGAGACAATGAGGCCCTCGAACCCGAGTTCGCCCCGGAGTTTGTCCGTGAGCAGGGCTTTGCTCCCGTGGCACTTCTCACCGTTCCAGCTGTTGAACGACGCCATGATCGCGCCGACGCCAGCGTCGATCGCGGCTCGGTAGGGGAGGACATGGACTGCGTCCAGCTTATCGCTGGAGACGGGCGTATCACCCTGATCGGTCCCATCTGTCGTACCGCCGTCGCCGACCCAGTGCTTTGCACACCCGAGCACGCCGTCCGGACCGTATCCGGACTGCAGACCCGCTACGAAGCGACGGGCGTAGGACGAGACGAGCGCCGGGTCTTCCCCGTAGCTCTCATAGGTCCGTCCCCAGCGGATGTTACGTGCGACGGCCAGCGTGGGTGCAAATGTCCAGTCTACCCCGATCGCTCGGATCTCCCGAGCGGTGATCCGGGCGATTCGCTCGATCAGATCCGGGTCGCGTGCAGCACCCAGACCGATGTTGTGAGGGAAGATCGTCGCTCCCAGCACATTGTTGTTTCCATGGATCGCATCGACACCGTAGAGAATCGGAATCGGAAGACGTCCACCCTCCGTCGACATGGATGCTTCCCAGAAGGCGTCGTTCATCTCGACCCAGTCCTTCGGGCGGTTCGCTCCGGGAAAGGAACCCCCGCCACTGAGGATGGAACCGATGTGGTACTCCCTGACCTCGTCGGGAGTGATGTGCATGCGTTCGGGCTGAGTCATCTGCCCAACCTTCTGGTCGAGCGTCATTCGGGAGAGAAGACGCTCGGGGGATCGATCGTTCACGGTAACAGTTCGAATTCGGTT
>JAYOKZ010000082.1:0-5921 GCA_038120095.1 Gemmatimonadales bacterium
TCAATTGGTAGAGCACCGGTCTCCAAAACCGGGGGTTGGGGGTTCGAGTCCCTCCGGGCCTGTTCATGAGGATTGAGAGCCCCGGTCGTCTAATGGTTAGGACACCAGGTTTTCAACCTGGCAATCGGAGTTCGATTCTCCGTCGGGGTATGGGAAGGTTGCAGGATCGCTGTTTTAAAACCTGGGGCTGTAGCTCAGTCGGTTAGAGTGCCGGTCTGTCACACCGGAGGTCGCGAGTTCGAGTCTCGTCAGCCCCGCTCTTTGGTTTTTTGAAATACCGAAGCCGCTTTTCCTTCGGGCGAAGTACGGCTTCCAGGGTCGTGTGGAGGGGGCCGTAGCTCAGTTGGGAGAGCGCTTGAATGGCATTCAAGAGGTCAGGGGTTCGATTCCCCTCGGCTCCATGTCGTCGGGTAAAGCCCGATGTCACGGCAGCGCTCGGGTGGCGGAATTGGTAGACGCGCAGGGTTCAGGACCCTGTGGGGGTTAACCCCGTGAGGGTTCGAGTCCCTCCTCGAGCATCGTCGCCCCATGGGCGATGTCGTACGAATCGCCCACGTGCTGGAATTGGTAGACAGGCTGGTTTGAGGGACCAGTGCCGGAAACGGCGTACAGGTTCGAGTCCTGTCGTGGGCATGTTCAGGTTGTACCCTGCGCCCGTAGCTCAATTGGATAGAGTGTCTGACTACGGATCAGAAGGTTGGGGGTTCGAGTCCTCCCGGGCGCACTTTGTCGACTTTGGTCGCAATGTCGGGCGCGTAGCTCAGTTGGTTAGAGCGCTACGTTGACATCGTAGAGGTCACAGGTTCGAATCCTGTCGCGCCCATCAGCGGGTCCGGGAGACCCCACCGAAGTCGCGGAGGATCTTCGGTCAGCAAACCTGTCGTGCCGACGCTGGGTCGACTTCAGCACAGACCCCAAGGGGGCCGTAGCTCAGTTGGGAGAGCGCAGCGTTCGCAACGCTGAGGTCAGGGGTTCGATCCCCCTCGGCTCCATTCCAGTCGCCACCATAGCTCAGCTGGTAGAGCACGTCACTCGTAATGACGGGGTCGTCGGTTCAAATCCGACTGGTGGCTCTATTGCCCCGTGGTGTAACTGGCAACACGCCGGATTCTGGCTCCGGAGAGTCTAGGTTCGAGCCCTAGCGGGGCAACTCGGAGTGAGATTTCACCACGATCTCACTCCAGGGGAGGGATGGCCGAGTGGCTTAAGGCGGCGCCCTGCTAAGGCGTTGGTGCTTGCACCGCGTGGGTTCGAATCCCACTCCCTCCGCTTTCGGTCGTGCAGTGCGGGTATGCGGCCGCGTTTGGACGGGTGGCCGAGTGGCTTAAGGCGCACGATTGGAAATCGTGTGGACATTGTCCGCGTGGGTTCGAATCCCACCCCGTCCGCTAGAAGGTACCCGAGTTGTCCGGGGTGTGGCTCAGTCCGGTAGAGCGCTGCGTTCGGGTCGCAGAGGTCCCCGGTTCGAATCCGGGCACCCCGATTGATCGTCATGAAAGAACCCCAGGCACCCCGGTTGATGGGTTGCCCCACTCCACACGATGCCCGTTGCGCCGATCCGGGCAACCACAGACACTCTTGTACCCGAAGTCGTGAGGCTTCGAGTTCGGTTCCTCGGAGCGCTGGCAGAATGGTAATGCACTCGCCTCGAAAGCGAGCGCCCGAAAGGGCTTGGGGGTTCGAGTCCCTCGCGCTCCGCTGCAACCCCTCAGACCACGCGGTCTGGGGGGTTTTTTCATGCCGATCCAGCGCAATCGCCACGTCACGGATTCCCCCGCTGCCGCGGACAAACTCCTAGCGAAGCGCTCAAGCAACTGGGGCTTCTCCGTCGGCACCCAATGAGCGAGACTCATCGGTCGTGCCACTCCCTCTTAGAGTGCCCGCACACGTCCGATGTCTGCCCCGACCCAGGCTCCCACTCAGCGCACCATCCTCTTCTTCTGGGCACCTCTGGCAGCCACATGGATCATGATGGCATCGGAGGGCCCCTTTCTGGCGGCAATCATCGCGCGGCTGCCGGACCCGACGTACAACCTCGCCGCCCATGGCGTTGCGTTTGCGCTGGCCATTCTGATCGAGGCACCGGTCATCATGCTCATGAGCGCGGCGACCTCACTCGTTCGAGATCGAGTCAGTTTCCTTCGGCTCAGAAACTTTTCCCGAGTCCTTTGTCTGGCCACGACAGGGCTGCTGCTGATCGTCCTCATCCCGAGTGTGTACGAAGCCCTCATACCGGGACTCATGGGTGTCCCCACGGAAGTCGCTGAACTGACGTATGGAGCACTCTGGTTCATGCTGCCATGGCCAAGCGCCATTGGGTATCGCCGCTTCCTTCAGGGTGTTCTCATTCGATCCGGCAAGACGAAACTCGTGGCGTATGGAACTCTGATTCGCCTCGCCGCCATGCTTGTCGCAGCCCTCACCGGATTCTTCCTGCTGGGAATCCCGGGGGCCTGGGTCGGAGCCCTTTCTCTCGCCACAGGCGTAACGGTTGAGGCGATCGCGGCCCGATTCATGGCAGCCTCCACGGTCCGTGACCTTCTGCGGGGCGAGCTCGACGGGGAGGTCCAACACGACATCAGTTACGCCGAGATCGCCGCTTTCTACTACCCGCTCGCACTCACGTCCCTGATCGGCCTGTCGGTACAGCCGCTCCTCACGTTCTTCATGGGCCGCAGCGTCTCCCCCGTGGAGTCACTGGCCGTCTTCCCCGTCGTCCACTCCCTCTCATTTTTCTTCCGATCGATGGGACTGGCATATCAGGACACCGCGATCGCCCTCATGGGAGAGCACTTCGCGAACTACCGAGCGCTCGCGCGCTTCGCACTCAGCCTCGGCACCGCCACCTCAGCCGGCCTTGCACTCGTCGCGTTCACGCCACTGTCGGACATCTACTTCATCACCATCTCCGGCCTGACGCCCGAGCTTGCGGCCTTCGCCCTGACACCGACCCGTGTGATCGTCCTGTTGCCCGCGCTATCCGTCCTCCTGTCACTTCAGCGGGCGGTCCTCGTAGAAGGTCGGCGCACGCGCTTCATCACGGTGGCAAGTGCACTCGAGGTGCTCACCGTGGCGACCGTGTTCTCCGCGTTGGGTTTCGGCCTGAATGTCGTCGGGGCCACAGCCGCCTTCACGGCATTCTTCTCCGGACGCCTGACCAGCAATCTCTACCTGGCGTGGGGGTGCAGAGAGATCAGAGGACGCCTGATTCAGGGCTGAAGACGCTCGAGTCCACGCTCGGAGGGACGCACCGCAAAGCCCACGCACTCGGGGTCGTTGGTCCCCGCATCGAACACGTTCTGCATGGCGCTCCCCACCGACTCTGCTACGCTGGGGTCACAGATTGCAATGAGTCCTGATCCCGCGCCGGACACCGTCGCAGCCCAGGCACCAGCGTCCACCGCAGCGGAGATGGCGGACAATGCACTCGGTATGAGTGCAAGTCGATGCGGCACGTGCAATTCGTCGCGGACACCGATTCGAATCAGGTCCGGATTTCCCTCTGCAAGACCGCGTATGAGCGCGACCAGACGCCCCAGCGCCGCTGCCGCCATCTTGTGAGGGACCTGCCGGGGGAGGAGCCGTCTTGCCTCTTCGGTCGAGACACCCGCGGCCGGCGCAGCATACGCAAACCCCACCTCCGGGCTGAGGGTCAAGCCCATCACAATGGGTCCGTCAGGAGTATTCGCCACGGCGCGCATTCCCCCGAACAGGCTCGGCGCCGCATTGTCGCCATGCCCTTCCTCGCGGAGGGCATGCGCGAACGCGGCATCGTCGTCACGAGGCAACCCCTGTACCGCAAGAGAGAGATCGAAGGCCGCGACCCGCGCGGCTGCCGATGCACCCAGTCCGCGGGCTACGGGAATATCGGAGTGCAGTGAGAGCAGACCGGAAGGCTCGATCCCTGCCTTGTTCAGACGTTTCGTGAGCAGCTGGGCAACGATATCAGGCTCGTCCGAACCCTCGAGACGACGGAGCGTCCCCGTCCGGGTGACGGAGAGAGAACCCCGATCGTCCGGAGTGAACGAGACCTCGAGGAACCGATCGAGGGCGAGGCCGATGGTGTCATACCCCGCCCCGAGATTCGATGTAGAGCAAGGAATGCGAATACGCGCAGGTCGAAGTTCCATCAACGGCCTGACCCGTCCAGGAGCACATGCAGTTCTTGAATTCGGGGTCCGATCACGGACAACATCTCCTCTTTTTGCCGGGCCGCATGGATCGATGGAGGAATCGGCACCGGCCCTCCAATGGCATCCTCAACCACCTCAGGGAACTTGGCGGGGTGAGCGGTGGACAGCACCACAACCGGCGAATCCGATCCATGATGGCGAGCTGCGGCAGCGTACGCCACGGCCGTGTGCGGGTCCATCACATATCCTGAGCGCCGATAGACATCGCCGATGGTGGAAACTGTTTCCCGGTCCGAGACCCATGTTCCCCGTACCTCGGCACGGAGCGCATCGTCATCGAAATTGTACAGGTGACGAATGCGCTCGAGGTTGCTGGGATTTCCAACGTCCATGGCATTCGAAGCCGTCCGGACCGACGGGCCGGGCTGGAATGATTCTCCCCCGAGGTAGTCTGCGACCCGGTGGTTCTCGTTGAAAGCTGCCGTGAAGCCCGCATGGGGCATCCCGCCTCTCGCCGCGATCAGTCCAGCGCAAAGATTTCCAAGGTTGCCCGATGGGACCACGAAGTGGACGGCTCGGTCGAAGCGCCGGGCAGCATCGAGATAGTAGATGGTCTGCGGAAGAAGACGAGCCACGTTGATGGAGTTCGCCGACGTGAGGCCATGCCGCGCAGCCAGTGCTGTGTCCGCAAAACATGCTTTCACCATGCCCTGGCAATCATCGAACGTCCCCTCCACCCCAACCGCATAAATGTTGGATCCAAGCGTCGTCATCTGGCGACGCTGCCGGTCGCTCACCCCTTCCAGAGGAAAGAGGGCGACCACCTTCGTTCCGGGCCGGCCAAAAAACGCGTTTGCGACGGCACCTCCCGTGTCCCCGGATGTCGCCACAAGGATTGTCACGGCTGGGCCAGACATTGCGACCAACTCAGCCACGACCCCCGCCATGAAGCGTGCACCCACGTCTTTGAAGGCGTGCGTCGGTCCGTGGAAGAGCTCGAGCACGTAGATCCCGGGGTCGATTTCGACCAATGGGAATGGAAAGTCACAACTTTCTTGCCCGATGCGCCTCATCCGGTGGCTGTCGAGATCGCATATCACGTCGCTCGCTGCCCACGATGCAGTGGCCTCGTGAGGGGGCGGCCACTCGAACGATGGAGCGCTCACCGGGACGAAGAGTCCACCGTCGGACGGAATCCCCCTGAGCACCGCGTCCGCAAATGACACGGGCCCTTCTCCCCTTGTGCTCACATATCCCGTCACACGCTCTCCACCAAAGGCATCCAATACCAAGAGGCGCCGACACCCGATTCGGATATCGACGCCTCTGTGGACCAGGCCAACCACAGGCCTCCGACCATCCCTAGCCTATTTCTTTCGGCCTTTCTTCTTGGCCGCAGCCTTCTTAGGTGCGGCTTTCTTGGCCGCAGCCTTTTTAGGTGCGGCCTTCTTGGCCGCAGCCTTCTTCTTGGGCGCAGCCTTCTTAGGTGCGGCCTTCTTGGCCGCAGCCTTCTTCTTGGGCGCAGCCTTCTTAGGTGCGGCCTTCTTGGGCGCAGCCTTCTTCTTGGGCGCAGCCTTCTTAGGCGCAGCCTTCTTCTTGGGCGCAGCCTTCTTCGGCGCAGCCTTCTTCTTGGGTGCGGCCTTCTTAGGCGCAGCCTTCTTCTTGGCCACAGCCTTCTTCTTGGGCGCAGCCTTCTTGGCCGCAGCCTTCTTAGGCGCAGCCTTCTTCTTGGCCGCAGCCTTCTTCGGCGCAGCCTTCTTCTTGGGTGCAGCCTTCTTGGCCGCAGCC
>JAYOKZ010000083.1:0-1602 GCA_038120095.1 Gemmatimonadales bacterium
GGGCTGCACCGGATCCCTGAACGCGCCATCGTCCGTGAGCCCATTATTGGTCAACTCGAATCCGGCGTTCTGGCTCCACCAGACCTCGGGTGCCACGCGCAGATGGAGCCTGTTCCAACGAATCGCGACGCCAGCGGACCCACGAACGGAAAGGCCCCGGCCAGCCCAGAGGGCTCCATCGTTGTCGCCATACGGAAAGCCGGAATTCAGGTAGAGTGCTGTCTCGAAGGGTATCCCATCTGTCGAGGGCCCCTTCCGGCCCTCGACAGAAAGGTCCACATGCGTGCGCCACGGATGCTCGGCACCCCTGGAATCCAGGCGTGACAGTTCACCCGGCGTAAACCCACGGATCGTCCACGGAATCCATGGAGAGACCCCCGCCAACTGCAAGACTCTGAGGTACTGCTCCAATTCCGATCCTGCCGGCAAGCCCTGGTCGAGAGACCACACTGTCTCCTGAGCGGACACCTCGCGAAGCGACCCGTCGTGCATCGACGCGAACACGATCATCAGCGTGAGACAGAACACCAGACGGGTGCCCCTGGCATAAGGGGCGCTTATCCGACGCACCGGCATGGTCAGGCCTTGCAAAGACATGAGACAGCGTTGGGATTCTTGGGAGCCCTATCAGAGGTTATCCTGCGACCCGAACCCGGTTTCCTCAACCCACCCAGCACGCTCTGCCATGGCACGTCGGCCCATCTCTGCACGAGGTTCTGCGGCTGCGCTCCTCTTTCTGCTCATTAGCGCAAGGCCGTGCACGGGCATGGTGCAGGATATCTCGTGGAGCGGCCTGATGGAATTGGGGACGGAGGGGGAAGACGCGTTGCGCCGGCAACAGTTGCTCGGAAAGCGCAGTTCCGATGGCTTTCTCGCGCGCTCAGCGTCTTCCCTGTTACGACAGACGCTTCCAGATGAGGGCCGTTTCAAGCTGACCCTTTTCGAGCCAACCGTTGGGATCGCCTGGAACTCCCAATTGCCATTTTCCATGAACGATGGGGCGCAGTGGTCAGGTCGGGGGCTCAACGCCAACATCTCGGCCGGGATTCATGCGCGATTCCGTCGCATTCGGTTGATGCTGGCTCCTCAATTGCTCTTCGCAGAGAACAAGGATTTCCCCTGGTTCCCCTACCAAACCGCGAAGTACGGCGAACGGAGCCTGTTCGCCCACCTCTTTCACCCAATGCCGGAGTCGCTGGATCAGCCACTTCGATTCGGGGCCGAAGCTCTAACACGAGTGGCACCGGGTCAGTCGTCTCTGCATGTCGACGTTGGAGGCTGGAGCGTCGGGGTCGGGACGGAAAACTGGTGGTGGGGACCCGGTATTCGGAACGCCATTCTGCTGAGCAACCATGCAGAGGGATTCCCTCACATAACCGCAGGAACCGCGAGACCGCTCAAAACCGCGTGGGGGGCTTTGGAGGCACGTTGGATCTTGGGCCGACTCTCCGAGTCGGACTTCTTCGATTTCGATCCCGAAAACGACCAGCGCTCCTTGAGCGCTCTGGCGCTCACGATCACTCCGAGTTTCGACGACGGGCTCACCCTCGGCATCGCCAGGATGGTGATCGCGCCGTTGAGCCTGAACGACCGCCTCCTGGG
>JAYOKZ010000083.1:1612-3146 GCA_038120095.1 Gemmatimonadales bacterium
AAGTGTCGGAAGGCCGAACGCCACGGTACCCGATTCGAGCGCTTGGAACTCCGGGCCGGACCAGATCGCCGCGATCTTCGGGCGCTGGGTCTTTCCCACGGCTGGGTTCGAGGTGTTCGGCGAGTGGGCCCGCTTCGAGGAGCCCAAATCGCTGAGGGACTTCTTGGAATTTCCCCAACACTCCCAAGGGTACACCTATGGGGCTCAGTGGCTGAGCCCTGGCGAGCGCGATGTCAGAACCCGTATCCAAGCGGAGCTGACCAACCTTGAACCCTCATCCACGTGGCGGCACCGCAGGGTCTTCGGCAGCTACACCAGCAGCGCAGTACCCCAGGGCTTCACACATCGGGGGCAGATTCTCGGCGCTGCGATCGGACCGGCAGCGTCGAGCCAGTGGTTTTCTTTGGACCGCCTGACGGATGCCGGATCGGGAGTGGGAATCTTCGGGGGTCGGATTCGTCCGGAAACCGCCGCTTGGACCACCGATGTGGTGCCGGGACCCAAGCGCCAGGATCTGTTTCTCTTCTGGGGGGTCCGGGGTGCCATGCGCCACGGGAGCTGGATGATCACAGGAGAGCTTTCGCCGAGCGTTCGCCTGAACTACCTCTTTCAGACGTATGTTCCTGACCCTGTCACAGGTCGTGCCGAGGGAGTCGACGTGTCCAACACGTCCCTTTCGGTGACTCTTTCCAGAATCAAAGGGAGATGATTCGGTGACCCAGCCCGGCGAAGGGGCACGGCGGAGCGAGGGGGATCTTCTCTCGTTGCGAGAGATCACTCAGAGGGTGCTGCGCCACTGGCTCTCCATGGCTACCGTCGGTGGGGCGGTATTCCTCAGCGTCGCGATCTGGACCCTTGTGGCCGCTCCACGCTACGAGAGCACCGCAGTGCTGCGCAGCATGGACCAGCAGAACCAAATGGGTCTTCCAGACGCGCTAGGCTCCCTGCCGGGAATGGACCTGATGGGCTTCTCCCGGGACGAGTTGGAGACCGAAGTCGGCGTGCTTCGCAGTTGGCGAATCGCGGGCTCCGTCGTCGACTCACTTGGCCTGACCGTTCGTGTAACTCGGCCCAAAGGCATTCGGCGTCAGATCCTGCGCGTAGAGCGACTCGGCGACCCGGATCGGCAGGCCCGCATCGATCTGGAGCGTAGCCCGGACGGCAGCTATTCCGTCCGAGTCAAGGAGCCGGATGAGCCGAGGAGACTCCTGGACTCCCTCGCACCTGGCGAGCAGCTCGAATGGGCTGGGTACACGGTTTCCCTCGCAGATACGCTCGGCGGTGGCGAGGTTTCGAAGATTCGGATCGAGATCGTTCCGTGGTACGAGGCGGTAGACGACCTCAGAGATGACCTCGATATCAGTCGGCAGGAGGGCGGCTCCCGCCTTGTAGAGGTCTCCTACGAACTCCCCGATCGGGAGATGTCGGCGCATGTCGTGAACGCGCTCGTACGAGAATACGTGGCGTACAAGCGGGCTGCCGACCGCGCGGACTCGCGCTTCACGGTGGGTGAATTACGCATCCAGGTCGCTGA
>JAYOKZ010000083.1:3156-3474 GCA_038120095.1 Gemmatimonadales bacterium
CACAGCGGCTGGCCGTTGCGGAAGAGCGGCTGCGCTCGTATCAAGAAGACAACCTCATCGTCGCTCCCGAAGAGGAAGCGACGCAACAGGTGCGACGCTTGGCACAGCTTCAGCTGGCTGAGGATGTCCTTCAAGTTGAGCGTACCGCCCTCGCCGACCTGCTCGAGATCATCGATGATCGGGCGTCGGCAACGAACGGGGATCGCGGACAGGCGTATCGACAGCTGGCGACCTTTCCGTCGCTGATTTCCAATGGCGCCATTCAGGAGCTCCTGGTCGCCCTCCTCGAGTTGGAGAATCAGGAGTCCGAACTGCTCG
>JAYOKZ010000083.1:3529-5699 GCA_038120095.1 Gemmatimonadales bacterium
AGCTCTCAGAGCGCATCGCCGAGGTCGAGGCGCAGCTCCACCGGCTGGGGAACGATTACCTGGAAAGTCTCAGCCAGCAGATGGCGTCGACTGCCGTGGCGATGGACGAACTGAACACACTTCTGGCCATCCTTCCTGAACGGGAGATGGAGTATCTCCGCCTGTTCAGGGAGCGCACGATGCTGACGGAGTCCTTCTTGCTGCTTGAGCAACAACTGAAGATCGCCGAGGTAGACGACGCGATCCGTTCCGAAGGCGTTCGTATCGTGGACGAGGGGCTCGTGGCCCACGAGGATGACCCCGCCTTTCCGAAGCCGGGCGTCATGCTCTTCCTCGGTCTCGTCCTCGCGCTCGCATCAGGCGTGCTGACTGCCGTTCTTCGAGATCTCTGGGAAGGCTGATCCCCGGTACGATGTGGCGAGCACTGGGGTCTCTCATGCTGTTCCTCGCAGTCACCCCGGGGTGCGCAGACTGGATCACGGACATCCCTCCATTTGCCCGTGTCGATGTGACGGCTATGCGCCGATCCGGAGACCCGGTGCCCGGGGCACCCGTCACCCTGTACATCGGGGAACGGATCATGGGCAAGGGTCTGACCGGAGAAGATGGCTCATACCGTTTCGATTATCTGCCCACCAACCAGTACGGAGTCTATGCGGAACCTCCCGACGGGTACGTTCGGCCCGAAGTCCTGCTGGGTGGCCCAACGACCTCGTCAACCACCGACGGGTTGAACCTGCCGGAAGGTGGTCGCGCCTCAGTGAGTTTCACGTATCTCAAGGTGGGTCCGGGTGCAATCGAGGCGGAGCTCGTGGATCCGGCGGGTGGTGCCCTGCCCCACGTCGACGTAGTTCTGTACAACTCTTCCGGGCTCGTCACCCGGGGGACGACCAATCAATCGGGCAAGGTCCGATTCGACCCGACGCCCTTCGGGATCTGGGGCGTTCGATTCGAGGTCCCGCGTCAATTCGTCGATCCCGACCAACCGGTGCTCTTCCGAGATGGGTTAGTCGTCGAAGACGGAACGGATATCAACTTCGTTTACACCGCACCGTTGTGTGAGGGCGAGGTCCGGGTCACGGTGGGCGACGCATCGTCAAGGCCCGTGGCCGGGTACCCGACGCAGCTGTTCAATGACCGAGGTCAGACGTTCGAGAGCATGACGGGCAGTGACGGGAGCCTCGCGTTCAACCCGGTCTACTGCGGTAACTACGGCGTTCGCCTCCTGCGTGCCCCAGGGTGGTCGTTCGCCGAGGGTCGCGGAACGGAATTCATCGATGGACTGGTCATCCTGAGCGGCGACGTGAGAAGCGTCTCGTTCACGGTAACCGCGTCCTAATCGGACGCTCGACCCCGCGCCGCAGCAGGAACAGTGCGAGAAGTCCCGTTGCCACCAATCCGTCGGCTGCCAGCACCGACAGAGCCATACCCGGGGCCCCGAGCCGAGGGGCCATCCACACCGCCAAAACAATATTCAGCACGCCTCCTACCACGACCAATCGGTAGAAGGGCTGATCCAAACCCCGTGGTAACGCCCAGTGGATCCCGAACACTGTGCCGATCGCTACGAATGGGGGAAGGAGCGAGAGGATCCGGAGAACGGGCACAGCCGCCTCATACCCTGGCCCAAGGAAGAGACGAACGAGCGGCTCCGCCGCCCAAAAGGCAGTCAGCCCCATGACGACGCCGAGACCCAGCATGGCGGTGAGGCACAGACGAAAGATCCGCCGTGCACCGGCCGGGTCACTCACGACAAGTCGGCTAAGCCGCGGGAAGAGACCCTGAGAAAGCGGATGCAGAAGATTGATCGCAGCCCGGACGATCTTCTCTGCACCCCCAAAATTGGCGACCACCTGAGGCGTGGTTAGCAGTCCGAGAATGAGCGCATTGGCTTGTAAGTAGAGTCCCGATGCAGCACGAAAGACAAAGACCCCCGCCCCCTCACGAAGCATCTCCACACTCTGGGCCATTGAGGGTACTTCGAAGGCCACGTCCCGGTAGAGCCTCGCGGTCAGCACGACCAGTGCTGCGGATGACGCTCCAGCCTGCAGTGCCAGCACACGCCATGCATCGCCGGGACCGCGGACAAGCACGAAGACGCCCACCGCAGCCAGCACCTTCGCGAGCGCTTCGATCGCCGCGGGCCCGCGCAACCGCTCTTGCCCGAGGA
>JAYOKZ010000084.1:0-5629 GCA_038120095.1 Gemmatimonadales bacterium
AGCTTGATCATCACGGCGATCACCATCATCAGTGGGGCGGTGATCAGAATAGCCAAGAATGCGACCGCAACGTTCAAGAGACGGCAGCACGCATCGGTTCGCCTCCCACGCACCGGCACTCCGACCAGGTTCTTGGCCTTGAACCGCAATGCCAGCGGCGAGGCCCTCAGGTCCATGTGGCCTGTGTCAGCGTGAGCGGTGGCCGGTCCGGTAGAAGCGTGCTGCATCAGTCGTGCTTGGGGGGCGGCGAAATATCTTTCGTGTAGACCCTACGCATCCTCGGGAGGGAGCAAGACGCGTACTCGGACGGGCCGGATTCTCCCACGAAGTGGTAACCTTAAGCGGCGTAGCGTTTTGGGTGCACGTTGCGCGGCCGAGACTGTCAGCACGGTCCAGCCGGTCGTCGACATCCTCCAACTCAATTGTGGCGGGCCTGCAACACCAAGAGCTCCCCCTCAGCGCTCGATCCCGTGCTTCTCCATCAGCCGATACAGCGTGGTACGGTCGACCCCGGCCTGGCGAGCGGCGTTGGAGATGTTGCCCGCCGACTCACGAACGAGCCTCGTCAGGTACTCGACCTCGAACAGCGAGAGCACCTGATCGCGAGCGGAGTGGTAGTCCTTGGTTTCCGGCAGGGAAAGACCGCCGACGCTTGAAGACATGGGAGTCGGTTCGTCGACGAACATGAGTTCGCTGGCCAGGATGGCGCCACCCGGTTCGGCCATGACAACGGCATGCTCCACGACGTTCCGAAGCTCACGCACGTTCCCGGGCCAGGGTGCGCGGGTGAGTCGCTCGAGGGCATCGCCACTGAAGTGGGCGGCCGTTTCGGAGGGGCTCCTGTGCTGTCCCCAGAATTCCTCGAGAAACGAGGTCGCGAGAAGCGGGATGTCCTCGGGTCGATCTCTCAGCGGTGGAATGTGAATGGGGACGACTCGAAGCCGGTAGTGAAGGTCCTTGCGAAGGTCGCCATTCTGGATCGATTCGAATGGGTCCTTGTTGGTCGCAGCGATGAAGCGAACGTCAACGGTGGCGTCGGTCTTCGTGGAACCGACCCGTCGCACGACGCCATCCTGGAGGACTCTGAGGAGCTTGGCCTGAGTGGGCAGAGGAAGTTCCGTGAGTTCGTCGAGAAACAGAGAGCTGCCGTCCGCGACCTCGAGAAGGCCTTCCTTGCTCCGTACCGCGCCCGTGAATGCCCCCTCCACATGCCCGAACATTTCGGACTCGAGCAGGGCCTCGGGAATCGCTGCGCAGTTGACAGCCACCAGATCCTTGCCACTTCGTCGGCTTCGCTTGTGGATGTACTGAGCGATGACTTCCTTCCCGGTTCCGCTCTCGCCCGTGATGAATACGGAGGCGTCCGTGGACGCGACCCGATTCGCCAATTCGATCACGGCGCGAAGGGCCTCGCTGTTTCCGAGGATCGCCTCGCCTTGAGCTGACGGCGCGATCGCGTCCTGGTCAGCGGAAGCGGCCGTCTGGTGACGGCGCCCCAGCACGACATGTGCGGCTCGCCCAACGAGGATCTCGAAGTGGGTCGCGGAGAAGGGCTTGGGCAGGTAGTCCCAGGCTCCCGCGGTGAGCGCTGCGACACTCGACTCGACCGACGGCTTCTCGGTCATCACGATGACGATCGCATCGGGGTTCGCCTCGTTCGCGGCCGCGAGGACCTCGAGGCCAGAGATGCGCGGGAGAAAGAGGTCGACGAGGACGATGTCGAATGCGCGGTTTCGCACCATTCGAATCGCGTCGTCCCCGCGGGCGCAGACGGTCGGCTCGAACCCGGAGGCGTGCAGAAGCGAGGCGCAGCTCTCTCTCAGGGTATGCTCGTCGTCGACGACGAGCACGCGGATCGGCTCTCCTTCCGGTGAGCCGGCCACCGAGGGGGACCCGGTCGAGGTCTCGTCGGTGGTCAGTGGATTCATGCGACGGAGGATGTTGAGGCAACGCCACGATGCGTGGGCATGGGGCGGTGGAAGAACGGGGCGAAATCATGGCGATGCCGGATCGGCGAGACAAGCTCCGAGGTTTCGCTGGGTGGATCGGTGTTGTGTGCATGCCATACTCGAACCAAAGCGTCAGAAAAGGTCGATCCGGCTGTTCTGGGCCACGGTCACACGTTCTGGTCGAGAGCCACCGTGCGGATGTACCTTTTCTCCACCTCTTCTCGATCACCTGCCTGTTCTGGATCATGTCAGACGAGCACGACAACAGTCTGGTCCACCAGCCCGCGGTTTCCTCCGAGCCGTCCGGTGACCTCCCGAGCACGGTTTCCCAGGTCCCCGCTCCGGCGGCATATCAGGAAGAGGCCTACTTCCCGACGTTTGAAATGGAGGAGCAGGGCGTCGACGTGCGCCGCTACCTTCTTGCTCTCGTTCGGTACAAGTGGTTGCTCGTGGTGGCTCTCGGTGTCGGGATCGCAGGTGCCTACGTGGCGTGGACGAGGACTGCGGTTGCGTACACCGCCGAGGGGAACCTCTGGATCGAACAGTCAACGCGGCAGGGGGCGGGGGACGTCACGCCGATCCGCGCGAGCAGTCTTCTGGAGAGCAATGCGTGGATCGAACTCCTGCGATCCTATCAGGTCCTCGACACCGTGGCTGTCTCGGAGCGCCTCTTCCTGAACGTCCCGCGGGAGTTCGAGCCCGCATTTCAGCGGTTCGACCTCGACCTTGACGAGGGCTTCCTGCCGGGCAGTTACCAGCTACGCGTCGGCGCCTCCGGCGACGACTTTACGTTGACGACCGCTGAGGGAGCGCTGATTCAGCAGGGCACATTTGGGAGCGCGATCGGCGTCAATGTGGGGTTTGTCTGGGCTCCGGCACGAGGCTCCTTTCCTCCGGAGGAGGTTGTCAGCTTCTCCGTCTTGACGGCGAGAGACGCGGCTCAGAGCCTCTCGGATCGTCTCATGACCCGCATGGATCGTGCGGGCAACTTCCTCAATCTGAGCCTGTCCGGACAGAATCCACAGAAGATTGCGTCGATTCTGAATTCTCTGATGCAGCGTCACGTCGACGTCGCAGCGGACATCAAGAGGCGCCAGCTCGATGAGACGCTGATCATCCTCGAAGAGCAGCTCGACCTGATGGAAGCCGAAATGGCTCAGTCGGAGGAGGATCTGGAGGAGTTTCGCGTCACCACGATCAGTCTCCCATCGGATCAGTCGACACCGATCGCTCCGGGATTGCAGATCACGCGCGACCCCGTTTTCGGCAATTACTTCGATATGAAGGTGCAGGTCGAGCAGCTCCGGCGGGATCGGGCGCGCCTCGAGAGGGCCGCGGAATCTTTTGCCGCCGAGGGGGCGGTCCGGATCGAGGCGCTCGAGGTCATCCCGGCCGCGGCCGGTTCGTCGGAGCTTCGTGTCATTCTGGACGAGCTGGTTCAGGCGCGGTCCCAGCTCCGGGTGCTTCGGCAGCGCTATGCTGACGACTATACGCCCATCCAGGATCTCCTCGGACAGATCGGCAACATCGAGACCGATGCGGTGCCCAGGGTCGTAAACGGCATCATTGACGATCTTGCAGCGCGTGAAGCCGAATTGCAGGGGTACGTCAATTCGGCGGCGGCCGAGCTTCAGGCGATCCCTCCTAGGACGATCGAAGAGCGTCGTCTGGAGCGTCGCGTCGCGACCACGGAGAACCTGTACAACGAGATCCGCGGAAGGGTCGAGGCTGCTCGATTGGCTGCGGCGAGCTCGATTCCCGACGTGCGCATTCTGGATCAGGCGGCGGTCCCGCAAAGGCCCTCGGATGATCAGCGGTTGCCACTTTCGGCCGCGATCCTGTTCGGGTGCCTTGGCCTCGCGGTGGGGGGTGCGGTTCTGCTCGATCGCATGGATGCGCGCTTCCGATACGCAGCAGACGTGAGCCGGGACATCGG
The DNA here is from genome assembly GCA_038120095.1 of Gemmatimonadales bacterium. GTDB lineage: Bacteria > Gemmatimonadota > Gemmatimonadetes > Longimicrobiales > Gaopeijiaceae > UBA2589. The sequence goes on from JAYOKZ010000084.1 coordinate 3,886, forward strand.
GCTGGACATCCTCGGTAGCATTCCGAGGATTGAGTCCTCGAAGGGCAAGCGGGGAGTGATCAATGCCGCGCAGGCACTGGAGGCGTTCCGGGAGCTTCGGATCCATGTCGGCTTTGCCTATGGATCAGCCGGCCCCATCACCCTTGCGATCACGAGCCCTTCGGCCGGTGAGGGTAAATCACTCATCTCGTCCAATCTGGCCGTGGCCTTCTCGGAGGTCGGTCGTCGGACCCTGCTGATCGATGCGGACACGCGGCGTGGTGACGCCCACCGTCTTCTCGGGCGCGAGCGGGCTCCCGGATTGATCGACTACCTTCGTGAACGGATCGGGGACGACATCATTCAGTCCACCGATCATCCCAATCTCGACTTCATCGGCTCGGGCTCACGGGGTGTGTCGACACCCGAACTGTTGGCCTCTCCGCGCATGGCGTAGTTCATGGTCACGCTGAAGCGTTCGTATGACGAAATCATGGTCGACTGCCCGCCGCTCTCGTCGGGCGTAGACCCTCTGATCCTCGGGTCACTCACGGGCCATCTCGCGGTCGTGATCCGGACGGGCAGCACCGAACGGGCTCTGGCGCAGGCGAAACTGGAGCAACTCGCCCGTCTCCCCATACGGATCCTCGGCGCGATCCTGAACGACGTATCAGCTTCGGACAGTTACCACTCGTACTATGCGCACTATCTGCCCAGTTACGAGCCCGTGCCGGAGGAGGGGGACGTCGACGTCCGAGACCTGCTCGCCCCGGATTCCTCGGGTGACGTGGAACTCGATGTTGGAGAGTGGGAGCAGGAGCAGATCAGAGGTGACGCGCCGTAGAGTCAGGGCGTCGCCTCAGGCGTGGAAGGACCGCACCCTGAAGCTGCCATCGTTTTCCTGAGCTCGCCGCAGCGCCATGGTTGCCTTCAACAGCATGTCCTCTGCGGAGGTCTCCCCTGGGCTCGGGACCGAGTAGAAACCTGCACGCACGGCGTCAGACAGGTCCCCGGCTCCGTCCGGACCCGTCCACGGTGCAGTGAGCTCTTCCAGGATCCTGTCAGCCAGACGTGCCGCTTCGTCCGAATTCGTCCCCGGCGCGACGACGACGAACTCTCCGTCACTGAGACAGCCGACCGTGTCGGATGCTCGAGTGACAGCTCGGAGGGCTGCGCTCAAGCGCTCGGTGAATTCAACATCAAAGGGCGCATCCTCATGGCCCTGCGAAGTGCCCGACGACTGCCGGCCGAACGCGACACACGTCAGGGATCGCCCCGCTCGTCCCGAATCCGCACTGAGCTCCTTGGCTCGTTTCAGCACGCCCCGAACGTTGTAGAAGCCCGTGTCGGGATCCGTCAGCCCCTGTTCCCGGATTCGGTCATGTTCATGCTTGGCCCGAACGAACGTGTCCAGCTTCAGGACGAGCTCTGCGGCATCGAAGGGTTGCTCGAGGATGTCCCAGGCGCCCGCGCTGAGCGCATCGAGCCGCTCCGCCTTGCTCAGGGTTTCGGGCGCAGTGAGGATCACAGGCGTCATCCCATCGGCCAGCGCAGTCCTTCGCAGCTCCCGAACGAGATCGATTCCGCGGAGGTCAGGCAGTTCATGAGCGATCAGAACCGCGTCCGGGCAAACCTTGGTCGTCAGATCCAACGCCTGGTTACCCGAAGACGCCTTCAGGACCACATGTCCCTTGGGTCTCAGGATACTCTCCAATGACCGGACGCGTCCGTCCTGGTCATCGACGATCAAAAGAAGTGGATTGAG
>JAYOKZ010000085.1:0-5559 GCA_038120095.1 Gemmatimonadales bacterium
GATCGCGACCGTGATGACGGGTTGCTCGGACCAGTCGGGCGAGACGACGCCCCTCACGCCAAGTGTACCCGGGTTCTGGACGGTCACCGTCGTTGGGCCGAACGGGGATGAGGGTGGTGCCATCGTATCCATCTACGACGCCGGAAACTCGAACGAATCGGTTAGACCGAGTGACGTTCGGCCGGTCGGCGTTGTCGAAGCGTACCCGTGGCCCTTCGGGGGACAGGGCCTTTACGGAACCTCCGTTGCGCTCATTCACCCAGAGGGAGGGGAACTCTCGTTTCAGGTTGTCGCAGTGGGTGGATCGCCGCCTCCGACCGTCGGACTGGACATGGTTGCGGGCCCGGACAACCTGCCTCGGGCTTCGCTCGAGGGCTACAGCCTGAGCATCCGATGATCAGAGTGCTGCTTCGGAGATTCGGGTATCAGGGGCTCGCAGCGTTACCTGGCCTGGTTCTGCTTCTGGGGATCGCCATCCCTCTGCATGCTCAGAGTCGCGACGTAGAAATGGCGGGCAGCCTGTATGGTGTCCCGGTCCCGGCGACGTACTGGCAACAGGTCGCGCTGGAGCCATCGGCTTTCGAGTTCGAGCATGCACTCCTCAGTCGAGCTCCGGCCCGCGGGGACGTTCGTCTTCCGGTCGTTCTTGCCCTGTTCGCCGACTCGCCCGAGCCCGTGACCATCACGCGTGACGCCGTGCAACGGGTGTTGTTCACCGGACCGGCGGAACGGGGGACTCTCACCGAAGCGTACGACGAGATGTCTCGAGGGGCGCTACGCGTGGAAGGAGACGTATTCGGTTGGGTCCGAAGCAGCCTTCCCACCGGTGAGGCGGTGCCACCCGGTGGCCTCCCGAGCGCCGGGCATACGGGCCTCGGAGCCTACTTTGCGGAAGCTCTCGACAGCCTCGATGGCACGATCGACTTCTCGCAGTACGACAATGACGGTCCTGACGGGATCGCGAACAGCGGCGACGACGATGGGTTCGTGGACGTCATGACCTTCGAGTACCTCGAGGTCGGAGCGCACTGTGGCGGACCGGGGGTCTGGCCGCATCGCTCGACCATGACGGCGCGCACAGGCGCACCGTACGCGACGGACGACGTCGGCATCGACGGTTCGCCGATCAGGGTCGAGGACTATCTCACGCAGAGCGCGGCCGGATGTGACGAGGAGATCCAGGACGCGTCGATCATGGTTCATGAGTTCGGACATGCCCTCGGCCTTCCGGACTGGTATCACTGGATCGACCCCTCAGCCGGTCCCTACGGCCGACGCTGGATCCTCGGGTGCTGGGCCCTCATGGCTGCGGGCGCGTGGGGCTGTGGCGAGGTCACTGACAATCCTCCGGCGTTCGGCCCGACCCACTTGATCGGCTACTCGAAGGCGCGCCTCGGCTGGGTCGACCCGATCGATCCCGGGGAACTGTGGGAGGAGGAAGTCGCGATCGGCCCGATCCAGACCACGGGTGATCTGCTCAAGATCCCGCTGGATGACGAGGGCGATGCCTTTCTGTTCATCGAGTTTCGCGACACCCTCGGCTTCGACCGTGATCTGCCTGGCCGCGGTGTCCTGATGTATGTCCAGAACTCCAGGTTCCCGCTCCGGCCGAATCCGGATGCCCCCCGGTACTATTTTCTCAGCCTGATCGAGCAGGACGGGTACGACAACCTTCAGCGGACGGCGTCGGAGGGTGGGAACTGGGGCGAGGCGACCGATCTCTGGAACTCGGGATACCTGAGCTACTACACGGCGCCCAGCTTCTACGGCAGCTACACGCCGGACCCGTGGAGTGTGCTCGTGAACGACATTTCGGTCGATGGTGATGTGGCTCGGATCAATTTGACGACGGGCCGGACACCGCGGCTGCGGGGGCCCTTCGTCGACGTACCCGTGGTACCTCTGCGACGATTCTCGGAGTACTTCGACATCGTAGGCGGGTGGGGGGCTGCGGGAGGATATGACTTCACCGTCACAGGGGACACGGCATCGGTCGAGATCGAGCAGGCTGGCTTCGGTTTCTTTGTCCGAGGGGCCGTAGCAGAGGGTGACTCGGCCCAGATCGACGTCGTCGTGTCGGCGCCCGGGGGCTACTCCTCGGAGCAGGCGACAATACGATTCGTTGCGGATGGGCTCTGGGCTCCCGGGTCTGCCGTCGAACTCTTCCGCAACCTGCTCTATTCGTCGAGCTACCCGATCTCGTCGTACTTCTCCGACCTGGAGCGCCAGCACCTCGATCAGCGAGGAAACATGAACGGACGATACGATCTCGGAGACGCACGAAAGTGGCTGTTGGAGAACCGCTGAGCAGCGTCGATGGTCATCATGTGAAGGCTGGAGCCTCAATCGCGATGTTGCTCGTTGCGGGTCACAGGATTTGACGGCTGAGGGTGTCGTGTGGTCGGAGGATGGGTGGCATTGCCGCCTCCTGACCGACCTCGACGTCTTCAAGACCGAGCCGTATGCGTCCGGGTACGCGGATTTCCTGGACGACCTGCCTGACGGACCGAGACTCTTCTACTCGCTGCCCTGGCTGAGGGCTGTGGAGCCTCTCTTCGGCTCACCGTTCTTTTTGACGTTGTGGAATGGAGAGCGGATCAGGGCGCTGCTCCCTCTGTGCCGACGTCGAGCGAGAAGGGCGCGGATACGGCTATCCCAGCTTGCGCGGTGGGGCGTCGACGACAGTCGTTATTTGGAATACCCCGGGCCCCTTCTGTGCGTGGGAGGATCCCCGGAGGCGAGGGATGCTGCTGCCGGACTGGCCGTTCGTGCCCTGCTGTCACTCAGGGGCCACTTCGACGAAATCGAACTGAATCGGGTCGAGCCGCAGGACGACTTCGTGGTGGAACTGGAGCGGGCGTTTCCACTGCGTCTGCACGGCTGGAGTGCGGTGTGGTATCTGTTCATGAACCACGACTGCATTGATCAGCGTCTTGGTAGCGCCAATTTGCGTCGGATCCGACGAGCGAAAGAGCGCCTCGAGGAAGACTTCGAGTCAGTCGAGTGGACGTTCGCTACTTCGGTGAATGACACGCTTTTCGGAGAGCTGGCCGCACTCCACCGGGAGCGGCAGGCGAGACTGCGGCTCGACGGCCGTGCCCGGAAGGACCCCTTCGGTGATGTCGTGGAGACCAGGGCGGTGCGCACACTCCTCGACATCGCACACGACCGGAATAAGCTGCGGGTCTATCAGCTCAGAGTGGAGAACCGTCTCGTCAGCTTCTTTATCTGCTTTTGTGACGGTTCGTACACTCGGCTGGAACTGACTGCGAGCAGAGAAGTGCCCGGCCACAAGTATGCGGTGCGCACGTTGATGTATTTCATGTTCAACACGGAGTGGGAGACGTTCGGGACTCGCTGCATCGATCACAGTTGGGGAACACACCAGCTCAAGTCCAAATTCTCCGACGAGAGGCGGGAGTTGGTGAACTTGAGCTTCGTGAACGACCGCCGTCTCCTGCCGCGGGTCTCCTACTGGGTCCGAAAGCTCCAGCAGGACGATCGCGACCCCTTGAAGGTGCTTCGCAGAACATGAAGCGCCGTTGGCTGCCGCGCTGACGTCGGCGGCTGGCAAGACAGGGACACGGGGACTGTGTCGAGGTCGACGATGTGTTCCATCACCGGGGCCCACAGTGTCCTCCGCTCTCGGAGACGCACGAGAGTGGCTGCTGGAGAAGCGCTGAGCGATGAGGTTGCCCCGAGCAGATCGGGGCTCAATCGGGGGCTGCCGCCCCCGCCGGGTACCGGATTGCTGATGAGTCCCGGGATCGATGACCTGGCTGTCGTGGCCAATGCCGAGGAAATCGGGACGGTGACGAGAAGCTCGCGCGTCGACGCACGACCCCCAACCGAGAGGGGTAACACGTCAGGGGCCGCGTCATCGACCGACTATCGCGGCCGCCCGCCCGGGGCACCGCCCCAGAAGCCTGCACTGAGCTGCAGGTATCCGAAGAGCTGATCACCAGCCGTCCGGCCGAGATCAACCAGAGGGTCTTCTGCTCCAACCCAGCTTGCACCAGCCCGGATATCGAGACCCTCGAGCACCTGGCCCCACAACTGCAGATCGATTTCGTCGGCGAGCTTCGCGCCCGCGTATCCCTGAGCGTCGTTGAGCCGGAAGTGGTGATAGTCGCCTCGCAGCTGCAGGTCAGGGCGCAGCTGCCACGTTACTCGAACGTCGACGTCGAGCAGGCCACGACCGTCGAGGTTGGCGCGCGGGTCGGTGAAGAGGTCTGCGAATCCGAGAAAGCGATGATTCCGCCCGAAGAGATCTGAGAACCCTGCGGATTCTCCGGCACCCGGGTTGGCGTTCCCCCCGTATCGGTCGACACCGAGGCCGAGCATGCCGCGATCGTCCTCTCCCCAGGGGACTGCGGCATAGATGGCGAGGAGTGACCCGGACACGATATCCTGACCTTCAACAGTACCTACCTGGATCCCTCCTTCCGCGCGGTACCGTACCCCGCCGCCACGCCCATCGAGCTGACTGAAGAGGGTCGTACGTGCGGTTTGACTGACGGCATTGTCCCGGTCGTGAACCCCGATCAGGTGCAGGGTCTGCGCGTCCGAGAGGGGAACCTGCCCCCATGCACCGAAGAGATAGCTGTCGTCAGCGTTCGTCGTCTGCGTGGACTCGGTGATTTGGAACCCGAAGAGGTCCAGGCGAGAACCCGTGCCGACAGACATGGCCGCCACGAGTCCATCGTAGGCTCGGCTCACCGGTGACCAGATCGGGATCCCGATGAGACGACCAAAGGCGACCTCATACTCCTGCCGGCCCAGGCGCAGCCACACGGGTGATTCCCCGGGGGTGCCCAACTCGACGTAGCCCTGCTGAAGATCGAGCCGATCGGCAGACGTGTCCCCCAGACCGATTTCCTCCCCCAATCGGCGCGAATCCTGAACTCGTACGTACGCCCGAACCAGCGGGCTGAACGTCATCGCAGCACCGAGGCGACTCTGCATCCACGTAAAGGTCGTCGCTGCTCCCGAGGTGATGTCTCTGGTCTCGAAACGGGTCCAGATGCTCCCGTCCAGCTCCGTCTGCTGAGCAGCGCCGGGGGTGGTGAGCAGGAGGGCGGCAAGAATGGCGATGGAGACGGCGGACCGCATGCAAACCTTCACTCGTCGTCGTGTCTCGGGGTGCTCCCGGGACGTTCTGCTGGGCGTGGAAAGGTAAAGGCGCACGTGGCTCGGTGCAGGGAGGTCACGGTCTGAGCTGCCGACCCCGCGTCGGCGCTGCCCGATCCAGCAAACACCGTGAGCAACCGCCGGCCTCCGGATTACGGTCCAGCGTCCCGTGAGGGTAGTGCGCCAGATCCAGTTGCGATCAGTCGACGTCTTCGCTCGCCCCGTCCACGCGGAGAGAGTTGGGATTTACTGATCCTGGCCATTCTTGTTTCTCAGTAGCCAAAGACCTCGAAATCTTCACGATAAACCTCGCGAGCCAACTCACGAGCGGACACACTCTGGAGCGCTCTGAGGACGTCTTCGGACCGAGCTGCAGATTTGTTGACGTGCACCAGCGTTTTCGAATCCGATACGATATCGAAAACTTTG
>JAYOKZ010000086.1:0-5508 GCA_038120095.1 Gemmatimonadales bacterium
GGCGGCTCCGGAGGCTGAGATGGCGGCTCCGGAGGCTGAGATGGCGGCTCCGGAGGCTGAGATGGCGGCTCCGGAGTCTGAGACGGCCGCGCCGGAGCCGAGCAAACCCGCGGTTCAGGGTTTTACCTTCGGGAAGCGGGATCCCACCGACAAGGCGAAGCGCCTTGCCCGCGTCCTGGTGTCCGACATGATCATGTACAACGCCGAGCGGCATCAGTCTGCTCTGGCGGCGGGCACCCTCGTCCAGGATTTCGAGGAAGAGATCGACAAGTCCTGGAAGGAGTACGTCGAACAGGTCGGCGAAGATCTGGCAAACGGTGATGGGCGCCAGTTCTGGACGCAGGCTCTGAACGACATCCTCGCTAAGGGTCAGGAGGTCTTCTGAGCGCCTGAAATGCACCGAAAACCCTAGGGTTCAGGTCTTCAAGGCTCCCCGGAGAGCGGATATATTCGGGTGGCTCGAGACAGGGGGCCGTCCTTCCGTGGGCGGCCCCTCTCTCTTGGGCTCGTCCGCCAAATCCCCATTGAGCGAAAGATGAACAAGGACCAACTACAAGCCCTGGAATCGCTCCGAGCGAGGCTGCGAGATCTCAGGGGGTATCTTTGACCTCGATACGCGTGAAGAACGGCTGACGAACCTCGACGAGGTCATGGCCGAGCCTCATTTCTGGGACGATCAGGAGGCGGCTCGGGAGGTCATCGAGGAGGCAAACCGGCTCAAGGGGTGGGTTCAGCCGTGGAGAGACCTCGGAGGCCACGCCGACGATTTGGGCGCCCTCGTCGAACTTCTGGAGCTGGAGTCGGATCCCGATCTCGAGGCCGAGTTTCAGGCGGGCCTTGCGGAGCTGTCGGCGGGAGTCGAGTCGATGGAGCTGCGAACGATGCTTCAGGGTGAAGATGATCATCGAGAGGCAATCGTGACTCTCCAGCCCGGCGCGGGAGGTCTCGAGAGTCAGGACTGGGCGGACATGTTGATGCGCATGTACTCGCGATGGGCGGAGCGCCGCGGGTTTCAGGTGACGGTACTCGACCTGCAGGCTGCGGAGGAGGGCGGAATCAAGAACGCTACGCTCGAGATCAAGGGAGAAAGCGCCTACGGATTCCTGAAGGCGGAACGAGGCGTGCACCGTCTGGTTCGGATCTCGCCTTTCGACGCACAGAAGCGTCGCCACACTTCGTTCGCCAGCGTTTTTGTCTTTCCTCTCGTGGAAGATGACATCGAAATCGAGATCAACGAGTCCGACCTCCGGGTGGACACGTACCGTGCGTCGGGGGCCGGGGGACAGCACGTCAACAAGACGGACTCCGCAGTGCGGATCACTCACGAGCCGACGGGGATCGTCGTCGCCTGCCAGCAGGAGCGATCTCAACACAAGAACCGAAGCACGGCAATGAAGATGCTTCGCGCGGCTCTGTACCAGCGGGAACTCGAGGAGCGGGAGAGAGCCAAGGAAGAGGTGCAGAAAGGGATGAGCGACATCGCGTTCGGGAGCCAAATCCGCTCGTACGTGTTCCAACCCTACACGATGGTGAACGACCACCGAACGGAGACGAAGATCACGGACGTCCACGGGGTCATGGACGGTGACCTGGACCCTCTGATCGAAGCATACCTCAAGAAACTGGGAGCTTCAGCGGACTAGCCGATGTCAGATCACGAGACTGCGGACGACCTGAGTCAGGTTCTTCGCCACCGCCGAGAAAAGCTGGACGCCATTCGGCAGCGCGGAATGGAGCCCTTCGCGTACAACTTCAAGCCGACGTTCTCCACCACGAGCGCAGTCGATTCCTTCGAAGTTTTGGAATCCTCCGGACGCCTCGATGAGAGCGGGCACGGTGATCGCGTTCGGTTGGGTGGCCGCATCGTTGGTTGGCGTGATATGGGGCGTAGCGTGTTCGCTCACGTCGAAGATGGCAGGGGCCGGGTGCAGCTCTACTTCCGCAAGAATGTGGTTGGTGAGGAATCCTTCGAAGCTCTCTCGCTTCTGGACGTAAGCGACTGGATCGGAGCCGAAGGACCGACGTTCCGCACTCGGACCGGGGAGGTCACGCTTCAGGTCGAGGAGTGGGTGCTGCTCACCAAGTCGCTGCGCCCGCTTCCCTTCGGTAAGGTTGAGACGGATCCGGACACGGGTGAGCGGAACGTCTATGGGGGATTCCAGGATCAGGAATCCCGGTATCGCCAGCGATATGCCGATCTGGCGGTGCACCCGGAGGTGCGCGAGGTCTTTCGGACTCGCTCTCGCGTGGTTTCCGAGCTTCGCCGGTTTCTCGACAACGAAGGTTTCCTCGAGGTGGAGACCCCGGTTTTGCAGCCATTGTATGGCGGAGCGTCTGCGAGACCCTTCCTGACGCATCACCATTTCCTCGACCAGACGATGTACCTGCGTATTGCGGACGAGTTGTATCTCAAGCGTTTGATCGTAGGTGGTCTCGATCGTGTGTACGAGATCTCCAAGGACTTCCGCAACGAAGGGCTCTCCCGGGTTCACAATCCGGAATTCACGATGCTGGAGTGGTACCAGGCGTTCTCCGATTACGAGGATCAGATGAACCTCGTCGAGCGGATGGTCCTTCACATTCTTGACACGGTCGTCGGTGAGCGTGTGATCCGCGCGGGGGATCGCGAGATTCCGGTGGTGGCGCCGTTTCGTCGGCTTGGGTTGGTAGCGGGTCTATCGGAGGAGCTTGGTCGGGACGTTCATGCCATGTCGGAGGCCGAGCTGCGGATCGAAGCCGAGGCGCGTGGTATTGCGGATCTCGATGGTGCGGGTCGAGGCAAGCTGATCGACAAGCTTTTCGGAGAACTCGTCGAGCCGGGCCTGTATGCGCCGACCTTCGTCATCGACCATCCCAAAGAGCTGAGTCCTCTTGCCAAGGCACACCGGGAGGACCCGAGGCTCACCGAGCGGTTCGAGTTGTACATCGGCGGGGCGGAGATCTTCAATGCGTTCTCCGAGCTGAACGACCCCATAGATCAGCGACAGCGCTTCGAAGCTCAGGCCGCCCTGGGGGCTGCCGGTGACGATGAAGCTCAGCAGGTGGACGACGACTATATCCGTGCCCTCGAGTACGGTATGCCGCCGACCGGAGGAGTCGGGATGGGTGTGGATCGGTTTGTGATGATGCTGACGGGGCAGACGTCGATTCGGGACGTCATCCTTTTCCCGATGCTGAGGTCGGAAGACTAGGTCCATGGACGGCCTCAACTGGTTCATCGCGCGTCATTACCTGCGAGCCGGTCGGGGACGGGGGCTTCTCTCCCTCATCACTTGGATCGCCCTTGGTGGCATCACGCTCGGTGTGGCAGCGCTCATCACCGTGATCGCCGTCATGACTGGAATGCAGGGCGAACTGCGCAGCAAGATCCTGGAGTCGACACCCCATCTGTACGTGCTTGAATACAGCACCAGTCTGCACTTGCAGGACTTTCAGACGGTCGTCGACTCGATCCTCGAGGTCGAGGGAGTCAGTGGGGCTGCGCCGTTCGCGATGTCCAATGTCACTCTGGTCATCGAAGGTGGCCGATACTCCCAGCCTGCGTACCTGCTCGGTGTCGACATCGATTCCGTCTCGATGGCAGCGACCGAGATGGAGCGTCAAATTATCGAGGGGACACTGGATCTGGACCCGCCCTCATCCGGCCTGCCTCCGCTCCTGATGGGTTCCGTTCTCGCGGATCGGATGGGCATTTTCCCGGGTGACACGATGGTCGTCATGTCGATGGAAAACTTGCGGCAGGACGTCTTCGGTGGATTCCAGCCGACCCTCAGGCAGTTCCAGGTGACCGGCACGTTCACCACCGGTATGTACGAATACGACCTCTCGAACATCTACACGACATTGCCCGACGCGCAGGAACTGCTTGGGCTCGCCGAGGGGGACGCCAGCGGAATCGGGGTGCGACTTGTGGATGAGTCTCGGGCCATCGAGCTGAGCTCGGAGCTGACGGAGCGCCTCGGGTACGGGTATTCGGTTCAGTCATGGATCGAGCGAAACCAGGCGCTCTTCAGTGCTTTGCAACTGGAAAAGATCGCTCTGGGCGTGATCGTGTTCCTGATCGTCGTGGTCGCGGCCTTCAACATCGTGAGTACGCTCGTGATGGTGGTGTCGGATCGGACGAAGGAGATCGGCATTCTGCGGACCATGGGCATGACGGAGACCGGGATCATGCGGATCTTCATGATTCAGGGTGTGTGGATCGGGGTGATGGGAACCGCATCGGGGGCGTCACTCGGGGTCGTGCTGTCCTGGGCCCTCGATCGCTTCGAGCTCATCAAAATTCCGGGAGACGTGTATTTCGTCGATCATCTGCCCGCGACCCTGGACCCGTGGACGGTCGTGACGATTGTCGTGGCCAGCCTCCTTGTCTCGTTCGGAGCGACGATCCATCCGGCCCGCCAGGCCTCGCGCCTTCAGCCTGTTGATGCGATTCGTCATGAGTAGCGACCGCGAGGTGTGTTCGCTGGAGGCGCGCGGCATCACGAAGGTGTTCTCCGGAGGGGACGGCCGGCCGCTTCAGATTCTTGCTGGCGTGGACTTCGTGCTCGAGAAGAACGAGGCGGTGGCGATCGTCGGCGCGAGCGGGGCCGGGAAGTCGACGCTGCTGCACGTTCTCGGGGCGCTCGACCGGCCGTCGGACGGAGAGGTCATGATTGAAGGCCGGGCCGTCAGCTCTCTGGATGATGCTCAGCTCGCCGTGGTGCGCAATCGGAGCCTTGGGTTCGTGTTCCAGTTCCACCATCTACTTCGCGAGTTCACCGCGATCGAGAATGTCATGATGCCCGCGCTCATTGCAGGTGCCACGGCCGCCTCGGCCTACGCGAAGGCGGAGACGATCCTTTCTGAGGTGGGGCTCTCGAAGCGGCTTTCGCACAAGCCACGCCAACTCTCCGGTGGCGAGCAGCAACGGGTGGCGGTAGCCCGGGCTCTCATCAACGACCCGGGCGTCCTCCTTGCCGATGAGCCCAGTGGCAACCTCGATGCAGACACGAGTTTGGCACTTCACGACCTGCTGTTCGAACTGCAGGGCCGAGGCGATCTCTCGATCATCGTCGTAACGCACAACATGGACCTGGCAGAACGGGCGGACCGGGTTCTCGTGATGGATCAGGGACGGCTCCAAGCGACAGATCAGGGGTAGCGGTGCCGTCGAGTAATCCGATCAGAGTCTCCTAGAACGACTGATGGCCGATTTTACCTGCGAGAACTGTGGGGCGACCGGGGCGGTCGTGCACCTCACGCAGATCGTGAACAACGAGATGTCGACCTGCCATCTGTGTCAGAAATGTGCGGCGGACAAGGGTCTGCAGGACTCACCCGATCCGGCCAACAACGCGTTGCTTGACCTCATCGAGAAAGTCTCCCCGCAGTTGGGCGGACTCGCGACCTCGGTAAGCGGAGAATGTGCGTTCTGCGGTTTGACGTTCGACGACTTCCGCAAGACCACCAGGTTGGGCTGCCCCCAGTGCTACGAGGCGTTTGTCGACCACCTTCCAAGGCTCCTGC
>JAYOKZ010000087.1:0-5370 GCA_038120095.1 Gemmatimonadales bacterium
GACTTGGAGAAGCCTTACAGTGAGGGGCGGCAGTCACGAGTCAAGGGGGCGGCCACCCCCCAGCCCCTGCATCCGTTCGAAACGAGCGTCGTCTCCTTCCGCAAGCGTCCCAGTTTCGGAGGGGTCCAGCGGTGTCCAGTTCATACGCTGCGGGACCTCGCGCCGAGTTCGGCAGGCATGCGAAAGCCCCCGGCACAGGCATGCCGAGGGCTTTGAGACGACGCTGAATCCGGTCGCTATGCTACCCAGAAATCAGGCTTCTCCAACACCCCGGCCTCCTCCATCAAACGACCCAGCTCCGGGTCCGACATCATCCCATTCACCATCGCCTGAGTGTCCTCCAGCGAATGTTCGCTGTCCCAGACGATCAGGAAATGATTCGGGTCATCCGCACTGTGGTAGTGGCCGACCTCCGACAAACCGGCCCCGGACCGGCGCTCTGCGTCCGCGTCATAGCCCTGGCGCCACTCCGCATAGTCTCGGACCCGATGGGTCACAAAGATTCTGGGCATGCTCGATTTCCTCCGTTCAAGAGTTGATCAACCCTCTCATGGTAAGGGTCGACCCAGAGAAAGGCACGGCCGCGGCGGTGCGGTCACCGACCCACCCACCCTAACGGCCGCCGGGACCTTTCCCTTCGCCGGAGGACGCCGCCCGACCGGACATGAGCCTCGCCCCCAGAATGAAGGCAGCAATCGAGGCAACCGACACGAGGTAAACCATGACAACGATCCTGAAAATCTTCACCCGACGACACTCCTGCTCATCACGCTGGAACGTTCTGCGGGACAGGAGGACACCGCACCCTCCACCGCACGCAGCAGGGGCGAATGGTACGATCAGGGTGTCAAAAAAACGTCAAAAAACAGTTATCTCGCGCTGTTTCGGCAGGAGACCCTCACAGACGTCGGATCACTGAACCGGTCAGAGCCCCCCGCCGGCCGCCCAAAACGCGATGAATGCGTTCACGCACAGGAGGAAGGCCGCGGGTGCCATGGAGACCAGCGGGTCACGCACCCGGATTCGGGCCCCGATGCCGAGCAACATCAGAAGCGAGAGACCCGAGGCGCTCACCACGCTGATCTCCGATACGAAGTAACCAGCCACGAGGCCACCGGCCCCGAGCAGCTCCAGCGCACCGGTCAGGCGACGGAACCGGGAAAGCCCATAACGTTGGAACTCGTCGACCATTCCATCGGCGAAGAGGCACGCCACTCCGTAGAAGACGAACAGGGCGATCGAGACCCCGTTCGCCAGGTGGTACGCCATCCCCATTTGCCTTGCCGACCTGAAGAAGATTGATTGTCTTGATCCGACTACCCTTCCTGGAGCCCACCGTGCCAGAACTGTCCTTCTCCAATCTTCTTCAAGTCATTGTCGGCCTCGGACTTCTCAACGTCTGGCTGCTCCGGGCAGGCTCGGCGACCGACTACCGAGGGGGCGAATCAAAGACCCTCCGAGAGGAGTTCGCGGCGTACGGGTTGCCTGACGCAGCGTTCTACATCGTTGGCGCCCTGAAGGTCACGGCAGGCGCGGTCCTTCTTGCAGGGATTTGGATGGACCTTCCCGTGCAGATCGCTGCGGGCACCGTAGCCGTGCTGATGGTGGGCGCGCTCGTCATGCACCTCAAGGTCGGTGATCCGCCCAAGCGGTCGCTACCTGCCGCCCTGATGCTCCTGATGAGCGCCGGGATCGTGATCCTCTCGCTGAGCTGATCCAGCGCCGCCCTGCGAAGCACCCCGCAAGGCGTAATCAGGTCGGGCCAGAGTCGCTGTCCTCATACAGATCGTCGACGTCCGCAGCGGACAGGTCGACCAGGAAGTCAGCGAGCTTCTCACAGACGTCATGGAAGAAGTTCGCACCCTTCTCCGGGTCAGCTTCCCGGGGATCACCCACCCCAGTGTCATTCGAGACCCGAGCCCAGTCCCGTGGTGCCCACGCCGTTCCGTCACGGAGCCACTCCATCCGGAAGCGGCGAGCACGCCCCGAACCGGCTCGATCCAGGGGCAGAACCAGGTCGGGGCGGAGGTGCATCATCACGCTGGATTCGAGTTCGCCCGCGTGGTCACCGGGATCCACGAAATACTCGCGACCATTCAGCACCGTCCACCAGTTCGTGCAACAGATGAAGAGCGACGCATGAGGCTGCAGCTCCCGCACCATCTGCCGGAAGTCGTTTCCTCCGTGACCGTTCAGCACCAGCAGCTTTCCCACGGCGTGTCGATCCAGGCTCTGCACGATGTCACGAAGGATGAGGGCCTGAGTGCTCGGATTCAGATTGAGGGTCAGCGGCGTATCGAGCTGCTGCGCGTTCGCTCCCAGCGGAATGCCGGGCAATACCGAGACCGAAGCCCCTCTCGCCGCGGCGCGCCCAGCCGCTTCAGCCGCAACCGCCTCCGCCTGGACGGTATCCGTCCCGAACGGAAGATGGAGATTGTGGGGCTCGGTCGCCCCCCACGGAAGAATCGCGACTTCGCACTCCACCCTGCGCTCCGGGCCGAGCGCTGTCTCAGCAAGAATATGCGGCCGACCCGCCATGGGAGACTCTCTGAACGTGGATTTCGTTCGACCCGCTCGGCGTTCGAGCGGGTCAGAACATGGCCATCACCATGATGGATCGTAACTGCTCATTGGAGGCTCGAAGTCGCTCGCTCAGGAGACGGCAAACCGACCATAGCACCTTGTGAGCGAGTTCCTTGTCCGAGACAAGAAGTTCCTTGAACGCTTCCCGGGTAATGGTCAGCAACAGAGATCGAGTGTCGACGATCGCATCGGCCGACCGTTCCATCTCATCGAAGATGGCCATCTCCCCGAAGCATGCTCCGGACTTCAGGACCACCAGCGCCTCTTCGCCCGACCCCGGAATGTTACGGGATATGCGCACAGCTCCCTCGGCGATCATGTAGAACCGATCCCCGGCGTCTCCCTCCCGGAAAACGAACTCCCCATGCTTCATCTCGATGATGTCGCAGACCCGGACGACCTTCTCCAGTTCGTGCGGCTCCAGATCCTCGAAGATGGGTGAGTTGGCGAACAGCTCTTCGATCATCGTGCGTCGCGTGCCTCGGATGGAATGGGCGGTCGATCTACGTTAAGGCACCGCGGACACTTTTGCTCGCATTATCGTAACCGCTCTCGGAGATCCGGAAGGAACGCTGGCGGCGCAGCAAGGCACTCGCGGCCTCGATCGGCAGCAGAATTCAGGGATTCCGCACCGCACCTGCCGGATGAACCTCACGCCCGACGAGGCCCGGCGCGGACATCCGCTCCGGGCCGACCGAATGCCCCTGCCGGCGAGCGTTCAGGGGCGTACCGCTGAGCGGGCGAGTTCACGGTCGAGGCGCGAACGGAGGTCGTCGACCAGGCCCGGTGGCGCCCGATCCGGCAGGAGGTTGTCCAGCTCGAACGGATCCGACTGCAGGTCGTAGAGCTCGTCCATGCCGTCCAGCTCCTCGTAACGAATGTACTTGAAGCGATCCGTTCGCACGGCTTTGTAGCCCATGTTCTGCAGCCGGGGGAACACCTGGTCGGTGTAGTACTCCACGAGGAGCGCATCCCTGACGACCGCAGCAGGATCCTGAAACGCGGCGACGAGTGAGGTACCGTCCATATCGGACGGTACCGCCGCCCCTCCGAGCTCGAGCAAGGTTGGAGCAATATCGACGTTGCTCGCAAGCTGCGACGGTTTCGAGCCGGCCGTCACGAGAGACGGGTAGCGGACAATGAGCGGGATATGGATACTCGGCTCATACGCGAGGCGACGCTCCTGAGCCAGGCCGAATTCGCCGTAGAAGAAACCCTGATCGCTCGTGACGACGAACACGGTCTGATCCAGGATACCCGCAGCTTCCAGGGCTTCGGTGAGTCGACCGATACCCCGATCGACTGCACTCAGCATCCGGAGGCGGTCGAAGACGACGTCGTCGGGAAGACCGCCCTCGGGTGACCTCGGATCACTGTAGTCGACAGGACGGGACAGGGCCGGCTTGCCGCTCATCGACGCCCGCCAGCTGGGCGCCCTGTTCAAGTCCGCCCCTCCATACAACGCTTCGTCCCCCGGCGCGGGCGGGAACGTTCGAACGAAGTCCGGAAAAATTTCCGGGTGGACCGCCTTGTGTGAGATGACGGCGAGGAAGGGTTCCTCGCGTGAAGAGGCCTCGATGAACGACACGGCTTCGTCGGTCAGGATGTCCGTCATGTATCCCGAGCCCCTCGCAGGCTCGCCATCGATGTTCAGTTCCGGGTCGAAGTACACGCCCTGGCCCACGAAGCTGACCCAGCGATCGAATCCGGGCCGCGGCGAGTCGTCTTCGTGTCCCATGTGCCACTTGCCGAAGAAGCCGGTACGGTAGCCCACGTCGTGCAAGAGCTTCGGAAACGTGACCATGCGGTGGCTCTGATCGGCCCGCTCTCCGTTGTCGACGATTCCGTTCCGGTAGGGATACTGCCCGGACATGAAGACCGCCCGGCTCGGCGAGCAGAGCGGTGCCGACGTGAAGAAGCGTTCGAACGACGCCCCCTCATCGACGAGCCGCGCGAGATGGGGAAGCTCGACGAAGGGATGCTCCACGATGTCGTCGTACCGGACGTCATCGAGAAGCAGGAACACGATGTTCGGACGGTCAGCACCGCGGTCGCCGGACGGCGAGTCAGACTGGCACGCAGCAAGTACAGCCACGGACGCCAGCAGGACCGCGGCAAACGCTGCCCCGAGAACGCGATCGACCATTGATGGAGCTCCGTAAAGATTCTGTATGATTCTGATTTCGCGCCCGACGACGGGCCCGCCCGTCAGACCGGCTGCGTCGGCCGGAGAGTCATGAGAGCCAGGCCGCATGGCTCTTGCGCGGACAGGCTATCGCCGCGGGGCCGACGGGACCAGAGCAGCAGATCGGGTCTCCAGGCCGTCCTTCAGCGCCCGACGTTGCACCGGACGTTGCGCCCGACGAAGACTCGTTCAGGCTCCCTCACAGCGGCGCGGTTCCCATGCCCCACCAGACTAGAATTCAGATGTACACTCTCCTTCGTTCAGCAGCAGCGGTCGGAACGTTCGAAGGGAGCGAACTCGGACTCCGCAAGCGTAACTTACCAGCGGGAATTACTCCCGCCCGCCCACGAAAAAGCCACCCGAGTCCGGCATCTGACACGGGGCAGAAATGTCCATAGTGGAGCCAGCCGGGCTCGAACCGGCGACCCCCTGCTTGCAAAGCGTATCCCCGAAACACGCGAGTCACGGCAAGAAACCGTCTAACGACTCGGAATTCTGCTGCCGCACCCGTCCCGTGACAAATCCGAAGTGTTACCGGACGCTACCGCACCGTACCCGCGGACAGCAGCAATTCCTTGTTAGGAAGCTCGGTGGATCTCCAC
>JAYOKZ010000088.1:0-5249 GCA_038120095.1 Gemmatimonadales bacterium
GATGAGCTACCTCGTCGTTTGGCTGGTCGCCCGGAGTGGACAAGGCCATTGGTCCATCCTCGACTCGAAGCTGGTATCGGGAGTCGCCGCAATTTCCTACTCCGTCTTCGCGTGGCACCTCTACTGCCTGCTCGGGGAGAGGCTCGTCGAGTCGGCTCCATGGCTCGTGAGGAAATTCGTGGCCGTCGGGTCCGCGCTTTTCGTCGGGGGAGCCGCATGGCTGGTACTGGAATTCCCGATGCGCCGCGGACCTTTGCCACGGCTGCTCGACAGATCCTGAATCCCTACCCCTCCACCCCCTCCAAGAGGCGCACTAGATTCCCCGTCCCCTGATCCTCGATCATTCCCACGCCGGACGAGCATCATGACTTCGCTGTTCACCGCATCGCGCCCCGCCCTCTCGGACCTTACGGAGCAGGAAAAGATGTTCCAGGAGGCGGCACGCGACTTCGCGAATGCGGAGATCGCGCCGAAAGTGCGCGAGATGGATGAGGCTGCCCGAATGGATCCGGAGCTTCTTCCACAACTCTTCGAGATGGGCCTCATGGGGATCGAGATCCCCGAGGAGTTCGGAGGAACGGGAGCCGACTTCTTCACGTCGATCCTGATCGTCGAGGAGCTGTCGCGGATCGACCCTTCGGTGGCCGTGCTTGTCGACGTGCAGAACACGCTCGTCATCAATGCTCTGCTGCGGTGGGCCGATGACGACCAGCGATCTCGATACCTCCCGCGCCTCGCGGCCGACACCGTGGGTGCCTATGCCCTCTCCGAGGCGGGAAGCGGATCCGACGCCTTCGCACTCTCCTGCCGGGCGACGCGGGACGGAGACGACTGGCTCCTGGAGGGTCACAAGCTGTGGATCACGAATGGGAACGAGGCCGGCCTCTTCATCGTCTTCGCCACCGTCGACCCGGACGCCGGCTACAAGGGCATCACGGCATTCCTCGTGGAGAAGGATTTCGAGGGCTTCTCGGTAGGCAAGAAGGAAGACAAACTCGGCATCCGCGCTTCATCGACCACCGAACTCCTCTTCGACAACGTCCGAGTCCCCAGATCGAACGTCCTGGGAGAGGTCGGCAAGGGGTACAAGACCGCGATCGAAACGCTGAACGAGGGCCGCATCGGCATCGGTGCCCAGATGCTGGGTCTGGCGCAGGGTGCCCTCGACAACACCGTGCGATACGTGCAGGAGCGGGAGCAGTTCGGCCGCGCCATCGGATCGTTCCAGGGCGTGCAGTTCCAGCTGGCCGAGATGGCGACCGAAATCGAGGCTGCACGCCTGATGGTCTACAACGCCGCGAGGCTGAAAGACGCAGGCCAGCCCTTCGTGACTCCTGCCGCGATGGCCAAGCTCTACGCGTCGGAGATGGCGCAAAGGGTGGCGTCGACGTGCATCGACCTCCATGGTGGGTATGGTTTCACGAAGGAATACCCGGTGGAAAAGCTCTACCGGGACGCCAAGATCGGCACCATCTACGAGGGCACGTCGAACATGCAGAAGCAGACCATCGCCAAGGCGTTGATGCGATGAGTGGCGCCCTGCTGGGTCTCGGCCTGATCACGTTCGGGGTAGCGGAGGCGGTCCTCGTCTTCGGAATTCTGATGCTGCTCTTCGGCGCAAAAAAGCTTCCCGACCTCGCTCGTGGCCTCGGAAGTGGCATCCGCAATTTCAAGGGCGAACTCCAGGCCCCGGCCGACGACGAATCCGACGACGGTTGATCTCTTGACGGGGCATCTCGCCCGGATCGCCATCGTTCTCGATCACCCGAAGGACGTGGTCAACATCGGCGGCGTCATCCGGGTGATGAAGAACTTCGGTCTTTCGGATCTCCGCCTGGTGAACCCCGACGAGTTCGACGCCTATCGGCTCGAGGGGATCGCTCACCGGACCCGTGACCTGATCGAGTCCGCCAGCACCTTCGGGTCTCTCGACCAGGCCATCGCCGATGCGACCTTTGTTGTCGGCACCACGGCGCGTCCCCGTACCGCGGGACGCACGTATTCGACGGTCGGTGACCTCGCCGAGACCATCGCGAGCCGCACGGAACACGGCACCGTGGCAATCGTGTTCGGGAGGGAAGACCGGGGGCTCACGAACGATGACCTCGATCGGTGCCACGCCGTCTCGATCATCCCGACCGACGCCGACTACTCCAGCCTCAATCTCGCTCAGGCCGCGCTCGTCGTGGCGTACGAGGTCTTTCTCGCCATCGACGGGGGGGAACGGGCGATGCCCACCGGACGACGCGCGACGCGCCCGCCGACGTCCGCAGAGCTGGAAGAGACGTTCGATGCGCTCGCTGAGGGTCTCGCCGCGATCGACTTCTACAAGGCGCGAAGACCCGAGGCGGTGATGCGCACATTGCGAACGATCATTTCCCGCGCAGAGCCGGATCTTCGCGAAGCGCGGCTCCTGGCCGCCATCGGCTTCGAGATCGGCAACTACCTGCGTCGCAATGAGCTGCCCCGAGTGAACGCGACGTTCAGTGCGCCGGACGGCGATTCCGAGGACTGACCGAGCCAGCCGGGAATCGGTTGTCGCTCGATGTTCGCCCACCCATTATGAGCGGGTTTCCGTCCGTCCCTCACACCGTTTTCCCGACCGGCCTCGTACACGCCATGCCAAGCTCCGACACAGGCACCGACGCTCCACATGGAGATCGAACCTCCGTGCTGCTGGCGGCGAGCAGGCGCCTCGGTGGGATGCTCAGTCCGGGCGAAGTGTATCAGGCCATCTACGAAGAGACGGCGGCGGCCATCCCGGCGCAGAGCTTCTTTCTCGCCCTGCATGATCCGGCTTCTGATGACACGCGAGTCGTACTCGTCGCCGAGCGGGGCGTCGGTCGTCGGGTCGATCTGCCCTACCCGGAACCTGAACCGGACCCGGCGGCACCGTTCGAGGCTCAGCTCGTCAGCGATGGGGTGATCGACACATCGTGGATGTCACACGATGGTGGGGAGCCGTCGCCCCCTCGCTCCTCGGTGTCCGCTCCGCTCATCCTCAGGGGCCATGTCCTCGGTTTGATCAGAGCGCACAGCGATCAGGTCGATGGCTTCGGAGAGGAGCACCTCCGCATGCTGGAGGAGCTGGCTCACATCGCCGCGGTCGCGATCTCCAACGCGCAGCAATTCGCCGACCTCGATCGTCGGCGTCGCGAAGCCGAGAAACTCGAGGAGATCGGTCGGGCACTGACGAGCAAACTGGATCCCGACCAGGTCGTTCGACTAATCGTATCCGCCGTATCGGAGATGCTTACCGTAGACGGCGTATCCCTGTGGCTGTCCGACACCGAGCACACTGCCCTCTACCGTGTCGCCGAGTCGAGCGGAACGATCGCATTGCCGATCGGTCTGCAATGGCAACTTCCGGATGACCTGAACCGCCAGATGGTCGACCAGTGGAAGCCAGTCCATGTGGACATCGCGTCCGTCGTGCACAACGGGCCGGAACGCCTTGCCACTGATCTGGCAGGAAGCTCCGCAGTCGGTGTTCCTCTCGTTCTCGGAGGCCAGGTCGAGGGGGTGCTCATGGCGGTGAGTCAGGGCCCGCGGCACCCTGGAGCGGAGAAGATCGCGATTCTCCAGCGGCTCGCGAGTCAGGCGTCTGTGGCTCTCGGAAATGCTCGACTGCATGCGAGCCTTCACGCGCTCTCCCTGACCGATCCGCTCACCGGCCTGCCCAACCGCCGAAGGCTGCAAATCCACCTGGATCACGAGGTCGCGGCTGCCCGTCGGGGGCGCCCCATGGCCATCGCGATCTTCGACCTGGACAAGTTCAAGCACTACAACGACACCTTCGGTCACATCGCCGGCGACGAAATCCTGAAGGCATTCGGAGCCGTCCTCGAGAAGGAAAACCGTGCGATGAACATCGTGGCTCGGTACGGGGGTGACGAGTTCGTCGCGGTTCTGTCCGAGCCCGGGTTGGAAGGCGTGAAGTATTTCGTGGATCACATCCGGGAGCAGACGGCTCAGAACTCGACGCTCGCCAAGTTCGGCATCTCGATCTCGATCGGATGTGCGCACTTCGACCCGAATACCATGTCCAGTGTGAACGACGTGCTCCGGGCCGCCGATGCCGACATGTACGACGCAAAGGCACGACGGCGCGAGGACGAACGAGGGCGCAACCAACTGTAGGTCAGCCGCTCAGAAACTCCTCAACGCAGCTCCCGTCCGACGAGCTGCTCAGCGCGTCAAGTTGACGATGATGAACGTCAGCGAGGAGACGACACCGGCCACAATTCCGATCCGTCCCCAGACGCCGCCCGGCGTGCCCACGGGCAGGACCAGCTGATCTCCCGCCTGAAGGTTGAGCTGATCGAGTGTGGTACCGAGCCGCAGCTCCTCCTGCAGCTCGTCACCATCGAGCAGGGTCTCGAGACCTCGCTCGATGCGAAGTCCATAGAGTTCGGCGTTCTGGGCCGGCCCCCCCGCCACCATCAACGCCTGGCTTACAAGCATGTCCGCGGGGACGACGTAGAAGCCCGGTTGGCCCACCGCACCCTGAACCGAAAGACGCATCAGCCCCTGAGCCCGGACCTCGGGCGTCCTGATGTAGCGTGAAAGCGCCTCGGTGATCCTGCCCTCCAGTTCCGACCGGAGAACGCCACGCAGGGGGATCTCACCGAACATGGGGAGAGCGATCATCGGACCGTCAGCACTCGACTGCACCGAAACCGTGTCAGGCAGGCCCGGCTCTCCGACGACGCTGAGAACCACCGCATCGCCGAGCCGAAGGTCCCCGACCTCCAGCCGTTCCCGGATCTGAGCGATCCTACTCCGCGCATCCTCCTTCAGGTCCTCCGAGTACGCCGTCGACGCAAGAAGGTCCTCGTATTGACGGACCAGCGCCTCGAGGTCACCGCGACTCCGAATGGCGTTTCCGGAGATCGCGGCCGGCAGGGCTTGAGCGCAGAGGGAAGACGCTCCGAATGCGAGTGAACACCCCAGCACAAGAGCGACGAGCAGACGTGAAGAAATCATGAATGGAAGTTATCCGCGGCCACTGACTGGGTACAGCGGTTCGGCAACTGTAGCAATGCCACCACACAAGTGCGGCCAACGGGATACAGCGAGATGGCCGAGGCCCCGAATTCGCGCCAAAAACCAAGCTTGAAGTTGCGCATGTTTCTTGCTCCGTCATTCAAATTGGTAACAGTCGCGCTCACACGACAGACACGTGACTCAGGCGCTCAATCCACTTCTTTTGATCGTCGATGACCAGGACGGACGCGTCCGGTCATTGG
>JAYOKZ010000089.1:0-2984 GCA_038120095.1 Gemmatimonadales bacterium
TCGCTCTGGTCAAAGCTCACTTCTCTCGGTGATGGGTTCAGTCGGCCCCGTCGTCAGTCAACCCTAGGCCGGCAAGCCCGCCTGCGGCCTTCCAGGCATCGTAGCGCATGCGCAGCGTGGCTACGGGGTCGGCACTCTCCGACGGCAGTGTGTTCTCGTCGTCTACGTCGATGAACAGGGAGTAGTTGCCGTTACTGTGGCCCTCGCCGAGCGGGTCCTCTCTCCGGGCGGCCGCAACGTATGCCACATGCGCAGACCGGTGCGTGCACCGAACTTCGGTCTCGGGGACGGGCTGAGATCGGCAGCTACACCGAGCATCGCCGCCGGCCCGGGAGGCCGCCTCCATGCCTGCCATGACGCGATCCACGACCGTACCGTCCGCCTCGAGCATCGCGTTGACCGCGTCGAGGACCACATCGTTGGACTCCAGAATGTTGCCCTGTACGGCAAAGTAGATGTCGCGGTCTCGGACCTCGCCCTGAACGGCAAGGGCTGCAAATCCATTTCCGGATCCCGAGAAGCCAGCCATCCTTCCTTGAAGGTCGACGATTCCGAATTGTCGACGTTCGAAGTTGGGATCTTCGGCGAGCATGGACAGGATCACGTCGGGGTCGGTCCCGTTCTGCATCTCCTGGTAGATCAGCGTCTGGTTGGCGCGCGTTCCGTCGACCGCGGCTTGTGCGGCAGCCACGCCGATCCCCGGTACGATGATGGCTTGAATGCTCTTGAGGCCACCTCGCGTTCGAAGTCCCTCTGCCGACACGCACGTCGCGGA
Source organism: Gemmatimonadales bacterium (assembly GCA_038120095.1). GTDB lineage: Bacteria > Gemmatimonadota > Gemmatimonadetes > Longimicrobiales > Gaopeijiaceae > UBA2589. The sequence goes on from JAYOKZ010000089.1 coordinate 776, forward strand.
GGCGATCACGACCACGCCGCTGCGTGTATCGACCGCGATGATGGACCAGGTAGCCGCGGCCGGAGCAGGGCGCGTGCCGGCGAGAAGAGCAACAGTCAGGAAAAAGAGGAACGCGCTGCGACGAAGGCGTCTCATGATGATGCCACTCCGCTGAGGTGTTGTTCTCCCCGGCCCGGGAACCCTTCGGTTCGGTGCAGCCCGAGCGTGAGGACGACGAGGGACCCTTCGAGGTCGGGGTTGGTGTCGGCGGACAACGTATCACGACATCGTGGAGTTGGCTCTGCGAGCCTCGGGCGGCCTGCGGAAGGACTCATCGAGCGCACGACGTCGAGCCAGGCCGGGCGATTGGGGTCCGGGGAAACTTTTGCGCCCTATCGACCCTGCACGCCTTCCCTGAAGCCTGCCATATCGTCAGCGGTGCCGGACATGAGGGCTCGGGCCTGCGCCTCGGCCTCCGAAGCTTCCGGTGCCCGTCCGGTCTGTCGATACAAAGCCGCGAGGTTCATGTAGGTGCTCGGATTGTTCGGGTTAGCGATGCGGGCCCGGCCAAGCGCGGACTCCGCGTCGTCATAGCGCCCCATCAGGCGGAGTGTGCCGCCTGCCTTGTTCCAGTCGTTCGAGGTGTCCGCGGTCAGGAGGGGCAGGCTGGCGATCCCGAAGCCGACGGCTGCCAGCGCGGCACCCCGGGTGAGCGATCCCCACGAACGAGTTTGAGCGAGGGTCCAACCCCTCGCCACCGCCGCGCCGGCAAAGATGGCGAGGGCCGGCACCATCACGACACGGAGGCGGGCGATGTAGAAAAAGGAGAGGACGGTGACGGCTGCGGAGACCAGCGGGATCCACAGATGCCAGCGGCGGCGATCCCGCGCGATGAGCATGCCGGGGGCGGACAGCGCAAAGAGCCACGCAAAGGTCGGCGTCCAGCGGAGCAGGGGTGAGTAATGACGCTGATAATCGAGGCTGGCGTACGTAGTCGCCTCGAAGTCGTTGAGAAGCAGAAGCGCTCGTCGCACGGTGAGCTTGACCTCCTGGACCGGATGGCTCAGCGCGTAGGCGATTGCCCGTCGGCCGTAGTAACCCGAGACCTCTCCCGGCGTGAAGGGACGGCCCTCCACTTCCTCGGCGAGCACTCGCATGGATTCGAAGACGTCGCCGTCGAGGTCCGAGGGCAGGGCATACTGGGCTTCGGCTCGAGGGTTGTGGCCGATATAGAGGTTGTGTCCTCCGCTGAGGGTGAGGAGGGTGAATCCTCCGGAACCAGCGGCGTTCATGAGTGTCACCGGGGCGACCCCGAGGACCAGGCCCAGGGCCAGTGCGCCCATCAGGCGCTGCGCCGAGGGCAGTCCCCTTGCCCATGGGACCCCAAGAGCAAGGAGTCCTGCGATGAGGAGGTTCGGGCGCATGCCCGTGGCCAGGCCCAGGACCAGTCCGGCGAGCAGAAAGGTCCGCATCCGGGTCCCTCCGTCGACCAATGCCACACCGGCAGTGAGAAGCAGGAGCGTGAACGGGACGGGGGCGAGCTCGCCGGCAAAGAAGATCGCCGGTCCATAGACCGCGAGCAGGAGTCCGGCCGCCCAGCCCGCGACTACACCGAAGTGCCTCGCGGCGAGGAGGGCTACAAGGACGCAGGTGCCAGCGTCAGCCACCGCGCCCAGGAGGCGCACCGCATACAGTGACCCGACCCCCCAGATCTTGAAGACCAGAGCCACCAGGTATGCGTACAGGGGGCTGTTGACGGTGAATGCCCCATCCGGCGCCCAGTCACCTCCGGCGATCCGCTCCGCCATCTCCAGATATGGGACGTTCCCGCCGAGAGGGTTATAAAAGAGAGGATCCTCGAGAAGCGCCTGCGTATTGAGGAGTCTGAGCGCAAGCGCGATCAGACCCACCGTGCTCAGCATGCGGATTCGTTGGAGGTCAGTCACGGCGGGTCGTCGTGCGGAGCGGGCGTATGCGAAGCGGCAACGTGAGCCGGCGTGCCTTTCGTCGCCAGAGACGGCCAGGGGGGTAGAGAAGGTTGCAGTCCACGGATGCTCCGCGAGCAACGGGTCGTGCGCTCCGCTGTATTCGGCTTCGCTTGAAGGGTGCTCGTTGACTCGAAGTCAGAGGAGCGCTCCCGAGGGGGCGGTGCGTCCGTCTGAAGGCATGGCGGCGACTCGCGGCCGAGCGTCGGGACGAGGTAGGCTACATTGATCCTGCGGGCGGTCAG
>JAYOKZ010000089.1:2994-4894 GCA_038120095.1 Gemmatimonadales bacterium
AATGCACCGATGCTTGGACGCTGCAGGATCCCTCGGAGAAGGATGAAAGGGTCTCGCGACCTGAAGAAACCATGGAAGAAGTGAGAACGGCGGAGGCGGCCCGGTCGGCCAATGTGACAAAATCCGTCCAGCTTCATGGACGGGCACTGGTCTTGGGTGTCGTCACTGTGGGCCTGATCCTGCGTCTCGAAGACTTCTTCGGCTGGTGGCTCAACCCCGACGAGGGGATCTATTTCTCCACCGTCACACAACCCAGCCGTCAGGCCTTCTGGGCCGAGGTCGGATCGCAGGCCCACCCGCCGCTCTACTTCCTGATCCTGCGGTGGGTCGGCTATCTGACCCTGGACTTTGCAGCCCTCCGCTTTTTGGCCCTGGCGAGTGGAGTTGGCGCCATCTACCTCCTCGTCCTGGTCGGGCGGGAGCTGGCGTGCCTCGATACGGACACATCGAGATCCGAGCACGCTGTCGGTACCCCGATGATGGTGGGGCTCACCGCGGGGCTCCTGCTCGCCCTGTCCCCGCGTGCCGTAACTCAGTCTCAGGTCATCCGTCCATACATGTTCCTGGCGTTGGCCCTCTCGGCGGCGCTCTTCTTCCTCCTCCGGTATCTCCGTCAGCCCAGACCCCTGCTGCTGGTCGGGTACGGAGTGTTTGCGACGCTGGCGGTGCTGACCCACTACAGTGCGCTGCTTGCCCTCGGCGTATTCGGTCTGTTGGTCACCGTGGACGGAGTTCGACGGGGCTTCGCCCGGCGCGAGTGGTGGAGGCTCCTCGCCGTTCAGGCAGCCCCGGCGACCGCAGTGCTGCTCCTCTACCTGATGCACCTGCGCACGCTGATGGGGCTCGCGACTGCAGAAAATGCACAGCAGGGCTGGCTGGGTAGCTACATGATCCGTGCGCCGGGGGACCTGTGGCTGAGTATCATGAGTTTTCACTCCATGCTGTCGGGGGAGTTTCTCGCCCCCGGGGCGGCGCTACTCAGCCTCTGGGGGCTCGTCCTCGCGACCCGTCAACGGGCCTGGACCACAGTGACCCTCGGGTTGGGGGGGCTGATGATCGCGGGAGGTGCTGCTGCTGCTCAGCTGTACCCTTTCGGAGCGACCCGGCATACATCGTGGCTCCTGGTCTTTGTCATACCCGTTCTGGCGTGGACGCTGGTCCTCACGATGTCCCGGGGGGCTTCCTGGGCCCGTGCCTTCGGTGCTCTTCTCGTCCCGATCGCCTTCTCCGCGGCGGGTTCGATGGGGTACCTCGGAATGGAAAGGCTCCCACCGGAGATCAGCGAGCGTGTTCTGCAACTCGGCCACCTTGAGGCCATGGCAGAGGTACTCGATCCTCAAGCTCCGCCGGGGGTGATCTTCATGAGCACCGAGACGTTCCAATTGCTCACCCCACTGTATGCAAAGGAGCGTGAATCGGCTCGGCGGTCCGGTGATGGCGTGCTTCTTCACTTCGTGTGGGGAAGCCGGGACGTCGTCGTGCTTCCGAGTCGGGACTTCACCGTCCTCCCTCAGCAGATCGGATATCCGAATCACCTCTTGACTGCAGTGCGAACAGTCTCGTTGGAGTTCCCCTCAATCGGGCTGTCCGAGGCCGACACCATCCTCGTGCTTGCCGGAGGATGGCGGTCGCAGGGTATGGCGGATCTGGTCGAGATGGCGGGGGACACGGAGCCCCTCGGGTCGGCGACCGGTGTGCCCGGCCTGATCGCGGCGGAGCTGGATGTCGCGGCCTATTCGAAGGCTCTTCTGGCGGCCCGGCGTCCGGGGCAGCAGTAACGCGCCGATTCCAACGCAGCGGATGGTGATCGAACGATCGGGCGGGCTCGCTCGGCACGCCGACGAGAGATGCCGCGACCGGCGGTCAGGCCACGCAGCTGACGGCGTGCACGATCAACGTT
>JAYOKZ010000090.1:0-4590 GCA_038120095.1 Gemmatimonadales bacterium
GAAGGCGAGAACCGTGAAGACGATGGCCAGGCCCGGGAAGGTCGAGAGCCACCATGCGTTCAGAAGCTCGTCCCGTCCATCGGCGACCATCGTCCCCCACGACGGGGTTGGCGGCTGAACACCGAGGGAGAGGAAGGACAGCCCCGCCTCGAGCACGATCGTGTTCCCGATGCCCAGCGTAGCCGCGACGATCACGGGCGGGAGCGCATTCGGGACGAGGTGTCGGAGGATGATTCGGCGCTTGGAATACCCCAGTGCGCGCGCAGCCTGCACGAACTCGCGCTCACGCAGGCCGAGCACCTCGCCGCGTACGATGCGCGCCGTCGACGGCCAGAGTGTCAGACCGAGGACGATGATCACCAGGGCGATCGAGCTCTCGAAGAGAGCGACGATGGCGATCAGCAGGACGAGGCGTGGGAACGAGATGACCATATCCACGAAGCGCATGATCACGTTGTCGACCGTACCCCCGAGGAACCCGGCGACGGCACCCACCATGGTGCCGATGGTCACACTGATCCCGACAGCGACGAAGCCGATCGTCAAAGAGATGCGCGCGCCATAGAGGATGCGGGACAGGACGTCCCGTGCCAGGTGATCGGTACCGAGAGGATGCGCGGCGGAGAGACCCTGCAGCCTCATCGTCGTCAGCTCGTACGCCTCGTAGGGATCGTGCGGCGTGATCAACGGCGCCAGGAGCGCCACCAAGTAGATCAGGACGATCAGAATCAGGCCAGCCACGGCGGTCCGGTTCTTAGAGAATGCGCGGACCGCCAGGCTCCACTGGTCGACCCCGGGCGTCGCGGCACCCACCGGGCGGCCGAGGTCGCGCCAGCACCAGCCCCACGTCGCCATCAGGCCGACCACCGTCGTGAGGAGCGCGAGCCGCTCGTCCCACGCGCCCCCGGCCGCGGCCAGCAGACGATCGCTCCGGGTTACGACGATCGCGAGCAGCAGGAGCCAGGCGGACAGGGCCATCCCTCCTGCACCCCAGCGACCCCTGAGGATCTGAGGCAGCCCCGGTAGAAGCGATCCCATCGCACGACGGGTCGGCCGCGTGGCACCGACGGCGGCAAGGCCGGCCGTGTCGATTGGGCTACTCATAACGAACCCGTGGATCCACGACCGCGTAAAGCACGTCTGCGATGAGGTTCGCGACGATCACCGTCGTCGCGAAGAAGAAGCTCGACGCCATGATCAGCGGGTAATCCCGGGTCCCGATGGCGTCGACGATGGTTCGCCCCATCCCCGGCCAGGCGAAGACGGTCTCGATGAAGACGGTCCCGCTGAAGAGGAACGGGATGTAGAGCCCGACCAGGGTGATGATCGGCGTGAGCGCGTTCCGGAGCGCATGCCGGAAGACGACGACCCGTTCCGGGAGGCCCTTCGCGCGGGCCGTGCGGACGAAGTCCTGACGCACCACCTCGAGCATGCTTCCGCGCATGAACCGGGCGATGCCGGCGGTGAGCGCCAGCGAGAGCGCGAGTGTCGGCAGAACCAGGTGCCAGAGCCGGTCCAGAACTCGACCCATCGGAGACATCAGGTCGTAGTTGGCACTCGTCATGTCCGAGGCCGGGAACCAGATCGGGAGATCCCAGACCGCGTTCGCGAACAGGCTCATCGTGAGGACGAGCATGAGCGCGAGCCAGAACCCCGGCATCGAGTAGAAGAAAAGGAGCACGACACTCAGGATCGAGTCGGTCGCGGAGTACTGCCGCACCGCCTGAATCGTCCCGAGGAAGATCCCGATCACGAAGGCGAGGAGGAGGGCGCATCCGGACAGGAGCAACGTGTTCGGGAACGCGTTCGCGAGGACATCGGCGACCGGCCGCGCCATCGAATAGGAGTAGCCAAAGTCCCCGGTCACAATCGAGCCGATCCATTTTCCGTACTGAACCAGTAGAGGCTCGTCCAGGCCGAAATTCGCCCGCACCTGCTCGACGACCGCCCGATCCATCCCCGGCGTGATGAACTGGAGCGCGGGGTCACCCGGCGCCAGATGGACCAGCAGGAACATGATCGTCGCGATCCCCCACACGAGAGGGATCGCGGCCAGCAGGCGACGGACGACGTAGCCAGTCATCGCGTTCGACGTGACAAGCGGCCGCACGCCCGGTCTCGGGACGGCACGTGCGAGCCCCGCCGACCCCTGCCCATCACGGTGTCAGCGCGCGTCCGGGTCGACGTACCACTCCTTCGCGTTCACCCACTCGCCACGTGCGTCCATCTCGACACCGGACAACCGGCCGTTGACGCCCGCGAGACGATCTCGGAAGAAGAAGTACGTGTACGGCTGTTCCTCCATGATCGCCTGCTGGTACTCGGCCCAGAGCGCCCGCGACGCCTCTCGATCCATCGTCGAGCTGATGGCGTCCAGAAGGCGGTCGATCTCAGGGTTGTTCGTGCCGGAGAAGGCGAACATCCTGTCCGACCGGTCCGAGTGGAAGAGGTCCATGTCGTCGAGTCGGAACTCGGCCTGCCACCCCATGACGACGCCTTCGAAGTCGCGGGCTTCGGTGGAAATCTGTCCGATGAGCGTATTCCACTCGGTCATCGTCGGGACGATCTCCACGCCGACCTCCGACGCCTGAACCTGCATGAGTTCGGCGATCGTCTGCCGGATCTCGTTGGGGTTGTACTTCACGGTGATCGACAGGCGCTCCCCCGACGTGTTCTCCCTCACGCCATCTCCATCACGATCGACCCATCCCGCGTCGGCGAGCAGTGTGCGAGCTCGCTCACGGTTGAAGGCAGCCGGGGATTCGAGGTCCGGGTCGAAGGCGAAGTGGAACGGCGGCACACCCGAATGGGCTACGCGACCGTACCCGCCGAGGATCGCTTGAACGATGCTCTCCCGGTCGATCGCCATCGTGAGCGCCTGTCGAACTCGCACGTCCGACAGCTTCGGCACGCGCGCATTCCAGCCCACGTACACGTAGTCCCGGCCCACGAAGTTCATCAGATCGAGGTCCGGGTCGTCGATGATCGTCTGGGCCTGGTCGGGCGTCGGCTGGATGTAGACGTCGACGCCCCCCGTGAGAAGCTCGGTCAGGAGCGTCGTCTGCTCGGGAATGACCCGGTAGACGTATCGATCCAGATAGGGACGCCCACCGAGACCCTCGGGGAACGTCGGATTCGCCTCGAAGATCCAGCGGCTCTGGGGCTCGTGCGAGTAAAAGACGAAGGGACCGTTACCGACGGGGCATTGTGTTCCGAACGGGTGCTGCGCCAGCTCCGAGTGCGGTACATCCCCCAGAAGGTGCTCCGGCAAAATCGCGAGGACCCGGAAGGGATCCATCGGATCGGAGTGCGGACGCATCGCGATCCGGACCGTGAAGTCGTCGAGAAGCTCGACGCCCTCCTCTCCGTGGACGAAGTGGTCCCAGAACGCCGCGTTCGCATAACCCGTTTCGGGATCAGTCACCGCGATGTAGGTGAACGCCACGTCATGCGCGTTCGTCTGCTCTCCGTCGTGCCAGAACACGTCCTGTCGGAGCCGGAAGGTGATCGACGTCTGGTCGTCGGCGATCTCCCAGGACTCGGCGAGGTACGGACTGGGCGAGGCGTTCTCATCGTAGTCGACGAGCGTCATCAGATTGACGAACTGCTGATGCTGCGTCGCCGAGTAGTCGCGAGACACGGCCGAGTTCATTCCATCGGCGATCTCGCCCACCGAAGCCACGACCGCCATGCCGCCGTACCGGCCGTCGTCGGGGGTCGGATTCGATGCACGCGCCTGGGCGAGCCAGGCGTCGACAGCCGGAATGACCTGTTGGCAGAAAGGATCGTTCGAAACGGTGCGGGTCGCGTCCGGGCCGCCGCAGGCGACCAGGGCCGCGGTCGCAGCCAGTAGCGTGAGCTTCTTCATGGAATGCGCAATTCAGCTCTCGGGAGGGCGGGACCGGAGAGTGCCTGCCGTTCGTTCGAGGTCAGCGGCGCCACGTCCACTCGTCCGACCCGTATCGGGTCGTCACGAGATCGGTGATCATCTGTTTCTCGTCACCAGAGTATTCGCCTTCGACCCATGTTCCTCCAAAGACTTTCTTCATCGACGAGGCAACCGCGTCTACCACCTCCTCGACCGTGACACGCCCGATTTGCTCAGCGAGGGTCGCGGGCTGTTCGTGGTCGACGCCGGGACCGAGGGTCGAGAGTAGCGTCTGATCGCCGGAGATGATGATCGAGCCGTGCTGCAGGAGCGCACCGTCGATCCTGGCCTGAGCGCTGCCGACCAGCTTTCGGCCGTCTGCGATGACCTCTCCTTCGGCCGGACTCTGGAAGCAGGGGCCGGCGTCGAGAGGGGGAGTACCCCCTGCGGGCGCGCCTGAGCGAACCGCGTCGGCGCCGAGCGCCTGAATCGCGTGAACGAGGGCATCGCTGATGGCGTGATACGTCGCGCGCGCTCCGCCGAGCGCCCGCGTCGGCACAACGACTGCGTAGGTTAACTCCGCGTCGTGGAGGACCGCGCGGCCACCCGTGGGCCGTCGAACGACATCGACGCCGAGCCGCTCGGCCAGTGTCGGATCGTAGATCCCGCTCGCCGGCTCGTTTCGACCGAAGGAGACGGTCGGGCGCGCCCAGGTGTAGAGG
>JAYOKZ010000091.1:0-4250 GCA_038120095.1 Gemmatimonadales bacterium
CGTGAGGGTGGCCGCACCGTCGGCGCCGGCGTCGTTACCGAAATCATCGAGTAGGTCTGTACCGGGATTCGTCGAGGTCCTCTCGGAAGCATCTCTGAGTGGGTGCAAGAAGATTCCGGAGGGCCTGCGATGCCTCTCGTCGGAGTAGGAACGAAGTGGGCTCCGGGTGGGCTTCAGCCCGGGGTGGAAGGGAGATACGCGGAGGCGAGAACTCCGCCCAAGGAGGCAGTTGATGCCGCGCGACAAGATCATCCTCGCCTGTCAGGACTGTAAGGAGAGGAATTACGACACGACCAAGAACAAGCGGCTGCACCCGGAGCGGGTGGAGTTTCGTAAATATTGCCCGAGGTGCCGTCAGCACACGTCGCACAAGGAAACGAAGTAAGTGTCAGCGATCGACAAGGTCAGAGGTACTCGTACGTTCGTCGAGGAATGCTGGGTAGAGTTGCAGAAGGTCACGTGGCCCGACTCGGACCAGCTGCGCTCTGCGACGCTCGTGGTGCTCCTGTTCACCATGGCCGTTTCCGCGATCATCTGGCTCATGGACAAGACGGCGAGCTTCGTGATCGGTACGGTCATGGGGATCTTCGGAGCGTGACATGAGCACGACGACAGGAACCCGTTGGTACGCGATTCAGACGTATTCCGGGCACGAGAACAAGGTGCAGCGTCTCGTCCAGCTCAAGATCGACGAAGGTGAGGGCGAGGGTGAGCTGCTAGATGTCCTCGTGCCGACCCAGGAAGTCGTCGAGATCCGGAACGGCAAGCGGGTGACTGTGACGCGCCGTCTGTACCCGGGTTACGTTCTCGTCCACATGGCGCTGAACGAGCGGACCTCGCATGCGATCAACAACATCCAGGGCGTCATCAAGTTCGTGGGCTCCGGGAAGGCGCCGCAGCCGCTGCGGGAAGACGAAATCAACAAGATCCTCGGCATCGAAATCGAGTCGGAGGACAAGACTCACGAAGAGATTCCCTTCCACATCGATCAGGTCGTCGAGGTCACCAAGGGCCCCTTCACGGATTTCTCCGGAACTGTTCAGGAAGTCTTCCCGGACAAGGGCAAGGTGAAGGTGGAAGTGTCGCTCTTCGGCCGACCGACGTCGGTCGAGCTCGACTACACGGATCTCAAGGGTTACTAGCGCAGGGACACCACGACCATGGCCAAGAAAGTTGTCGGATTCATCAAGCTCCATGTGCCGGGAGGCCAGGCCAATCCGGCCCCGCCGGTGGGACCCGCCCTTGGCGCCCACGGCGTCAACATCATGGAGTTTTGCAAGCAGTTCAACGCGAAGACCGCTGACAAGCAGGGAATCACAACCCCTGTGGAAATCACGGTCTATGCCGATCGGTCATTCACGTTCATTACCAAGACCCCGCCTGCAGCTGTTCTGATCAAGCGGGCGATCAGTCTCCCCAAGGGCTCGGGTGTACCGAACCGTGAAAAGGTCGGTACGATCACCCGTAGCCAGCTTGCGGAGATCGCGGAAACGAAAATGGAAGACCTCAATGCGAACGATGTCGATGCTGCGATCGAGATGATTGCCGGTACCGCGCGGTCGATGGGGGTTGTTGTCGAAGGGTAGTTCGGGACGATTGTCCTGCCCATATACCACCGACTGAGAGCCGTCAGCGGTGGGAGGGTCAACGAAGCGGCTCGTGAAAACAGGATGCCAAGGAAAGGGAAGCGCTATGGGGCGGCGCGTGCTGCCGTCCCCTCAGGCGTACGGATGGCTCCAGGGGACGCCGTGAAGCTCGTTCGAGAGCTTGCCACGGCGAAGTTCGACGAATCGGTCGACGTTGCGACGCGATTGGGCGTCGACCCCAGGAAAGCCGACCAGCTGGTTCGCGGAACGGTGGTTCTCCCCCACGGCACCGGGAAATCGGTGAGGGTTCTGGCCATCGTCCAGGGCGAAAAAGAGGCCGAGGCCAGGGACGCAGGGGCTGACTACGTAGGCATTGAATACGTCGACAAAATTCAGGAAGGTTGGCTGGACTTCGACGTCTGCGTCGTAACGCCCGATCTGATGGGTAAGGTGGGGCCGCTGGGTCGTGTGCTGGGGCCTCGAGGTCTCATGCCCACGCCGAAAGCCGGTACGGTAACATTCGATATCGGCCGCTCTGTGCAGGAGATCAAGGCCGGAAAGATCGAGTTCCGGGTGGACAAGACCGGCAACGTTCACGCTCCGATCGGGAAGGCATCGTTCTCCGACGAGCAGTTGGAAGAGAATCTGGCCGCCTTCATGGACCAGATCATGCGATCCAAGCCGTCGGCGGCGAAGGGCACGTACCTGAAGAGCGTCACGGTTTCCAGCACGATGGGTCCGGGCGTAGCCATCGACACCAACGCGTGGAGGGGCTGATGGACCGCGCCATGAAAGAAGCGTTTGTCGAGGAACTGAAGGAGCGCATCGATCGTGCGCCCGTGCTCTACCTCACGGACTTCACGGGTCTGAATGTGAAGGCGATGACCGAACTCCGGGCGACGTTGCGGAAGTCGGGCGCCGAGTACGTCGTTGTAAAGAACCGGCTCGCCAAGCGCGTGTTCGTAGAGTCGGACTCCCTTCCCGACATCAGCGACAGCCTCGTCGGACCGACGGGGATGGTATTCGGTTACGAAGATGCCGCCGCCACGGCCAAGGCATTGAGTGATTTCGCCAAGGATCACGACAAGAAGCCCGCCTTCAAGCTCGGGGTGATGGAGAACAAGGTTCTCCAGCCCGATCAGGTGGAGAAAATTGCGAAGCTTCCGCCGCGCGAGCAGCTACTCGCGGAGCTTGCCGGAGCCATGGAAGGCCCGATGGCCGCTCTGGCATCTGCACTCGGTGCGAAACTTCAGGAGATGGCCGGTCTTATGGACGCCCTCAAAGAGGAGCGCGCAAAGGCAGGTTGAGCCCGCATCCCGGGCCAGTAGTGTAAGGGACGCGGGCGCGTTCCTGGTAATTCACAGGTTCAAACCAGAAGCCGACACGAGGTCGGTGGACATCAGGAGACAGGAAAAATGGCGAATCAGGAAGAGCTGCTCGAAGCGATTGGTGAGATGACGGTTCTCGAGCTCTCCGAGTTCGTTGACGCCTTCAAGGAGAAGTTCAACGTCACGGCCGTGGCCGCACCGGTCGCGATGGCCGGCGGTGCTGTCGGCGGTGGCGAAGCCGGTGGAGCGGAAGAGAAGGACGACTTTGATGTCGTTCTCGCCGGCGTTGGCGACAAGAAGATCCAGGTCATCAAAGTCGTGCGTGAGCTGACTGGCCTGGGCCTCAAGGAGGCGAAGGAACTGGTCGATGGCGCTCCGGGCACGCTGAAAGAAGGTGCGACGAAGGAAGAGGCCGAAGAGATGAAGGCCAAGCTCGAGGACGTCGGCGCCAACGTCGAACTCAAGTAGGTCGGTCCGGGTCAGCGGGTGCCTTCGCATTCGTTTCCGGGAAGAACGACCGGAGCCGATCGGATCCCGATCGCCGCTTCGGACGCGGCTGCATGCTGCGTGACAACTCGGGCTAGCGCGGGACCCGACTGTGGGTGCTCCTCTCTTGAGGTGAGCCTGCGGTCGGGGTCTGCGCGCTTGTCCCATTCTGAACATGACCACGCCCCTCGCCTGCGCATGCAGGTGAGGTCGTAAGGGGGACGCACGTTGGAACTGCGCAAGGATAACCGGCCGATCCTGAGCTTTGCGAAGCTCAAGTCCGTCATGCCGATGCCCAACCTTTTGGATGTCCAACTCCGCTCATTTGAAAAGCTCGTCGAGCAGGATGCGGAAGAGCAGTGGGATTTCGGGCTTGATCGGGTATTCGCGGAGATCTTCCCGATCGAAGACGTCAACGAGCATTTCATGCTCGAATACGTCTCCTGCTCTTTCGGCGAGCCGAAGTATTCCGTCGAGGAGTGCATCGAGCGTGACATGACATACGCGGCTCCGCTCAAGGCGACTCTGCGGCTCATTGTCTGGGAGCAGCCGGAGGAGGAGGATGACCCGCAGCCCAAGAAGCGGAAGAAGAAGAAGATTTCGACGCCGATCGAGGAGCGAGTCACCCAGGACATCATCGAAAAGGAGGTGTACCTGGGGGATCTGCCGCTGCTGACCGAGCTGGGGACGTTCATCATCAATGGTGCTGAGCGTGTGGTTATTAGTCAATTGCACCGTTCTCCCGGTATCAGTTTCGAGGAGTCTATCCATACAAGCGGAAAGACCTTGCATGGCTTCAGAATCATACCTGACCGAGGTACATGGATTGAGGCACAGTTTGATCAACATG
>JAYOKZ010000092.1:0-3987 GCA_038120095.1 Gemmatimonadales bacterium
CCGTCCGGCTGGGCCGCCGCATCGGGAACGAAGCCGACGAGCCCCATGATCAGACCGCTGAGTCCTCCCGCGAAGGCGAGGCCGAACTTGACCATCCACCAGTAGATGGCCGCGAAGGTTCCTTCGCGCCGCGTGCCGGTGCTGAGCTCGTCGAGATCACACACGTCTGCCGTCATCGAGGTCATGAGCGTGAAGAGCCCGCCGATCCCGAAGGAGAACAGAGGCAGAGGGGCCAGCATGAGGAGTGGCGTGCCGGGCTGAAATGTCCACCAGAACAGGATGTACCCGACGACGGAGATCGCCTGGGAAAGCAGGAAGGTCCTCTTCTTTCCGATCCTCTGCGAGATGAGGGTGATCAGTGGAATCACCAGAAACGTGGTGGCAAGCGCACTGACGGTTCCGAACCAGGCCGTCCAGTTGCCGGCGGCGTCGGCGTTTCCGTCGAACAGGTAATAGACAATGATGAAGAAGGAGAACGCTGCGACCACGTTGAACGAGTTGAACACCAGGAACGTCGCTGCGCACAGCTTTCGGAACGGCGCGCAGCGGAAGGCGTCACGGAACCCGTCGATGAATGCCCGGGCGTTTTCGCCGAGGGTGGCCCGGTTCAGCGGGCGAAGATGCTCCGCGTCCGCGGTGGACGGGCTCTTGACGAAGATCGCAGGGACCAACGCCAGGAGCATGCACCCCAACCCCACCCAGACCGCCAGCTGTCGAACTCCGGCTGCCGGGGACTCGAAGAGGCTCGGATCGTAAATCAGCGGCCAGAACCATGGTACGATCACCCACGCCCACTGGCCGATCCATTGCGCGACGGCCATCAGTCTCGTGCGCTCGTGGAAGTCGCGACTCATCTCGTAGCCCATCGCCACGTACGGGGTCCCGAAGATCGTGATTCCCACGTAGAAGACGATCGAGCCGATCAGGAAGTACGTGAAGTTGTAGGCGAGGCTGTTGCTCTCATGGAGCTGCCACATCGCGATGTAGGCCACGCCCGTGACGATGGCGCCGACGAAGATGTAGGGGCGCCGGCGACCAAATCGGGAGCGCGTGTTGTCCGAGATGAATCCCATGAAGGGATCGGTAATGGCGTCGACGAGTCTCGGGGCAAAGAAGAGGATGCCCCACAGCAGAGGTGGAAATCCGAGTCCGGCGACGAGGACCACCATGAACACGCCGAGGGCAGCCGGGAACATCTGGTTGCCCAGCATCCCGATCCCGTAGGCCACCTTCTGGCCAAACGGAACCCGGTCCTCGGGTGCTGTCACGGCTGACGTCTGAGCAGGGGAATCCATGGCAAGCAGATGATCCGGGAAACGGGCCTTTGAATCTATCACGTTAGCGCGAGCGAAACGGCTCGGGAACGCACGCCACCGGGCGCGCGGAGTGACGGACCGTGCTCCCGCAAAGGCACAGCCTGTATATTGGTGCACTTGAAGGTTAAGAGATCCGCTCCCATGAGCTGCGGGAGACACCCTTCCACGCGAGAACGCCCGAGTTGATCCATCCCGAAAGGCTCCTCCTTGTCCGGCCTGAACGAGCCGGACGTTCCCGGGAGCCATTGCCCTCCACGTCCGTCGCGGTGGCGTGCAGACCGGTGGTGTCGTGACGTCGGGAAATCCATCGGACGTGCCGAGCGCGCCGGACCTATCAGCCGCGATCGAGCGGGACATCGCAGAGTGGAGGACCTCCGCGCATCGGCGCGGACAAGGCGTGGCGCCGGACGTCGAAGTCCGGGAGGCCGAGCTCCGACGGCAGGTCGCCGACCTGCAGAGAGCGGGTCTCGACGAAGCCGAGGCGTTCCTGATCGGGTTGAAGCGGATCGGTGAGGAGGATCCTGATTCGCACACGTTTGCCCGACGCTATGCGGAGCGGCTCTGGATCGGGACCTCCACGGAGCTGATTGCCCGGTCCGGGGCAGGGGGGCGGGATGTTGTGGTGGCCCTCGCCCTGGCCATCGCCGCAGGAATCTCCATCAAGGTACCGGAACTGTTCGGTGTCCGGATCGCTGCGGAGGACGGCCTCGGACTCTTCTACGCCCGCAACTTCAGCTTCTTCGTTCTACCCTTCCTCGTCCTCTTCTTTGGGTGGAAGCGCCGAACGAAGCCGAAGGTCATGACCGGCGTGGGAGTGACCTTTCTGCTTGGCGCGATGGCCATCAACCTGCTGCCGTTCACACCGGGGGGGGCAACCGAACTTCTGGCGATCCTTCATCTCCCCATGGGCCTGTGGCTGGCCGTGGGCATCGTGCATTCCGGAGGGGCGTGGCGATCTCATGACGCGCGGATGGATTACATCCGGTTCTCGGGTGAATGGTTCATCTATTACTGCCTGATCGCGTTGGGTGGTGGCGTTCTGATCCTGTGTACGGGAATCGTTTTCAGCGCGATCGGCGTGGACATCGGGTTGGTGATCGGCAGCTGGATCCTGCCGTGCGGTGTGGTGGGCGCGGTCGTGATCGCCGGGTGGCTGGCCGATGCGAAACAGAGCGTCATCGAGAACATGGCGCCGGTACTGACGCTGATCTTCACTCCGCTCTTCGCGCTGATGTT
The DNA here is from genome assembly GCA_038120095.1 of Gemmatimonadales bacterium. Lineage (GTDB taxonomy): Bacteria > Gemmatimonadota > Gemmatimonadetes > Longimicrobiales > Gaopeijiaceae > UBA2589. The sequence goes on from JAYOKZ010000092.1 coordinate 2,553, forward strand.
GCTGGCATTCCTCGTCACGATGCTGTTGACGGGTAGCGGGATCGACGTGGGACGCGAGGCTCTCATCGGCTTCGACCTGCTTCTGGTCGTCGTCACAGGCCTCCTGGTGTATTCGATTTCGGCTCGTGACCCGGACAAGGACCCGGGGATATTCGACATCCTGCAACTCGCCCTGGTGGTCGCCGCGCTGGCCGTAGACGGCATGGCGTTATGGTCGATTCTGGCGCGGATTTCGGAATATGGATTCACACCGAACCGGGTGGCGGCGCTGGGCGAGAACCTGATTCTCGTGGTCAACCTCTCCGGGTGTGCGCTCCTCAGCGCGCGGTTCGTGTCAGGACGTGCCACCTTCGCGCCTCTCGAACGTTGGCAAACGGACTATGTCCCCGTCTATGCCCTGTGGGCATCGATTGTCGTGCTGGTGTTCCCCATTGCGTTCCGATTCATCTGAGCGTTCAGGGAAGGAGTGTCGGTGCCGTGAGGATGCGGATGCAGGTGAAAGGGAAGGCCGGGGTAGCCCGGTGAACGCCGTTTCTGCCCTGCTCTCGGCGGTTTACTTCCTGATCTTCAATCTGACCTACTCGGTCATCTGGTTCGTTTCGGTCCTGCTACTTCGACCCATGCTCCGCATGGTCGGCCATGAGCTCCCCCGAGGCTACACGGACGTCTGGGCCACAGGATGGGGCGTAGCACTGCTGCGAGGTGGACTCTTCCTGAGCTGGGCGCGCGTCCGGCTCAACATGGATGATCGTATCGCCGATCATGATGGCCCCTTCGTGGTGGTCATGAACCATCAGGCAACCTTCGATATCGCGGTGGCGTTCTACGTCTTGTGGAAGGCGGGCGGGAGGCGGATGCGGTGGGTCCTGAAGAAAGAACTCCTTCGTGCCCCCGTCGTGCGGCAGGCATGTCTCGAGACAAGAAGCGCCTTCGTCGACCGCAGGAACCGCAGGCAGGCGGCCGCGGAGCTGAGACGATTCGCGGCCGACCTGAAACGGGATCGTGTGAGCGGAGTCATCTTCGTCGAGGGAACACGTGCGACACCCGACAAGATTCGGCGCTCGAGGTGGCAGAACTTGCTCGAACCCCGGCCCGCCGGCTTTGCCGTGCTCCGGGAAGAGCTTCCCGATTGGCCGGTTCTGAGCGTCACCCTTCATTGGCACGGCAAGGATGGGGTCGCGGTCTTCAATACAGGGATTTGGAAGTCGCTGCTGCAGGTGGAGTGCACGATGTATGAGCCGGATGCACTCCCTTCTGACGGGGGGGGCTGGCTCGAAGCGACAGAGTGGCCGCGATGCGATGCGTTGATCACCCGGTGGAAGACGGATCGCACGTTGATCGGTCGGGCGCAGTCTTAGGTCTGGTCGCTGCCTGCCGTATGTCGGGAGTCGGCGGCGGAGAAAAACTGTGCCCCGACCCCCTTTTGGGACTAGGT
>JAYOKZ010000093.1:0-3842 GCA_038120095.1 Gemmatimonadales bacterium
CCGGCGGTTCAGCGCAAACGGTTCCGCACCGAAGAGTGTTGCGTCACTCACGAAGAAGGACAGGGAGGACTGAGGTTTCGCTGACGGAAGCGCTTCTACAGCAGGTAACCGCCATCGACCGGGATGACCGCGCCCGTGATGTGACGGGCAGACTCCGAGCAAAGAAAGAGGACGACCCCAGCGACATCCTGCGGGTCTCCCAAACGGCCAAGGACCGCGCGTTCGCGCGCACGATCCAGAATTTCGGATGGAACTCCGTCCGTCAGGCGGGTCGTACGGATGTATCCCGGTGCGACCGCGTTGACATTGATGTTGCGGGAGCCGAGCTCTACCGCGGTGCTACGGGTGAGACCGATCAGGCCGGCCTTCGAGGCAGCGTAGTTGGAGATCCCGAACTCGGACCGAATTCCGTGAACCGATGTGATGTTGACGATTTTTCCGTGATCCTGCGCCCGCATGAGCGGAGCCACAGCGCGAGTGAAGAAGAACGCACCATCGAGATTCGTGCGCACGACCGCCTCCCACTCGTGATCGCCCAACCTCCACAGGGCCCCGTCCGCTCCGATACCGGCATTGTTGATCAGGATCTGAATGCCACCGAGTTCATCCTGGACGTCCGCGACGAAGCTCTTCACGTCCCTGCTGTCTCGAACGTCGCATGAACGGAAAAAGACCTTCACTTCCATCTGGCGCAGCTTCGATGCGACTTCCTGAGCATCGAGACGCGCCTGCGAGCCCGAATCGAGGAAGCAGAACGCGATGTGAGTCCCGCAACGAGCCAGCTCCAACGCCACTGCACGCCCAATCCCGCTGGACCCGCCCGTCACGAGCGCAACCTGACCACGGAGGTTCGCCGCGTTGAACAGAGCCTTCGGCTCCGTTTCGTGCCCGACCTCGTCGAGCAGGGCTTCGACGGCACCGCTCATCTCGTCGTTCATGCCGTTCCTGAATCCCTGAGGGTTCGAGAAGCCCGCCCCACCATCGCTTGCCGCTCCGCCGGGGCAGGAGCTTCGATGCCGGTGGGCGGTGTCCGAGTCCCGTCATTATAGTCGGAACACCGTCCACAGGCTCGGGCACCGGTGATACCAGGGATCGGTCGGCCCTACTCCATTCCCTCCGGCACCTTCAGGCGGTACCCGAAACCACGCACGGTCTCGATCCACGCGCCGACATCCCCGAGTTTCGACCGAAGACGGCGCACATGCATGTCGACCGTCCTCGTCTGAATCCGCTCAGAGACCGAAGACTCCACCGACCACGCTTTCTCGAGCAGCTGCTGGCGACTCTGCGTCCGTCCCCGTCGCTCCATGAGGGCCTGCAACAGTCGGAACTCGGTGGGCGTCAAGATGAGCTCTTCGGCCCCGATCGATGTTCGATGTGAATCGACGTCGAGCCGGATGGGCCCGGCTCGTAGAACCCGACCTCCCTTCGTGGACCCGGCATCCTGGAAGCGCCGGAGAATCGCCTGAGTTCGCAGGACGAGTTCGCGAGGAGAAAACGGCTTGGTCAGATAATCGTCTGCACCCAGCTCCAATCCCTCGATGCGCTCTTCCTGCTCCCTCTTGGCCGTCAGCATCAGGACCGGCACATGGGCCGTGGTCGCTTCCCCCTTCAGACGCCGAAGGACGTCGTCACCGCTCACGCCAGGCAACATTCGATCCAGGACGATGAGGTCCGGCACCTCACGACCCACGGCATCCAGCGCCTCCGTACCGCTACCGGCCGTTTCGACCCGAAACCCCTCACGCGTCAACTGATACGCAATCAGGGCGGCAATGTCCGGCTCGTCTTCGACGACGAGGACCCGCGAAACCGAAGACTTCGTCGATGTCTCCATGATCTCCTGCGCAATGGTGCTCATGCTGTCTCCTCGTTCGTCATGCGATCGGCGATCGCACGCGAAGGCGAGCGATCAGCCGGAATTGCAGAGGGCTTCGAGTTCTCTCTGACTCAAGGTGTGGTCGGTGGTTTTTGCGGCCTGAAAGATCCGGTCGCACAGATCGTCGTCGTTCGGATCGTAACCATTCGCGCGAAGCCAGAACTTGACGTTGGAAAGACCGGACATCGGTCCGATTTCGATGACCTGACGGCGCCCGACCATGGAGGCTGGAATGGCGGAATAGATCCGATCCGCCAGCCAGTCGTCTCCTTTGGCGTGCGCCTTGACGATGGCAGCAGCATGCACCCCGGTTCCCGTTCTGAACGCGTCCGCTCCCACCACGGGGTATGAGTGCACAAGCGGAACCTGGCAGGCCTCTGCCGTCAGCTCGCAATACTCCGGGAGCATCGACAGATCGGCAGCGTGCACCCCGAGCAGCTTCAAATTCACGAGTAGCAAGTCCATTTCCGTGTTGCCGGAGCGCTCGCCAATCCCCAGGGCAGTCCCGTGAACCCTCGTCGCACCAGCCTCGATCGCAGCCAGCGTGTTCGCGAGACCGAGGCCGCGATCGCGATGGCCGTGCCAGTCGACTTCCACGTCCTCCCCCGACGGGGTGACAATCTCTTCGATGACGAATCGAACCAGCGCACGGGCTCCTGCCGGCGTGGCGTGGCCTACCGTGTCCGCAATGCACAGGCGCCTCGCACCCCACGAGATGGCGTTCCCGTAGAGCTCCTTCAGGACGTCCGGCTGCGCCCGGGTCGTGTCCTCTGTCACCATCATGACGGGGAGATCCTCGCCCACCGCGAACGAGACCGCTTCCTCCGTCACGCGCAGCATCTTCGTCAGTGTCCAGTCTTCCGCATACTGACGAATCGGTGAACTCCCAATGAAGGTGCAGGCCTCGATGGGAATGCCAACCCGTTGACTGATCCTCGCAATCGGCTCGACGTCCGCCACCACCGTGCGCGCGGCGCAGTTCGCCTCGATCGAGAGGCCGGCGTCGACGATCTCCTGTGCAAGCGCCGTAGCCGCCTCCACCGCCCGCGGACCTGCGCCGGGCAGGCCGATGTCTGCTGTATGGATCCCCAGCTGGTCCATGAGATGAAGCAGACGAAGTTTGTCGCCGATCGGCGGATCGACGACCGACGGATTCTGCAGTCCGTCGCGTAGCGTCTCGTCGTCCAGCTGCACGGATTCGACCCCGCGCCAATCGAAGCTGGGCTCTGCCTCGTTCCAGTCGAAGATGAGCGAACGTTCGTCCATTCGTGCAGGTCCCCGCGTCTGAGCTCGAAATCCGCTCCTTAAACATAGGGCCAACGCACGCTTTCGGTGGCGTCGACGCCGAAGTCAAGGGGACGAGCGGTCGCAGCATCGTTCTAGAGCTCGTCGAAATTGAGAAGCTTCCACCCTTCCCCGTACTGGAGGAATCCGTCGAAGGAGGGCAGGACTCCCGTCTCCCCGGTGTCCCGGCGACGCACCGTGACCTTGACCCCGACATGGAAGGTGAAGTCCGGATAGGACTCCAGAGTCTCACGGGGAGGCATCTCGATCGAAACGACATCCATCGACAGCCCACCGTAGTTGTTCTCCAGCTGTCGAACGCCCTTGCGCGAGTTCATGGCCATCGTTCCCCAGAAGAACTCCAACTGCGTGTTCGCCCGATCCAGCAGAACCGGCCAGATGAATTCCTCGAACTCCTCACGGGTGACCAGCAGCCCCCGAAGCGCGTCGCCATCTTCGACCTCGAGGGCCGCGAGCGCAGCTTCCACCACCTCCTGCGGCGTCGCGTTCATATTGGCCAACGGCGCTACATCACTCGCGCATCCGAGTCCCGCGAGGACAAGAAGCAGGCTCATGCACCGTGGAAGCCCCGGGTGCCACACAAGACACCGACCGATCCGAAACATCATGACTCTTCACCCATGATCGAAGTGAGGGGGCGCGGCGAACCGCACCCCCT
>JAYOKZ010000094.1:0-3756 GCA_038120095.1 Gemmatimonadales bacterium
AATCTCGGTTTAGCCTGGTGACCTGACCATCGTTTCAAACGATACTGTCCTCGGACGGGGTCCGAAGGGCCAAGTTCTTAAGGTTAATGTGTTTGGGCCGTTACCGAAGCTTGCCGGCACGCGGATACGTGTGTGGAACAGATGACGATTACAGTACGTTGCCGTGACCGTCACAGGAGGCCCTGCTCGAGGATCTCTGAATGATGGGTGATGCCGGATCGGTCGATGTCATTGTCGTGCATTACAACCGTTCGGACCTGACAGAACGATGTGTCCGAGCTTTGGCGGACGACGACGGTGCGCTACGAACTGTCACGATCGTGGATTCGGGCTCAAGTCCGCCGCTGAGTGATCCGTATGTCTCGTCCTGGGCTGACCTTCTCCGTGGCACATCTCGGAAGCGCGCTGCGATCGAGCTCTTCGTCGAAGTGGTCGGGAACAATGTTGGTTTCGCTGAGGCAAACAATCGGGGTTTAGCTCTGCGCTTCGAGGAGGGGGCTGAGTTCTTCCTCGTGTTGAACAACGACGCGTACGTGAGTCCTTCGGCACTCCGTCACATGGTCAGCGTGGCTAGGAAGACTGGGGCCGCGATGGTCGTTCCTGCGGTTTACCGGGCTGATGAGCCCTCTCAGGTGGACAGATTTGGTCTAACCCTCACCAAGACGGGTGCTGGATACGATCGCCGTTCCGAGTCGGACGGCCCGCTATTGTGCCCCTCGGGTTGCGCAGCTCTGTATCGGCGTGACCTGGTAGCCGACCTCATGGGTGATCCTGGGGGCTTCTTCGACCGGCGATTCGAGGCCTATGCCGAGGACCTCGACACGGGACTCCGGGCTCGCGCTCGTGGGTACAACGTCGCCTTCGCCCCCGATGCAAGAATCTTGCACGAGGGAAGCGCCACGTTCGGCCCATCGTCACCCCGCGCGAATTTCCTGCGGCATCGCAACACGCTGTGGGCCGTGGCGAAGAACCTTTCCTCGAGTCTTTTGTGGCGACAGAGTCCCTGGCTCGGTTTGGGTCAAGTCGCCGCTCTGATCAATGGGTTACGACGTCGGACGTTCCGCACGGTCGTCATGGGAAAGTGCAGTGGGCTTCGTGCGTGGCACCAAGTCCGCGGGTCCACCGAGGGTCGGGCCAGAATCAGCGATGTTCGGATTCTTGACCGGCGCTTCTGGATCTCGAGATGACGATGATCGAGTGCGATCCGCCGGAGGTGCGTGTCCGTGCTTCGAATTGATGTCGATGTTCGGATGCTCGAGGCTGGGGGGATCGGTCGATACATCAGGGGCATCGTTGGGCCATGGCTGGCGAAGGGAGAAGTCGCAGCCGCGCGTTTGTACGGACCCCCCCCCAATCCGTAAAGGCATGGCTGCGTCGAATCGAGCCCGTGGCCGAGGTCGATGTGGTCGCTTGGACGGATCCGATCTACACATTGAGAGCTCAGGCCCGCTGGACTCACCTGAGGCACAATCGCAGTGAGTGGCGGCCGGACGTGAGCTTCTTCCCGCATTTCAACGCTCCCCTCTTGGCGCACCCTCGTCCGTCCGTGGTCGCAGTGCATGACCTGATCCACCTGCACGTCCCCGAGGCCTTCCCGCGATGGAAGCGGTGGGCGGCGGCCAGAATGATCAAGGCGGCAGCACGGCGTACCGATCAGATCGTCACCGTTTCCGGGCACAGTAGAAAAGACCTGCTCCGCTTTCTGGGCACCCGGTCTCCACCAGTCGCCGTGATTCGAAACGGAGTTTCGGATGTCTTCACACCCGGCTCGGCACCGGAACCTGCAGAGCCCCCGTACATCCTGGTTGTCGCACCGCACAAGCGTCACAAGAACCTGAAGCTGGCGGCTCAGGTTCTGGATCGACTTCCCCGACATGAGGGTTGGCGACTTGTTGCCGTGGGGCCGGACGCTGACGATCGGTCAGACATGGCACGAGGGGCAGGTTCGCCAGCCCTTCAAGAGCTGATCGATCTTCCGGGAAGAGTCGCTGATCGCGATCTTCGAGATCTTTATCGCCAGGCGACAGTCGTCCTGATTCCGTCTCTTCTCGAGGGTTTCGCGCTTCCCGCCCTGGAGGCACGCGCTTGTGGTACCAGGGCGGTGGCCACGGACGCGCCATGGGCTCGCGAACTCAAAGATGCGGGTGTGGAACTCGTTCAGGGTTGGGACCCAGACGATTGGGTGCGGGTCATTCGATCCCCTGCTGCCAACACGCCCGACTGGGCGTTGCCACCCCATGGCATTCCCCGATGGTCGGACGCATCAGCTGCTACGCTGGCCTTGGTTCAGCGCGTCGCGGACCGAGCTCCCCTTGGTGGACGGCGTTGAAGCTTCTACCGTTTCAGGCGTCAGTGTGAAGCTTTCTATCGCGCGAAGGGTTTAACGATAGCTCAGTGAAGCGCCTGTTCGACATTCTTGCCTCGCTGGCTCTGATCGCGTTGTCCGCGCCTCTTTTTCTCGGCATCGCGTTGACCAATGCCGTTCTCTCGGGTCGCCCCGTCTTCTTTCGACACAGGCGGGTAGGGAGGGGTGGAAAGACCTTCCAGTGCCTCAAATTTCGAACGATGGTGATTGGTGCGGAGGATTGGCTGAGTGAGAATGAGCAGCTCATGGCCGAGCACCGGATGAACGGGTTTAAGCTTCCTCTGGCAAGGGACCCCCGCGTCACCAACGTGGGTCGCTTCCTTCGTCGGACCCAGTTGGACGAGCTCCCTCAGTTGTGGAACGTCATTGCTGGAGACATGTCCCTCGTCGGGCCTCGCCCACTGGTCGAGGAAGAGCTGGGTTGGTTCGAGGGAGATGCGGCGAAGCGGCTCCTGTCGGTGAGACCGGGTATCCTCGGTCCATGGACGGCACTGGGGCGGCGTCGGCCCGGATATCCCGAACGAGCTGACGTGGACCTGAGCTATGTCGGGAAGACGAGTCTGTTGCGAGACGTGGGATTGATTCTCGCCCATGTGCCGGTCCTGCTTCAGGGTCAGTCGGACGAAAGCTGAGCGCTTGGCTGGAATCCGATTCCGGTCAGGAAGTCGATCATATCGCGTTCGAACCTGCCGCGTGAGAACCTCTCGGCGTTGCGCCTGCATTCCGCAGCGTCCCAGTGACGATCGCGAGCAGTAATCCACGCGTCGCTCAAACATTCGAGCGAGTCCTCACTGTACAGCACCCCGGTCCTGTCATCCGCGACCGTCTCGATTGCCCCTCCTCGGGCGAACGCCACGACGGGTGTGCCTGCTGCCTGTGCTTCGACTGGCAGGATGCCAAAATCCTCCACCCCCGGGAAGACGAGAGCGATTGCACCCTGCATGAACTCCAGCAGTTGATCGTTCGTACAGGCCCCGACAAAACGCACAGAAGGTCCCGCCATGGCCTGGAGGCGGCCACGATCAGGTCCATCTCCGAAGACGATCAGAGGCAGCGAGGTTTCGTTGGCGGCGGCAATGGCCCGGTCCACCCGCTTGTAGCGCACGAGCCGGCCCCCTGCGAGGAAGTGACGGCGAGGCAATTCTCTCGGCACAAAACGTTGAATATCGACCGGTGGATAGATCACCTGTGCCCCACGGCCATATGCGCGACGAATTCGGTCGGCGACGAAATTCGAATTGGCGATGAAGTGATCGACGCCCTCTGCGGCCTCACGGTCCCGTGCCCTCAGGTATCCGAGCAGGGGTCGCGCGAGCATGTGCGACATCTCGCCATAGTATTCTTGGCTCAGATCCCAGAGATATCGAGGTGGCGTATGGCAATAGCACACA
>JAYOKZ010000095.1:0-3744 GCA_038120095.1 Gemmatimonadales bacterium
ATGGAAGGGGGTCGTCATCGGTGATCAGTGCGTCCCCGACCTCGTCGGCGATCGTGGCATTCACCGAGTTCGAAAGCAGAAGTTGGAAGCTTTCTGATGAGCCCTCAAAGAGAGCGTCGCCCAGCACCGTCACTTCGATCGCCCTCGATACAACGCCCGGTGCGAAGTCCAGAGTTCCGGTCACGGCAGCGTAGTCAAGGCCGGACTGTGCAGTGCCGTCACTCGTCGAGTAGTCCACCGTGATGGACCGTGCACTGGGTGCACCGAGACGGACTGTGAATAGCACCGTTGTTGCCTCTGACGCGGCACCTTCGAGCACCACCAGATCGTCAATCGTCATGGACGGCGCTCCGTCATCGTCCATGATCGTCGCCAGTCCCGAACCATCGGCGATCGTAGCGTTTACCGCCCGAGCGAGTTGGAGATAGAAGGTCTCCTCGCTCCCTTCGTCCAGTTCGTCCCCCAAAACGGGAACCGATACCGTCTGGGAGAGGGCTCCTCCGGGTGAGAACGTCAGAGTTCCCGTAGTGGCAGTGAAGTCTGTGCCAGCTTGAGCGGAGCCGGCGACCGTGGCGTAATCGACTGTGACGGTCTGAGTCGGAACTGCGGCCAGTGATACGGTGAAGACAGCACTCCCACCGGCAGCAGCATCGCCTTCCACGACGCTCACATCGTCAACATTCAGGGTCGCGTCGTCGTCATCCAGAGTGGTGACGAGAATGGTGACGTCTCCGACGTTTGAGAACGCTTCATCGGAGAAGCCTTCCACGACCCCGATGGCGACCAACGAGAACCCGTTGTCGTCATCCACGGGGTCATCGATGCCCGAGAGTATGACCTGCTTCGGAATGTCCCAATCCGTCCGGTCGAAGCTCAGGATGTTGGGCTCGGCCGCCGTCTCCGTGGTGTCTGACACCAGCACTGAGACGATCACCGTGTTGATTGGCTCGGCGTCCAAGACCACCGTCACGGTGTCGGCTCGACCAGCCTCGGAGACGAGAGATCCGTTCTCTGACTGGAACACGGTCAGGCCGGCGACATCATCGTCGGCGTTCACGACAAGCACGGTGTCCGGAGTCATGTCGCCAAAGTCGTTGTCCGAGGCCCCGGCAATCACGGACAGGACGACGGGTACCTCCACATCATCATCGTCGACGCGATCATCGACTCCGGTCACGGACACGGGTTTCGGGGTATCCCAGTCGTCGGTGTCGAATGTCAGCTCACTCGGGGAGATCGTGACTTCTCCGAGGTCGGAACTGGATATGCTCAAAACGACATCGGAGCTTGGTTGGGCGGTCAGTGACACGAGGAATCCGTCCGCGGTGGCTCCGTCTTCAGACACTACCGTGCCGCCTGCCGACTCCAGGATCGACAGCCCCGCGATATCGTCGTCGGCCGTTGTTACGGAAATCCGCGCGGCAGCTACACCATTGAAGCCGATGTCAGACCGGGCGGCGTCGACCGCGATGATCAGGTCCGCTTGCTGGGCGCCGTCGATGACGTCGTCGTCTTCTCCAGTGAGGACGAAAGCCTGGGGAGCGCTCCAATTTGACGCGTCAAAGGTCAGGGATGGGGTCAGCGATTGAAAGACACCGACGGGATTAGCCGTCGCTACCAGAACGACCGGCTGCGCAGGCTGAGCGCCAAGGGCGACGAGCACGGAATCCTGACCTCCGCCTTCCGACACTTGTGTGCTGTCGACGAAAGGCCCCGGAGGAGGCGTTTGAATCAGAGAGAAAGAGGCCACATCGTCGTCAGTCGTCGTGACCAGCAGAGAGTCGACTCCTGCGGCCAAGAAGGCCGGATCTGACGCAGCGGAGTCCACGAGGACGACAACGGCAGTCACCTGCGGGCCATCGAGCACGGCGTCATCCACTCCGCGCGCGGTGATGGGCTGGGGCGTGAACCAGTTCTCGGGCGTGAACGTGATCGCCGAAGGGATGACCGAGACTTCGGTGGAGTCTCTCGGGAACACCCGGAGGGTCACGTCGCTGAGCGGACCAGCATCCAGCACGGCCGAGAAGGCGTCGGTGCTGCCGCTCTCCGTGACCAGGGTGGCGCCGTCCGTGGGGCGCAGTGAAAAGCTCCCGACGTCGTCGTCGAGAATGGTGACCTGAAGCGCCAGGTCCGGCACGGGGTGATAGACTGGGTCTGACAGCGAGTCGAGAACAGCCAGCAACACACCGACCGAGGTGTCCCCATCGCTTTCGATGTCATTTACCGCCGAGACGATGACGAGCTGGGGCTTTGCCCACGACTCTTCATCGAACGTCAGAACGGTCGGCGAGACAGTCGCTTCACCGGCCTCTCCACTGTCGAGAAAGATGACCACGGATGAGTCTGGCCGGCTGGATAGCTCTACGGTGATCGAGTCGGTGACTCCTGCCTCGGACACGATCGTGGAACCATTCGACTCTTCGACAGTCAACCCCATCAGCGACAAAGACACCGGAAGCACGAGGGGTGAGTCATCGTCCGGAGATCTCAGCGTCACTGCAGCAGCGTACCGACCCGCTGACAAGTCAGTCGTGGCAAACTCCAGCGTCAGTTCTGCCGGAGCGTCCGATGCCGAGAGCGACGAGGTGAGCCACCCTTCCGAACTTTCTGGCGCGTATGACACCTCGGCGGAAATGCCGGTGAGTGTTCCCCCGCCGGCGTTGAGAATCGCAACGGTTGCCGGGTCGGGTACGCCAGCGGCTGTAGCCCCCGCGATCACGACATTTGGTGGCGAAGCCGAGAGCGCTGGTGCCGGAATGACAATGACGGTGGCGGATCCCGAAACACCTCGGAAGGACGCGGACACGTCTCCTGACCCAGCGCGCAACGCTCTCACAAGACCTGTTGCGTCTACCTCAATAAGCTCCGGGGTGCTGCTGAACCACTCGGCCTCAGCAGCGTCGAGTACCGTTCCATCCACATCCTCCACCACTGCCTCGAATTGAAGAGTCTCTCCTTCGACGAGACTGGCCGTGACGGGCTGGACCGAGACCGCACCGATGGTGATGGCCACCACGCTGCGCTGCTCGCAACCGTACATGAGGAGGGCCATGACGAGGGACATCAGAAGTGCCACGCCTGTCGACCGCCCTGTTCGACTCTCCGAGAGACGGAGTGCCTGCCTCTGCCGGACCGTCACTGGAAGCGCAGCCGAAGCAGGCTCAGGTCGACTCCAACGCTCCCCGCAGACACTTTCGGTAGTCCCGCTTCGAGGCGAACGCCATCGAGCGGCTCGATGATTGCGGTGAGTGCGTCTCGCTGAGCCTTGGCACCCCGGTACGCATCGATTGCCGCACCGATGGTCACGACAGCGGTCAAGCCGATGCCGATCGGCATGTAAGGGCGTCGGACCTCCTCGCGCACCACGTCCCTGTCCGGACAGGGACCGCCCCCGGAGATATCGATGAGGCAGACAACGGTGACCTCGCGCAGCGAGTATGCGGCCCCGAGTACTGCGATGACCGACGCCAGCGTCAGGCTTCCTGTCGTGGGGCGGGACGAGTAGAAGTGCCCCATTCCCGGCACCAGACCCAGGGCAAGGGCTCCCACCGGGTTTGGTGTCGCGACCGACGCGATTCCCTCGAGTTCACCAATCCGCTGAGAAACTCGGAGCACCTGACTTTCGTCTTCCGCCACGAGCTCCACATAGGCTCGAAAATCGCGCAGCGCCTGAGGTGCCCTGCCCAGCAGCTCGTTCACGACCGCTCGATTGTACACCGGCTCGGGCCAGCCCGGTGCAATCTC
>JAYOKZ010000096.1:0-3477 GCA_038120095.1 Gemmatimonadales bacterium
CTCCAGCGCATCCCCATCCACCGTGACAACCCGGCCGTAGAGTCGATCGGTGTCCGGACTTCCGGGATTGGCGTGCCCGGCGCCGAGGATACCTGATGCCACGAAGACACTGAACGCAACGGAACCGGCTGTCATCATGATGGGGGACGTCAGGATGGTGAACAACAACTCCTACGCGCCGACCCGGACACCCGTTTCAGGATCTGCCCGGCCGGAGACGGGTAGATGCCTAGAACGCAAATTCGTGCCCGCAATGAACTAATACGGTTTCCGGCCCTCAGCGATCCCTCGTCGACCTTGAGCGAGATTCCTCACGACAGCTACTGTCATGCTGCGCGCGGGCACCACACCCACGGGCCGTATCACGACTCCGAGCATGGGTTTTCGGTGCCGACCGATGTCGGCCTCTTCGAGCGACTGCTCCTGGAGATCAATCAGGCGGGTCTCAGCTGGCTGGCCATCCTCCGCAAGCGGGAAGGGCTTCGGGCAGCGTACGACGACTACGCGATCGAAAGAATCGCCTGCTACGGGGAAGCAGATCGGGAGCGGCTTTTGAGCGACCCTCGGGCCGTTCGCAATCGACTGAAGGTGGACGCAGCCATATCCAACGCTCGGACGGTCCTCTTGCTTCGCAGAGACTTCGGCTCCTTCTCCGGCTGGCTCGATGCCCACCATCCCAGGTCACGAAATGACTGGGTCACGTTGTTCCGGGCCACCTTCCGCTTCACCGGGGGAGCGATCACACCAGCCTTCCTGGTCAGCGTCGGATACCTCCCGGGAGCACACCACCCCGCCTGCCCGATCTATGAAAAGGCTCTCGCGTCCGAGCCGCGATGGGTTCGCGGGTGAGCGTGCTGAAGGAGGCCACCTTCGCGCCCCCCCGGTGGGCAGCAGGACCCCACGCTCAGACCCTGATGGCTCGCATGCTGCGCCCTGAAACGGAAGCAGAGGTCATTCGGGAGCGCCTTGAAACGCCGGACGGCGACTTCTTCGACGTGGACTGGAGTCCTCTTCCTCACCATGGCGCGCCCATCGTCGCGGTTCTCCATGGTCTCGAGGGGTCGTCGAGCCGGAAGTACGTACGTAGCGTCTGCCGGCAATTGCACGAACGCGGATTGGCAACCGTCGCCATGAACTTCCGTGGATGCTCCGGGGAAGCGAACCGGTCCCTCTCGTTCTACCACTCGGGCGATACACGCGACCTCAACCAGCTCGTCGAGGTGGTCCGCACCCGTCACCCCTCCTCCGCCCTGGGGGCAGTGGGGTTCTCGCTCGGTGGCAATGTCTTGCTCAAAACGATGGGCGAGCGTGCCGACGGGGGATGCGGGCTACTGGACGCGGCTGCCGTCATGTCCGTCCCGTACGACCTCGCGGCAGGCTCGGCACTGCTTGGAACTAATCGTATGGGAAGGCTTTACACAGCCTACTTCATGCGGTCTCTCAGGCACAAGGTCGAGCAGAAACGCGACCTCCTTGCCACCGTGATCGACCTCGATGAGGTGGATCGGGCCCGCTCCATCTGGGACTTTGACGAGCGCGTCACAGCTCCGCTCCATGGCTTCGCGGACGCATCGGAGTATTACGCGCAATGCTCCAGCCGGCGATTCCTGCCAGACATTCAGGTCTCGACGCTGATGATCCATGCTGTCGACGACCCGTTCCTGCCTTCCGACGCCATTCCGCAGTCCGAGGCAGACGGAAATGAAGCACTCACCCTGCGCCTCTCGGCCCACGGCGGTCATGTCGGCTTCCTCTGCGGTACCCCTTGGGCACCTGTTTTCTGGGGAGAGATGCAGGCCGCAGAGTTTCTCGCCGGTCGACTCAGGCTGGTGCAGCGTCCCTGAAGAACGCCCGTCCGTGCCACGTCTCGCCGGCCGGACGCTCCAGCTTGCCCGCCCTGAGGTCAGAGATTCGACTCAGGCTCGTGTCGAACACCAGCGTGTCCCGTGTGACCTGTCCATCGGCACTCAGGGCCCTGAATTCCGGCCTCGTGACAGACTCGACGCCATCACCGACCCGATACCAGACCGCAGCATGATCGATCATGGACACCGCCAGCTCCTCCCCGATGGCTCGAAGCCGATTCACGAGTGCGTCAATTGAGCAACCCGAAGGAGCCTCCGCCCGATCATCGACGCCTACGAGAAGAAAGCGGCGATCCCGTAACTCCCGCGCGCAGCGCAACACCGCGCCATGGGCGGCCCACTGTGCAAGGAATCGATCGACCTCGTCGAGCACGACCGACGCCTCCGCTTCCGTCAGATCACGCGTCAGCGGGAAGACCCACACGCGACCGTGATCCGGTATCTCGTCGAAGGCAACCTGCGGCATACTAATCTGCCCCCTCGCCAGCCTCTGTCAGGGGCGCGGATTTGTCGAGAAGGATCGCTACCCAGCGGAGATCGGTCGTGTTTTCCAACCAGATCTTCACGATCACCGTGAGGGGTACCGATAGAAGAGCTCCGAGGGGACCCCAGGCCCAGCCCCAGAAAATGAGGGACAGCATGACCACCAGCGTGGACAGGCCCAGCCGTCGCCCCATGAGATTCGGCTCGATGATGTTCCCGAAGACGGTATTCACCGTCACATAGCCCAGAGTGACGAGGAGTGCGTGGCTCAGGGTTCCATAGAGGATGATACTCAGGAGCACCGCGGGGACGGCCGCGATGATTGAGCCCACCGTCGGGATGTAGTTCAGGAGGAACGCGGTCAGTCCCAGGAGGACTGGAAAGTCGAGTCCCATGGCGTAGGCCCACGTCCCGAGGATCACGCCCGTGGTCAACGAGATCACGGTCTTGATCCCCAGGTACGTCTGCACTTCCGAAACCACGGTACCGAGGCGATCCGCATCGAGACCGGAACTCCTCGTGATCACCCGAAATTTCTCGGGGAAGACAGTGGCTTCACTGAGCATGAAGGCCATGATCAGGAAGACGACGAAGGTCATGGAAAGCAGCTGCGCGATCCGGCCCACAGCGCCTCGAGCCAGCCCGATCACGGCACCCGGATCGATCAGATCGAGCGTCAGGTAGTCGTCCAGTACCACGTCGGTGCGCGCTTCGATCTGCTGGAGCCACTCAGCCTGCAGCTGCGACAGGGTATTCAGGTACGTCGGTAGCTCCCGCTGGAGCTGGGAAACCGACTGTGACGCAAACATGATCAGTAGTCCGACGACCGCGACGTTCAGGAGTACCGGGATTACGATCGCCGATCCCTTCGGAACGTGCCGGTCGAGAAGCCAGCGCATCACGGGGAGGCTCAGGACGGCCAGGAACAGCGCCAGAGCCGACGGGAGAAGAATGGGCGCCGCCGCGCGCAGACCGAACACCACCACCACGAGGCACGCGAGGCTGAAGAGGACCTGCGCCCCCGGGGTATCCGTGCGGTCGAGATTCATGTGCGACGATGAAGAAACGTAGGCTTCGCTCAACTCTAGCGCGTTCGTTCGACACGTACCATAGCTTCAAGCGTTGAACG
>JAYOKZ010000097.1:0-3460 GCA_038120095.1 Gemmatimonadales bacterium
CCGCATCTGCTCCGTCAACTCCGAGTAGTCCTCGAAGTCCTGGTGCAGGATCTCGATCACCTTGTCGTGACCCGAATGCCCGCTCGGGCGCCGTCCAATGATCAGTACCTGCTCAACGTCGGGGTGCTCGAGGCATTCGATGAGCGTGCCCGACCCGATCATACCGGTGGCACCAAACAGGACGAGCTTCATAAAAGATCTCCAACTAGTGGGCGTTTCTGCAGCTTGCCCTGCCTCGGGATCTTATCACCTTTAACCATGATCCATAGACCACGATGGCGCGCTTTTCTGGCGCTCGGCCTTGTGACGGTTCAGTTCGTCACGATTCCCGCGGGCGTCTGCGCCTCGATGGTCGGCGATCATGAGGACGGTACCCACGATGCGATGATGGATCATGCCGCTCGGGGCGACTTGGCCCTTGACATGGTCGAGAAACACGACCACGCCGAAGGGAAGCACAACTCGGCGGACCCGGAACCGGACGACTGCGGAGTCTCACCTGTCTGCAGTGCTCCCGCCATCGGGGCGACGGCCATGCCGGACGAACTGTCGATTGGCGACCTGGCGAGGCCTCGAATGCAGGGCGTGTTCGACACCCCTGCCGTCATCGTGCTCGGGCTGACGACACCACCTCCGAAGAGCTGACGTTCAGCGGCGAAGTCCGCTGAATCGTTCCGCTCGGGTCGGAGGTCCGACCCGCCTCTTCACGAGGTGCCGGGACGTTCGAACCCTCCCCTGCCGCGACACGTCTTCGCGGCGGAGGCAGCTCCGTTCGACCGGCCGTCACAACAGCCTGCAGGCATTTCATTTTCATGGCAGACAATTCATCACTCCCCCGACGCGACTTCGTGCGAATCGCGTCCGGCATGTCCGTGGCCGCCGGCCTGGGCCTTCGACCGGCTGAACTGTTCGCATCGATCGCCAAGCCGGATTCGGCGGCGGAGCCGTTCACCGAAGTTCATCTCACCATCGGCCGCCATGGCTTCACAGTCGACGACCGGAGCTCGGACGCACCCATGATCGGCGGGTCGATCCCCGGTCCGCTGCTGCGTCTTCGGGAGGGTCAGGACGCGGTCATCCACGTCACCAATGAGCTGGACGAGGTGACCTCACTCCACTGGCATGGACTGCTTCTGCCGTTCGACCAGGACGGCGTCCCTGGCTTCAGCTTCGACGGGATCGCGCCGGGCGAGACCTTCACCTACCGGTTTCCCGTTCGCCAGGCCGGATCCTACTGGTACCACAGCCACTCTGGCGCGCAGGAGCAGGAGGGCATGTACGCTCCCCTGATCATCGATCCGGCCGGCGACGACCCGGTTCGATACGACCGTGACTATTCGATCGTTCTGTCGGACTGGAGCGATGAAGATCCCACGGGAGTGCTGCGCAATCTCAAGGGGAATGGCGCTTACTACAATTTCGCAAAGCGAACCCTTCCTCAACTCGTCGCGGGCCTCTTTGACGACGCGAGCGCGACGATTCGTGACCGGACGATGTGGGGCGAAATGCGCATGGATCCGACCGACATCGCCGACGTCACCGGAGCGACCTACTCCTACCTGCTCAACGGCACGTCCGCGGTGGCCAACTGGACGGGAGTGTTCGTACCGGGAGAGCGCGTTCGTCTTCGTTTCGTGAATGCTGCCGCAATGTCGTTCTTCGACGTAAAGATCCCCGGTCTTCGCATGACCGTGGTTCAGGCCGACGGGCAGGACGTCGAGCCGGTTCGCGTGGACGAGTTCCGGATCGGCGTGGCCGAAACGTACGATGTCATCGTCGAGCCCGAGGCGGGTGAGGTCTACACGATCTTCGCCCAGTCGATGGATCGATCCGGATTCGCTCGCGGGACTCTGGCAGAGACAGAAGGCGCTGAGGGGCAGATCCCCGCCATGGATCCTCGACCCGTCCGGACCATGGCAGACATGCCGGGGATGAAGGATCACTCAGGGCACGATATGAGCGACATGGCCGGCGATCATGACATGGCAGGCATGGACCATGCGGCCATGGGCCACAGCGCAGACACGATGAGTCTCCGTCGGTTGACGTACGAAGACCTTCAGGCCCTTGAACCCAACAGCGACCTGCGCGAGCCGACACGCGATGTGGAGGTTCGGCTGACCGGTGACATGGAGCGGTACTTCTGGACGCTGAACGGCAAGAAACTCTCCGAGGCCGACCCGATCTCGCTGACAGTCGGCGAGCGCGTTCGTCTGCTCATGACCAATGAGACCATGATGGAGCACCCCATGCACCTGCACGGTGTGTTCATGGAACTCCAGAACGGCGCACATCCTGCCTTCGCTCCCCGCAAGCACACGGTGATCGTCCCGCCGAACCAGACGGTCGAAGCTCATCTCACGTATGAAGATCCTGGCCCGTGGGCATTCCACTGCCACCTTCTCTTCCACATGATGACCGGGATGTTCGCCCGGGTGGACGTTTCCCCCGCCGTCAACGCGGACGATTCGGCACACCCGTGATCTCGGCTCGGGCGGTCGCCGCGGTCTGTGTTGCCTCCGTCTTCCTGACCGGCCATGCCGCCGGTCAGGAGATGGACAACATGGTCTTCCACTTTTCGCAGCTCGAGCTGGATGCGTCTCGAATTGATCGGACGGCGGTGGCGCACTGGGATGCATCCGGCTGGATCGGTACGGATTTCGACCGAGTGTGGTGGAGTGCCGAGGGCCAGCAATCCCGCGGGGCGATCGGTGAGGCCGAGTTCACTGCATTGTACGGTCATTACGTTCGCCGATTCTGGGACGTGGTCGTCGGATATCGACAGGACCTCGAGCCCCGTGCGCAGGGATACCTGGCCTTCGGTGTCGCCGGGCTCGCCCCCTACTGGTTCGAGGTCTCGGCTCTGGGCTTCATCAGTCAGGAAGGGAAGCCCTCGCTCCGGCTCGATGCCGACACGGACCTCTTCCTCACCCAGAGGCTCGTGCTGACGCTGGGAGGAGAGGTCGAATGGCTCCTCGCCGACGACCGCCCGCGGAGCCTCGGACGAGGCTTGGCTGACGTGGAATTCGGCCTGCGGACACGCTATGAAATTCGTCGAAAGTTTGCGCCCTACTTCGACGTCACCTGGTTCCGGGAGAGAGAGAACGCGGGGATTGCGGACCTGGGCACGGTCACGCAGTCGGACGTGCGACTGGCTCTCGGGCTCAGGCTCATTTACTGATGAACGGACTCATCGCCGGAGAACGCCCGGCATCGAAAGGAGAAGCACCATGAAGATCATCCGTCTCGCCCCGATCGGTCTCGCACTGGTTGCCGTGATCGCCGCCGCGACGCCCGCGACACGCGCGCATTTCGGCCTCAGCAAGTCGTTGCCCGAGGCGGGCACGACGGTGACGTCTCCCGACGAGGTGCGTCTGTGGTTCACTCAGGAGCCACAGGAGGGCACGGTACAGATTCGCGTCGTCGAGGCTGAGGACGCGGGTGTGCACGTGATGGATCC
>JAYOKZ010000098.1:0-1153 GCA_038120095.1 Gemmatimonadales bacterium
CCCTTGTCTTCACTTCGCGTCGTCCCTTACCGCGCTCCGGTGACCAGAGTGACAACCTCTGGCTGGTTCGGCGTGGGAGTGCCGGATGGGAGGACCCGACTCCTCTGCCGGGCAGCGTGAACAGACTTGAGGGCGAGGATGG
Organism: Gemmatimonadales bacterium; assembly: GCA_038120095.1. Lineage (GTDB taxonomy): Bacteria > Gemmatimonadota > Gemmatimonadetes > Longimicrobiales > Gaopeijiaceae > UBA2589. The sequence continues at coordinate 143 of JAYOKZ010000098.1, forward strand.
CGAAGGATTGGTGGGGGACGAACTTGGGCCCGTGCTCCTCGATGATCACTCGGTTCTGTACTGGTCTCGGATGGATCCTGATTGGGGGGCTGATATCCTCCGATCGGAAGTCGCCTCTGACGGAAGCTACGAGCCCCCTGTGCCGCTGAGGATCAATTCGACGGGCGACGAAATGAATGCCGCCCTGTCTCCCGACGGTCGGTTCCTTGTTTTCCAGGGATATCGAGATGCGGACGGGCCGGGGAATCAGGATCTGTACGTGTCGACGCGTAACGCATTCGGATGGGACCGGCCCATGGCGTTGCCCGAGCCGTTCAACTCTACGGCGAATGACGGCTACCCGAGCTTCTCTCCTGACGGGCGCTTCCTTTTTTTTGCTTCCGACCGGAACGCCCAAGGAGGCGACTACGACATCTGGTGGGTGGAGTTCAGTGCCCTCGGGGTCAGTTCGAGCGACGACTCGGCCGAGCGCTGACGTTGCCTCGATTCGTCTCGGTTCGTTAGCGGAGGACGTCGGCAGCCGTCAGGCGCGAACGCAGGTCTTCCACCCTGTTTCGATTCACGCCCAGATCGCTTCGGCCAACACGGGACGAAGAGCGCACGACAATCTCGCTGTCGCCGACGATGGCAATTTCAAGGTCATCGACGAACCTGAAAATGCGGCTGGTGACTTCGGCATGGAGGTATCGGTCGTTCTGTGTCACGATCTCCGTGCCGGGCAGCTCTGCGACGACGTCCGCGATCCGGGTCATCAATTCCTGAGGAGGTATGGTCGTACGAGCGAACATCCCTGTCGTGCCTTGAGGATGGCGTAGCCCAGTATGCACGCAGTTCGGAGATGACGGACACGGCGCCAGAGTCCCGTTCCTGAGGCCGAGCGTGTGCCGTGGCCCTCCCCAGCATCCGGGCATCAGGGCCGCGACCACGACGAGCAGAAGGATGCGAGCGCGGTGAGACATGGTCGATGAATTCCGACGTCGGCAGGGATGATCACCGTGTGTAGATGAGGAC
>JAYOKZ010000098.1:1163-3306 GCA_038120095.1 Gemmatimonadales bacterium
GGACCGCACCATTTCCGGCCGCGGTTCCGAACTGGAACTGGGCATCGGTAGGACTGAGGATTTCGATGCGGTCGATGATGCCGGGATCAAGGTCCTGCAAGAATTGCTCGGGGAAGGGGATGAGAACGTCGTTCAAGGCGACGGCTGCGGGCACACACCCCTCGCCCCCACCCCGACGGCTCACTTCGATGCACAGGGCAGGGACAGTCACGCCGGTAATTTGATCCACCTGAAGAACGTTCCGGATGCGAAGCCCCGGAGCGTTCATGTTTCGAAGGAGGTCCTCCGTCGCTGTGACGCGGGGCAGCAGCACCTCGATCTCCTCTCGTGAGAGGAAGTCTGCCCTCTTCGCGTCTCCTGCGAGGCTGGTCCGACCGAAACGGGTTCGGGCCGTCACCACGAGCCCTTCGACTTCAAGTGCCTCGGTGGCCATCTGCACCTCGATGTCGACCGTTTCCTCGCTGAAAATCGTCACCGAGTCGGTCCGCTCCTCGAACGCGATGTGATCCGTCGTGACGAGGTGTCGTCCTGGCGGAAGATCATCCAGCAAGAAGCGACCGTTGGCGTCCGTCAGCGTCGAACTCCCGGTTCCTGCCACGGACACCACGGCGCCGGCGACCGGATCGTTCGTGACATAGTCCCGGACAAATCCAGCAAGCGTTCCCTCAGCGGACATCATGAGAATGAGATCCTGCATCCGGGCGGAGCCCGCCGGAACGTAGACCTCGACACTCCGGCCGGAGCTCCCGCCGAACTGAGCCTGCAATTTGAGGTCGACATCACCGCGCACCGAGCACATGCGAAAATACCCGGAATCGTCCGTACGAACCTCGACGGGTCGTGCGCTGGGCAGGCGGCTGAGCGGCTCCGCGACCACGACGGCTCGTGGCATGGGTACACCCGTGATCGAGTCCGTGACGAAGCCCGCAATGGCCGCAGATCCCGCGGGAGGTTGCTCGGCAAGGCACCATCCCACGAGAAGGGTTTCTTCCGAGGGCACGGTCAGAAGCGCGTTTGCCGTGATGCCGGGCGTCAGCTGAACCTGATACGGTGGAGCGCTGACCCCGAGCTCCTGTAGCCGCGGGTGAAAGAAGGAAAGCCAGTAGTCGCCTGACGGAACGTCGCGGAGAAGGAATCGACCGCCCTCGTCCGTGGTGGTGACAGAACTCGTTCCCATGACCGCGACGCGTGCCCCCGTAAGCGGTTGCATCGCCGTGCTGTCGAAGACGAGGCCCGCGACGGTTGAGGTCGGCTGAGTCTGGGCCGCGACGACCCCGGCACCGAATGCCACTACGCTGATCGCGAAGATCAACGATCGCAGGATTCCTGACGAGTTCAGGGACTTCATATGTTCCTGTGCCTGACGAAGTGTCCGTACAAGAATAGAAGACACCTCGAACGGCAGAAAGTTGAGCCGGGTGATCTCAGCCCCAGACGTCGAAGAACTCGACGTTCGTCTCACCCTCCCCCGATTCGCCGGTGAGATAGCCCAGCAACAGAGATCGGCATTCCTCGATGAGCACGTCCCTTGAAAGCCGGTCACGAGTGGCGCGGAATTCCGAGTCCACAACCCCCAACACAGCTCGGAGTCCGAGCCGCACTGCGAGTTCAGGGTCGGGGTGGGCGATTTCGTTGCGATGCAGAAGAATGAGTTGCCGCAGGCCACGCAAAAGCTCGGAGCGAAATGCTTCGTATGCGTCACTCTGTCGGCCGGACGCCCAGTCCAGTGCCTTCAGGTACGCTGAGCGCGAGCGTTGTGCGTCGATCAGGAGCCCGACGGCTCCCTGAATCACGTCGGACAACTCGAAGTCGGACCAGTCCCGAGTCGCGAGAGCCTGTTCCCAGCGCTCGAGCGCTTCCGACCAGACGCGCTCGCCAAGGAAGTCCAGGAGGTCTTCTTTTCCGTCGAACCGTGCATAGAAGGAGCCGACCGAAGAGTTGGCTTTCGCCACCACCTTATGCACCGTGAGTCCGGCCAGCCCTTCGGTGGCGAGAAGCTCGAGGGAGGCTTCGACGATGCGGTCCAGGGTACGTCGGGAGCGCGACTGTTTGGGCGGCCGGATCCGAAGCTGGGTATTTTCGTCCACAAAAGCCTCCTTTGAAACAGAATTCTAGTTCTGTTCCACGGCGACGCAATGGTCTT
>JAYOKZ010000099.1:0-3303 GCA_038120095.1 Gemmatimonadales bacterium
CAGCAGTTGGAGTAAGGCGAGGATAACCTCACCCTGCTCCCCGGCGTCCTTGACGGTCCAGAAATGACGCTGGAGTGCCTCATCGTCCTCGATCAGTCGGTCTAATGCGGCGATCAGATCTCGGGCTAGTCTGGCGGCTGGCAGTCCCGCCCCGGGGATTTCATGGTCGAGCGCGTCGAAGTAGCGGCCTGCTCGGTCCGCCAGGGACTGGCCGAGTGTCCCGGCCAACCGCCTACCGGCCATGGCCTCGTACAGAGTGAGTGCCAAGTCATTACTTGGCGCGCGCCCGACGCTGTCCCTCAAAGCAGCCTGCCAAGCCTCGTGCTCTGGCTTGAGGTTGCCATCCTCGTCCTCGACGAAGCCCTGAACCTGCTGGGGCAACGGGTAAGGCGGAATCTCCTCACCGCATATCTCAGCCGCCGTTCGGGTGACGGTGCCGTAGGGGACATCGACGGCTTTCTCGAAATCCAAGAAGAACTCGCCGGGAGCCTTGGTCTGTCCGTCTTCGTAGCGGAGCAAGGTCCGCTCAGCCAGAGGGCGATCAGCGGGAAGTAGGCTAATGACAGCCTTCCGACTCAGTCCACGCTCATCTCTGATTTGCCGGATGGCTTGCCCGACTTCGGGGCTCACGTCGCTCATAATCGATTTTCACTCTGGGTCTATTGTCAGCCCTGTCGGGGCTAAGATGTGTATGACATTTCTGACAATAGCATGTGACATCTCTGTCTGCCATGCTTCCCCCTGTTCACCCGAGCTAACCCCGAACAGGAGCATAGCATGAGCAAGTCCAACGAATACCGCCTACAGCGGCGAGCCCTTCTTTTCACCATCGACGGCAACGCACCCCTCTCCACCATAGAGGTGGCGGACATCACTGGCGTGTCGATCGATACGCTCCGTACCTGGAACAGCACCCAGCCGGAGGGCGCACTCTTGCCGTACGGCAAACGCGGTGGTCGTAACTGGTATCGAGCATCGGATGTGCGCTCGTGGCTCACTGCGAATGAGCGCGACTCCGATGCCTAGCCCAGGACCTGGGGGGCAGGAACATCGGGTGACCGTCCAAGACGCACTGAACCGCCTCAAGGGCGTTAAGAAATCTGGGTCTGGATACATCGCTAGGTGCCCCGCACACGATGACACAAATCCAAGTCTCTCGATCGCAAAGGGCGACAAGGGTGGCGTTGTGCTGCACTGTCACGCCGGCTGTGACTTCGACGCGGTCGCCAAGGCGATGGGGTTCAAGATGAGCGACCTTGCGCCACCCGGTGACTTCCGTCTTAGCCCTGACGGCGGCATCGAAGCGACGTATGAGTACGTGGACGAGAACGGTGAAGTCCTTTACCACGCTGTGAGACTCAGTCCGAAAACCTTTCGCGTGAGGCGTCCTCTATCAGACGGAAGCTTCGTTTGGAAGCTCGGTGACGCACGGCGGGTTCCCTACCGCTTGCCCGAACTGATTGAGGCAGTTGCCTCAGGCAATCGGGTGTTCGTCGTCGAGGGGGAAAAGGATGCGGATCGGCTGAGTGCGGTTGGCCTCACCGCGAGCACCAACGTCTTCGGTGCTGGGAAATGGGATGACAGCTACAACTCGTATTTCCGGGGCGCACAGGTAGTCATCCTGCCCGATAACGACCACACGGGCCGGCGACATGCCGAAAAGGTGAAGCGGGCGCTCCGTGGGGTCGCGGAAGACGTGCGAGTCCTCGAATTACCCGATCTCCCGGAGAAGGGGGACGTTTCTGATTGGTTAGATGCGGGCGGGACACGTGATGAGCTTTTGCGCTTGGTCGAGTCCGCCCCGGGGGACACCTGGCCGTCCGACCCGGATCTACCTGAAACCCCAAAGCCCGAGAATCTTCCGCTAGAGTGCTTTCCGAGTTCCCTGCAGGCCCAAATCGGTAATGTGGCCGAAGCGGTGCAGATCTCGGCTGACGTGCCAGCCCTACTGTCACTCTTGTCACTGTCTATTGCGGTCGGTGGGAAATTCGAGATTCACGTGGATGACGCGTGGTCTAGTGAATGGTCCGTTCTCTATGGGGTCGCCATCCTGCCCTCTGGCGAGCGCAAGTCCTCGACGTTCAGCCACATGTTCGCGCCCATCGAGTCGTGGCAGGCTGAGAAGATGAGGGAGATGGGCCCCCGAATCCGGTCCGCCCACGCCGACGCAGCTCTGCAGGAGGACCGGGTCGTGCAAGCCCGGAGGAAAGCAGTGAAGAATGCTTCCCTTGAACCAGCCTACCAGGCCGCCGTGATTCGCCTCGAGGAAGCAAGGGATAACCTCCCACTCTCTCCTCGCATCCTTCTGAGCGATACCACACCAGAGGCGCTCGTCCGCCAGATGGAGACGACAGGTGGACGGGTTGCAATCCTGTCACCGGAGGGTGGCCCCTTCGTGATGGCCGATGGCCAGTATTTCAAAGGACAAGCGAGGATTGAAGAATTCAAGAAAGCGTGGTCAGGAGAATCAATCACGACAGATCGAATCGGGCGAGATCATGTCTTTGTCCCACGCCCCGCCCTGACCCTCGCGGTGACAATCCAACCCGGTGTTCTTGAAGGACTCAAGAACGCCCGAAAGATGCGGGGGGAGGGATTGTTCGCACGGATCTTGTTTGTCCGTCCCGACTCGATGGTCGGCTCCCGAGTCCCTAGCGGCTCTGCGCAACCACTAGATAGCACGGTCTGCCGACAGTACGAGAGAGTGCTCCAAACCCTGCTCGACGCCTCGTTCGAGCTGACCCACATACCAGCAATTAGCTTCGATGCAGAAGGCCTAGGTGTGCTCGACGCTTTTCAAGCGGAACTAGAAGCAGAGAAGAACGAAGGTCAGAGGCTGGCTGGTATCGTTGATTGGGCAGAAAAGGCCCACGGCCAGGCGGCGAGGATCGCAGTTCTTCTGGCCCTCGCTCAGCGAGCAGAACGAGGAGCCGCACTGTTCGATGAGCCCGTCGAGCTAGAGTGGGTACAAGCGGCGGTAAAGCTCGTCGAGGCACTGACGACCCACGCATTGGCCGTGTTTGGCGAGATCGGGGCGAAGAAAGACCTCTCGACGCTCGATTATGTGCTTCGACGGATCAGGAAGATCGGTCAGCGAGGTGAGGTGACGGTGCGCGACCTGTCCAGGGCCGTCCAAGGACATTCGGAGGTGGGTGCAGATCGCGAGGCGCTAGGGAAGATCCTGGGCGAGCTTGAGGAAAGAGCCTGTATCGCGATTGAGAGCCAGCCAAGGCGGAGTGCATTAATCACACTCCACCCAAAGCTGAGATAGACAGTGACAACAGTGACAGGCAATTGGAGAGC
>JAYOKZ010000100.1:0-825 GCA_038120095.1 Gemmatimonadales bacterium
AGGAAGACGATCACCCCATTGTTCACGACGTTCGGGTCGACCTCCGTCACGAGGCTGAGCGATTCGGCGATGTTGCCGATCAGGGCCGGCGTTCCATCGCTGACCTCCATCCGGATCATGAGTGTATCCGCAGCCCCGGCCGACAGATCACCAATCGTCCACAACCCGGTGGCGTCGTCATAGGACCCGGTCGTCGTGGTCGCAGAGACGAAGGACAGAGCCGTCGGGACCGAATCCCGTACCTCGAGCCCCCGAGCCTCGAAGGGGCCTCCGTTGGCGGCGACGACCGTCACGGAAACCGTGTCGCCAAGGCTCGCCTGTACCGTGTCCAGGGCCGCGGTCACTGACACGTCTGCGACCCTCACTTCCAGGATCACGTCCGAGGGCGCCCTCGGCAGCAGGCGCCAACGTACCGTGCCCCCGTCGTCCAGCGGGGCCAGGAGGCCGGTCGCCTGCCTGATGTTGAGGATCGTATCGGGCCTCAGTACGGATGTGTTGAATCCCAGAAAGTCGCGCAAAACGACTTCGATGGAATCGGAGCCGTCGATCGCCCAGAAGCGAAAGTGCCCATCGACGGCCGTCGAGGTATCCGTGATCTCGACGTTTTCAATGCGCGCTAGCGCGGCGTCCAGTGCGCCCCCCCCTGCCATCGCACCTTCGGAGACCGACACGCTGACCGGAGAGATCAGTTCAGCCTGAGCCACGAGCCGGGATGCCGTCACATCATCGAGTGCGACTCGACCATTGTCGATCACCACCCGGCCCCGGACCCTGACTGAGTCCCCGACACCGATACCGATGCGCTCCATATTCAGCGTCCTGAGG
>JAYOKZ010000100.1:894-3126 GCA_038120095.1 Gemmatimonadales bacterium
ATCCCGCTCGTGAAGACCTGGTTTCCAACCGTCGAGCCGAGCGCCTCCTCCAGGGTCAAGATCGGATACGAGACCCCCACATCGATTCGGGCCGTGTCTCCTGCGAGGACCGTCACGGGAGATTCGTCGAGCACCGCCACAGAGTCGGAAAGTGCAACGGAGTCGAGCGATATCAGGTACGACCCGACCGGGACATCAAGAAGCGTAAACACGCCGAGGGAGTCCGTCGTTGCGCGATCCGCTACCTGCCCGGTCGTCGCCGTCAGCAGTACGAAATCGACACCGACGATCGGCGTGTCCGCACCCGACAATCCTCCACTCGCATCACTGTCGAGGAAGGCCTGACCAAACAGTACGCCGGCCCCGTCGATCTCCAGAAGGACGACGTCCGAAGCGTCAGAGCACGCCAGGGGGACGATCAGGGTCGACAACACCACCAGAATCGTCCGGCCCACCCGGGAGGCGAGGGGCAGATTCGCCATCATCAACCTCCCACCCTGAAGCCGATCCGGATCATTCGTCCCCTGCCCGTGTGGTACAAGGATTGACCGAAGTCAGGGTTCACGAGGGTCGGAAGCGTCACAGTGCTCCCATCCGGAGACTCGGCGATCGATCGGCTCGGATCGATCAGCAAGAGAGCGTCGTCGAGCAACGCATCCTTTGCCTCGATCAGGTTGAAGCCCTCGATCGTGAATCGTGCCTGACGGCCACCGAAGGAACCGACGCTAATCTGGACTCGAGCATCGAGCGTGTGCCGATCCCCGGCACGGCACGAATTCCTCGCTGCAAAGCCGTCGGCCTGGTCATCCAGGCAGGGCCATTCGTTGGCTACCGAACCGACCTCAGCGCCCGAGGGGACGTACGCAACGTCGTTTCGCATCGACCCGTCGGCGTTGGCATCCACGCCGAGTCGGTAACCCGGTGTAAACGGTGCACCCGACTCGAAACGGTACAGCGCGGAGGTCGACACGGGCCCGAAGTGCATCGTGAGCGCCCCCACCGCCCGATGCGGACGATCGAAGTCGGAGACACCCTCTCCCCACGGTGTCTCACCTTCGCTGGCAGGAAGACCGGGTTTGAGCGAGGCGCCCACGGTTCCACTCCCGGCTCCGACCCAGTTGTCCGTCGTCTCAGACCACGTGTAGCTGGCAAAGGCATCGAGAAGCGCCGTCGTGTGTTCGAGACCGACCGTGACGCCGACATACTCCGACCACCCGTCGGGATCGAGAGCCCAGACATCCCCGAAGTCCGCGAACCGGCGTGCATCGTCGGCGGTGGTCACGACGGTCCCGCCGGTCTGCTCCGGCGTACCGTAGACGGGTCGACCCCAGGAGTCGGCGGCCGACGGTACGAGCGGCAGATTCAGGTTCCGACGTCGCATCAGAAAGTCCGTCCGTCGCGTCGAAGCACCGACGAATGCAGACGTCTGGTCTCCGACTCGCTGCGAGACCGTGACACTGAGGTTCGTGGTTCGCGGAGCGCGGGCGTCGGGTCCGAGGAGCGTCAGACTCGGAAGACCTGGCCCAGCCACGGCAGGAATCCCGCCCTCTGGCCAACCCAGAGACGAGCCCGAGTACCGTGTCGACGTCCCATCGGTATCCTGCGCGAGGACCTGATAGATCGCCCGCGGGTCGACGTCACCCTCGTGCAGCGACGCACCGATCATCACCCGTGTGCGGCCCGTTCCACCGGGATCCCAGCCCAGCGAGAATCTGGCGCCAAACTGGTTGTACCCCGTGTTGAATTCATCCGACCCGAGGCCCGTCGCATCGAACCACTCCTCGTTCCGTGCGCCATCGCCTGCGATCCTCTCGAAGTCGTAGCGGCCACCGAGGACCAGTCGAACGTTGCTCGACGGCATCCCCTCGTATTGGGCGAAGACCCCGAATTCCTGCGAGCCGAAGGACTCCTCCGAAGCGCTCGTCCGCTGCCCGAAGCCCTGCCCTGAGAGCAGTTCGACGGGCCCCGAGAACAGCGCATCGCCGAGAGACGAGCGGGAATGAGCCATCGCGTGCCGGGACGCCCGTACCGTAGCCCCGAACTTCAACGACGAGTTCGAGCCGACCTCGTAACGAAGAAGGGGGTTCAGAACGACGTCGGTGCGGGACGATTCGCCGACCGAGGAGTGTGCCTCACCCAGGAACGCCGCCGGCTCGGTCAAGTACGCGGGGGACAATCCAGCCGCAGAAGCAGTGAAGTCACGGTAGCTCCCCGACACGCCCCCCCTCAGCT
>JAYOKZ010000101.1:0-3062 GCA_038120095.1 Gemmatimonadales bacterium
GGCAACATCGGGTTGAGGGGTCCGGGGCTGACCTGACGCGAAACGGGTACGACCACCCACCACCCGTGTGCCGCGGCATCCTCTGACTCGATGAATGCGGGAGGAGTCGATGAACTCGCGAAGTGAGACGAGGGTAGACAGAACCATGAAACTCCTGCGCCTTTTCTCGACTCTGATGCTCTTGGCGGCCGCTGCCCCCGGCCTGAGCGGTCAGGGCGTCATCGTGGACGAGGGCTCCTTCGCCGTGACGATCGGGGGTGTTCTTGCCGGGACGGAGGATTTTGTGATTCGCCGACCTGGAGTCGGTCGCGAAGACGCGGTGTTCGCGAACGGATCGATCGAATTGGAGCTCCCCGATGGGCTCCTCAGCATGAGCGCCCTGCTTCACGCGGCACCGCCGGACGGGATTGCGGTGAGGTATCAGCTGTCAGCCTCCGGACTCCACGAGACCGAGGTCCAGGTCGCCCGTTCGGGTCGTCGCTATCTCGCCACCATCAGGTCCGCCGAGGGGGCCGAGGACAGGGAGTTCCAGGCGCACGTCGACACACGGGTGCTCGAGGGGCTCGTTGCTCACCACTACTATTTCCTGAGGGATCTCCGACCTGAGCGATCCGTGCACACGCTCGAGCCTAGGTCACGGACGCAGGGAGTGATCACAGCCGGTCCCCCGGATCAGGAAGTGATCAGGCTGGGGCCGAACGAGATTCAGGCGAGGCGCGTCCAATTCACGACAGAGGCGGGCGACGTGCGTACGATCTGGTATGACCGCCAGGGTCGAGTTTTGAGGGTCAGCATCGCTTCCCTGAACTATCTCGCCGAGCGGACCGACCTGGTCGGCTGAGCCGCGGATGTGATTACCTTTACCTCCGTCGCTGCAATCGGAGGGTGTATGAGCCACCGACGTCCCGATCTGAATCTCGAGAGTGGTCGGGAACGTACTGCTGATCTCCGTTTCGTGCGCCACTGGCCGTGAGGACAATCGAAGGGTCCCGCCGGTCTGACCCGACCATAGAGGCTCGAGGGGATGAAGAATCGTCTAGATTTGCTGCTTTGCCTTCCCGCGCTCCTGCTGCCGCCCACGCTTGAGGCTCAGGACCGCGCCCCGGCCCAGCTGTCGTTGGCAGAAGCCATCGAGATCGCACGCTCGTCAAACCCGGGCTTCCTCCAGACGCGAAACGACGCGGCGCTCGCGGACTGGAATGTCCGTCAGGCGTGGGGCCAGCTTCTTCCCGGGGCGAATGCATCGGGCGGCCTCAGCTGGCAGGGCTCCGGTGAAACCCAACTGCCGGGCAGTCTTACCCTCGGCGATCTCGGATTCACGGACCAGCCGTCATACTACGGTTCCAGCTACTCGCTCGGTCTCAACTACTCACTGAACTGGGCTACCCTGCTCGCACCCCGACAGGCTTCGGCAGAGCGTCGATCGACTCTCGCCGGAATTCAGGTGGCCGAGTCCGCGTTGGTCCAGCAAGTCACCACTGGGTATGTCGACCTTTTACGGCAGCGCGACGCGGCACGGATTGCCGAACAACAGCTTGAGAGCGCGCGGTTCAACCTGCGACTTGCGCAGGGGCAGCTCGAGGTCGGGCAGGTGACTCCGATCGACGTCGGGCAGGCCGAGGTGCAGGTAGGCCGGTCCGAAGTCACCGTTCTCCAGACCCGCAACCGGGTCACGACGTCGCGCATGCGGCTGCTGCAACTCCTTGGCCTTCCCGTGGACCAGAGTTTTGAGACAGTGACGCAGTTCGAGCTCACCGAGCCGACGTGGGATTTGGCGGAGCTCGCCGACATGGCGGGAGGAATGAACCCGGAGCTGCAGCGGCGCCGCTCATCGAGGGAGGCGGCAGAGTTCGGAGTGAGCGCAGCGTGGTCGTCGTACATGCCCAGCGTCAACCTCTCCACGGGCTGGAGCGGCTTCACCCGGGAAGCGAGCAGCACTGCATTTCAGATCGCTCAGCAGGAAGCTCAGGTCCAGTCCGCGATTTCGAACTGCTTCTTCACGAATGAGCTGTACTCTCGACTTGCAAACCCTCTGCCCGCCCAGGATTGCAGTCGATTCACGTTCACCGATGACGATCGAAACGCGATCATTTCGGGAAACGATCAGTTTCCGTTCAATTTCGTCGGCTCGCCTCCGAGCTTTCGAATGACCGTCAGCATTCCGATCTTCTCGGGCTTTTCTCGCCACAGGAACATCGAGGCAGCCCGTCTTCAGCGGGAGGACCTTGCTCAGCAGATCCGAGAGCAGGAACTCCAGGTACAGGCGGACCTCGCGATCAGCCTTGAGAACGTGCGGACTGCCTACCAGAGCGCCCTGCTGGAGGATCGGAATCGGGAGCTGGCCCAGCAGCAGCTGAATCTTGCTCGCGAGCGGTATCAGCTCGGAGCCATCACTTTCGTCGAGCTGGTGGATGCCCAGACTCTCTCGGCGCAGGCCGAAGTAGACCGGACCGGTGCCGTCTTCAGCTATCACGATGCCGTCACCAATCTCGAGGCGCTTGTGGGTGCCTCTCTCCGCTCCCAGAACTGACGCAGCCTCATGAACAATCGTTCGAAGATCCTTCTCGGCATCGGTATCGTCGCCGTGCTCGGCTCCGCCGTGGCCCTGTCCGTCAGTCGCGGGAGGGACGGAGGCATCGAGGTCCGCACGGAGAGCCTCGAGATTCGTGATCTGGTCGAGATCGTGACGGCGAGTGGGAACATTCGTGCCCGCCGGACGGTGGACATCTCCTCCGACGTTTCTGCGCGGGTATCCGAGCTCCTCATCGATGAAGGCGATGACGTCACCGCCGGTCAGACCTTGCTCCGACTCGAGCCAGATCAGTACCAGGCGGCGCTCTCGAGAGCAGAAGCTCAGCTCGCTCAGTCGCAAGCGCAGGAGGGCCAACAACGTGCGAACCTCACCCGAGCTGCTCGAGACCGTGACCGGCTCGTTCAGTTGCGCGCGCGAGATTCTCTCCTTGTCAGTCGCCAGCAACTGGATGACGCGGAGACTCAGTTCGAGGTTCAAACCCAGCTGCTCGACGCTGCGCGATTCGGGGTCGCACAGGCCCAGGCCGGGG
>JAYOKZ010000102.1:0-3013 GCA_038120095.1 Gemmatimonadales bacterium
CACACAGACGGCGGCGCAGTGGCGCGCCAGGCTTCTGGCGTCGAGGTCATACGGAGGGAGGGGATCAGCGGATCGAGGGCCTCGAGGGATGGGATTGGAGCCGGCTGGTTGCCCGTCCGCGTCGAGCGAGTCCGGTACTGGCCATGATGGGTTTTCGGGGCAAAACGGGGTGGCGCAGCCACGACTTGACCTTCGGTGAAAACTCCGTATCCTGCAGACTTGTCGCCCAAAATCCCCGTGGAGACCACGATGTCCGATATTCCGGCAGACCTCTATTACACGGAAGAGCACGAATACCTCAAGGCGACCGACGAGGACGGCGTGTACGCGGTCGGGATCACGGACTACGCGCAGGGTGAGCTTGGTGACGTGGTCTTCGTCGAGCTTCCTGACGGCGGAGCTCGCTTTGGCAAGATGGACGTGTTCGGGACGATCGAGGCCGTAAAGGCCGTGTCGGACCTCTACTGCCCGCTGGAAGGTGAGATCGTGGCAGTCAACGACGAACTCGATGACGATCCGTCGATCGTCAACGCTGATCCTTACGGGGCCGGCTGGATGATCAAGCTGAAACTCGCCGATCCCAGCGAGGTATCCTCCCTCCTCAGTGCCGACAGCTACGCGGAGCACATTGGCTGACCCGAAGCCACGCTTCGTTTTCCAAGATCGGGCCGCGATCTGCCTTCGGGCGGTCGCGGCCCTCTGACGTGAAGAGACCATGACCCGAATTGATGCTCAGCCCGATTTCGAGGCACGTCACCTGGGCCCCGGCCCGGATGCCGTGGGCGAGATGCTCGAAGCTCTCGACTACCCTTCGGTCGACGCGCTCGTCGACGATGTCGTCCCGTCTTCGATCCACTTCCGCGAGTCCCTGAATCTCCCTGACGCACTCACCGAGGCCGGGTTTCTCGAGCGCCTCCGAGACGTCATGTCCGGAAACCAGGTGAATCGATCGTACCTGGGTATGGGGTACGCCGATACGCACACACCCGGGGTCATTCTCCGGAACATCATGGAGAACCCGGGCTGGTACACGCAGTACACCCCGTACCAGGCGGAAATCGCGCAGGGACGGCTGCAGGCTCTGTTGAATTTCCAGACGATGGTGATCGATCTGACGGGTCTGGAGATCGCCAATGCCTCTCTGCTTGATGAAGGCACGGCGGCGGCCGAGGCGATGCATCTGGCCCAGGGAGCAGCGAAGGGAGATGCGAACACCTTCTTCGTCTCCGAACTCTGTCATCCTCAGACAATCGACGTCATCAAGACGAGGGCCTGGCCCCTCGGCATCAATGTGGTGGTCGGTGATCATGCCTCGTACGATCTGACGGATGACGTCTTCGGTGTGCTGCTTCAGTATCCGGCCACCGACGGTTGCGTGCTCGACTACCGCGATTTCGCCGCTCGCGCGCACGAGGTCGGGTCGACGGTCATCGTCGCGTCCGACCTTCTCGCCCTCACCCTGCTGACGCCTCCGGGAGAGTGGGGTGCAGACATTGTGGTGGGGAATTCGCAGCGGTTTGGTGTCCCGATGGGGTTTGGTGGCCCGCACGCCGCGTTCATGTCCGCGAAGGATGCGTTCAAGCGAAAGCTCCCGGGGCGGATCATCGGTGTCTCCGTGGATGCCGACGGAAATCCGGCTTTGCGCATGGCGCTGCAGACTCGGGAACAGCACATCCGCCGAGACAAGGCGACATCGAACATCTGTACGGCACAGGTCCTCCTCGCGATCATGGCCGGGGCGTACGCTGTGTATCACGGACCCGATGGTCTCAAGCGGATTGCTCAGCGCGTGAGAGATCAGGCCGGCGTGCTGTCATCCGGGTTGCAGCGCTTGGGTCACGATGTTCTTCACGCGGACTTTTTCGACACCCTTCGAATTCGGCCATCCGGAGACGCAGGCGAAGTTCTTGCCCTCGCGCTCGGTCAGGGTATCAACCTTCGAGATTTCCATGACGGCACGATCGGGATCGCCCTCGATGAGGTCACCCGCGCCCAGGATCTCGATGATCTCTTCTCGGCATTCAACGGTGGGTCCGCACCTGATTTTTCGGCGCATGACCTTGCCGAGGGTGGCAGTGCTCCATCACTTCCGGAGTGGGCAGACCGGACGTCGCCCTATCTCGAGCACGAAGTGTTCAACCGCTACCACTCCGAGTCGGAGATGCTGCGGTACCTGCACAAGCTCGAGTCGAGGGATCTCTCCCTGAACACGAGCATGATCCCCCTCGGGTCATGCACGATGAAGCTGAACGCCACGAGTCAGATGGCGGGTGTTACGTGGCCCGAAGCCGGCAAGCTCCATCCATTCGCCCCCGCTGACCAGGCGAAGGGGTACGCGGTCATCTTCGGGGAACTCGAGCGGTGGCTGGCGGAGATCACCGGCTTCACCGCAACGTCGCTCCAGCCGAATTCAGGTGCGCAGGGCGAATACACCGGCCTCCTGGTCATTCGCGCGTACCATGAGGACCGTGCTGATCACCATCGCAACATCTGTCTGATCCCTGCCTCGGCCCACGGGACGAATCCCGCGAGCGCCGTGATGGCAGGAATGAAGGTCGTCGTCGTGAAAAGCACGGACGATGGCCAGATCGACCTCGACGATTTGCGCACGAAGGCCGAGGAGCATTCCGACAACCTCGCCGCGTTCATGGTGACCTATCCGTCCACGCACGGCGTGTTCGAGGAGGGCATCGTGGAGGCGTGCTCCATCATTCACGAGCACGGTGGCCTGGTGTATCTCGATGGGGCCAACCTGAATGCTCAGGTGGGTGTCGCGCGCCCCGGGGACTACGGTGCGGACGTATGCCATATCAATCTCCACAAGACCTTTGCGATTCCGCATGGCGGAGGCGGCCCCGGGATGGGCCCGATCTGCGTGAACGACAAGCTGGCTCCGTTCCTGCCGGGCCACGTCGTGCACGGAACCGGGGGTGACAAGCCGATCACGGCGGTGTCAGCCGCACCGTGGGGCAGCGCGAGCATTCTGATCATCTCGTGGGCATACATCGCGATG
>JAYOKZ010000103.1:0-2972 GCA_038120095.1 Gemmatimonadales bacterium
CTCGAGGGTGACCCGGACACTGGTGAACCGGGCGAACGAGATATGACCACCCGGCCAACGTCGACAGTCCTGAACGCGCGGGAGCATCATGGATACAGTACGGCGCATTCCTCTCCTCCGCAGCGCCCCCGACCCTGAACCTCCTCACCGCCCGATCAGGCCGACCGTGGGAGCAGCGCGTCGCTCGTCGGCGCCCTCGACCGTAGCTTTACCGGTCACTTCTCCTCTGAACGACAGGGACGGATCGGAGACGATGGAGTTTCGCGACTGGTACGACGCGCTGAGAAAGCCGTCGTGGACGCCCGAGCCGGAATTCATCGGACTGATGTGGCAGATCATCTACCCGATCATCATCGTGACCTTCGGCTTCGTCTTCCTGCAGGTAGCCCGAGGTGGCGTCCCACGCAGCGTGGCCCTGCCGTTCGCCATCAATCTCATCTCCAACCTGATCTTCACTCCGATTCAGTTCGGACTCCGAAACCTGCCCCTCGCCTCGGTCGACATCGCGATCGTCTGGGTCACGATCATCTGGATGATCGTCGCGATCTGGCACTACTACCGCTGGGTGGCGATTGCGCAGGCTCCATACCTCGCCTGGGTTTCCGTCGCGACCGTGCTTCAGCTGTCGATGACGTGGATGAACCGAAGTTGAGGGTATGTGGATGAGACACGTGCATCTGGACGGCGGATGAAGTCCTCTCTTCGACTGTGGTTGGCCAGCACCCTCATCGTCCAGGGGGCTTGTGGCACCGGCGAAGATGTCGACCGGCAGCGCGTCGAATCAGAGCTCCAGCGTGCCCATCGCAGCCTCTTCGGGCTTCCGCTGGTCGACCTCGCTCACGAGAGCCACCGCCAGGTCGTGGTCGACCGTGAACCCGGGCAGTACCTCGGACACCCGACCACCCAGCTCCTGCCGGACGGCACCGTGCTGACGGTGTATCCGAAGGGTCACGGGAGCGGCCCGATCGTATACAAACGGAGTACCGACGGCGGTCGAAGCTGGAGCAACCGCCTGCCGGTCCCGGAATCGTGGGCAACCTCTCAGGAGGTACCCACCCTGTTTCGCGTCGATCGTCCGTCGGGAGATACCCGGCTGATCCTCTTTTCGGGCCTCTATCCCATCCGCCGAGCCCTGTCCGATGATCTCGGGCAAAGCTGGTCTGAGCTCGAGCCCATCGGCGACTTCGGGGGAATCGTCGCCATGGCCTCGCTTCATCATCAGCAGAACGGAGAGCTTCTCGCGTTCTTTCACGATGACGGCCGATTTCTGGATGGCTCGGGTGAGGCCGGCATGTTCAGGGTCTTCGCGACGAGGTCCTCCGACGCCGGCGAAACGTGGAGCGAGCCCTGGGTGCTCACCGAACGGGAGGACGTGGATCTCTGTGAACCCGGGCTCGTCGTGTCGCCCGACGGGTCGACACTGGCACTTCTCCTCCGTGAGAACTCCCGGACCCGGGAATCGTTCGTCGTCTTTTCGTCGGACGACGGGGAGACGTGGTCCCGTCCTCGTGAGCTTCCGAGGACCCTGACCGGAGATCGACATACCGCCCGGTATGCCCCCGACGGGCGACTCGTGGTCACGTATCGCGACATGGCCGAAGCCAGTCCCACTCGAGGGGACTGGGTCGCTTGGGTCGGCTCATGGGACGACCTGACCGACGGGACGCCCGGAGCCTATCGGGTGCGCCTCATGGACAACACCGACCCGTGGGATGCGGCATATCCAGGCCTCGAGCTTCTCGGTGACGGCAGCTTCCTGACCACGACGTACGGCCACTGGACGGAAGGTGAGGAGCCCTATGTGGTGAGTGTCAGCTTCACCATGGACGAACTCGACGGGCGGCGGCCCCGGTAGAAGGTCACTCGCTCCCGATACTCAGTCGTCGGCCAGTTCGAATTCGTACAGAAGAAACAGCGAGATCGCGAACGGGGCCGCATCGCCTCCGAAGCCGATCGGGAGGCCAACACCAAGCTCCCACGAGTCCGGGAGATCCCACACGAGCCCCGGCGCAATCAGGAGTTCGGAATTCTCCCCACCATCCCACTCGTCCGAAGCCCAGCTCAGCTCGGCGATCCAGCGCGCCCGTCCCACTGCGGCGACGTAACCCAACCCGAGGACGAGTTCCCGAGTCTCGGGCGTGGAACTCGCCAGAGCATCCGTCTCCTCACCGAGGCCGGGAAGCCCCAATGAGATCTGGCCGAACAGCTGTCCGACGCGCGCTCCACTCCGGAAATCCCGGGCGACCAGAAGCGACGGTTCGACCTCCGTCTCTCCCCCGGAACCCCCGGCTTCCTCGGACCCCACAGGAAGCGTCATGCCCACGCCGAACGCGAGGTGCGTGTCCGATCCCCCGACATTCATGAGGGAATACTGAGTCTCGAGTTCCACGTCACCGACACCGGATCGGCGCGCGAGACCCTTCGGGTGACGGACGGCCAGAGGGATCCACTCGGCCTCGACCTGCCACCGGTCCGTGAGTCCGACTTCAAAGGCTAGGGGTAACACGGACCGATAGCCCTCGTCGAACTCGATCCGAGGATAGGTCGTCAGCTGAATCTCACCTCGCTCCTGCGGATACACCGCCCCCAGCAGGAAGAACTCGTTCACGAGCTGCTCATACGCGCGCTCGTGCTCCTGGGCTCCCAGAGATGCGGAGCCGGCAAGCGTCCCGGTCAGCACGGCACTCATGAGGAGCAGCGGACTCGGTCGCCGAAACCCGGTCTGTGGCGGACCCATTCAGTACGCTCCGTCAGGGCTGCCAGCCAAATCCTTCCTGAGCAGGCTGGAAATCGTGGCCGCGTGTTCAGGATGCGACTCCAGCAACGCCGACGTGCCGCGTTCGTAGTCCGGGAACTCGAATCCGGGGCCCATCGTCGTTCCGAGTAGAGCAAACGCCCCGCCACGCCGTAATCGAGAGCCCTGCCAAACCCCGCCGGGCACCACCACCTGGGGTCGACCCAGAGCCAGATCG
>JAYOKZ010000104.1:0-2400 GCA_038120095.1 Gemmatimonadales bacterium
CGCCCGCCGACGCCAGACGGGAGGAGTATGACCGACGCGTCGGACCCGGACCGCACGGGCTGCCCCGTCTCGGCTTCATCGCCGGAGTCAGCGAGCCGTTCCCGCGGCCGCGAATCGGCAACGGTGTGAAGGCAGCTCACTGCGATTCGACGGCACCGCTCCGATGAATTCGATCTCGTCCAGCATTTTTCGCGGCGTAGAGGGCCTCATCCGCGCGCCGGTACAGGTCTCCGTAGGTCTCTCCTTCCTGCGCCACCGCAAACCCGATGGACGCGGTAAGATCCCGGTCCCGCACTCTGCATCGGTTACGAACGTCGGCCAGAGCCCGCTCGAGCGCGACTTCCGCTCCCTCTCCATCGTCGCCGACGTCCGACAGGAAAATTCCGAACTCCTCCCCTCCGAGTCGACCGATGAAGTCGCCCAGGCGGAGACTCCCGCTCAGGGCAGTCGAGACCTTCTGCAATGCCTCGTCGCCCACGTCGTGACCGAAGTCGTCATTGACCTTCTTGAAGTGGTCCAGATCCGCCACTGCCAGCGCGACCGGCTCACCTTTTCGCTGTGCTCGAGCCATCGTCTTTCGTGCCGAATCCTCAAACGCGCGTCGGTTCCAGATCCCCGTGAGCGGATCCATGGTCGCCAGGTGTTGCAGGGACTCGCGAAGCGAGATCGTCGACAACGCACTCGACATCGTCTGCGCCACGGCAGTGATCTGCGATGCTGACGCCTCGAAGCGCTCCTCGCTGTGAGGCGCGGCGTCAGCGGGATCGGATACCACCTGCACCATTCCGACGACGCGGTCCAACGTCATCAAGGGAATGCACCAGGTTACTCCCGAAGTGACCGACTCGAGGTGGCCGCACAGCAACTGATGACCTCCCTCGCGCCAACCATGGACTCGACGCGATCGCAGAGCCCAGCACGACTCATCAAGGTGATCGACGGACTGGCCGAGTGCGCTCTCGTCCCAGCGGAGGATCCGATGCTCCTCCACGTACGAATCTTCGGCCTCGTCGAGTCGGAACAGTCGAACATTCTCAGATTCGAACAGCCGGGTGGCAGCAAGCCAGATGATCTTGAAGCCTTCCACGATCGACTGCGAATGCTGAAGATGATCGACGCACTCGAAGAGCACTTCGTTGATGTGCTGCTGGCGGCGCAGCTGTTCGATACGGGCCTCGAGGGCAGCATTTTCGACTCTCGACACCTCCAGCATATCTCGCTCAGACTGATCCTGGGCAGCGAGCAGGAGGAGTTCCGATGTCCCATCGGGCCCCGAAACGGCCGTCGCCGACACCTCGAGCCAGCGCGCCTGCATGTCCTCCCTCAAGACACTCACCCGTCGCGACTCGGGTTCGCCGCTGGCCGCGGACCAGACCTCGAGGAGCCACCGCCGATCCTCGATCCTGGGGAGCAGACGCGTGAGACCGTCATCCAGACTCGAATATGACTCGCCAGATTCAGGGAGATCCTTGAACAGTTCGTACGCACGACCATTCGCAAACCTGAGCCCCCCCGATGCGTCGAGGGCGACGAAGCCGGAAACCGAAGCGGCCAGCACTCGCTCCAGGAACTCGTTCGACGTCCGCAGATCGGCTACAACCTCCGCGCGCTGTGCCGAGAGTTGATCATTCTCGAGGACCGCACTGATCAGCGTGAGGGCCGGATTCAACGAGTCAACGAGCTCCTGAGAGTAACCCACCTTGCGATTCGCCAGCCCGACGAGGCCGATCATTTCCCTTCCGCGACCCCAGACGGGCACACCGGCGAAGGTGTTGAGGGGCGGGTGCCCCTCCGGGCGACCCCCCGCTCGGGCATCGGTCGCCACCTCATTCGCAATCAGCAGCGCCCTCTCGGTAATCGGGCGACCGAACAGCGTGTCCATGTTTCGGAAGACGAGGCCCGCCGGACTGTTGTCCTGATAGAACTGACGTGTTTCCTCGTTCCACGCGATGTTCGTGATGGCCTCAGTCTTGAGGAACGGGCCGTCGTCGTCTTCCGAGACACGTCCGATGAAGCCGTATTCACTCTCCGTGAGGTCCAGCAGCTGACCGAGAACGGAGTCCCACCATCCTCGATCCAGTCCGTCGGAGAGCAACCTGTTCTGGGCGGCCTGGATGATCTCTAGCGTTTCGTTGGTCGCTCGAAGCTGCCGGCTGCTCCGCTCGAGTTCGATCGCCTGCTTGAGGCTCACAATCTGCTGCATCGCGACGTCTGCCAGATCATGAAGCTGACCGAGCTGCTCTTCCGTCAGAGACCTTGGCTCGTGGTCGATGACGCACAGCGTCCCGATGATCGATCCGTCAGGCCCTGAGAGCGGAACGCCTGCGTAGAACCGAACGTGCGGCTCACCGGTGACAAGGGGATTGTCCTTGAAGCGATCGTCGTCGCGCGCGTCAGGGA
>JAYOKZ010000104.1:2410-2860 GCA_038120095.1 Gemmatimonadales bacterium
CGACCAATGTCTCCCGATCACGAACCACGAAATCGCAGAACGCGACGGACCGGTCGGTCTGGTCCACTTCGAGCCCACACTTCGCCTTGAACCACTGGCGCTCTGCATCTACGAGCGAAACCAGGGATATGGGGGTGCCGGCGACCTGACCCGCTACTCGAGTGATCGCATCCAGGGTTGGATCGGGCGGCGTGTCCATGATTTCCAGGCCGAGGAGAGCCTGGAGGCGCAACTCTTCAGGTGAAAGCTGATCCATTGCGGTGCTCCCCTACGTCAGCTGCGAGATTCAAGTGCGAAGTCAAAAGCCCCGATCGGGCGGTCTGGACCGACCGGTCCCAATCCGCGAACCCCAAAACCCGAGGGCAGTGGGGGGGGGGATAATACGGTGTCGGACAGATTTGGAGAACCCAACTGTGGTAGTGGGCGACCTTCGACAGACCGGCCCCGGAC
>JAYOKZ010000105.1:0-2805 GCA_038120095.1 Gemmatimonadales bacterium
ATGGGAGGATGAAGACGATGTCCGATGGTACGATCGACCTTGGAGGAGCTTTTCTCCCCGTCACCACACCGTTCGACGCAGTGTCCGGGGATGTAGACCTCTCTGCCTTCCGTGCGAACCTCGACCGGTGGTTTGAGAATCCCGTGTCGGGAATCCTGATTGCCGGGTCTACGGGTGAGTCCGTCTACCTCGATGACGGGGAGAGGGTGAGCCTTGTCGAGATGGCGTCGGATGTCGCTCCAAGCGGCGCAAAGGTGATTGCCGGAACGGGATTGGAGTCCACGCGGCACACGATCCGTCTGACACAGCAGGCTGCGGCGGCAGGAGCCGATGCTGTACTCGTGAGTCCGCCCGCGTTCTTCAAGGGAGCGATGTCGGACGAGGTGCTCGTGGCCCATTTTTCGGCCGTGGCGGAGGCCTCGCCCGTGCCCGTTCTGATTTACCAGGTGCCCCCGAGACTCAGCACACTCGAATTCTCGACCGATCTCATCGGGCGTCTGTCCGAGCACCCGAACATCGTTGGGATCAAGGACTCCCGGGGACAGCTGAACCTGGCTGCCGAACTCGTCAGTGCCACCTCCGCGGGCTTCCAGGTCCTCGTGGGAAGCGGAGCGATCCTGCACCCTGCGATGCAGGCCGGGTGCGTCGGAGGGATCGTAGCGGTCGGGCTCATGGCCTGTGCGGAGGCTGCGGGTATCGCCGTCGCCCACCGCGAGGGCCGCGATGAGGAAGCCGCAGCGCTGCAGGCGCGAATCGCCCCGGTGCATCAGCAAATCGTCGGAGGGCTCGGCGTGCCCGGGGTCAAGGCGGCGCTCGATCTTCTCGGCTTCTCGGGAGGAGCTCCGCGGCCGCCTCTCAAGGCGGCTCCGGCGGATCGAGTGGAAGAGATTCGTGGCATTCTCGAGGAGGCCGAGTTGCTTGCGTCCGCGGGTGTCTGAGCTACGGGTATTCGCGTTGACACCCCTCTGAGTGGCCGGTAGCTTTTCCCAAAGGATACATCAGTCACGGACCCATCCCCCGGCGGGGGTGGGTCCGTTTCTTTTTGCCGGTCACAGAGGACACCATGTCGGAACAGGGCTCCTGCACCGTCATCGTCGGGTGCCAGTGGGGCGACGAGGGGAAGGGCAAGATCGTCGACGTGCTGGCCGAACGGGTCGACATCGTGGCTCGGTACCAGGGTGGTGCGAATGCGGGCCACACGGTTCACGTCGGAGAGGACGAATTCGTTCTTCACCAGATTCCCTCCGGGATCCTTCACGAAGGTCGACGATGCCTGCTGGGCAACGGTGTGGTTCTCGACGTGCAGCAGTTCTTCGAGGAGTATGACGCGATCCTCGATCGCGGGATCGACATCGAGGGTCGAGTCGGCGTCAGCTACCGCGCTCAGCTCCTCATGCCCTATCACCGCTTCCTCGACCAGGCGGTCGAAGTCGCGGCGGAGACGAAGATCGGGACGACGGGTCGGGGCATTGGGCCAGCCTACGAGGACAAGGCGGGTCGGAGAGGGATTCGCACCGCCGATCTGCTGAATCCTGACCGGCTCGCCAAGCGCATCGACGCGGCAAAGTCTCGGGTCTTGACCCGTCTACGCGAGTTGGGAGCAGATACGACCGAACTCGATCGGGCGATGGATGAGACGCTGGCACTGAGTGAGCGCCTTCTCGCGATTGCGACGGATGTCGGCCCCGAGATCAGTTCGGCACTGAGATCGGGACGACACGTTCTCCTGGAGGGTGCGCAGGGGACTGCGCTGGATCTGGACCACGGAACGTACCCTTTCGTGACGTCGTCCAACACGACGGCCGGAGGTGCGGCGACCGGCAGCGGCATTGGCCCGACGCAGATCACGGACGTGATCGGGATCGTGAAAGCCTACACCACGAGGGTTGGCGAAGGCCCTCTGCCCAGCGCGATGTCTCCCGAGATGGACGAACACGTTCGGGCGCTCGGTGGCGAGTTCGGAGCTACGACCGGGCGACCTCGCCGCTGTGGCTGGTTCGACTCCGTGCTCACACGGTTCGCATCACAGGTGAACGGGCTCACCGGAATCGCCGTGACGAAGCTGGATGTCCTCGACACGCTCGACGAAGTAAGGATCGCGACCGCCTACCGGATGTCGGACGGGTCGACCCGCGAGTTCTTTCCGGCGGATACGTGGGCGCTGTCTCAGGTGGAGCCCGTGTACGAAACGATGCCGGGGTGGAACTCCTCGACGTGCGATGTCCGTCGGATTCAGGACCTGCCCGCGAACGCGCGCGCCTACCTGGATCGCATCGAGGAACTGACGAACGCCCCCGTGAAGTTCGTGTCCGTGGGAACGAAGCGGAGTCAGATCATCCCGGTAGACTGAGGCCCTTCACCAGGCTCCCATGACCCGGAGCATGGTTCGCATGATCATCGAGACGCTCATGAACATGCCGGGGAGGAGTGCGAGGCCGACAGAGAAGGTCAGCCCCATTCTGTAGAGGGCAGGCCCCACCGGGAGGACGTCTCGGCCCCAGAGCTTGTCGAGCAGGATTTCGATGGTAGGGCCCAGGGTGTAGCAGACGTTGGCCAGGACCCCGAAGAGCAGAATGCCCTGCCACGGCGCGATGGCGATGACCCGCCCGCCCGTGATGACGAATTCGCCGACAAAGATCCAGGTGACCGATGCAGCGCCGCAGGTCCCCACGGCCAGATTGTATGGAATCCGTCGTTTCTCCCACCACGCCAGAATCGATCTGACGTTTCTCGGGGCTGGCGCGGGGAAAAGGAATTCCGTGAGTGCACCGACCGGTCGGGGCGCATTGAGGGAGTCCACGTCGT
>JAYOKZ010000106.1:0-2787 GCA_038120095.1 Gemmatimonadales bacterium
CTCCGAGGGCGTCTCACCCGCGCAGGCGACCAGGCCCAGTGCAATGACTACGCCCGCGCGTCGTCTCATGGTCTCGAATCGCACTCCCTTCACTCCTCCCCGTCAAAACTATGCCCAGCCACATCACAGAAAACTGCGGTCACCCCCGGCGCTCAACAGCCGCTGTGCCTTAAAGGGGCTCGCCAATACCCATGCGCCCGCCTGGACTCGAACCAGGGGCCTACTGCTTAGGAGGCAGTCGCTCTATCCACCTGAGCTACGGGCGCCTGTGCCGTTCATTCTCCTCGAAGAAACGACTTTCACCGCTACCTCACCCTGCTACCCCGACCTCTGCGTTTCTCAGGGAGCCTACAGGGGCCACAAACCAGCCATGCCAAGGTGCGATGCAGCGGAAAAGTCGTGGAGTCGCTCGGGGGTAGCAAGCAGCGGCTCTGAAGCTCGAGCTCCAGCCCACGCATCGCCGCGTCTTCACCGCCGCCCCCTCCAACGTGCGGATCAGCGACCGGCGCGGCCCGAGGCGAACCGGCCTGACCTCTCGACGATCAGCAGACTCCGCTGATCGACTCGATGTTTGGGACGCCATCCGCGCCACGCCAGCGCACCCACCCCTCCATGACGTCTACGCCCTCCCAAGGGGGCTCTGAGGGGCACCTGTATCCGTGCACTTCGATGCGCACTCGCATCCAATCGCCCCGGAGCTCGAGTCGGGTCAGGAGGTGTCCTCCTATCCCACCCGGGAACGTGAGGATCAGTTCGCCGTCCTCGCTGGGCTCCGCTCGGAGCGCCAGCAGACCGGTGTCAGCGATGTAGAGGAACACACACGAAGATTCGACCTCACAGCGCCATACTTCTTGTCCGCGGGGAAAGGCCGGGCGCCCGACGTCTTCAAGACCATCTCTGATGTGAACACCGGTCGTAGAAGAAAGACAGTTGCGGGTCCGCAACCGCACCTCAACTCTTCCCGTCTCGCCAAGGCCCCGCCAACCGCCAATCCATGATCCCGGCCAGATTGTTCCGCTGGTTCCACATCCTCGTGCAGCGCCCGCCGGCGGAAGGACAGGGCCACCCACGGAACGCGGCGCACGCCTGGATCGGAATCCTGTTCGTGGTGGCCTGGTTCTCGCCCGTCATCGTTGGGGGACGGATTCTGCTGCCCGCAGACCTGCTTTTCTACGTTGACCCGGCGTTCGCAAGCGTGGCTTCCACCGAGCTTCCGCCCCACCCGAGCAACTTCCTGGCCGGCTGGGATCGGGTATTTCAGTTCCATCCGTGGCTCGCGTACAACATCCGCACGATCGCAGCGGGTGAACTACCTCTGATCAATCCGTTTGCGGCGGCTGGCTCACCGCATTTCGCCCTGGCGCAACCCGCGGTTCTCGACCCGCTCTCGACGGGTATCGGTATGCTGGTAGGGCCCGAACGTGCGGGCTCTGCCCGGGCGGTGATGTCCGCGCTCGTGGCCGTCCTGGGTATGCTCACCTTTGCGAGGGCACGCGGGCTCACGCCGCTGGCCGCATGTGTCGCAGCGCTCGCCTTCGCGTTTGGAGGCTGGTTCACTCTATGGCTGGGGCGGCCGATGACCGCCGCGGCAGCATGGATCCCATGGATGCTCTGGGGCGCCCATCGCACGCTCACCCATTCCGGCAGGTCGCTTCACGCCATCGTGCTGGCGCTCTTCGTGGCGCTCGCCTGGTTTGCAGGGCATCCGGCTACAGTCGCTCATGGGCTACTCCTGACGGTGATCTTCGCACTGTGGGCCGCGAAACGAGGGTCTCCAGACCTCAACGAGTCCCATATCCCAGCTTCCACCCGCGAGCCCTCGCCGTTGAATCCCACCCGTGCGTGGGATCGAATCCGGCGCGTCACGAATCTGCTGCTGGCGCTCGGTGCGGGAACCGCGCTCGCGGGTGTCCTGTTGGTGCCCTTTGGCGATTTCCTGTTTTCGGCTTCAGGCGGCTCGGCTGCCCGTGCCGAATCATCGCTGAGCCTGCTTCAGCGGCTCATGACCGGGGTCACGGGGGACGCCACCTGGTCGCGGGTCCTGGACACACTTCTCACGGCCGTTATTCCTGCGTTCAACCCGACCGGACTTCTACCATATTCGTGGCCCGCTCCGAATCTGCTGGAGAACACGGTGTACGTCGGCGCGGCCTCGGTTTTCTTGATCGCGATCGCCTGGCGCTCGTGCACCAAAGAAGCCCGATTCTGGATATTTCTCGGGCTCGGTTCGCTCGCTGTCGCGCTGCACCTGCCCATGGCGGAGCTACTCGGTCAACTGCCTCTTGTTCGCTGGACGTCCGTTGACCGGCTCCGAATGGTCTGGGCCATCTCGGCTGCAATGGCGGCCGGCCATGGAGTGGCAGCGTTGCAACGTACGCCCGGCGACGCGCCTCCCTTGCTGCAGAAACGCATGGTCGCCCTCGGAACCCTCGGAGCCGCGCTCGGCCCCCTCTACCTCATGCAGCTCCTGACAGACGCATCGACCGACGCTCAGATGCGTGCGATCGGCGGACTTGCAGCTCTGACCGTCGTGTGGAGCCTCGCCGCCTGGATTTCACCTCGCGCTCTCGGGAAGGCGGCTTCGGCCGTTTTGGCGCTCGAGCTGTTCGCGACCATGCATGGAGTTCAGCCGTCTGTGCCTCAACAGGCCGTGTTTCCGGAAACGCCGGTCGTCGAGTTCCTTCGTGAGGGCAACCGCCGAATCATGAGCCTGCCGATGGGCGGGCGACTTCCTCTGTTCGGTGCATTACCGACCTATTTCGGGATCGAAAGCGTCGAGGCGTACAG
>JAYOKZ010000107.1:0-2737 GCA_038120095.1 Gemmatimonadales bacterium
GGCTCATCGCACGCATCGACGAATACCTCGATGGCGCCACGATCGCCTCGTTCGGGTCGTAACCGCAGATCTCGCTCCCTCAGGACGTCGGAAGGATCCCCATCACCTCTGAGCGGTCGCTGGTGCGGATGAACTCCTCGAACTCATCGACGTAGGTCCGGTAGTCCGTGCCGAAGGTCTGCTCGAAGTTCTCAGGGAACCGGATGCCGTCCTGGGTGTTGATCCAGAAGTCGATCACCGCCTGCTCACCCTCGTGATGGGCGACGTAGGCGACGAACCACGCACCCACCTGATACCCAACCGCCCAGTCGCTCTCCCAGGTCACGTTGTAGAGCTCAGGTCCGTTCAGGTAGCGATCGATGACGTTCTCACCGGAGGGCCCATAGGGGGTCCAGAGTCCGCGTTCCATCTCACGGTTGAGGTGCTCGAAGTCCCCGGTTGCTCGCGAGTAGTGCAGGTGAGAGAAGTAGACGGCATTGCCCTCCATCCACCAGGGCTTGTGCTCGGTGCCGTCACCGCTGATCTTCCCTGAGATGTAGTAGGCGTCGTCGTGCTCCCAACTCTCGTACTCGACAAAGTTGGAGATCTGGAAGATGTGAAACATCTCATGGAGCGTCACGTATGCGAGAGAGGTTCGGTCGTTCGCATCGAACGAGTCGCTGATGAACAGGTAGCAGCACGTGGGCCCCGGTGTTCCCGAGATCGATGACCCGACGGGCTCACCGTCGTGCGTGAGCAGACAGATGTTGTCCGCGCAATCTCCCCGGTTGTTCGGATTGCATCGCGAGTTGAGGAAGGTGTCGGTGTCGAGGGTCGACATCAACGAGCAGTAACGGTCCTCAAGGTCGTAGATCGTCTCGAGGTTGTTCCGGTCGTACTGCAGGACGATGATCGGATAGAGGTTGTCCTGCACGAGACGCGGGTCGGAGAAGAAGTTTTCGACGGAGTAATCGATGTAGGTGTTGAGGTAGTCGAGCGTCTCATCGTCGACCGACGAGGCGGCGAGGATTCTGATGTCGTCGGTACGGGTCGCAGCGGGTGAGGTGCCCAACTCGCTGTCCGTCCCAGTTGCACGCTCATCGTCCGAACCCGTCTCCTCGTCAGCGGAGCCACCGACTCCCGACTCGATGCCCCAGAAGTCGACGAGTTCGTCGAGCCGTTCGGTCGGAAAGAAGTCATCGGGGGGCGACGTGTTGTCGCGCATGAACTGGTTGAACTGCTCGTAGAGCTCGTCCTTGGTGAGCCCAAAGTGTTTGTCGAGGGCTCCCTCGAATCCGAGGGCCCAGACATCCTCGTGGAGACCGATGAATAGGGTCTCGAACGACGTCAGGTAGGCGAGGTAGAAGTTGAGGATCTCCATGTGGTTCGGACAGATCCAGGTCTCGCGCATCTCGTCGAGGGCACTGAACCCGGTGCACTCCTCCCATTCGTCACCCTCACCGCGGATCGCCCGGCTCGCCGACTCGAACTTCTGGGTCATGTTGCAGTTCGTCTGCCACGAGACCCGCTCCCACAACGGCTGGTCAGGGCCGTTGCCGTTCAGCCGGGGATCACCGGCACATGCCCCCTCCAGACCGAGGTCTTTGGTGATCTGCAGGTCGTCGAAAACGTCGCGGAGGAACAACGTGGGGAAGACCTGGGCCTGCCCTTCCACGAACCAGGCGGGCGAACCGGTGTGGTTCCTGCCTCCGCAACAATCGGCGGGCATTCCGAGGGAGCGACCAAGAGTGTGCGCGCGCTGGACGTGGTGGTAGTACTCGTGCACCCACCCGTTGATGGTGTTGTACATGAACACCTCAGGTCCGAAGTTCTCGACGTCCCACTCCCACATCGGGTCCGTAAGTGGATTCGGCTGATTACAGAACGAGAAGTCGTTGTACCCATCCCATTGGCCGTCCCGACCGAAACCACTGAGACAGCTTCGGCGTTCGTAGACGACATCGATCGAGGGCTCAACCGGCTGACCGTTGTCGTAGAAGTAGCCGAACTGATCCAGGATCTCGAGGGCCTCGGTGTTGTCCCCCTCGACCTCGTAGGTGATGTGGATGTAGCGGTCGTATCCGCCCACGTAGTCGATGAGTTTCTGGTGCACGTCGGCGTGGTACCGGCGGAAGTCATCGGGTATCTCGGCTGAGAAGAGGTAGCAGTGCTCCGGGTCGGACTTGGGTACATTCACGCCGATTCCGCGCTGCACGTCGGCGATGGATGGGGGGTTCGCAGGTTCGACGATCACCCGCGGGCTGATGACGCAGTCGACGTTGTCCGAGACGACAACGATCGGCTCACCGTCCAACGAGAACCCACTATCCGAGTTCTGCCCTTCACCACTCGCCTCGCCATCGATGTCGCCGTCTCCAGACGGGTCCTGTTCCGCCGGGTCGGCGTCATCAACTGGATTCTCCGGCGATGACGGCTCGCCGCTGTCGGTCTCTCGGGCCTCATCAGCACGTGAATCAGTTGCGGAATCCGTTTCATCGGAGATCGACGCGCTCGAGCAGGAGACTCCCAGCATTCCCACGATGAGGAGCGCGAGGGCACGACGCGCTGCTCTGCCACGAACGATCGAGTTGATGTCAAACACGCTTGCAACCCTCCCAGACGACCGACATCGATGATGGTCCGCCGGGAGGTCATCACAGCAGGGTTGCGAATTCCTTGCGATGGCTCGCCCCGACACTGTGAGTGGGCGCAGAGGGACTCGAACCCCCGACATCTTCCTTGTAAGGGAAGCGCTCTA
>JAYOKZ010000108.1:0-2716 GCA_038120095.1 Gemmatimonadales bacterium
ATCACGATCAGCGAGAATTCTAGGACGATGGATTTCGATTCGATCACGTTCGATGAGATAGATCCTCTCCGAGTGTATCTAAACGTCACGGACACGAATGGTGGGGATGCCCCTCTGAGAGTCGAGGTGAATCTCGATGGTGGTGGTTCACCGAGTTTCGATCCTGGTGCTGCTTTCACCCTCTCGTTTGGTGACCCAGAGATCGCTTGGTTCAATCCGGGACAGTAGCAAGGAGCGAAGGGGAGAGGCCTCGGCTTTCAGGGGTGGACGAAGGAGCGGGCCGGCCTGTAAGGTCGGAGACGTCGGCCGCGCTCAACCGGAGCCGGACCCCCTCAACGGCACCGTTCGTTGGCACCCCGCAGCCATCGGCTTCCGTTTACGTACAGCTCGTCGCGCTGGACGTTGAACTCGAGGGCCCACTCGCTTCGCTGGCCGTTCGACCAATCCAGGATCAAGGTGCCGCGGGCTCCGGCCCCGGTGGCCGACCAGCGTCCTCCGCCTGAGCCCTG
Organism: Gemmatimonadales bacterium; assembly: GCA_038120095.1. Lineage (GTDB taxonomy): Bacteria > Gemmatimonadota > Gemmatimonadetes > Longimicrobiales > Gaopeijiaceae > UBA2589. The sequence goes on from JAYOKZ010000108.1 coordinate 510, forward strand.
GAAGGCCCCCGATGCGCCTCCGCCGAAGCCTCCTCCCTCATCGCTGAACAAGAAGGATCCGTCACTGCACAGCCACAGTTCCGTGCGCTCGGTGTACCCTGTCGCCGTGTAGTATCGCGCGATGTACCGACCGCGCATGTATGGGAGCCACTCGTCACCGCCGGAGGCAGCGGGCGCCGCGGTCGGTTCCGTCACTCCGAGACTGAGGGCGAACTGGCGCATGTCGTCGACGTGCGTGGGGCCGTCGGCGGTTGGAGACAGCACGATGAAAGCGACCCCCAGCCCGGACGATGTGAGCCGTACGTCGATCGTGCCGACCATCTGCGTTGGGAGACCTTGAACGGTCATCGGACGACTGAGGTGCCCGGGCGAGATCTCCTCGATCGTGCCCGCGGGCCGCAGAATGACTCCATCGCCGAGGTCCACGTCGTTCGACATCTCTGCACGCGCCGTCGCTTCGTTGAACTCCTGGGCGACCACCACCATCAAGCCGGTACCCTGGGTCGGCTCGAGCATGAACATGGAACCATCCTGCATGAGGGCTCCGCGCCATCCGACCGGGATGGTGAGAGAGAGCCCTACGGATGGCTCACTGATGATCTCCCCTCCCTCGTAGATCCGGCCCGGCTGAATTTGAGCGGAGGTCAGGGTCGGCTGGTATGCGAGCGAACCCACGAGGGCGACGAGGAAGCTCCGCTGGGCATTTCGACTGAGTGACATGCTCGCAAGGTGTCGGGGGAACGACCGGGAAGAAAGCGCCGTGCGTTTTCCGGTCCCGATCCCCGAAGCGGGAGAGGTCTCCTGCCGGGGAGACCTGATCACTCGGTTGACAGCCGCTCCCCTTCGAGGAACGCCACGAAGTCCGGGTGAAAGGCCGACCTCCATCCTTTGTCGATCCACCATTCCCGCATTCGTGGCCGGTTCATGTCGACGCGCTGAAGCCCGTAGCTCCGCAGGGCGGTCTCGTCGACAAGCCCCTGCTGATACTGGAAGAAGACGTTCTCCAGTCGTCGCAGATTCAGCGTCTGAATCATCTCGACTCTGTACTCCTCCTCTGGCGTCACGGGCCCCTCCTGCTCCCATGCGCGGTAGAGAAGCTCGCTGAAGGTCTGATCCGTCGCGACCAGGATCAGGAATTCCTGATTGAGCGCAGCCAGTTCCTGCCGCGTCTGCCCACGGGTGGCTGCCGTGTTCTGGCGGATCTCCAGCCCGACGAACACCATCGACGCGATGAACCCGAGGAAGGCGAAGACCTCACGAATTCTCTTCCAGTCTCGCATGATGTCGGTTCGATGAAAGGGGGTAAGGGATGGGGAGCGGCACCAGTCCGCCTCCAGCTGGACTGCCGAGGGGGTTCATCGGGAGGCCGTCGCACCCCGGCTTGGCGCGGCCCCGGGGGTACGAAGCCCGACGAGGAGTTCCTTACTGACCGCCGCCACCCCAGGTCAACAGCGCGCCGTTCTCGGTAGCTGAGAATGCCGAGCCGTCTCCCGGCGTGGTGCTCTGGATCCGGATGTCGAGCACAGGGGCGACGCCATCCGTGTCGCCGATGACAACGTAAAGACCGGTCGTCGGTTGAGAGAGGAAGTTCACATTTGAAAATGTGATTTGTGACGCCGCGCCCGGGTGGTTTACGCGAAGCTGCGGCTGGGTCAGCGTCTCAATGTTCTGGAACGTGACGTTGTCGAGAGCCGGGATCGGACCACCTGTGGATCTGGAATCGAGTCGGACGTCGTCGAAGGTCGCCCCATCCAGCGCGATGCCTCCCACGAAGAGCGCCGGGGACGGGAGGTTGGGACTGAGAAATGTTGCCGAGGAGGTCGAGTTCGACGTCAGGGAGCCCGAGACGTCGACCGTACCCTCCATGAGGAGGGTTCCATCGTTCACGAGATCCCCCGAGATATCGTATGGCACCCCGCCACTTGAAAGGGTAAGGGTGGCCCCTTGAGCGTTGATGAGGGGGGCGTTGTTCGAGATGACCTCAGCGCCGGACGCTTTCGTCATCGAGCCGTTGTTCGTGAACCCGTTCGCGAACGTCACATTGCCGCCGATGACCGTCAGGTCCGATGTCGTCGTCGTGGTCAGATCATTGAGTGTGTTCGTACCGGTCAGCGTCAGCGTACCGTTGTTCACGATCGGCCCTGTCGAGGTCACGCTCGTCCAGGTCGACTGGGTCAGGCCCTCCGGGTTCGTCAGACTCGTCGCTG
>JAYOKZ010000109.1:0-2610 GCA_038120095.1 Gemmatimonadales bacterium
TCCTGGGCGTGGCCGCGATGGTGATCTACGGGATCCTGAAGAAGCTGATCAAGATGGCCGCGATCGCCGCAATCGCAGGCGGGCTCTACGTCCTGATCCTCCGGTACCTGGGAATGGGCGTCGGCTTCTAGAAGGGCAGGATCCGCTGGACGTTGAAGCCGAACCGCAGTTCACCGGCCTCGAAGGGGCTGGCTGAACCCCCGAGGTACTGCGTCGGATTCATGAGCACCTGGTTCGTGACGAGGAGCTTGAAGAAGTGCCCCCGCGTCTGGAACTCGACTCCGAAGGTGCCCGAGTCGTGCCCGCGATCCTGGATGTCCTCGCTGAAGATCCACTCGCCCAGCACGCTCGTCGAACCCGACAGGTACACCTGACCCTGAACACCAACGGCCATCGCGTTGAATGCGTCGACGTCCCGAATCCGAGGGTTCCGGATCCAGGTCGGGACCACACCGAGCGCGACCCGCTCGGCCACCCGCGCATTGACGATCGCCTGCGCGTAGAACTGGGACTCGTTGTCCTCGGCTCCCTGCACGACGAAGGCGTCCGTGTTCCATGCCATGCCCGTCATCGCTGCGACCTCGACCGGGACGGCTCCGACCTCGGTCTTCACGAGCCGGACCTTCGCGTTGAGCTCGAGGTTGTCCTCGAGGTTCGTCCGCTGCACCCCGAGGAGCACACCCTCGATCGGCATGTAGGCGAGCCCAAGCCGGTTGTAGACCGGGCCGTCGAGGCCCCACAACGCATCCCCTCCGTCCGCGATCGCCGGCAGGAACCGGTGAGAGATCTCGAAGAGCCAGCTCCCTGCCCGCAGTCCGGAAGTGGTCTGGAGATTGGGGGATTGGGTCGAGTGGAACACGTCCTGGGCTGCCGCCGGCACCCCCACGCAGAACGAGAGAATCAGACCCACGAGGGCCACACCACGGCACGTATTCATCAGTTGTTCGGAGCTCCGTTGTCGATCCAGTTCCGGATATTTCCCCGGTCCACGGCATCCAGAGGGTTTCCGCCGCGCGGCATCCGAGTACCGGACGTCTGTCGACCCTCGATCTTGATCACGAGATAGCTGTTCTCCGCGTCACCCGCCGCCACGAGTTGAAAGGGCTCCCCCGCCGCCTGGACGCCGACGAGCTGGCCGTAGTTTTCGGCCGCGCTTGCCTTGAGCGTAAGTCCCCCCGCACCGGAGCCGTGACAGGCCCCGGAAGCACACCCGCGAGCCTGGAAAATCGGGTTGATATCCGTGACGAAGGACGGATTCGCGAGGATCTCCCGCTCGGCAACGGGCTCCGTGATGCTGTCACCCCCACACGCAGCCAGTGCCGTGAAGGCGAGCGACGAGAGGACGTTCCGAATGCGCATGAGCCCTCCACGACTCAGGGTCAGGACACGGTCCGTGTTCATCTCGTATGACGCGAATCGGCCCTGGTGAACCACATCAACCCGCGGTCGCGTCAGAGGATCCGGAGTCGGTCACCCACCGCCCCTCCGGATCACGAGGCCCGGCAAGCGCCCGGTGACCCGCCCCCGGTCCACCACCGCGGTACCATTCACGAAGACGTAGTCGATGCCTTCGTTCGCGCCGCCGGGGTTGGTGATCGTCGCCCTGTCCTGCACGCGATCGAAGTCGAAGACGACCAGGTCGGCTGCCTGCCCCTCCCGTATGTACCCCCGATCGTTCAGACCCACGATCTGGGCGGGCAGCCCCGTCGAGGAACGGACGAAGAACGGCAGCGTGATCGTGCCCTTGTCCCGCACGTACGTCGCAATCTTGTGGGGGTAGGTCCCGTAGTAACGCGGATGCTGACCCGGGCGCGCATTGGCTACGATGCCCCCGTCCGTCGACGTCGCCGTGTACTCCTGGCGCATGTACCGCTCGACGTCCTCGGAGGACCCGGCCAGTCCCCGGAAGCGGACGCCGGATCGTAGCTCGGCCGTTCCGAGATCGAGCGCAAAGCGAAGTACCTGCTCGACAGGCTCCACGCCGTTCTCCCGAGCGACGTCCCCGAGGGTCCTGCCTACGAGGGCCTCGTCCCGCGGCGAGACGACGATGATGTGCCGGTCGGCGCCGCCCTGCAGATCGAGGATGTACTCGGTGTCCGCCACGTGTTGGTGGCTTTGTAGGGGGTCTTCGAGGTGAGCCCGAAGGTTTTGATCCCACGCGTTCATGAGATCCCCACGACTCCACTCCGGGTCGTCGAGTCCACCGCTGCGGTCGGTGCCGACAGGCGCATAGTACCAGCGCGGGATCACCTCGACGGACCCACCCCCGAACGTCTCGTACGGATACTGGTCCAGGTAGACCTGAACCCCCTCGGCACGCGCACGATCGATGGCCATGACATCGATGGCCGACTGACCCCATGTGGTCGGGCCCTTGGCCTTGATGTGCGTCCCGACGACCCGAATCCCGGCCTCGCGACCGATCCGGATCGTCTCGTGCATCCCGTCGGTCGCGGTCAGCCTCCACCCATCCGGCCACGTCGGCGGCGGGGTGTACTCGTCGACGATGCTCGGCGTGAGCCAGAGCGGGAGGGGCGACTGACTCCTCTGGTGCGCGTAGTAGAAGCCGTCGTACTCGGAGACGATCTCTGCGAGCGCGATGATCTCCTC
>JAYOKZ010000110.1:0-2469 GCA_038120095.1 Gemmatimonadales bacterium
ATCAAGCAGTTCGTTCGCTCGATGAGAATCAGCCACTTGTTCCCCACCGAGGCAGCATTCTCTCTCGCCTTGTGAGCCAGCTGGCTGCGGACGCCTAGAGCGATTCGGTGTGCGAGGATACCGTTTTCCGGAGGGTCGTCCAGGATGGGTAAGCAGGGTATTGAACGGGGTGCCGTCAGACGTCAATTGCCGCGTCGAGCGCTCCTAAAGATTTTTTGACTCCATCCGATTCTTCTCACTAGAAGACCTTCGCACCGTGCGGGGTCCAAGGCGCATGGACGCGCCGATCGAACTTCATGGAGGAAATGGGATGTCGCTTCGGATCAACAACGATGTCAAGGCCTTGGCAATTCTGAGGAATCTCGGCCAGGCGCAGACTGCGGGGGACCGTGCGATCGGTCGCCTTTCGTCAGGATTTCGAATCTCCAGGGCTGCTGACGATGCGGCGGGGCTCGCGATCGCGAACTCTCTCCGGGCTGAGGTCGGTTCGCTTCGGGTCGCTACGAGGAACGCAGAGCAATCTCAGGCTCTTCTGAGCGTTGCCGAGGGAGGGTTGCAGGGGATCCAACAGGTTCTCTTCCGGATGCAGGAACTCGCCAGTCAGGCGGCTTCCGACAACGTCGATGGCGAGGGCCGCGATCTTCTGCAAGAGGAGTTCGAGGAGCTGCAGGCGGAGGTGGATCGGATTGCGGACAATACGCAGTTCTCAGGGGTCAGCCTCCTGAACACCACCGGCACCACCTTGAACTTTGTGGTGGGTGCCTCCGCGACCAACACGATTGCCTTCACGACGGTCGATGTGAACGCATCCGTGCTGGGTGTGGACACCGGATCCATTGAGCTTGGTGACGGGGCTGGTAACGGCGCTGCGTCCGACGGAGCTGCCGCGCTGACTGCGATCGAGGCCGCCATCGACACGCTATCAGAGTCGTTCGCTGCGATCGGATCGACACAAAGTCGCGTCGACAGCGCCCTGAATCAGGCACAGATCGCCCTGGAGAACACGGCTGCTGCCGAGTCGGTCATTCGGGATGCCGACTTTGCCGCGGAATTCACGGCTCTGACGAAGTCTCAGATTCTGTCCCAGACCGGCGTGTCGGTGCTTGCACAGTCGAATGCTCGAGCTCAGTCGGTTCTGGCGCTGCTGCAGTAAGGCTTGCCGCTATCCGATGGGCGTTGAGCCCGCCCCCCCGACGCTGGTGGGGCGGGCTCTTCTTTGTTCACGGGTTACAGCCACTCAAGAATGCCTGTGAGCGGTCGATAATTCAAAGGTGAAGAGCGGACGATTTGCTTTGTCTGCGTGCGACATAATGTAGGCACCGGGAACCGCGGACATCATGGAACCTCTCGCCACCGTAAGCGGTCTGGCCACCGGAATCGATTTCCGGGAGATCGTCGATCAGATCATCAAGATCGAGGACTCGCGCCTCAACTACTTGCGCCGATCAATTTCTGATCAGGAGGCCGACAAGGCGGCGTGGGAGAAAGTCCGTGAATTGATCGAGGCGATCGAGACGGCGAGTGACGGACTGTCCGAGGGTTCTGGACTCGATGCCTTCACAGCGGAAGTGCTCGGTGACTACGCTGACAACCTGTCCGCCACCGCGGACTCCAGTGCCAGCGAGGGGAGCTTCTCTGTCCGCGTTCTGCAGGTCGCCGACCGTGAATCTCTCAGCACCGCGCAGGTCTCCTCCCGATCCGACGCACTCGGGCTTTCCGGCCAGATCGTGCTCAGCGGCTCGGTCATCGACGTGGATGCGGCGGACTCGCTGGTCTCGATCGCGAGTTCGATCAATCAGGCGAACACCGGAGACGACGCGACGGGCGTAAGCGCCACCATCGTGGGCTCCGCAGGAGCCTACCGCCTCATCTTGACCGCCGACGCCACGGGGGAAGCGGGTTTGGGGTATGCGGACGTCGACGGCATTATGGCCTCCCTCGGCCTGGTCGGCAGTTACGATTCGCTGAAGACTCGAACCGGGGGAGGCTTCGCTTCGGGCCAGTTCTCCTCCTCGTCGACCGAGGTGGGGACCCTCCTCGGCTTCAGCGCTGGAACACCCTCGGGGACGGTGACGCTCGCCGGTGTCGCGTTCGACGTCGATCTCTCGACAGACTCGCTCGAGGACATTCGAGACAACTTCAACACTGCTGCGGGTCTCGCCGGGTCGTCTGCCTTTGCTTCGGTCGAGGAGGTGACGACGGGTCAGTACCGACTCTCCATCACCGGGACTGCTTCGGCGTCGGACGACGATGGAGTTCTTGCAGCCCTCGGTGTTCTCCAGGCCGATACCTCCAGCGTATCTCAGGTCGTCCAGGGTGGTGTCCTGGCCTCGGATGCCGGTGGTACTCCGGCCGTCGCGAGCACACTGCTCTCGGGGCTCTTCAACGGAGCCTCCTCAGCTGCAGTCAATGCAGGCGACACGATTCAGTTCGAAGGCACGAAAGACGATGGCTCGGCCTTTTCCTTCG
>JAYOKZ010000111.1:0-2362 GCA_038120095.1 Gemmatimonadales bacterium
CCGGGTCCACAGACGTTTCCGAATCATCATGGAGATGCCAAGGCCTCAGGGTTGGGCCAAACCCTTAGAACTTCAACTTACCACCTTAAAATTTAGAAGCGCACAATGGGTCGTGCATTGGTCTCGAAGCTGATGATGTTGTCGGCATTTTTCTTACGACGATGGAGGGCCGACTTCGACAAGAGTTCGGCGAACCGTGGTTCGATGGTCTGGATCGTGGCAGACGGAATCCACGCGTCGCCGCCGCGGTTGGCGGGGCAGACACTTTGAATCATCCTACGCAGGCGACAATCTCCGACAGCCCGGCCGGGCGCTGTGGTCCGTTTCGACCCGCTCCTCCTCACACACCGATCGCGTGCTTCTGATTCTCTGGCTGACCTGCATTACCGTGCTGTCCATCGTGATGCTCGTCGTCCACCTCGAACCAGCCCAGAGGCTCCATACGAGGCGTGTCGGACCACGCGTACTCGATCTACCGAAGAGGACGGCGTGGAAACTCATGTCCGCCATCGCGGTTCCGAGCGTGCTGTACTTCTATGCGGCCCACGACGGCTTTTCGGCGCACCCTGTCCTCAGCCTTTCGTCTCTGACCCTTGCACTCTACTGCACCCACTACCTCTATCGGTCGGTCGTCTTCCCGTGGCGGCTGCGTTCGTCGGGGACGTACTCGGCCGTCGTCGTCGTCTGCACCTGGTGTTACTACGTTCCGATGGGGTACTTCCTCGGATCATACCTCGCCGGCCCTCCGACCCCCCTCTTCGCCGCGTCGTGGCCGCTCTTCTCACTGGGGCTGACGTTGTTCGTGTTCGGCCTGGCGTCGACCGTCGCCCACGACGCCGCGCTCATCCGGCTTCGCGAGGGACCCTCATCTGAGTACCGAATCCCGCAATGGGGCCTGTTCCAGTTCAGCTCCAACGCGCACTACCTGAGCGAACTGATCGAGTGGCTTGGGCTGGTGCTCCTGACCGGCGCCCTCCCCGCTGCAGCTCATTTCGCTGCGATCTTCCTGCTCATGGTTCCTCAGGCGCTTCGAACCCACCGCTGGTATCACGAGTATTTCGGGGGAGAATATCCGTCCCGACGCGCGGCCCTGATCCCGTTCGTGTTGTGATCGCGGCGAGCGTCGACCGTCAGGTAGCGGCGGAGAACCCGCCCCGTCTGTGGCGCATGAAGAAGACCACGGCCAGGACCGCGAGCCCGACCAGCGAGGTCGCGAACGCCGTATTGGCGATCAGCGGGATCTCACCGTAACGCCGGGCGAGGCCCACGAACGCCCACGCGAACACGAAGGGGAACCACGCGTTTCCACGGTGCAGCACCATGAAGGTCGAGAGTCCCGTTGCGACCATCATCATCAAAGCAGCCCACACCGGCCCCTCGATACCGAAGCCATCCCAGCCCACGTACGTGACAAGCTGAAATGTGTTCGAGATGAGCGCGACCGATATCCACGCGAGGTAGAGTCCGAACGGCCAGACCACACACAGGCGCTCCCACCACGAATGATCACGGGTTCCGAATCCGATGCGCTCGTGGATCCAGATCAGGTTGGCGAGAAGACCGATCATGACGATCCATGCCGGCACGAACATCGAGAACGAGAACAGGACGATCCAGACGACATTCAGTGCGCCATTCGCAACCCACCCCCACCCCAGAGCAACGAGCGAACGGCTGGCCCGTGCCACCGGGAGGACCTGATAGAGCGCGAAGAGAATCAGCCCGAGATAGATCAGGCTCCAGATGCCGAATACATAGTTGGCCGGCAGGAAGTAGGAGGCGTGGCGGTTCGCGACCACACCGATGGATTCTCCACTCAACGCTCCGGACCCGGCTGCTCCGTTCGCCCAGAGCACAAGGACCAGGGTGACCGCATTCACTGCCTGCATGAGCGGCGGGTGCGGGTGCGGCCGCGATTCACTCATGAGCTACCTCGGTGGTGTCCGTGATCCACGCTTCCACTCGGCAGTGCGCAGACTCCGCTCGGGCTCGACGCCCGTCGCCAGACCCACAACGACGATCTCACCGAGCACCGGTACTCACGTGAGCCCCACGCTTCTCCTCAAGTGGGCGCTGCAGGACTCGAACCTGCGACCCCCTGCTTGTAAGGCAACCCCAGAAACACGCGAATCACGGCAAGAAACCGTCTAACTCATTGATGGACTGCACGATCTGCCGTTCTTGCCGATTCGACGTACGGCATCCTGCCGGCTCTGAACACCAGAAAAACGCCGGAAACACCGGGAATCCCACCCCCCATGGGGGTTATCCCAAATCCTCAACAGGCGGGGTAGCCCCCTCGTCTTTGCCGCACAGTTTTCAGCCAGGAGTTGGTGGCAAAGCCAAAGCCCCCGCCACCGAA
>JAYOKZ010000112.1:0-575 GCA_038120095.1 Gemmatimonadales bacterium
TCACCGAGGTGTAGTAGATGGACCCGTCGGGCGCGACGGATGCCATGTACGGGCCCGGTCCCGGGGATGACACCAGGGGCGCCGATGGTCCATTGCCGTTCCCGACAAGCCGCGTCCCGGATCCGACCGTAACGTCGAACGCCCACAATTCAGCGACACGCTCAAACGCGCCCGTCACGACCGTCGCAAACAACGTCTCACCGTCCGCCGACCATTCCGGAGAGATGAACGTCGACCCGGTCCGATCGCTGATCCGGCGTGCGTCCGACCCGTCGGACCTCGCGATCCAGAGGTTGTCGGCACCCGACTCGTCGCTGACGTACGCAAGCCAGGAGCCATCGGGTGAGTAGCGGGGCTGCGAATGAAAAGCGGTGCCGGTCAGGACGAGCCTCGCCTTGCCGCCCGCCACGGGCAAGCCGTAGATGTCCCCCAGTAGCTCGAACAGGAGCTCCTCGCCATCGGGCGAGACATCGAGCGACAGCCATGTGCCCTCGTCGGTGGAGAACGCTAGCTCACGAGTCTGTGCGTCGGCCGGCGTCGGGCACAGGAAGGCCGCCGTCGCGACCCGGGTGCAG
>JAYOKZ010000112.1:585-2351 GCA_038120095.1 Gemmatimonadales bacterium
CATGATGAAGAAGGCGGAGCCGGGACGTACCATGGAATCGAATTCCCTCGCATCCGACGGGAAGGGTTGGAGCCGCGCTGGTAACATTAAGCTGTTTGCCGGTTCGCGCCGAACTCGGGGGGTCGGAGCTGCGGCCCGAACACTCGAGATGACGCACAGACACGAAGAAGCCCCTCGGGTCGCACGACGGAGAGGCTTCAGTGGGCCTGGGTAGATTTGAGCTTCGGACTTGGCCAGTTGCCAACTCCGCCGCGTTCCGCCCGCGCCGACTGGCCCTCGCTCCCCTCCGCCCGCTCGACCGCGGGCTCCGGGTGAACTACCGACGACAGCGGAGTGGACCCGTGAGGTCGGTAGCGTCCGGATATGACGAACCCTGCCCGATCATCGCGACCAGACAGGGTTCCCGTGGGCCTGGGTAGATCTGAGCCGCGGGCTTCACGGACGGGCGCTTCGCGAAGCCCAGTCAGGCCCTCGCTCCTCTCCGCCGCTGACCGCGGCTCCGAGTGAACTACCGACCCCAGCTGAGTGCGCCCGTGACGTCGGTAGTTCTCGACCCAACGGCATGAGAAAACCCGCTCGGTCGCGAGGACCGAGCGGGTTCAGTGGGCCTGGGTAGATTTGAACTACCGACCTCACGCTTATCAGGCTGACTCTTGAAGTACCGAATCTGAGCAAGAAACCCCATAAACCCTTGGTGGGGCGCACGATCTGCGGTTCTTGCCGGGAGGCGATGTCGGAAGCTGCCGGGTCGAAAGGACCCAAGAACGGGCCCAATGGACACACGAACGGACGTTGCGGATCCAGATGCCGGTCGAGTGTTCTGGATGGCGACGTGCTGAATCTCGCCGCCGACGCGGTCCCGTCACTCGACCCTGGTTCGAAGGGATCGGGCGCCTCACGAACTTTTCGGGGCTCGGCGCCGCGGGCCCCGAATATGGCCCGAGCGGGGCAGCGCGCGCTCTGGCCGGCCTCAATGCGATCACGTGGCATAGTCGGGCGGCCGCTCCGACCATGGCGACGCCCGACGGTCGGTTCGAGCCTGCGCCATGGTGCTTCCAGGCTCGCCGGCTGCCAAGCAACGAACCCGGCTTCGTCCGCGTCCAGCCAACACTCATCATTGGCCCGGCTTCCCGGGCACCCTCTACCGTCCTCGGCGCCCGACGCGGACGGCTCTGTACCAGGCGGTGCAGCACCACCTCGAGACCTTCGTGGCCCGCGCGGCCGAGTCCGACCCCATGGGTTACGGATTGCCGGATTGGGTCGAGCGCGACTTCCGGGGCTACCTCGAGTGCGGCATTCTGGCCCATGGCTTCGCGCGGGCCCGGTGTGAGGACTGCGACCACGAACGGCTGATCCCGTTCTCGTGCAAAGGCCGGGGCATCTGCCCCTCCTGCAACGCTCGCCGCATGTGCGAGGTCGCCGCACACCTCACCGACCACGTGCTGCCACATGTGCCCGCACGGCAATGGGTGCTCTCCGTCCCCAAGCGGTTGCGCCCCTACCTTCACCACGACGTGCGCGTCGCCGGTGCCGTACTCCAGATCCTGCTACGCGCGATTCGTACGACGCTTCGGCGCGCGAGCCCCGGAGCGCCACCCGACGCCCAGCTCGGAGCCGTCAGCTTCTTTCATCGCTTCGGCTCTTCTCTCAACGTCCACCCCCATTACCACCTCGTCGTCCTCGATGGCGTCTTCAGCAAGGTCGACGACAGCGAGATCGCGTTTCACGAGGCCCATGGCCTGACGCCCGATCGCATCGCTCAGGTG
>JAYOKZ010000113.1:0-2310 GCA_038120095.1 Gemmatimonadales bacterium
TCGGCTGCATCGGCTCGTCGGAGGTCCAGCAGATCGTCGCGTCGATCTCGGTATCTGCGTTGGGGAGGTTGCCCGGTCGGACGATCATGTCGCCCCTGCTGATATCCAGCTCTTCCGTCGTCGTGATCGAGATCGAGTCTCCGGTCCTCGCCTCATCGAGCGCACCATCGTACGTCTCGATCGAGGCGACCGTCGTCGATTTCCTCGACGGCAGAACCACGATCTCTTCGCCGGGACGGATCGTTCCGGATGCGACTCGTCCCGCATATCCTCGATAATCCTGGTCCGGCCGGATCACGTACTGAACCGGGAATCGGAAGTCGACCATGTTGCGGTGGGCCCCGACGTTCACATGCTCGAGGTGGTGCAGAAGCGTTGACCCCCGGTACCACGGCATGTTCGCCGACGCATCGACGACATTGTCACCGAGCAACGCGGAGATCGGAATGAACGACAGGTCATCGACTCCGAGTTGCTCGGCGAACCGGGAGTATTCGCCCGTGATCTCGTCGTACGCCGCCTCCGACCAGTCGACCAGATCCATCTTGTTGACCGCGACCAGGATGTGCGGGATCCCGAGGAGCGATGAAATGAAGCCGTGCCGCTTGGACTGCGTGAGGACACCGTTCCGGGCATCGATCAGGATGATCGCGAGCTCCGCGGTGGACGCCCCCGTCACCATGTTGCGCGTGTACTGAATGTGCCCCGGGGTATCCGCGATGATGAACTTTCGCTTCGGCGTGGCGAAGTACCGGTAGGCGACGTCGATCGTGATGTTCTGCTCGCGCTCGGCCCGGAGGCCGTCGGTGAGCAGGGCGAGGTTCACGTAGCCCTCGCCGCGTCGGTTGCTGGCGTCCTCCACCGCCTCGAGCTGGTCTTCGAAGATCGACTTGGTGTCGTAGAGGAGTCGCCCGATCAGCGTCGATTTACCGTCGTCGACGGAGCCGGCGGTCGAGAAGCGGAGCAGGTCCATGTCGCGTTCGGACATCAGAAGTACCCCTGCTTCTTGCGATCTTCCATCGCGGCCTCGGAGCGCTTGTCGTCCGAACGTCCGCCGCGCTCCGTCTGACGGGCCGCGGCGACCTCGGCGATGATGTCGTCGAGCGTCGCGGCGGTCGACTCGGTGGCGCCGGTACAGGTCGCGTCGCCGATCGTGCGGAAGCGGATCACCCGCTCCTCCCAGGCCTCGCCCGCCAGGAGCTGATTGAACTCCGACTCGGCCAGGAGCACGCCGTCACGCTCCACCACGTTGCGGCTGTGCGAGAAGTACAGCGACGGCATCGGGACCTCCTCGGCCGCGATGTACTGCCAGACGTCCATCTCAGTCCAGTTCGACAGCGGGAAGGCCCGGAAGTGCTCGCCCGGGCTGCGGCGGCCGTTGAAGAGGTTCCAGAGCTCCGGACGCTGATTCTTCGGATCCCACTGACCGAAGCGGTCACGGTGCGAGAAGAACCGCTCCTTGGCGCGGGCCTTCTCCTCGTCGCGGCGCCCACCGCCGAGCGCGACGTCGGCCTTCAGCTCGGCCAGCGTGTCGAGCAGGGTGACGGTCTGAAGCGCGTTGCGGCTCGGGTTCGGCCCTTCCTCTTCCTTCACCCGCCCGGCGTCGATCGAATCCTGCACCAGCCCAACGTGCAGCGTGGCGCCAGTCTCCTCGACGAGCGCGTCACGGAATTCGAGCGTCTCCGGGAAGTTGTGACCGGTATCGATGTGGACGAGGGTGAACGGGATCCGTGCCGGCGCGAAGGCCTTACGCGCCAGGTGGACCATCAAGATCGAGTCCTTCCCGCCCGAAAAGAGGAGGACGGGGCGCTCGAATTGGGCCGCCACTTCCCGCATGAGGAAGATGGACTCGGATTCGAGCTGGTGAACGTGGCCGTGGGTGAGTCTCATCTAGATCGTCCGAGCCCTTGCATCGTGGAGTACCAACTGTTTCTGAAAGAACGGTAGAGTCGCACGAATCCCGGTCCGGAGATCCACCTTCGGCTCCCAATCGAGCACGTCCCGGGCCACGGATATGTCGGGCTGACGCACCTTCGGGTCGTCGACAGGCATCGGCAGCGTCTCGAGCGTTGACGTGCTCCCGGTCTCGTCGAGGACGATCTCCGCGAGTTCACGAATCGTGAATTCGTGCGGGTTGCCGATGTTGACGGGCTCCACCTGCTCCGAATGGAAGAGCTTGAAGATCCCCTCGACCTCGTCCTTCACGTAGCAGAAGGATCTCGTCTGCTGGCCATCCCCATAGATCGTGATCGGATCGCCGCGCAGGGCCTGGACGATGAAGTTGGACACGACGCGTCCATCACCGGGACG
>JAYOKZ010000114.1:0-2292 GCA_038120095.1 Gemmatimonadales bacterium
GGCTCTGGTGCGTGCCGCGGGCGGAATGGTGTGTCTTCGGGATGGGTCGGTGCCGTCCTTCAATCAGGAGCGCCCGGTGTACCCGAACTATGTCGCTGCCGGGAAGTCCGTGGGGCGGGCAGCCGTCGGGGGGTGGCTCGGTTGATGGTCGTCCGGTTGGTGGCAGTCCCCCGGGCGGAAGATCCCCCGGTGGCCGGTCCCCTGGTGGCAGGTCACCCTGCACGACCGGCGGCGTCGCGCGGATCGTTCGGGGCGTCGAAGAGGTGAAGGGGGTGGTGCTGGCGGGCGGCCTCGGAACGAGGCTTCTCCCGATGACGCGAGTCACGAACAAGCACCTGCTTCCCGTCTACGATCGGCCGATGATCTTCTATCCGCTCCAGCAGCTGGCCGCGGCGGGTATCGACGATATTCTCGTTGTGACGGGCGGTGATCACGCCGGTGACTTTCTCAAGCTCCTCAGGAATGGCCAGGACTTCGGGCTCGAGCACCTCCGATATGCGTATCAGGAGGGCGAAGGTGGGATCGCCGCTGCCCTCGGGCTCGCGGAGCACTTCGCCGCGGGCGAGCCGATCGTGGTGATCCTGGGGGACAACATCTTCCAGGATTCGCTCGGCGAGGCGGTGGCCCAGTTCCGGGCCAACCCGCATGGTGCGATGGTTCTCCTCAAGTCCGTGTCGGACCCGGCGCGTTTCGGTGTCGCGACCGTAGAGGGTGACCGGGTCGTACGGATCGTGGAGAAGCCTGATCGGCCCGAAACCGATCTCGCTGTGACCGGCTGCTACATGTACGACGCGCGCGTCTTCGACGTGATTCGAGGACTGACCCCCTCCGGTCGAGATGAGCTGGAGATCACGGACGTGAACAGTCGGTACATCGAGTGGGGGGAGTTGCGGCACGCGGAATTGCAGGGATGGTGGACCGATGCGGGCACCGTGACTTCGCTTCAGAGGGCGGCGGATCTCGTTGCGGCCGACCGTGGCAATCCGATCCTGGCGGGTCAGGTCGATCTCGGGCAGGCCGGGGGCAACTGAGACGATGCGCATCCTCGTGACCGGTGGGGCCGGCTTCATCGGCTCGGCGCTGGTCCGGCATCTTCTGGTGGAGTTTCCGGAGGCCGAGATCGTGACTCTGGATGCGCTCACCTATGCAGGTCACCTGGAGAACCTGCAGGGGGTCCTGGACGATCCCCGACATCACTTCGTGCAGGGCGACATCTGTGATGGCGCAGTGGTGCGGGGCGCCGTGGTGGACGTCGATCTGGTGTTTCACCTCGCGGCCGAGTCCCATGTCGATCGGTCGATCGAGACGGATCAGCCCTTCGTGCGGACCAACGTCGTCGGGACGGCCACCCTGCTTGCCGCAGCGCTCGACGGAGGCGTCGATCGCTTCATCCACGTCTCGACCGATGAAGTGTACGGTGAGCTACCGTGGTGGGATCCGGAACGGGAGCCGGACGCTGTGGGGGCGGACGGGTCGGACGCGGACGGGGCAGCCGGGACAGAAGGCGCGGGACATCATGCGGCTGCCCTGATGAAGTTCACCGAGGAGACCCCGCTGGCGCCCCGCTCGCCGTACGCCGCGACCAAAGCTGCCTCGGACCATCTCGTGCACTCGTACCACGTCACCCATGGGCTCGACACCGTCATCACCCGTACTTCGAACAACTACGGGCCGCGTCAGTATCCGGAAAAGCTGATCCCGCTGATGATCCGTACAGCGCTTCGGGGCGAGTCACTCCCCGTGTACGGAGATGGCCTGCACGTCCGCGACTGGATCCACGTCGACGACCACTGCAGGGGTTTGATCGCCGCCGCCCGTGGTGGGCGAGCCGGCCGCGTCTACAATTTCGGGGGTGGGGCCGAACACACGAATTTGCACGTCGTACGTGCGATTCTTCAGGCGTTGGACGCGCCGGAGACGCTCATTGGATTCGTCGAGGATCGGCCCGGGCACGACCGCCGGTACGCCATCGATTTTTCGCGGGCGGACGAGGAGCTGGGTTGGACCCCCGAGGTCGCGTTTCGGGACGGGCTGGCCGAGACCGTGCAGTGGTACCAGAACAGTCGCGAGTGGATCGAGGCTGTGATGAAGTCGTGACGACGGGTTCGTCCTCGGACCCCCGTTTCGACGCACATTCCATTATCCTTGGACGGGTTCGACACAACGTGGATCAGCCAGACATGAACGACCAGTCACCTTCGACGACACTCGGCATCATCGGCCTCGGGTATGTGGGGCTTCCGCTCGCCGTCGAGGCAGGTCAGGCCGGCATCAACGTGATCGGCTTCGATG
>JAYOKZ010000115.1:0-2254 GCA_038120095.1 Gemmatimonadales bacterium
CACGGATGTCGAGTGGACTGGGGCGGCCGGGGGATATCTCGTCACGACGACTCGTAATGCGACTGCGAACGGTGGCGTAGAGATCGATGCGGGCTGGTCCGGGGACCCGTTGTGGTCGTCCACGCAACTGGAGCTGACGACCCCTTCGCTCTCGTCGTTCGACGGTGCTGCCCGAGGTACGGTCATGGTGGGTGAGTCGGGTACGCTCTTCCTGTCCGCGGAAGCTCTTCAGCACGAGGCACCTCTGGCTCCGCGAATCGATGAGACCCTTGCAGCTGATCTGGCACCCCTCGATGCGACCGTTCTCGAACGCCTGTCGCAGCCGGGGGTCGAGTCGTACCGACGGTACGGAGGCCTGGCTCGGTTGGACGTTCAGCGGTCGGCCTCCACGCGATTCTTCGTTCGGGGTGTGGGTGCGGTATCGGAGCGATCGTTCACAGGCGCGGGCCCGCTGACACTCTCGGGACTTGCGGCACCAGCCGAAGAGTCGGTCGACTTCTCGACTGCGCTCGGTCTGGTCAGTGAGTCGTCTCGCCGGACGACTCTGGAGCTCAGAGGCGGGGTGTCCGGGAGTTTTCGCGACTTTTCCGGATCTGGCGAGAGTTTGCCCCCTGCGTATCTGGCGGCGTCGGGAGCGCGCCTCGGTGCCGCGCATTCTTCGTTCGGGGAATCGTCGCGGACGGACTTCATTCTGAATCCGCTGCTTCGCTACATGCCCGGGTCGAACTCGTCACTGAAATTCGGGGCCTCGGCTCGGGCCTCTCGCCATAAGATGGCTCACTCCCGTTCGACGCGAGGCGACGCGTTCTTCGCGAGTCCTGCGCAATTGCTGTCGGGAGAGGGCTTCGGTCAACAGACGACGGCCGCAGAGGAGTCGTTCGGCACGCAGGAGTTCGGCGTATTCGCCCAATACGAGGGGAGGCCGTCGAACAACGTCCGACTGGTCGTGGGTGGTCGGTACGACTTCGAGAGGATCGCGGCCGGTGATGCGGCGCTCAATGAGGCCTGGTTCGACGCGTCGGGCCTCCGGTCAGACGACTTCGAGACGGGGTTCAACCAGCTCGGGGCGAGGTTTTCGCTGGCATGGGATCCCGGTGGGGCCGGCAGGACCCGGGTGATGCTCGGTGCATCCCTCCATGAGGGCGATGTTGACACACGCGCGATCTACGAGGCCCTCGGGCAGGACGTTGATGGGACCTCGAGCCGGTACGCCGGTTCATCACTGGACTGGCCGGAGGGTGGAATTCCGGCCGTGGCGCCGCCGGGCCTTCCGAGCCTGACCCTTCTGGGCACCGGCACCCGTGCTCCCCGGACGACCAACGCCAGTGTGATGCTCTCGCAGCGAGTCGGGGACGGGACTTCGGCCTTCGTCGGTGCATCGTCGAGGCGCACCGATTTCCTCATGCGGAGGCGTAATCTCAACCGATCTCCCGTCCCGATGGCATCGGATTCGGGGGGTCGACCGATCTACGGGACGCAGGACCAGTTGGGTGGAATGGTGGTGACCACCACGGCTGACGCCCGCCGGTTTGCCGACTTTGGGGAGGTGTGGGCGCTGGATCCGGATGGGTGGTCGGAGTATGTCGGAGTCACCGTGGGTCTGGAGCACACATCGGCTGCGCTCGAGACGTTCGCTACCTACACGTGGTCCGAGACGACCGACAACTGGATCGGGGCGGCGACCGGAAGCGTCGACGCCTCGCTCGAGCCAGGCGTTGCAGGCGAAGGTGACATGCCGTGGTCGGAGGGTGTCTCCGACTTCGACCGCCCGCATCGCGCGGTCGGGGCGGTCACCATGCACTTCGGGTTGGTCTCGACTTCTGCGGTGTATCGCTTCGAATCCGGGGCGCCGTTCACGCCCGGTTATCGGATGGGCGTCGATGCGAACGCAGACGGATCGATGCGCAACGATGTTGCGTTCGTCCCATCGGGCTCCGACCTCGGCGCGCTGGCAACCGAATGGACGTGCCTGCAGGATCAGGGCGGTCGTTTCGCGACGAGGAATTCCTGCCGTGAGGGAAATCGCCATTCGCTCGATGTTCGCCTTCAGATCCTTGTCGGTTCGTTCGGTAGCCGTGAGGCACGCTTTACGATCGAGGGCTTCAACCTGATCGAAGCGAAGGAAGCCCTGATCGATGATGCTCTTTTGCTGATCGATCCGAACGGGTCGATCTCGCGGTCCGCCGATGGAAGTACCGTGACGCTCCCGACGCTCTTGAACCCCAACTTTGGCCAACCGCTGTACCAGCTGACA
>JAYOKZ010000116.1:0-2121 GCA_038120095.1 Gemmatimonadales bacterium
GCGGGAGGCTTCGTCCGGTAGCGCTCCGTGATCTCCTCCCTCGCCTGGATCGGCGTGTGCACGGTGTAGTGCGAGAGGTAGAGGAAGAACGGGCCGTCCTGCGACCGGTCGATGAAGCCGATGCTCTCGTCGACGAGGCGCTCGGGGAGGTACTCACCCTCCGACCCGTCCTCGAGCCCCGGGACGCGCCGATCGCCTCGCGCGTAGGGGTAGAAGTAGTCCGGGGGCGCGCCGGCCTCGTTCCCGGCGATCGACCAGGTGAAGCCCTGATCCTGAGGAAGGAATCCCTCACCGCCGAGGTGCCACTTGCCGGCATGGCCCGTCGCATACCCGGCGTTCGAGAGCACCTCCGCGATCGTCACGACGTCGAGGCCGAGCGTCGTTTCGTTCTCGACCGGGAGGAGGGCCCGCTCTTCGGCCGGTCCCCGCTCGGAAGAACCCACCGTATAGATCCCGGTGCGTGGGGCGTACTGTCCGGAGATCAGAGCCGCCCTGCTCGGGGCGCAGTTGGGCGCGTTGGCGTACGCATCGGTAAAGCGTATGCCCTCCGCGGCGAGTCGGTCGATGTTCGGCGTCTCGTAGAAGCCGCTGCCCTGCACGCCCAGGTCCCGCCACCCGAGGTCGTCGGCGTAGATGAGAACGATGTTGGGTGGGGAGGGGGAAGGGGTTGGGGTGCAGGAGGCGGCGAGGAAGAGGAGGGGAAGCAGCCACACGGCGCGCCCTGGACGGCCTCGGGTTGGATCGCGTCGGGGGAGGGGCTTCATGCGGGCTGGTTGCTCGGGCGAGGTTGGCATCCGGAGGTGTCGGGCAACGTGGGCCGTTCGACCCGCGCTCGCGAGTCCGGATGTGCTCCACCTACGTTCCCCCGCACACCCTGTTCAACCCGGAGTTCTCATGAAGCTCGCACCGACATTCGTCGTCCTGCTCGCGACCGCCGCGGCCGCGTGCAGCCCCGCCGACGACACCGCGCCTGCCGCCGACACCGCGCCCATGGCCGCGGTCTCCACCGCGGAGGCAACGAGTATGGAAGAGGAGACCCGCCGCGTCCCCCAGTTCGAGAACGAGCACGTTCTGGTGTGGAAGAGCATCATCGTGCCGAACCAGCCGCTCGAGATGCATCGCCACGACAACCCGAGGGCGATCATCGCGCTCAAGGGCGGCACGCTCACGGTCACGAGCGATGCCGGAGACATGCACGACATGACGTGGGAGACGGGCTCGGCGTACTGGCTGGAAGCCGACCCTCCGGGCGAGCTGCACGGAGACGTGAACGAGGGTGACGAGCCCATCGAGGTGATCGTGGTCCAGATGAAGGGCGCAGGTGGCAGCTAGAGCCGCGTCAGCCCCGATCCTTTCGCATCATTCCCTCAGGAGTCACGACGCATGTCCCTTTTCCGCCTGATTCCGGCGCTTCTGGTCGCCGTGTCGCCCCTGGCCGCAGAGGCTCAGGAGCCGACGACCCGTCAGCTGAATCTTCTGGGCTGGCAGGAGTTCGCGGAGATCATGGAGCGGGGTGACATCGAAACCGTGCTGGTCCCGACCGGCACGCTCGAACCGCACGGCGTGCTGCCCAACGGCTCGGACAACCTAGCGCCGCAGGCGATGGCCGCCGAGCTCGCACCGCGGCTGAATGCGCTCGTCGCGCCGACCCTGAATTACGGCTTCACCGGCAGCTTCGCCGCGTTCCCGGGCAACCTCTCCATCTCCGAGGCGACGTACGAGGCGTTCGTCGAGGAGATCTTCGCGGGGCTCGCTGGGAACGGCTTCCTGAACATCATCGTGATCAACGGCCACGGAGGGGGGCAGACGGCGGTTCTGAGTCGGGTGGCCGAGCGGGTGTCTCAGGAGCATCGGGTGAGAACGCTGGTCTCGAACTGGTGGTCGGCGACCAGCGACATCACGTTCGAGGTGTTCGGCGAGGACGGCGGTCACGCCGGGAACAACGAGTCCGCCTACATCCAGGCCATCGCACCCGAGCACGTGCACCCGGAGCGGTACTCCGCCGACATGGCCGAGGCCCGCATGGCCGGGATCAACGCCTATCCCTTCCCATCCTCCATCGTCCTGTATCAGGAGGGGCAGGGGTACCCGGACTTCGATCCGGACGACGCCTCCGAGTAC
>JAYOKZ010000117.1:0-477 GCA_038120095.1 Gemmatimonadales bacterium
TCAGGACAGGTTGTGCGAGTTGCGTTAACGGATCAAGCCGGAGAGTCGCAGGAGTGCTCTAACCCCTCACCAACTCCGCTAGCCGCGCCTCGATCCGAGCCCTGAGCTCCGCTACCTCCGAACCTCGCCCCGAGATCTGACCGGCCAATCCAATCGCTTCGTCGATCCCCCGGGACGCGCTCGCGACCCGTGGCGCGACGAGTTCATCGATTTCAGTCCGTACGCGTGCTTCAGCCGACCGAACCTCCTGCCCGACCTCCTGTCTCAGCGCCACCGCTACAGCTTCCCCAAGATTGGAAGACACGTGTAACTCCGGGTTCTGCAGCGACCCTACCAGCGCCATGTCCACCTCGACGGACGTCAGGTTGGTGAGCGCACGACGCATGACCTCGCTCGCCCACGCGTCCGACCCAATGGGGAGATCAGCTGATGACACCTCGCTCCCGACGATACCATCCTCTGTGGGGCTGACCCTTG
>JAYOKZ010000117.1:487-2102 GCA_038120095.1 Gemmatimonadales bacterium
CGACAGCACCGTCCTCGGCGCGGCCGATCAATTGGGCGCTGTTCTGCTCGCCTCCCATCAGCCACCGGGGTTGGCCGGTCACCCAACGCATCTGCACTTCGATCCGATCACCCTCCCGCCGCACGAGTACGGTCGTTTGGCCCTCACCAAGGGCGAGCGTACCCCCAAACCGGTCGAGCCTCACCCTTGGAAGTCCGACCCCGGACAGCGATAGAGCCACAGAGTCGCGTGCATGGTCACCCGTGTGATCCAGGACCGCGGCCAGAGTCAGCTCCTGGGGCCCGTCGACTCCTTCGGACCGTTGGACCGAAAGCCGCATCGGTTCGCCGAGCTGCGCGGGGGACGAGGTCAGGCCCTGAATTCGAGCCGAATACGAGCCCGCCGACCGGCCATCACCCCCAAGCACGAGGCTCAGGTCTCCCTGCTGCAACAGGAACCCCGGGTAGTCCGCACCCCCGCGAAAATCGAACGTCGTACCTTCCGCACGGACGCGGGTCGGTCCCGGCCGATTCCGGGGATCGAGCCCGGGCGGCATGAACCGCTCCGCCGCCTGCGCCCAATACAGGACCGGCTTCAACCATACGAGCGCTGTCCCACCGAAGAGGGCCGGTGACACGGTCGGGGCGTCGAGCGACGGAATAGCAAGCAGGCCGCGCGCGTAACGGAGGTCCTCTGCCCTCAAGCGCGCCAAGGTCTCCTGATCGAAGTCCAGTCCCGGCAGGCCCTCGCGAACGATCCCATCCAGAGCTCGTACGTCGGCCTCGACCCTCGTCACCTGCTCCAGCGCTGTCCGACCGTCACGGACGAGACCCGGGAGCTGCACGGCATTCAACGGCGTGAGACGGAAGCCTTCCAGACGCGTCAGAACAGCCCGAAGCGAGTCGAGTCGCGGAGTGGGATCGACCGAGGCCAGCGCGGCTTCCCACGACGACCGCAGCGAGTCCGACGTGGCGAGCACCTCGCGAGCATATCGGACGGTGGCCAGGCTGTCCTCGGAGATGGATGCCGTTCGGACTGCACCACCGAGGTTCTCGAGCGACAGCTCGGGGATTCTGAGCTGGTCCGCCCAACCGTTCACCTGCTGCCACAGCACGCCGTCCTCGGCACTCGGGCGTTCCAGAGCTCCAGACGTCTCACGCTCGGTATTGAATCTCAGGCCCGTCGCAGCGAGCTGCTCGATCACGACCTTCTTTCGAAGGAGGGGTGTCAGCATGAGGTCACCGACGAGCTCTTCGGCTTCGAGAAGATTCGTCATGGGACGATCGGGATTCGTCACCCGAAGCCCCACCAAACGCACCCGCCCTTCTGTCGGCCGCACATCGACAGCCGCGAGCTCGACCCTGGCGCCGACCAGAGTGGTACCGGCCCGCTCGACGCCTCGTTGCACAAGGGTATCCACGAACAGCCACCACACCAGGCCTGCCAGGAGCACCACGCCCGTGAAGACGGCGAAACCCGCCGGGCGGAGTACCCGGCGCTGCCGCTCGTCCGCCTCGGGCTCAACGGTGCTCGTGGGCTCCGACATGTCCACCGTCATAGCTCGGGACGAAACAGGCGGTACATCTCGTAGGCCTTGGAGGCCCGCACCGCCCTGAACACCGGCGCATCCCGATAC
>JAYOKZ010000118.1:0-2037 GCA_038120095.1 Gemmatimonadales bacterium
CCTGCAGCCTACTCGTGGTCAGGTCATACGTGTGCAGCGGGTCGTGGGGCGTAATCAGGGGGGCGAGCAGCGCGACCATGTAGATGAGGACGATCAGAACGAGGCCGGCCACCGCGGTCCGGTTCCTCGAGAAGGCGACCACCGCCAGGCTCCACTGATCGACACCGGACGGGCGGGAATCGGTGGATGCTCCGAGATCACGCCAGCACCAGCCCCACGCAGCCATCAAGCCGAACACGGTCGTAAGGAGCGCCAGCCTCTCATCCCACGCCCCCCCGACGGCAGCCAGCAATCGATCCGTGCGTGCGACGACGATCACGAGGAGGAGAAGCCACACGGACAAGGCAGTCGATCCGGTGCCCCAGCGCCCCATGAGGATCTGAGGCAGACCCGGGACGATCGACCCCACCACCCGTCGACCCCACCCTGCACGACCGTGACCGGAATCCGCCGGGCCGGGCGTCCTGCTAGTCATAGCGCACTCGCGGATCCACCACCGCGTACAGAATGTCCGCGATCAGGTTGGCCACGACGACGGTGATCGCGAAGAAGAAACTCGCCGCCATGATCAACGGATAGTCCCGAGTGCCGATCGCGTCGACGATGGTCCGACCCATCCCCGGCCATGCGAACACCGTCTCGATGAACACGGTCCCGCTGAAGAGGAACGGGATGTACAGGCCGACCAGCGTGATGATCGGGGTCAGCGCATTCCGAAGCGCGTGACGGAAGATGACCACCCGCTCCGGCAACCCCTTGGCACGGGCCGTCCGAATGAAGTCCTGACGCACGACTTCCAGCATGCTGCCCCGCATGAAACGCGCGATTCCTGCCGCAAGCGCAAGGGAAAGCGCCGACGTCGGCAGCACCAGATGCCAGATTCGGTCGAGGACGCGGCCAGCCGGAGACATCAGGTCGTAGTCGGCGCTCGTCATGCCCGAGGCGGGGAACCAGATCGGGAGCTCCCAGATCGCGTTCGCGAACAGGCTCATCGACAGAACGAGCATGAGTGCGAGCCAGAAACCCGGCATGGAGTAGAAGAAGAGCAGGATCACGCTCAGGACCGAATCGGTCACGGAATACTGCCGCACCGCCTGGATCGTCCCGAGGACGATCCCGATCACGAAGGCCAGCAGGAGCGCGCTCCCGGAGAGCAGTAGCGTATTCGGAAACGCATTGGCCACGACGTCGGCATCGGGCCTCGCCATCGAGTACGAGTAGCCGAAATCTCCGGTCACCATCGCACCCAGCCACCGTCCGTACTGCACATGGAGAGGCTGATCCAGACCGAAGTTCGCACGCACCTGCTCCACGACCTCGCGGTCCATGCCCGGCGTGATGTACTGGAGGGCAGGGTCGCCCGGAGCGAGGTGGACGAGAAGGAACATGAGGGTCGCGATCCCCCATACGAGCGGAATCGCGGTGAGCAGCCTCCCAACGACATACCGCGTCATGGAGCCCACCGAGCCGCAGGGCCGACTCGCCGGTTGTGGCGCGCCACAACCGGACTCGGAAGGCCTGTTCTCATCACCGGGTCAGCGCACGTCCGGTTCGATGTACCACTGCCTCGCATTGACCCACTCACCGCGCGCATCCATCACGACACCCGAAAGCCGGCTGTTGACCCCTGCCAGACGATCCCGGAAGTACAGATAGGTGTACGGCTGCTCCACCATGATTTCCTGCTGGTACTCGGCCCAGAGTGCGCGGGAGGCGTCCCGACCCCTCGTTGAGCTGATGGCCTCCAGAAGTCGGTCGATCTCCGGGTTGTTGGTGCCGGAAAAGGCGAACATCCGGTCTGATCGCTCCGAGTGGAAGAGATCCATGTCGTCCAGGCGGAACTCGGCCTGCCAGCCCATCACGACACCTTCGAAGTCGCGGGCCTCGGAGGAGATCTGTCCCACGAGCGTATTCCACTCCGTCATGGTCGGAATGATCTCCACCCCGATCTCCGATGCCTGCGCCTGCATGAGTTCCGCGATCGTCTGCCGTATCTCGTTGGGGTTGTACTTCAGTGTGATCGAGAGTCGCTCGCCC
>JAYOKZ010000119.1:0-1986 GCA_038120095.1 Gemmatimonadales bacterium
CGTTCTGATCGTCCTCATCTACATGGTCGCGCTGCTCGCCCCCCTGATTACGCCGCACGACCCGCTGCACACGTACGACCTGACCACGAGCAGGCTGCAGGGGCTCTCCACGACCCATCCGCTCGGCACGGATCATCTCGCACGGGACGTTCTGTCCCGTATCCTCTATGGTGCACGTATCTCTCTGACGATCGGCTTCGTTGCGGTCGGGATCAGCGCCACGATCGGCACGCTGGTGGGGGCAGTGGCCGGATTTCTGGGGGGAGCGATCGACAACGCGATCATGCGGTTCGTGGATGTGGTGATCTCCTTTCCCCGCCTCGTCCTCCTGATCGCGATCGTTGCGCTCTTCGAGAGTTCGATCACGCTGGTGATCCTGGTGCTCGGCCTGACACTCTGGCCGTCGACCGCCCGCATCGTTCGTGGTGAGGTCCTCGTGCTGCGCGAGCGTGAGTTCATTCAGGCCGCACAGGCCCTTGGGTACTCGCGGCGGAGGATCATTGTGCGGCATCTCGTTCCGAACGCCCTGCCGCCCGTAATCGTTGCGGCCACCCTCGGCATCGGAAACACGATCGTCCTGGAAGCGGGCCTGTCGTTCCTTTCGCTCGGTGTGCAGCCTCCCACCCCTTCGTGGGGCACGATGGTGGCGGATGGACGAGACGAACTGCTCAGTGCGTGGTGGCTCTCCACGTTCCCGGGTCTGGCCATCGTCTTCACGGTCCTCGCGTTCAACCTCGTCGGTGACGGTCTGCGTGACGCGCTCGACCCGAGGCTGCGGTCATGAGCGACGTACTCCTCTCCGTCTCGAATCTTCGGACGTGGTTCCACACGGATCAGGGGGTGGCACGCGCCGTCGATGGTGTGTCGTTCGAGGTGCGAGCCGGCGAGACGCTCGGCATCGTGGGCGAGTCCGGGTGTGGAAAGACGGTGACGTCCCTTTCGGTGCTGCGTCTGCTTCCCGAGCCGCCGGCTCGGATCGAGTCAGGAAGCTCCATCATGTTCAGGGGGGAAGAACTGCTCGACGTATCCGAGGACCGGATGCGTGCGCTCCGCGGGAACGACGTGGCGATGATTTTTCAGGAGCCGATGAGCTCACTGAACCCGGTCTACACCGTGGGAAGCCAGATTTCGGAGGCGATCCGGCTTCACCGGAAGATGGACAGGAACGAAGCACGGACCGAAGCGGTTCGGCTCCTGCGCGAGGTGGGGATTCCGGATGCCGACCGCCGGGTGGACGAATACCCGCATCACCTGTCGGGCGGGATGCGTCAGCGCGTGATGATTGCGATGGCCCTGTCGTGTGCGCCGAGACTGCTGATCGCCGATGAGCCGACTACGGCGCTCGACGTGACGATTCAGGCGCAGATCCTCGATCTCCTCGAGCAGCTTCGGAAGCGGCACGGGATGGCGATGCTGCTGATCACACACGACCTCGGGGTGGTCGCAGAGGTGTGCGACCGGGTCGTGGTGATGTACGCCGGCCAGGTCGTTGAGACCGGCTCGGTCGACGAGATCTTCTCGGCACCGGCCCATCCGTATACACGCGGTCTGCTGGCCTCCCTTCCGTCCTCGGGCCGGCGAGGAAGGCCACTGTCGTCGATCCCCGGAACGGTACCGAACCCGACCGCATGGCCACAGGGTTGCCGCTTTGCAGAGCGGTGCTCTGAGGTCACCGACGTGTGCTCGACGGCTCAGAGCCTGACCCGGATCGGCGGGCCGTCCAGGGCCGTCCGGTGTTGCAGAGTCGGTGAGACCTCCGAGGCGGCCGTCCCCGGCCCGGTGGGGCACGACCCATGAGCCGGCCCGCCATCGATCGACGTGAGTCTCCCCTTCTCAGTGTGCGTGACCTCACGGTCGACTTTCCGATCCGGTCAGGCATCCTGGGGCGGATGAACGATGCCGTCCGGGCGGTGGACGGCGTCACCCTGGAGCTGTGGCCCGGAGAGACCGTCGGGCTGGTCGGAGAATCGGGTTGCGGGAAGTCCA
>JAYOKZ010000120.1:0-1973 GCA_038120095.1 Gemmatimonadales bacterium
CCGACCTCCTGGCGGACATCGACGTAATCGTCGACGCCGAGCTCACAACGGGCTCCGGTTCGATCAGTGGTCGGGTAGAGCGCATCGACGAGTCGATCGACCGTGTCGAGAGCACGCTGTTCGATCGCGAGCAGCGGTTGGAGGTGCGCAGAGAACAGCTGCTTCTCCAGTATACGAAGCTCGAGCAGAGTATTTCACTTCTTCAGGGCCAGCAAAGCAGCCTCGCGGCTGTGTCAGCCACCTTGCCCAAGGCATCCAAATGACGATTTCCCGAAGAGGCAGAGACCCGTACCGGGTCGTTGCCGAGAACTATCGCGAATCCGAGGTCCTCTCCGCGACGCCGACGGAATTGACCGTTCTCCTTTACGAACAGCTTCTCGCTGATCTCAAGGCTGCCGCCATCTCTCTTCGCTCGAATCAGCCTGAGATCGCCAGAAACAAGTCTCAGCATGCGTCGGATGTGCTCCTCGAACTTCTCAATTCGTTGAACTTCGATCTCGGCGGGGAGGTCAGCGAGCGGCTCGACGCCATCTATCGATACATGCTTTCGACGGTGTCCAAGGCGGTACGCGCGCAGAATCCTGCATCGTTGGATCATGTGAGCGACCTGGTAGATGATCTCCTCGATGCGTGGCGAACGGTGCGTGATCGATCCAAGGGCATGGAGATGGAGGTCGTGGGCCAGTGATCGGCCCGGTACGCGCAGCACGTGGACCGGTTCGCTCGTTTGGTGAGCGACGTCGCAGCACCTGGGCCGATGCGCGGGAAGCCCTCGATCGGGGAGCATTCGATCGGGTGCTCGAGTTGTTTCAGCAGGAAGAGCGGTCGACGATCGAGACGCTTCACAGTCAGGTTGCCGAAGACGATCTCGAAGGTCTTCTGGCGGAGGGAGAAGCCATGCTCGCGGCACTTGTGGAGGCGCAGGATCAGATCGCATCCGAATTGGAGGTCGTGGGGCGTCAGCTCAGCGCGAACAGGGCGCAACGTAGCACTCTGGACGCGCGACCGTTGAAGCTCAATATTTACTGTTAGTGGAGTGTACCCCGTCGTCAGCGAGTGATGGGGGCTAAAGTTTTTTGGCGAAGTGCCGACACTCCCTTACAGGAGGGTTCCCATCATGGTCATTGATCCAAGCAAAGCGGCAGATCTCAAGGCTCGCGTCGAGGAAACGTCGACGCGTCCGAGAGGGCGTGTCCGGGATACGTCCGTATCCAGTGAGCGGTCGGAGGCTCGTCGAGATCAGGTGCAGTTCTCGGACGAGGCCCGGGCGCTGGCCGCGGGGGCTTCTGAGACTGCCGCCGTCGGAGAATCGTCCAAGGTGGCCGAAGTGCAGAAGCGGCTGAGTGAAGCATTCTACGACGATCCTCAGATCGCCCAGGAAACGGTGCAGAGAATCCTGTCAGCCGGAGTCCTCTAGGCAGAGCTTGGAGGCGGAGAGGTCAGCCGTGACCGACAGCGAGTCGTCGTCCCGAGCACAAGCAATTCCCTCCGAGTTGTTGACCAAGGCGGACCAGATCGCGTCCCGTGCAGAGCGCCTGCTTCGCGGTCTTGCCATCGATAAGAGTGACGGCGATCCTCCGCCATCGGACCTCGGGTGGGCCATCAGAGCCATCGAGGCCCTGCCCGATCGCTCACTTGACGCTGCGAAAGAGCTCTAGGACGGTTTCGGTTTGGACAAAGCATCAGTTTTCGGGGTTCTCGCCGGTACGATTCTGGTGATCGCCTCGATCGTAGCCGGAAAAGGCGGGTTCGGAGGCCTTGTGACCTTCGTGAATGTGCAGGGAATCCTGATCGTCATTGGCGGCACCTTCGCGGCGGTGTGCATTGCGTTCCCCGGGAATGAACTGAAGCTGATCATTCCGGTGAGCAGCAACGTGTTTCGGGATCCCGGGGTCGAGAGCGATTCGATCACGGAATTTCTGCTTGAGTCGATGGCAACGCTCAAGAGAGAAGGGCGGGTCGCTCTGGAACGC
>JAYOKZ010000121.1:0-1112 GCA_038120095.1 Gemmatimonadales bacterium
CGTCGCGCCCGAACCGAACGCGTTACCCGTCCCGCCAACAACCTCAAGCGTTCCGAAGACCTCGACGGCACCCTGAACGGAACTGTTGATCACTTCGACCGGGGCACCTGCAGCCACGGTCAGCGGCGATACCATCGTCAACTGACGCAGGGACAGCAGGCCCGTCCCAGAGAGTGCGTACGCCGCGAGGTCGCCCCGCAGCGGATCGTTCAGACCCTGCACACTCGCAGGCTCCGAGGTCGCGGCCACCGTCACGCCGAGATCGACCGGCCCCCCGATCATCGTGACGGACTGCGCAGCCTGAATGTCCAGAGCCCCGTCCGAGGACGCGAACCCGGTTCCCACACCGGAGAGTGAGAACGCCGCATCACCTCCGGTCGCGCGAACGGATCCCGAATTCAGGAAGCCATCCGCTCCACTGACGCCGAGGCTTCCCCCTGTCAGGATGTCGAACGTTCCGGTGTTGACCTGATCACCACCCTGCGAGGTCAGTGTCAGGGGACCTTCGATCGATACGAGACCCGCATTGTCGACAAGCCCCGAGATCTGGCTGGCTCCTGCTCCGGACGGAATCGAGACCACACCGCCAGCGAGGTTGGTGAGGGATCCGCCGCTCAAGAGCAGACCGCCACCACCTCCCGAGGCAGTACCCAACGTCAGAACACCAGCATTGGTCCCCGGGCCCTGCACCTCGAGCACGGCCGAACCCCCAAGCGCATCCCCCACCGAGATCGATGACCCCGAACTCCCTGTCAGACTCCCTTGAAGCACGACGGAGCCACCGGTCACCTCCATCTGCCCTGCCACGGTGACCGGCCCGCCGACACCCGCACCGGACAGGGTAAGCGTCGCGCCGGACTCGACCGACACACCGCCGGGCACCGCCAGAACCACCTCGGAGGCCGTCAGGTCCACGAGACCGACCCCACCCCCCAGCGTGAGCGCTGCGATCGAGACGTTCACATCCGCCGTGATGTTCACGTCAGAATCAGGCGCCACCACGACGGTGTCGGACGGCCCGGGAAGCGCTCCCCCCCAGCTTGCGGGGTCCGACCACGATACGGAACCGGTGAGCTGCCACGCGACGATCCCACCCTCGTTCACCACCACGT
>JAYOKZ010000121.1:1122-1971 GCA_038120095.1 Gemmatimonadales bacterium
CCTCATCCGCGCTCACGGAAATCTGCGCCGTCCCGGCTGATCTGGCGATCATTCTGCCCGTCTGACTCACGCGTGCCACCAGCGAGTCCGAGCTGGCCCACGAAAGGGGCCGCCCCGCGAGCGTGTCCCCCTGAGCGCTGAGCGCGACTGCCGTGAACGAGGTCGTGTCACCCACCGCGAGCGTCACCGAAGGCGGATCCACCGAGATGGTGGCTACCGGAGGGAACACGCGCGCCCTGATGGAATCCACCGACTCCTCGTAGCTGTACAGGAGCGCGGTCTCTCCAAGGGCGAGGCCCGTCGCCAGCCCGTCGGGCGTCACCGCAATCACGGTCGAGTCCCTCGACAGCCACGTCGGCGTCAGGCCGGAGATCGTGTCCCGCGTCGCAAACAGGACGAATCCCGAGAGCTGCTGGGACTCCCCGCGCGCGACGAACTCGAGGGCGCTGCGGTCGGCAATCACGCCAGCGGCGATCGGGGCGATCTCGACCTCCACGCGGGTCGGCTCCGCCGGAAGCACTTCGACGTCGGCGCTGCCTTCGAAGAGTGCGAGCGGCCCCGCCCGTAGACTCGCCGAGATGTTCAGGGAGTCGATGCGCTCCTTCGCCTGAAGGCGCAGCGGGACGCGGATCGACCCATCGTCGGCCACCGAGACCTGCACGATCGTGTCGCGGCTCACTCCATCCGGGCGAGTGAAGCGAAGGCCAATTCGATCGATTTTCGAGAATGCGGATGCATTGCCTCCGACGACGGCGAACGACACCGCCATCTCGCCTTCGGCGACGCCGACGACGTCGGTGAAGAGGGAATCACATGCAGCGAGCGCGACGCTGATGAAGGCACCGAGAC
>JAYOKZ010000122.1:0-1856 GCA_038120095.1 Gemmatimonadales bacterium
GAGCTCGCCCGATGCATTCTCACGCACGCCGTCTCCGTCCCGGTCCACCCAGCCTGCTTCCGTGAGCAGGGCCCGGGCTCGCTCACGATCGAACGATACCGGAGATTGAAGGTCGGGATCGAAGGCGAAGTGGAACGGAGGCACCCCCGAGTTGGCGACGCGCCCATAGCCGCCCAGCAGCGCCTCGACGACACTCTCCCGGTCGATCGCCATGGTGATCGCTTGCCGGACCCTCGCATCGGCGAGTTTGGGCAACCGTGCATTCCAGCCCACATACACGTAGTCGCGACCCACGAAGTTCACGAGGTCGAGGTCCGGATCGTCGATGATCATCCGGGCCTGGTCGGGCGTCGGCTGAATGTAGACGTCCACGCCCCCCGTCAGCAGCTCGGTCAGAAGGGTCGTCTGCTCGGGGATGACCCGGTAGACGTACCGATCGAGGTACGGTCGGCCGCCCAGTCCCTCGGGAAACGCCGGGTTCGCCTCGAAGACCCAACGGCTCTGGGGCTCGTGCGAGTAGAAAACGAATGGCCCGTTCCCCACCGGGCACTGGGTGCCGAAGGGGTGCCGCCCCAGCTCCGACAGCGGCACGTCGCCGAGCAGGTGTTCCGGAAGGATCGCCAGCACTCGAAACGGGTCCATCGGATCGGCATGGGGTCGCATCGCGATTCGGACCGTGAAGTCATCCAGGACTTCAACCCCCGCTTCACCGTGCACGAAGTGATCCCAGAACGCGGCGTTGGCGTACCCGGTTTCGGGGTTGGTCACGGCCGCGTACGTGAACGCCACGTCGTGCGCGTCCGTCTGCTCGCCGTCGTGCCAGAAGACATCCTGCCGAAGTCGGAACGTGATGGACGTCTGGTCGTCGGCGACCTCCCACGACTCGGCCAGATACGGACGCGGAAATGCGACGTCATCGTAGTCGATGAGCGTCATGAGGTTGATGAACTGCTGATGCTGGGTCGCGCCATAATCGCGGGCCACCGCAGAGTTCATTCCGTCGGCGATTTCCCCGACGGCCGCCACGACCGCCATGCCACCGTATCGGTCGTCCGCGGGCGCAGGATGGGATGCTCTGGCCTCGGCGAGCCAGGCGTCGACGGCCGGAATCACCGCCTGACAGAACGGGTCGTTCGAAACAGTTCGCGTCACGTCGGAGCCACCACAGGCCACCATCGCCAGGGTTGCAACCGTGAGCATCAGCTTGTTCATGAGATCACGTGGTTCGGTTTCGACAGCGCACCGTCGTGCACTTCTTCTCTGTGCGGGTTCAACGACGCCACGTCCATTCGTCCAGCCCGTATCGCGTCGCAACGAGATCCGTCGTCGTCTGCCTCTCGCCCTCAGAGTATTCCCCCTCGGTCCACGTTCCGCCAAAGATTTTGTTCATGGACGCAACGAGCGCGGTCGCGACCACATCCGGCTCGACATGACCGATCTGCTCCGCCAGGGTCGCAGGCTGCTCGTGCTCGACGCCCGGGCACAGGGTGGTCAGCAAGGTCTGGTCACCGGAAAGGATGATGGATCCGTGCTGGAGCAGGGCCCCGTCCAGCCGTGCCTGAGCGCTTCCGACGAGTTTGCGGCCGCGAACAACGACCTCACCTTCGGACGGGCTCTGAAAGCACGGACCGGCATCCAGGGGGAGCGTACCTTCCCGGGGCGGGCCGGAGCGGAGAACGTCCGCACCCAGCGACCGCATCGCATCGACCAGAGCCTCGCTGATTGCATGATACGTGGTACGCGCACCACCGAGCGCCCGTGCCGGAACGACGACCGCGTACGTCAACTCCGCATCGTGAAGAACGGCGCGACCACCCGTGGGGCGACGCACGACGTCGATGCCGAGCCGCTCAGCC
>JAYOKZ010000123.1:0-1836 GCA_038120095.1 Gemmatimonadales bacterium
CGCAGCCGCCGTGACCAGCACCCCGATCAGGGCGGCATGGCGTGCCACGGCGGTCAGGATCGGGGGGGACTGATTGCTCACGTACTCGAAAGTAGGCAGGGGCGCGGGCGGGCGTCCACCCGTCCTTGGCTCGGCTCAGGGAGTCTAACCGCCTTGGCGCACTTCTGCGTTGGCCGCACCTTTCGCCGATGGACGGAATCCCGAAGGGCCAGTCCCCCGCACCGACATCCGACGAGGTTCAGGCGGCACTCAATGTCGCGCGCTCGCAGCGCGTCGCAGTCTTCGTCGTCGCATTCAACGCTGAAAGTCTCATCGAGGAGACCCTGCGCCGGATCCCCGAACCGCTCCTCGACTGTCTGGCCAGCATCTACGTGATCGACGACTCGAGCCGGGATGACACCGTCGATGTGGCGCGGTCTCTCAAGGCCGAAATCCCGATCCTCGAAGTGTTCGAGACTCCCTACAATCAGGGGTACGGAGGCAATCAGAAGCTGGGGTATCAGTATGCCGCACGGCGAGACTTCGACATTGTCGTTCTCCTGCACGGTGATGGTCAGTACGCGCCTGAGTTCCTGCCAAGGATGCTCGCCCCCTTCGAAGATCCCGGCACGTCCGCCGTCTTCGGCAGCCGGATGCTGGTGCCGGGGGCAGCCCGTCGTGGAGGTATGCCCATGTACAAGTTCATCGGCAACAAGGTGCTGACAGCAGCGGAGAACCTGATTCTCAACGCTGATCTTTCCGAGTTCCACTCCGGCTACCGGGCCTACCGGGTGTCAGCCCTCGAACAGGTACCGTTCCAGTACAACACGAACGACTTCCACTTCGATACCGAGATCATCGTCCAGTTCCTGGCCCGTGACCTGCGGATCGTCGAAGTCCCCATCCCCACGTTCTATGGCGACGAGATCTGCCACGTGGAAGGGATTCCGTACGCCCTGCATTGCATCGGCACGGTCCTTCGCTCCCGGGCCAATCGGTACCACCTCGTCTACCATCCGAAATTCGATGTGTTCGGATCGGATGAGTATGTCTTCAAGACGTCCCCGGATACCGTTCATCAGCACGTCGTTCGTCGTCGGGTCACGGCTGGGGAGCGGGTGCTCGAGCTCGGGGCGGGCCACGGCCGGGTCAGTCTGGCCCTGCATGAGCAAGGCGCCGAGGTGGTCGCCACCGACCGCAAGCGCCCGGATGTCACGTTTCCGTTCCCGTACCTCGAGGTGGATCTCGACGGGGATTTCGCAAAGGAGATCACGTCGGAGTTCCGCGGCACCTGTGACACCGTACTCGCGCTCGACGTCATCGAGCACCTCCTCCGGCCAGAGCAAAGCCTCAGAGAACTCTCTCGTGCGATGAAGCCCGGCGCCACGATGGTTGCAAGCACCGCAAACGTTGCCTTCCTGCCGGTCCGGCTCATGCTCCTCTTCGGGCAGTTCAATTACGGAAAGAAAGGGATTCTGGACCTGACGCACACCCGACTTTTCACGGTCCGCTCCTTCTGCCGAATGCTGGAGGGTGAGGGATTTCGAATCGACTCCGTGACGGGATTCGGACCTCCTGTGCGGGACATGGTCGGGGCCTCGCCCGTCCTGCGCCTTCTCGACAGGGCGGCAGCCTTCCTCGCCCGTCTGTGGCCCGGCCTCTTCGCATACCAGGTACTCGTCGAGGCGACACGAACGGATGACGTCGAGTCTCTACTCAACCGCACGCTCGGCACACCCGATCGATGACGCTGCGCGGTGGCCGGACGACCGGGGCGACCTCCAGAGGCTGAATCAGTTGCCGAGATCGGAGCCGGCCAGCGCGAAAGCAGGCGCCCCCGTCACCCCCCGAAGGCAG
>JAYOKZ010000124.1:0-1834 GCA_038120095.1 Gemmatimonadales bacterium
TCAGAGTACCATCACTCCGTCATAACAATCTGGACACACCCCGTGGGAAATCGTCGGGAGCGCGTCGCCCGCAAACAGCCCGAGGTCTGAGATCGCCTCCTCCACCTCCTCCCACTGTTCCCCGACCAGAATGCGACGGCACCAGCTGCACATCGTGAGCAGACGGTCCGTCCGAGCCCGGCTCGATTCGAGGAGCGCCACCGGATCTCGCACTTCCTCTCGATCCACTCGAACGACGATCCGCAACTGGCGATCACGCCCCGGCTGGATCTCGAGGCGCATGAACCGGCGGGCCGCCGGACTATCACACCTGAACGGTACGGCCACGGAGGCGTTGCTCTCCCGAGCTCGCGAGAAGAGGTGCTCGTACAGGTGCCGGGTCTCTGCACCGCTGATGAAATCCCAAAGGGAACGACCGATGATCAGTTCCGGCTCCATACCGACGGCCTCGTTCTCCGCCGCAAACGACAGCCAATGATCGGAGACCCACTGAAGTGCGTCTGCTCGATCTACGGTGTATTCGTACTCGATCATCGGTTCGTTCACGGTTCGGGCCATCCTTGACCCGATAGCCGAGGGATTTGGCCCCGTCACCACGGATCCCGTTACGTCCAGCCGCACACATGCAGCGAAGAGGATACGTGCGGCGTTGGGAATGCTGCGGATCGCACCCAAGATTGCCCCGAAACGCCACCATTCGCCACCCTTGACCTGCGCGACACGCAGCCTCCTTGAGTTCGGGCAACGGCAGCAGTCAGGAAACCCTTTGCGGTCCTCGACCGACACTCCCCCCGCCGCTCCCCCGAGTAGCCGTTGGTGCATCCGCGCCGAGCCCACCCGAGGCGAGTTACATTTCGCTCGAACGGTAGGCCACTCGCGAGGAGTGAACCGATGGAGATGCGCGATCAGATGGTGCACGATGGGCACTGGCTCTTTCGCCATCGCAGTTACATCCCGCTGATCCCCATCGCGGTCGCCGTATCGGCCGTTTCGCTATGGGGCTCGGAAGACGCACTTCCGGGACGGGTCGCCATGGCCATCCGCATGCTTGCCATTGTCGCGTCCCTGGTCGGTTTCTCGATACGGGCGTGGGCCGTGGGGTGCGCGCCGCGGGGTACCTCCGGACGGAATACGAAGGGCCAGGTTGCCTCGACCCTGAACACGACAGGCGCGTACAGTCTGGCGCGTCATCCGCTGTACCTCGGCAATTATCTCATGGGGCTGGGACCGACCCTCGTCACCTTCACGATCTGGATCCCGGCCTTCTACTCGTTTTTCTTCGCGATTTACTACGAGCGGATCATGCTCGCCGAAGAAAGCTTCCTTCGCGACAAGTTCGGCGATGACTTCGAGAGCTGGGCAGCCCGCACGTCAGCCATCCTCCCCCGTGTTCATGGGTACACGCCGGCAGCCCTCCCCTGGTCCCTTCGGAACGTCCTCCGACGAGAATACAACGGTGCGTACGCGATCGTCCTCCTGTTTAGCACATTCGACCTGCTCGCCGACTGGATTCACAACCGACCGGTCGGAGGTGGGGCGGAGTTCCCGACCCTCGCAGGAGCTACCGCGCTGTGGCTCGGCCTCCGACACCTGAAGCGGCACACATCACTCCTCGTGGTCGAGGGCCGCTGAGTTCCCATCGCCAGATTGGACCAGAGGCCTGCAAGCATTGAGGTCACCGCAAGTTGTGCGACCTTTTCGATACAGAGAGTTGCGGGGGCCGGCGGGCTCCCGGAAGCTTTTTGGGAGGGGTGGCAGAGCGGTTCAATGCACCGGTCTTGAAAACCGGCGGGCGAAAGCCCTCGTGGGTTCGAATCCCACCCCCTCCGCTCTG
>JAYOKZ010000125.1:0-1799 GCA_038120095.1 Gemmatimonadales bacterium
GCGGAGTGTCGTGTGGAGACGTTCGGGTCTGGAGGCGCAGGGGGTCAGCACCAGAACCGGACAGAATCAGGCGTGCGTCTCGTCCACATTCCCACCGGTGCGAGGGTGACGGTCAGGGAGTCTCGTAGCCAATGGAGGAACCGCCGGCTGGCCATCAGGCGCCTCCGGAAGCGGCTTCGAGAGCTTCAGGAGCGAGCCGCCCCACGAATCGCCACCCGAGTTCCGGCGAGAGAAAAGGAGAAGCGGCGAGCCGCCAAGAAACACCGGAGCGAGACGAAACGAAGCCGTCGGCGTCCGAGCACCGACGACTGAGTGGGGCCAACGATTTCAGCTCGCGGCACACCCCCCATTCCGCCCCGCACGAACAATCCAGGGGCGCCCGGCACTGTGGCTTTGTCCAGCTCTCATGGGGCGGACGGTCGAGCGTCACGGGAGGCGTCCCGAGGCGAGACGCGCATTTGTCTGGCGGCTTAATGGCAGCCCCAGCCCCGTTCCTAGCGATGGCCTGGGCGACGGTGCTCCGTCCGCTGAGCATAAACGAAGTCGGCAAAACCGTGAAAGTCCCACATACCCTTCGAGTGGATCTTCCGGCCGCGCAGCCTTCGAAGCAGGTTCCGGACGACAACGAGTGGGTAGAGTAGGACGCGCGGCATGTCCCTGCGGCGGCCGGCTTTCAGGATCGTCATATCGTTCTCAAGCAGGGTATTCGCTACGTCACGAAGCCCGTACAGCCTCACGTGCGTTGGGTCGTCACAGAAATGGAGGGTGCCCTCGGCGGAGGGTAACCCGAGCGAGGCGATGCTGGGGAACTCGGCGTAGAGCTTGCCACCCGGCTTCAGCTTTCCACTTAGCCGACTCAAGACTTCGAGTCCATTCGACAGATGCTCGATTACATGTACGAACAGGATGACGTCGAAGAACCCATCAGGCACCTCGGTCAGATCGCCCGTTTCCAAGTCAATTTCATAGAACATGTCCATCGCGGCCAAGTCGGCATCGTCGTTATTGTAGACCGCGTGATCGAGCCCATGGTAACGGCTCGCCGGAAAATACTTCTTGGTCACGGTGGGCGAGTGATTCCCGCATCCGACATCCAACAAAGTGAATGCCCGCACCCCATATTCCTTCCTGAAGCGTTTGAACTTCACCGGCATCAGCATGAGTGGGAGACGCTTGCAGGACTGCCCGGCCCACCATTGCGTAGGCGATCGGAGGCCACCTCCTCTCCGGCATCGTCCCGCGAACGTTACGAGCTCCACCCGGCGCGAGGACGACATATCCTCCACTCGCGACCATGGAGTGGCCACGGCCGTTGGTCCACGGCCACAGATAGTCGGCGTGGTCGGGTGCCGCGGCCGCGCAGACCGTCCGTACAGCCCTCAGGTAGCGGTCTTCGCGATGCTCATGGTCCCGGACGCCTTGATTGGCACCGATCGGCAAGTGTCCAATACCTCGGGTCAGTCCCCCTGTCCTTCCACCGGACATGAGTGCTATAAACCCATAAATCGGAGAAGGTTTGAGCACGCACACCGCAGTCGGAGCCGTCGAGCGGATCGCCCGAACAAGACCGATCAAGGTTCTGACGCGGGTGCGGACCGAGCCGTGATACGCGTGCGCGGGGTCAAACCCGATGATGTCGTCAAACATGCCCCACGACTCAGCGAACCCCCTCAACGAGGCATCTGTCACGAGGACGACCCTGCCCGGTCTCAGGTCCTTACTGGCCGTCACAAGCGCACCCTTCGCCTGAAGGATGTCGCCCAGAGACCCCGGGTGGATGAAGACGGTTACCGAAGCAG
>JAYOKZ010000126.1:0-1759 GCA_038120095.1 Gemmatimonadales bacterium
CGTCCGCCCCTCACGGGAGAACGCACCGCGTGCCCAGTCCCGCGTCGGATCCGCCAGCAGAGCCACCGATGGCGCCGAAGAACTCCGAACTCGAGGTCACGCCCTTCCAGGGCGACGCGGCGGCGTGGGATGCCCTGCTCACGGATCCCGAAGCGACGTTCTGCCACCGGTACAGCTGGAAAGCCGTCTTCGAGGAGGCCCTCGGCCACGAGACGTTCTGGCTGGTCGCCCGTGACGAGTCGGAGCAGCCTCAGGG
This sequence comes from Gemmatimonadales bacterium, assembly GCA_038120095.1. Lineage (GTDB taxonomy): Bacteria > Gemmatimonadota > Gemmatimonadetes > Longimicrobiales > Gaopeijiaceae > UBA2589. Next base: position 257 of record JAYOKZ010000126.1, read on the forward strand.
CGTACTTCCACTGACTCGAGTGAAGAGCCGGCTCTTCGGAGACTACCTCGTGTCCATGCCGTTCCTGAATTACGGCGGACCTGTCGGAACCCCGACAGCACAACGCGCCCTCGCCGCACAGGCTCAGAACATCGGACAGAAGCTCGGCGTCGACCTGCTCGAACTCCGCACCCGGTACGTCATGGACGACGCGGATCTGTCCGTCAACGCCCGGAAGCTCACGGTCGTCAAGCAACTCCCTTCGGACCCGGAGGAACTCTGGGAGAAGGGGATCAAGGCCAAGGTCCGAAGCCAGATCAGACGACCCATGAAGGAGGGGATGGACGTCCGATTCGGTCCGGAGCAGCTGGATGCGTTCTACGACATCTTCTCCACCACCATGCGTGACCTCGGTACGCCCGTGCTCCCACGCCGCTTCTTCGAAGCCATCCGCGCGGAGTTCGGACCCGACGTGATCTTCACGGCGGTGTATCTCGCGGATGAACCCGTCGCCGCCGCCTGCGGCCTTGGATGGAAGAACGAGTTCGAGATCACATGGGCGGGTTCGTCCCGCGAACACGCCAGAAAAGCTCCGAACATGCTGCTGTATTGGGGCCTGATGGAGGAGTGTGTTCGTCGCGGCTTCGCGACCTTCAACTTCGGTCGATGCTCTCCGAATTCGGGAACCCATCGTTTCAAAAAGCAGTGGGGCGGCGACGACGTGCCGCTCCCCTGGCTCCAGTGGTCACCATCCGACGTCGTCGCGACCCCAAATCCGGACAGCGCGAAATTCCGCATGGCGACGCGGGCGTGGCAGAGACTCCCTGTCGGCGTAGCCAACATGATCGGGCCGCGCATCAGCCGTTCGCTGCCCTGACCCCGTGGCCCGGCACCTCCCACCCGTGTACTCGCCCGTCAGCCTGGGCGCCATCGTCTCTTCCGCGTTCGCCCGACGAAACACCAGCCACGCCCGACTCATCAGCCTTCTCGGCGACCACTTTCACGCCGAGCATGCACGTCTGACGGGAAGCGGCACACAGGCGCTCCAACTGGCCATCTCCGCAGCGTGCGGCGAGGGGGAGCGTGTGGCGATGCCGGCCTACTCGTGCTTCGATCTGGTTTCCGCAGCGGTGGGCGCGGACACGAGGATCGCGTTCTACGACATCGATCCTCACACACTCACGCCGGATCTCGACTCGCTCGAGAGGTGTGTGGCCGAGGGTGCGCGGACGATCGTGGCCGGAAATCTCTACGGGTATCCCCTCCCCTGGTCCGACTTGAGGAGGATCGCTGAACACCATGGTGCGGTCCTGATCGAGGATGCCGCTCAGGGGCTGGGATCGATCGGACAGGGGACACCCGCGGGCCAGGCCGGTCACTACACCGTGCTCAGCTTCGGTCGCGGGAAGGGTTGGACGGGTGGCGGGGGTGGAGCCCTCCTCGCGCGCGGCGGCCTCGAGGCTCCCCCCGTTCCGGAGGGGAAGGCCGGGAGCCGTGTGCGTCCTGCAGCGACGTCACTCGCAG
>JAYOKZ010000127.1:0-250 GCA_038120095.1 Gemmatimonadales bacterium
CTCTGGAACAGCTTCTCCTTGATCCAGAGAGGGCCCGCCTGGAGGAACGAGCCGAAGCCACCGGGAGCGATCGACAGGTAGGTCTCGAGGATGCGCTCGAACTTGAGCAGCGGCTTGTCGTAGAAACCGACATAGTCGACATCCTCGATCGTGATTCCCGCTCGATCCAGACAGAACGCTACCGCCTCACTCGGAAAGGAGGCGTCACCCTTGATCCGCGTGAAGCGCTCCTCCTGACCGGCCGCCACGA
>JAYOKZ010000127.1:260-1754 GCA_038120095.1 Gemmatimonadales bacterium
TCCTTGAGCAGGGCGGCTGCGCTGTCGTGGTAGTACGCAGAGATGCCGAGGATGTAGGTTGGTCTGGACATTCCTTCGAAGACGACATGTGAGTGTCTGCTGCCCGCCCGTCGCACGCTCGACGGTCCTCCACGTTAGCACACTCCGACTCACTGTTCCTACCGCTACGTGACACTGACTCAAACGACCCATCACTTCACGGTAGACGTCGAGGAGTACTTCCACCCGACGGCCCTCGCTCCGTACTACCCCTTCGCGGAGTGGTCGGGGCTGGAGCGCCGATCGCCCCAGGTCCTGGATCGGATGCTCGACTTTCTCGCCGAACGTGAGGTCAAAGGGACGTTCTTCATCCTCGGGTGGCTGGCGGAGCAGGAACCGGAGATGGTGCGAAGGTGCGCCGCGGCCGGTCATGAGATCGCGTCGCACGGCTACGAGCACGAACTCGTCGGGCGGCTGGGTCCGGAGCGTTTTCGCGAGTCGGTTCGACGCAGTCGTGAGGTACTGGAAAGCCTTACCGATCAGGAGGTCATCGGGTACCGAGCACCGAGTTTCTCGATCGTGCCGGGCCTCGAGTGGGCCTTCGACGTCCTGCTGGAAGAGGGTTATCGCTACGATGCCAGCCTCTTCCCCATCACGCAGCACCCGACGTACGGATATCCGTCCGCCCCACTCGACCCGCACTGGATCGATCGTCCTACCGGGCGGATCGCCGAGTTTCCCTCGACGACTGCACGCTTGATGGGCCGGACCCTTCCCGCCTCGGGAGGAGCGTATTTCCGCATCCTGCCGCCCGCCCTCGTCTATCGCGGGCTTCGCCAAGCGGACCGACGCGGCCAGCCGGGGATGTTCTACATCCATCCCTGGGAGCTCGACAAATGGGTACCGGACGTCGACGCTCCTCGGTTGCAGATGATCCGCACGTTTTTCGGCCGAACGCGGACGTGGGCCCGCATGGACGCGATGCTTCAGCGCTTCTCGTTTGGTCCGATCCGAGGTCGATTCGAGAAGATGCAGCGCGAGGCTTAGGCCGGCTCACCGGAGGTAGCCGCCTCTGTGTTGAGCCAGCGAGCGGCTGCAGCGCCAGCGGCGCCCAGCGTGACACCCAGCAGACCCGCGAGCGGTTCGAGGACCCCAGGCAGGACCAGCGGAGTCACCGCAACAGCCAAGACGCCTCCTGCGATGCCGATAGCCATGCCCCAGAACCAGCCTCGGCGCCCAAACGCCCAAAAGCCGATCGGGCTGAAGAGGACCATGAGCCAGAGCAGATCGAGGGCACGACGGAACGACTCGGATGGCCCCTCGAGGTAGAGGAGCAACCCCCACGTTCGACCCGGTGTAACGCCGGCCCCGCACTGCTCAACGTCGCCGACCTGAAGACACAGCTCCGCCTCGCGACGGGCGGCCACGCGCCGGGGGTCGCCGGGCTGAACGTCGGCCAGCCCGTGCAGGAGGCGCCCCTCCGGCGAGGCGAAGCGCATCGCCCGTGCCACCGTG
>JAYOKZ010000128.1:0-1747 GCA_038120095.1 Gemmatimonadales bacterium
ACCAGTAGCGTTCGAATGCGATCGGGCCCGATCTGCCGAACGTTCGAGCAAACGAAGGCCACAGCTCGGAATCTCGCGAGGGCATCACGACGATCACGTTGCGGCCAGACGGCCAGATCGCTCGCTCCCCCCTGAATATGGACGAGACCTGGTCAGAAGTCAGAGCCTCGAACCCCACGCCATTGCCGATCACGACCCACTCGCCCTGATCCTCTTCCTGAGCGTTCAGGGCGGTCGGAATCCCAACGGCGGTGAATGTCAGGATCAGAAGGAGAATCCTCATGATCAAAACGTGTACGCCAGTTGGATCCGGATACCATAGCTCGGTTCCGCATGCCCAGAGCGATGGTCGTGCAAGGCCTTGGTCCGTTCGGCCTGACCCTTGAGGACGGCTGCAGCACCGAGGTCGAATCGCAGGCCCACGGCCTGGCGTTCCGCATGCCCTGCACCCAGGTGGAGATCTTCATCATCGAGGTGAAGCCAGTCCACCAACGCGTACCCAACCGTCCGTGGAGCAACCCGAGCACCGCCGTAAACGAATGCTGATCCATTGTGAGCGGTTCCCAGTGAATCGGTCACGGTCGCGTTGCCCGACAACTCCGCGAGGAACTCGACGTCCTCCCCGAAGAAGGCCAGGGACATTGAGGCCAGCGTGAAGTCGAGCTCCCCCCGATACATGTCGCCTGACATCGCTGCCGCTCCGTGGCCACTGCCGGAGCCATGCCCGTTCTGCTCCATGTGGTCGTAGTAGATCGACGCACCAACGTACATTCCCATCCGGGGCTTGAAGTGCACACCCGCCATGACCGCCGGAGTCACGCCGACCGCAGAGGTTTCCGAGGCCGCGATTCCGTTCCCGGCCATGACGTCGTACCCGAATCGCCCAGATCCAATGTTCTGGCCTCGGAGCTGCACCCCAAGAGTGTGAATCGGAACCAGCGCCGAAAAGCTCAACGGGCGATCAATCGTCGGGAAGAAGATACGCCCGTGGTGATAGGCGTCATTCCAGTAATTCACGGGCGTGTGGACCTTACCAAGCACGAACGTGTTCGCGTCATCCAGGCGCCACCGAACCAGAGCCCGCTCGACGCTGGCAACAAAACCACTCGGAGAACTGCCGTTCGGTCGGATCGCGAACTCCCCGAGGAACGAACCACGTCCACTGAAGGCCGAGGTCAGGAACAGTGAGTGCTCACCCAGGGCGAAAAACTGGTCAGCCCCTTCAGGGCTCATCCGAACCGTCTGCTCCACGAACCCGTGGCCATTTACGACAGTCCGAGGAGCTTGACCATGCGCGGCGGGCGCCATCGCCACACTGCCGATCAAGAGCAAACCTGCCGGGATCCCGCCCGAACGCCAGGTCCAAAGACCCTTGCGAGTCAACATAAAGCAGCCAAGGCCTCAGGATTGAGCCAATACATGAAACTTCAACTACCAACAACTAAAGGTAGGAGCGCATTGTGAGTCGCACCCTGGACTCGAAGCTGATCGTCATGTCAGCTTTTTTCCTACGACGTTGGATGGCCGACTTCGACGAGGGTTTGGCAAACCGCGGCTCGACGGTCTGGAGGGTGGCAGACGGAATCCACGCGTCGCCCCGGCGGTTGGCGGGGCAGACAGTTTGAATCATCGTACGGAGGCGGCAATCTCCGACGACCCCGCCGGGCGCTGCGGTCCGTTTCGACCCGCTCCTCCTCACACACCAATCGCGTGCTTCTGATTCTCTGGCTGACCTGCATTGCCGTAC
>JAYOKZ010000129.1:0-1743 GCA_038120095.1 Gemmatimonadales bacterium
CTTGTACTGGATGTCGACGAGTCCCCGGAGGATCTCTTTCCGTGGGCGCTCCTCGCCCATCGACAGATGCAGCATCAGGCTACGATAGTCGAGCGGATTCCCGAGGCCGAAGATGCACGACACCGACGCCACCACGATCACGTCCTCGCGCTCCATCAGCGACGACGTGGCCCGAAGCCTCAGCCGCTCGATGTCCTCGTTGATCGAGGCGTCCTTCTCGATGTACGTGTCCGTCGCCGCGACGTACGCCTCGGGCTGGTAGTAGTCGTAATAGGAGATGAAGTATTCGACTGCGTTGTGCGGGAAGAGTGACTTCAGCTCGCCGTAGAGCTGCGCGGCCAACGTCTTGTTGTGCGACATGACGAGCGTCGGCCGGCCGTAGTTCGCGATGACGTGCGCCATCGTGAACGTCTTGCCGGTCCCGGTCGCACCGAGAAGAACCTGATGTTCATCCCCCCGACGCAGGCCGGTCGTAAGCTCTTCGATGGCGCTGGGCTGGTCGCCGGCAGGCTGGTGAGGAGAGACGAGATCGAAGGCGGTCATGATGTCCAGCCCCTCGTCCAGCACAGACTCATCGATACGTGGCGTTCCGCCACCACTGCGGGGTCACGCGTCAGGCCCAGCCAAGGTCTTCTTCGTCGAAGTGCTCTCTGCGTTCCACATCTAGGACTCCCTTTACCCGACCGATCGAACGCCGGACCTTCTCGAGGTGGGCCAGGTCACGCACCTCGACCACGAACTCTCCGGTCATACCGCCCTGCGTGGTCCTCATGTCGGCATGCGAAATGTCCGTCCCAGTGTCCGTGATCGCCTTGGCGACGTCGGATAGTAACCCGCGACGATCCGTGCCGCGCATGAAGAGCTTCACGAAGAAGCGATCGCCTTTCTCGGCAGCCCACTCGATCTCGATACGCCGTTCCGGATCGCGCGAAAGAGCGAGGACGTTTGGACAGTCCTGTCGGTGGATCGATACACCGCGGCCGCGCGTCACATAACCGATCACTGGATCACCGGGGACCGGCTGGCAACACCGTGAGTATCGGACCATGAGGTTGTCCATCCCCTGGATCCGAACACCACGGCCGGAAATCCGGAGGCGGGCGGCAAGCTTGGAGAGGGCCGACGGCTCACGCGTTGCCACCTCAGATGGATCATGCTCGGAATGGAACTGCTTTATGACGGCCGTAGGCCCAATGTCGCCGCGGCCCAGGCCTGCGTACACGTGGTCCACATCCGGGTACCCAAGGGCGATCGCGCCCTCGAGTCGCGTGTGCGGATCCGAAGGCAACGTCAGCCGGGCCTTCTTGAGCTCTCGATCCAGCAGGTCTTTTCCGAGCTTGTGAGCAGAGTCGAACTCCTCCTTTCGGATCCATTGCCGGATGCTCTGACGGGCCCGCGACGTTTTCACAAAGGCTAGCCAGTCCCGGCTTGGTCGCTGCTTTGAATTGGTGAGGATCTCGATCGCATCTCCGTTCTTCAGTTCCCGGGACAGTGGTGCGATGCGCCCATTCACCTTTGCGCCCGCGCAGCGTTGCCCGATTTCCGTGTGAACCGCGTATGCGAAGTCGATCGGGGTCGCCCCCGTTGGAAGCGCCTTCACGTCTCCTTCGGGAGTGAACACGAAGATCTCCCCTCGAAAGAGATCCATCCGGAGGAATTCCATGAACTCCTCCGGCTCGGCTGTGTCCTGTTGCCACTCGAGGACCTGACGAAACCACGTCAGCGCCTCATCCGCCTCGTCGG
>JAYOKZ010000130.1:0-1737 GCA_038120095.1 Gemmatimonadales bacterium
ATGGAACCTCTCGCCACCGTAAGCGGTCTGGCCACCGGAATCGATTTCCGGGAGGTCGTGGATCAGATCATCAAGATCGAGGACTCACGCCTCAATTACTTGCGGCGATCGATTTCGGATCAAAAAGCCGACAAGGCAGGCTGGGAAGAGGTCCGCGATCTTCTCGAGGCGATCGAGTCGGCCAGCGAGGCACTTTCGGAAGGGTCCGGGCTTGATGCCTTCACCGCCGAAGTCTTGGGCGACTACGCGGACAACCTCTCGGTGTCCGCCAACTCGAGTGCGAATGAGGGCAGTTACTCAGTGCGTGTCCTTCAGGTCGCTGACCGCGAAGCCCTGAGCTCGTCTCAGATCTCGTCCAGGTCTGATGCGCTTGGCATCTCCGGCCAGATCGCATTTGGCGGATCAGTCGTCGAGGTCTCCGCCGCGGATTCACTGGTTTCGATCGCGAGTGCGATTAACCAGGCGAACACGGGTGAGGACGCGACGGGTGTCAGCGCCACGATCGTTGGTTCCGAAGGGGCGTACCGTCTGATCGTGTCCGCCGACGCAACGGGCGAAGAGGGATTGGGGTACGCGGACGTTGACGGCGTCATGGCCTCTCTCGGTCTGGTCGGCAGTTACGATTCGCTCAAGACCCGAACGGGAGGCGGATTCGCGTCGGACGAACTCTCGTCTTCATCGACCGAGGTCGGGACCCTCCTCGGCTTCAGCGCTGGAACACCCTCGGGGACGGTGACGCTCGCCGGCGTCTCGTTCGCCGTCGATCTTGCGACTGACTCACTCGAAGATATCCGGGACAATTTCAATATCGCGGCGGGTCTCGCCTCGTCCTCTGCCTTTGCCGCGGTCGAGGAAGTGACGACCGGTCAGTACCGGCTCTCGATCACGGGTACAGCCTCGGCGTCGGACGACGATGGCGTACTTGCAGCCCTCGGCGTACTCCAAGCCGATACCTCGAGCGTATCGCAGGTCGTCCAGGGTGGCGTCCTGGCCTCGGATGCCGGTGGCACTCCAGCCGACGCGAGCACACTGGTCTCGGGTCTCTTCAACGGCGCTTCCTCAGCCGGAGTCAACGCGGGCGACACGATTCAGTTCGAAGGCACGAAAGACGATGGCTCGGCCTTTTCCTTCGCCATGACTCTCGTCGGTGGCGAGGACCTGCAGGATGTGCTCGATCTACTCAATGGGGCTCAGGGGTTTGATGGGTCCGCAACCGCGTCGATCACCGATGGTCGGCTGACGGTCACCTCGGGCACGCCGGGTGTCTCTCTGCTCTCCCTTGACGCGTTCGCCGGAAACGAGGGTGGAGGCATCCTGGATTTCGGAAGCTTCTCCGCTACGACCCAGGGGCGGGACCGGATGGTTTCCACGGGTCAGGACGCCCTCGTCGAGATCGACGGCGTGCTGGTCACGAGTTCCTCGAACGCGATCGATGATGCCGTGGACGGTGTGACCTTCACGGCCGTCTCTGCGGATGCGAGCAAGACACTCTCCGTGGAGGTGTCGAGGGACACAGACTTGGCAGAAGAGGCCGTGAAGGGTCTCGTCGATGCCGTGAATGGATTTTTTGGCTACGTGAGCAAGGGCATCGGCCAGGAGGGGGCAGCTCGTTCCGCGCTTGCAGGGGACAGCGTGCTGCGTGGTTTGAGGACGCAGATCGGTGACGCGCTACGAAACGCCGAGGCAGCCGGAGCGTCAGGAACGCTCAAGCTCTTCGATGTGGGGGTGGAGATCACC
>JAYOKZ010000131.1:0-1726 GCA_038120095.1 Gemmatimonadales bacterium
GGACTAGGTTTCCTGATGTCCGATCCCACACTCAGCCCCATCGACAAAACGTTGATCCCAAGGCTCCGGATCCGTTCGGCTTCAAACGTGGTACCGGCGCTTGTGACGTCGGCTGCCGTGTTTGTGGCGAGCCCGGGCTCGGCCCAGGATGCCGAGACTCCCGGTACGGCAGTGTGGACCCTCGTCGAAGAGACCATGCAGGGGCTCCGCACGATGGAGGGTCCGCTACCGTCGCTCGACACGCCTGACGACGCAGTTTGCGAGCAGCTCTCGGCTGCAGCCGCGGAAGTTGAGCTTTTTCGCGCCCGTTCGGCCGCGTGGCGGCGCGATGTCGGCCTCGGTGTCGAGGCTGGACTTCGGGGGGACTTCGGTGACGATGCGGTGGACCAGTCGGTACCCGGAGCCTACGTCGGTCTGTCCTGGGAGGTTCTGCAGTCCGGACTGTTCGACAACCGTCGGACATCCGAGCTCTTTCAACTGCGCGCCGAGACGGCAGCACTCGAGGCGGAAGTCGATGACCTCCTCGCGGAGAATCGCTGTCGTTCTCTCGCGGGCGAGGTGTCCTTCGCTCCACTCCTGACCGGGCTGCTGGCGCGCAAGCTCGACGCGATGGCGCTTCTCTCCGACGCGTATCGTCACGCCTACCTGTCCGGGTGGGCGACGCTCGAGGCCGTCCACGCAGCCGAGCAGGAGGGCGCTCGAGCTGCTTCGGAACTCGATGCTCTCGATGCACTCGGACGATTCGCGATGGGGACACCCGAGGCTCTGGGGTGGTTTCCCCCTGTCATCGACGTGGATATCGCCGAGCTCGAGTCGCGGCTGGTCGGCCCGGGGCCCCGGGGTGGGTTGGCCGAGCTTCGCGAGCGCGAGATAAGACTGCAGAGAGAGGCCGATTCGAACACGCGCTTGCGGCTCTTCATGCGATACGGCATTCGTTCGCAGACCGCCGGCCCCGATCGTCGGGGCTTCACGGGCGGGTTGATCTTTCGGATGCCCCTGCTGCAGGATCCCGACGCCGGCGTGGAGTCCGAAATCGAGGCGATGCGTCGCCGGACGCTGTCGGCGGACGACTCGCGGGCCGTGGCGACCCGTGTCGCCTACGCGCGTTTCCGGGAGCGGCTGACTGCATCGATCCGGACCCACTACGCGTACCTGGAGAGCCACGAACGCGTTCGGCGCTCGGTCGCGTTCTGGCGGGCCACCCCGGAACGAACGGCTCTTTCCCTTGCTCTCGACGGACTCACGGACCTGCACAACGCCGCGTTGGCCCGGGCGGCTTCCCTGAGTGATCTGTACGCTGCGGCGCAGGACGTCTTCTCGGCGTCCGAAGTGCGGTTTGATTCCTCTCTGCTCCTCCCGCTCGACCTGCCGGACACCCGATATCGCGGTCGTCCGGGGCAGCGTACCCTCTACCTATGGTCCGATGCGTTCAACCAGTTCGCGAATGACTACCTGATCGAAGTGTCGAGGGCGAAGGGCTTTTCCAGGCTCACGGTGTCGGCAGGGCGCGGTGCGAACGGGGACAAGCTGGCCCGGCTCCGGGAGTCCGCCGCGGCAGCGGGAATCGACGTCGAGTTGCTGCTGAGCACGAACGCATGGCTTTCGGCCGAGGGGCGGGACGGCATCGCGTCCCGGGTGCGGGAGTTGGACCTCGACAATGCGGGCCTGCATCTCGATATCGAGCCACACACCCTGGCGGAGTTCGACGATGACCCCGAAGCCCTTC
>JAYOKZ010000132.1:0-1183 GCA_038120095.1 Gemmatimonadales bacterium
GGGCCAAGAAGGTGGACGATGAACTTAAGATCAGGCCGCTTTGCCGAGACCAGGTCCACGACCTCCGGCATGAGATGCACTCCTTTTTCACGCTTTCCCCAGCCGAGGAACGAGAGCGTCGGCGAGCCCCCAGGCTCCGTCTGTTGCTGCGCCCAAATGCGACCCTGAAGCGTCGGAATCGGGGCAACCAGCGGCTGTGTGTCCAGAAGAGGCTCGTACTCGCGAGCGAGGTCTTCAGTCTCACAAGTCGCTACGATCGATGAGGTCATCTCATCCGGAAGAAAACCCAAAGCAGATTCATAAAAGGTTCGCCCTACATGCGAGACCCGGCCGGTGGAGTGCCAGTCCATTTGAACCAGGAAGCACAGGGCAAATTTAGGGGTCTTCGGAGGGCTGAACGTCGCAATGAACTGAGATATCGCCAAAACGAGGTGGGCCGTCACCCCGGGAAAGAAAACCATGTCGGAGGGGCGCAAGTCCAGAAGCGGCTTGAGCTTGCGAAGCTGATTGAAGAAGACCGCGTTCGAGATCACCAGATCCTCAAGCTCGCTCGCGCGGTCGACATGATCCCGCGTCGCGTAACCGGAGACCGAAAAATACGGACGACCTCCGAGGCCTCGAACCTCGGGTGAGGCATCCTTGTGGAATATCAGGAGGCTTTCCAAGTGCAGCCGTTTCAATTCGTCCAGGTATGCGTGATCTGAGTTGAAGTGGTGGCCCTCGGTCGAAAAAAGTCCCGGATCCATGATGACCACCCGGGACACGGGCAACTGCTGACGCGGTGACATCCGCGCATCACTGGAGTGACGGTTTTCGAACGCGACTGCAGGCGTAGCGTCAGGTTCCTCGCCCTTCGGGCTCATCGCGTCTGACACATGTCGTTCACTGGCCCCGTGTTGGGCGAGACCCGGCGATTCGGCGTGGCCCCTACCGGCCATCAAAGCTCTGAAGCCGGCGCCATCCCGGATGATCGGCACAGGAAGGTCTTCCAGGTAACGGCTCTCCGCGGGCGACACGGCCTGTGCGGCAATGGTCTTCGACAAAACGTCCCATTGCTCGGGCAGAAGCGGGCCCTGCAGGATAGTTGCATCCAGTCCAATCTCCTGTGCGCACGAACGCTCGAACGAGGCGGCAAGTTCCTCCGCAGCACGTTCTCGATCGGGATCAACGGAAGCGTCGAGGT
>JAYOKZ010000132.1:1193-1675 GCA_038120095.1 Gemmatimonadales bacterium
GAACACTACCGAACGGTTCGAACCATGAATCGAGCTCGGGGCCGAGGAATCGTGGCCACGCGATAACGGTGGTCGTCTCTCCCGACTCGGAGACTTTTGGGTCGCGCGGTGTGCCAGGGTGTCTCAAACTGTGACGCTCCGAGGGAGGGTTCGATCGGCTCCTGAGCACGGTCAAATCATTCGATCGCCTGCAGCACGAGCCGTCGAACAAACTTCACGTTACCCACCGGCGATTCCAAGGAAATTCTAGCGCCTGTATTCCCCTCTGACCCTAAAAACCAGCGGTCCGCGGTTCGCGCCAGATGTATTAAGGTGTTGAGGCTGCGCGTTAGGCGGCCGAGCGATAACGTACCGCAGGGTCTCTCCACCAGATCACGACCCTCTCACGGGAGCGAAAACACGTTGAAGACAGCGCTCATCACGGGTATCACCGGGCAAGATGGTTCGTACCTCGCCGAGTTTCTGCTCGATAAGGGCTATGA
>JAYOKZ010000133.1:0-1633 GCA_038120095.1 Gemmatimonadales bacterium
CAGCTTCTCCGAACGCACGGGATCGACAGGGAGGACGTCATCGAGATCGATGCCCCGCTCCCGAACCCAGGCGAGCGTTCGAGCCTCTTTCACGCTCTCGTGGAGCTTAATGTCGGTTCCACGTCCAGCCATGTTGGTCGCGACCGTCACCGCGCCCGGCTGACCGGCGTCCCGGACGATCTCGGACTCGGACTTGTGGTGCTTCGCATTCAGCACCTGGTGCTTGATGCCGCGGCGCTTGAGCATCCGCGACAGCGTCTCCGAGACGTCGACGTTCGTCGTTCCGACGAGCACGGGGAGATCCAACCGCACCAGCCGCTCGATCTCATCCATGATCGCGACATACTTCTCGCGCTTCGTGCGGAAGATCAGATCGTCGCGGTCGTCACGAGCGATGGGACGGTTCGTCGGAATGACCAGAACGTCGAGTCCGTAAATCTGATGGAACTCACCCTCTTCCGTCTCCGCGGTACCCGTCATCCCCGCGAGCTTGTCGTACATCCGGAAGTAGTTCTGGATCGTGATCGTTGCGAGCGTCTGCGTCTCGCCCCGGATCTCGACCCCCTCCTTCGCCTCCACGGCCTGGTGGAGCCCGTCGCTCCACCGGCGCCCCGCCATCTGACGGCCCGTAAACTCGTCGACGATGACGATCTGCCCGTCTTCACCGATGATGTACCGCTCGTCTTTGTGAAAGAGCGTGTACGCCTTCAGGAGCTGATGGATGACGTGCATCTTCTGGCTCTTGCCCGCGTACTCGGCCTCGAGCTGTTCGATCCGCTCCCGCTTCTCATCGACCGAAAGGGCCTCGGACTCCTCGATCTCACCCATCGCGGCCGAGAGGTCCGGAATCGTGAACGCCTCCGGATCATTCGGGGACAATTCGTCCAGTCCCCGGTCAGAGAGGTGCGTATTGTGCCCCTTCTCATCCATCGCGAAGTACAGCATCTCGTCGACCTCGAAGAGACGCTTTTCCCGCATGTAGTCGGCCTCGACGCGGTTCACGAGCGTCTGGAGCGCCGGATCGTCCGCGAAGAGCTTCATCAGCTTTCGGTGACGCGGCGAGCCCCGCTTTACGGCGAGGAGCTTTTCACCGGCCTCGAACTCCTCGCCGGCCTCCAGGTGGGCCTCAGCCTCCGCCACCATCTGCGTCGTCAGGCGATTCTGCTTCTTGAACAACGACGCCACGAGCGGATTGAACTGCTTGAACGGTGTCGAGGTATCGCGGCCTACGGGGCCAGAAATGATCAGCGGGGTCCGGGCCTCATCGATCAGAATCGAGTCGATTTCGTCGATGATCGCGTACGCGTACTCGCGCTGCACTTTTTGCGCGAGCTGATGGACCATGTTGTCGCGCAGATAGTCGAACCCGAATTCGTTGTTCGTGCCGTATGTGATATCCGCCCCATACGCGGCCTGTCGCTCGGGAGAGCCTGGATCGTAGAGATCGATCACATCGACGGTGAGTCCAAGGAACTCGAAGACCGTCCCCATCCACTCCGCGTCGCGCTGGGCGAGATAGGAGTTCACGGTGACCAGGTGGGAGCCCCGACCTGCGAGCGCGTTCAGGTACAGCGGCATCGTGGCGACGAGGGTCTTCCCCTCGCCCGTCGCCATCTCGGCGACTTTGCCCCGG
>JAYOKZ010000134.1:0-1545 GCA_038120095.1 Gemmatimonadales bacterium
GCGGTTCATGAGCTTACGGCTCCCGTCCCACGGCCGCCCTCCTCCAGTTCCTGCTCGACCACCTCCTTGAGCTCGGCCAGGGTATCCCGGAACTGGCGAATGAAGATCATGATGAAGTAGCGGTTCCGGTTCTTGAGGTTCAGATACGTTCTCACGTAGTTCTTCGAGAGTACGTACTGGAGCTCCTCAGCCTGGCGGCCCAACTCCGACTCGTCGCCATCGAAGCCTCTCTGAAGGGCTGACTGTGACACAGAGAGAACCCGAGCGAGAACCGGGTCATCCTGATCGACGAGGGTCTGCCGAAATGCGATCTGCATATCGATTTCTGTCTGGACGTTCTCGAGAACGAACTGCAGATCCGTCTTGATCAGCCGGTTGATCAGTCGCCGTATCTGAGGGTTGCGAATCTCCTTCAACGACCCGTCCTGCATGATGAGCTCCATGCCTGAGATCGGGGGGTGGAATTCTCGGAAGTCCAGAAACGTGTTGTGAAAGCTCGCGTTGGTGCCGAAACGACTCAGAGCTCGCGCGACGGAGTCGACGTCGAGGTCTTCCCACCGGGTCGAGAAGAAGTCCATCCAGGCACTGTCGGCCTGAAAGGCGGGCATCCGCGCTTCCGTAATGAACTGCTCGGTCTGAAGGATGTCTTCATAGACCGACTCGAGGATCGTGAGCTGTTCCTGGTGCTGACGTCGATCTTCCCGCCACTCGTCGATGAGCAATGACCCGGAGATCCCGAGGAGTACAGCGAGGAACTCTACGCCTCCACGCATCCAGAGTGATTCCCGTGTCGTACTCATCGGAACCTCAAATGGGGGGATCGGGTCCAGTGTCTCGTGATGCGACTCGGCGAAGGTGCATCAGGGTTCAGCAGCATGCCAGCTCCCTTCATAGAACATGCCGGACTCCGCCCTGAGCCTGGGCTCCGCCTCTCTGCATGATCACCACCTGCAAATGGGCCGGGCTGCCGAGGCCTGTGCTGTCGATGGGGAGCCTCGGTCCACTGAACCCTGCACCCTGGCGAGTCCCTGCTGACCAGGCACCCTCCTTCCATCCGACCACTGGCCTGAACGGGTACCGAGTCCCCATGCTAATGCCCGCATTCACCGGAGATAGGAATCACATGAAGCCCCATGGCGCGGCGTGCCGGCTCGATATCTTGTTCGACGATGTGTTCGCCGTCCCTCGGGGCATCGACGACGTGAACGCGACCGTCACGGTGCGTGACAGACAGATGAGCGTGAACGGATCCCTGATCATGATGACCTCACCGCTGTACGAGCCCCTGGTTCAGGCCATGTCTGGCGCACGCTTTGCGGGTATCGTTTCAGCGTGGAGCGAGGGGCTGTAGTGCGCGCCCGGCGGATGAATTGCTCCCCGCCCTGCAGGTCGTCGGCACGCTGCCCGGGCCTCCCCCTGGAGAAGAGAAGGGGACGGTGCGCCCGACGTCGTGTCCGGGTTCGCCGCACGCTCGTGTCTTCGCTGGTCCTGATCGCGACCGTGATGACGGGTTGCTCGGACCAGTCGGGCGAGACGACGCCCCTC